>NZ_JBMMUG010000001.1:0-1039239 GCF_049257255.1 Pseudoalteromonas aquimarina
TGGTGACCATAGCGTTTTGGAACCACCTGACTCCATGCCGAACTCAGAAGTGAAACGAAACAGCGTCGATGATAGTGTGGGTTCGCCCATGTGAAAGTAGAACATCGCCAAGCTCCTAATTAAAAGAAAGCCTCAACAGTGTGTTGAGGCTTTTTTGTATTTAGATATTAAGTTCATTACAACAAATATCGTCACTATACCTCGTCGTAACTTGGTTCCATCACATATCTCTATGTTCATCCATATGATGGGAAGCTTCTTTAAATGCAAGCGCCAGCCTTCAGTTAGATAAATCAGCTGAGCTGCTCAAAATATTCTTGCCGATCTATCGTCACTCATCTGATTCCCTAGCTCTGTGGGCACTTAAGCATCATTAGCTGTTCATAAAAAGCATACCTTAACAATATGTTTGAGTTTTTTGCATTTTAGAATTGAGATAGCGTTTCCTTTAACCCATCTATAAATATCATCTTTTATTGTCGTAGGGAGCAAGGTTTGTGTCTCTCAGCGCTATGAGTACATAAACACCCAACAATTGGGTCCAAATAGTGGATCACTAAAACAGCAGAATACTAAAGTAACTAATTAAACTCTTCGACTACTCAAATTAGGTGGATCTATTAATAGCTAGATTTTTAAAATTGAAAATGTTTTATTTAAGTTGTTTATTTGCGATGAGATGTATTTGATTCATTTCGTTATCATTTTTGTGTGCCTCTATGTATTTATCATTACTTCATAAACAAACTCATAAGGAAATTTAGGCTAGAAATTTTAAGAGATGTATTTAAACTGTTTTCTTGATAATTAACTCCGCAGTTTACTTCATAACCAATTGAGAAATAAACACTAAAAACTGCTTGCTGTGGTTGTATTAGTTTGTATAATGCAAATTCTTGATAAAGAGATAAGCCTTTTCAAGAATTTGTGCCAGTGTGATGGAATTGGTAGACATAGGGGATTCAAAATCCCCCGCAGCAATGCGTGGCGGTTCGAGTCCGCCCACTGGTACCATTAAATACATATAAAGTATTAATGAGAAGATAACCGACGAAAGTCGGTTTTTTTATGCCTGTAATTTAGCTTGTTTTAACTTTAATTAGCGTGTGTTCCTCTCTCTGGGTTAGAATAACGCGTACTTCAGCTTTAAGGTTTTACATCTTCTATGTCAAATATCGAACAACGAACTGGATTTATGCGCCGTTTAGCATCATGGGTTTATGATGCATTAGCTACCATCGCAATCATCATGTTAGCGCAGATTATCTTTTTAGGGTTAATTGAGTTATTGCTGTCTTTAGGAATAGTTAATAAAACAGATGATGCTGATATCTCTCATTTTGTAACGACTCAGCCATGGAATTTTATTAATCAATTTTATTTAGTGTGTGTGGCGTGTTTTTTCTATGTGTATTTCTGGTGTAAAGGCGGTCAAACCATCGGAATGCGTGCTTGGCGACTAAAAGTAAGAAATCTTGATGGTTCTCCAATTAGTAAAGGACAAGCGCTTATTAGAGCGGTTACGGCGCTTTTAGGGGTTGGCAACCTTTTGGTTATCTTCGATTTTAAGAATAAGCGAGCATTACAAGATTACTTTGCAAAAACAGAGGTAATTACCTTGTCAAAAGAAGAGAACAAAAAGGTATATCGAGAACTCGATTAACCCTATCTTAAAAAATAAAAAGGCGCTATTGGCGCCTTTTTAGTAGAAATGTTGCAATGGCAATAAAGATAACGCTTGGCATTATGGCACCAATAGAGGGGTGTAACTCATATACCAATACAAATGGGCCAAATATACGATCTGTTAAGTGGAAAACAATACCTGTTACCACACCCATTACAATGCGAGCGCCCATGGTTACGCTGCGTAGTGGGCCAAATATAAACGATAAGGCAACTAATAACATTACAGCGATTGTAAGAGGTTGAACTACCTTTCGCCAAAACGCGAGATCGTAAGTGCTAGTATCTTGATCGTTTTCTTTTAAATATGAAAGGTATGAATACAAACCAGTAAATGAGAGTGTTTCTGGTTTTACTGAAACCACTCCTAGTTTTTCAGGTGTTAATTTTGATTGATAGAAAAACTCTTTACTTACAGAAGTATCTGTATTGTTAGCATTAATATCAAGATTCTGAACCTTGTATAGCTGCCAACCATCTTTTTCAGGAACGGCTTTTTCGGCACGTTTTATCGATTGTAATTCAAGGCGCTCGTTGAACTGGTACATAGTTAATCCATCAAGACGACCTGACTCATCAACATTATTAATATTAATAAATGTATTGCCATCTTTTGCCCAAACCCCTTGTTGTGCGTTGAAAATACTACCACCGGAGATTTCCATTGTGCGTAGTTGCTTTGCGGTTTTTTGCGCTTCAGGAACAACCCACTCGGCGATTGCCATCATCACTAACGCAAGTAACAGTGCTGTTTTCATTACCGAGCGAATAATTTGAAAGCGTGATAGTCCAGCTGCTTGCATAACCACAAGCTCACTGTTTGAAGCAAGCGCACCAAGCCCAAGCAGGCCACCAATTAACGCAGCCATAGGGAAGAAGACAACTATATCGTAAGGCATGCTATATAAGGTGTAGAGCACAGCATCAACAATATCATATGTGCCGCGACCAACAGATTTAAGCTGTTCAATAAATTTAATTAACGTACCGATACCTACCAAAACTAACAGGGTAAATCCCGTTGTTTGTAAAAGGCTGCGGCCTAAATAACCATCTAATATTTTCATGCTGTAGCCTCCTTCTTGCTAAACCAAGCTCTAATTGTAGAGCCAAGAGGCCGGTCTCTGAGAATTAAGAATGTACCAATAAATAAAGCACTTAAGTGGATCCACCATAAACCAATAGAGGTAGGTACTTTGCCATCTTGCACTAAAAAGGTACCTGCATTTAATAGAACAAAGTAACCAAGGTACAGTGAAATAGCGGGTACTAATTTAGCAAACTTACCTTGACGCGGATTAACCACAGATAAAGGCACTGCTATTAGGGTAAGTAACGGAATTGATAAAGGCACTGCTAAGCGCCATTGGAATTGCGCAATCGCCTCTTTAGTGCCTTGCTCTAATAATTGCATTGATGGCAAAGCTTCTAATTTGCGACGTTTTTGTTCAATTGCCTGATCTTGAATTTGTACTTCATAATTAGTGAATTCAGTTAACTGCAATTGCTTTGAACCCGCAGGATTTTCGTAACGTTTACCATCGTTTAATATCAGTTTTTGTTCACCGGTGTTGCTATCTTCTAATACTTTACCTCTTTCGGCATAAACAACTTCTGAGGTACGCATTTCTCCGTCTTTATCAATCTGCGCATAAAAAACGCGGTCGAGCTCAGTTCCGCCTTGATTAATATCATGAATAAATACAACGGCTTTTTCGTTATCAGTTTGCTGAAATCGCCCAGAGCGAAGCGCTGCAAGGCCTGCATCGGCTTCAATTTTCTCTTTTAATTGGTATTCGTGCTCATTTGCCCATGGTGCAAGTTTAAGTGTAAGAAAACCGGCTAAAATAGCTAAAAGTGCTGAAGATACTAAAGTTAAGCGCACCACATACCATTCACTCACGCCGCACGCCTTTAAAACTGTCATTTCGCTGTCAGCATAAATGCGGCTATAAGCCAAAATAATGCCTAGGAAAATACTTAACGGGAGAATTAATGAGGCTAATTGCGGTAATTTAAGCATTACCATTTGGAAAACTAATTGGCCAGGAATAGAACCCTCTGCCGCATCAGCTAAAATAGAGACAAATTTCTGACTGACGAAAATTGTCATCAGGGTGAGGAATACCGCGAGCTGAGATTTAAATACTTCTGTCGATAAATAGCGAAAGATTAACACCGCGACCCCTACAAAACTTGTCTTTTTACTGGAATAGTCTGAAATTTTAAGTAAACTTTGTATTTTTACAACTTAAATATATGCCATTAGGACTTAAATTTAAAAATTAAGTTTGTTTTGGTTTAATTTATAGTCAAAATCACTCAGGAGTCGCTATGGAATTTAGCGTTAAAAGTGGCAGCCCAGAAAAACAACGCAGTGCATGTATTGTTGTGGGTGTTTATGAACCTCGCCGTTTATCACCAATTGGCGAGCAACTCGATCGTATTAGCGATGGTTATATTTCTAATTTGCTACGCCGCGGCGATTTAGAAGGCAAGCCTGGGCAAATGTTGCTATTACACCATGTACCAAACGTGTTAAGTGAGCGCGTGCTTTTAGTTGGTTGTGGTAAAGAGCGCGAGCTTGATGATAAGCAATACAAGCAAATTATTTCAAAAACCATTAGCACGTTAAACGATACGGGCTCAATGGAAGCGGTATGTTTCTTAACAGAATTACATGTTAAAGGTCGCGATACTTATTGGAAAGTACGCCAAGCTGTTGAAACAACGCAAGACAGCTTATACGTTTTTGATCAGCTAAAAAGCAAGAAAAGCGAAGCACGCAGACCGCTTCGTAAAATCGTTTTCAACGTACCAACGCGCCGCGAATTAACGATTGGTGAAACAGCGATTGAGCATGGTCTTGCAATTTCGCACGGTCAAAAGCTGTGTAAAGACGTTGCAAATATGCCACCAAATATCTGTAACCCAGCGTATTTAGGTGAGCAAGCGCAAGCACTTGAAGCAAACTTTGATAACGTTAAAGTAAACCTTGTTGGCGAGAAAGAAATGGAAGAGTTAGGTATGCATTCATACCTAGCGGTTGGCCGTGGTAGTGCAAATGAATCGATTATGTCGGTTATTCACTATACCGGTGCGGCAGAAGATAAAGCACCAATTGTACTGGTAGGTAAAGGTCTTACCTTTGACTCAGGTGGTATTTCAATTAAACCAGGCGAAGGCATGGATGAAATGAAATACGATATGGGTGGCGCCGCAGGTGTACTAGGTACGATGCGTGCGATTGTTGAAATGCAGCTGCCAATTAACGTAATTGCGGTACTTGCTGGTTGTGAAAACATGCCAAGCAGCAATGCATACCGCCCAGGTGATATTCTAACAACCATGTCTGGTCAAACTGTTGAAGTTTTAAATACGGATGCAGAAGGCCGCTTGGTATTATGTGATGCATTAACTTATGTTGAAGCATTCGATCCAGATACTGTAATTGACGTAGCTACCTTAACAGGCGCGTGTATTATTGCACTTGGTCACCATACTTCAGGTCTACTTGCTAACCACAACCCACTGGCACATGACTTATTAAAAGCATCAGAGCTTAGTGGCGACAGAGCATGGCAGTTACCGTTATGGGATGAATATCAAGAGCAACTTGAAAGCCCATTTGCAGATTTCACTAACTTAGGTGGACGCGCAGCGGGTACAATTACTGCTGCGTGTTTCTTATCGCGCTTTACCAAAAAGTATCACTGGGCACACTTAGATGTGGCGGGTACTGCATGGCGTAGTGGTAAGAACAAAGGTGCAACAGGTCGCCCAGTTGCAATGTTAACTCAGTATCTATTAAACCGTGCTGATGTTAATATGGAGCAAGATGCCTAAAGTGTTTCTAGAGGCAGTTTAATGAACGCAGTATTTTACGTTCTAAAACAACTAAATGAGCCGGTAAATACCATTCCGGCTCATTTTGATCTAGCAGCAAGGCTAGCTGCTGATTGTTACCGACAGGGAAAAAAAGTATTTATTTTTGTAGATAATCAAGAAGATGCCCATTTAATTGATGAGCATTTGTGGCAATTCGAAGTTGATAGCTTTGTGCCGCATAATCTACAAGGCGAGGGACCACAAGCAGGTTCACCTGTTGAAATTGGCGAGTCAGCGCCAGTGGCAAATCGCAAAGTGATAATAAATTTGGCTAAAACAGTGCCTGATTTTATTCGTCGCTTTTCAGAGGTATATGACTTTGTACCAGCTGATGAACAATTAAAAGGTGTAGCGCGTGAACGCTACAAAGTAATGCGTCAATTAGGGGCGCATTTGTCGACACAAGAGATAGAGATTTAGTATTAAGGTTCTGTGCAATGGATAAAACCTATAATCCACAAGATATTGAACAGTCGTTATATCAAGGCTGGGAAGAGAAAGGCTACTTTAAACCGTCAGGTCAAGGTGACGCGTATTCAATTATGATCCCACCGCCAAATGTCACAGGTAGCTTGCACATGGGCCATGCCTTCCAAGATACCATTATGGACACGCTTATTCGCTTTAAGCGAATGAAAGGCAATAACACATTATGGCAAGTGGGTACTGACCACGCAGGTATCGCAACGCAAATGGTTGTAGAGCGTAAACTTGCTGCTGAAGAAGGTAAAACGCGCCACGAGCTTGGCCGTGATAATTTCATTGACCGTATTTGGCAGTGGAAAAACGAGTCAGGCGGTACTATTACCAAGCAGTTACGTCGTTTAGGTGCATCGGTAGATTGGGACCGTGAACGTTTTACAATGGATGAAGGTCTTTCTGAAGCAGTTAAAGAAGTATTCGTTCGTCTTCATAAAGAAGATTTAATTTACCGTGGTAAGCGCCTAGTAAACTGGGATCCAAAGCTACACACGGCAATCTCAGATTTAGAAGTTGAAAACAAAGACAAACAAGGCCATATGTGGAACCTGCGTTACCCACTGGCTGATGGTTTAACGACAAAAGACGGTAAAGACTACATTGTTGTAGCAACAACGCGTCCTGAAACCATGCTGGGTGATACAGGTGTTGCTGTAAACCCAAATGATGAGCGTTATCAAGATTTAATTGGTAAAGAGATTATTCTGCCAATTGTTAATCGTCGTATTCCAATTGTTGCGGACGAGCACGCAGATATGGAAAAAGGCACAGGTTGTGTAAAAATTACCCCTGCGCATGACTTCAACGATAACGAAGTTGGTAAACGTCACCAATTACCGATGATCAACATCTTCAACAAAGATGCTGCGGTATTAACAGCGGGTGAAGGCTATACCTTTGATGGCAAGCCGCAAGAAATTGACGCACCAATTCCAGAGCGCTTCCATGGCCTTGACCGTTTTGATGCGCGTAAAGCGATTGTTGATGAGTTTGAACAGCTTGGTTTACTTGAGAAAATTGAAGATCACAGCCTAACAGTACCATATGGTGACCGTTCGGGTGTTGTTATTGAGCCACTACTTACAGACCAATGGTATGTACGTGTAGCGCCACTGGCAGAGCCAGCAAAACAAGCAGTTGCTAATGGCGACATTAAGTTTGTGCCAGCACAATACGAAAACATGTACAACGCATGGATGAACGACATTCAAGATTGGTGTATTTCACGCCAGCTTTGGTGGGGTCACCGTATTCCAGCATGGTACGATGCTGAGGGTAATGTCTATGTTGGGCGTAGCGAAGAAGAAGTACGCAGCGACAACAATATTGGCGCTGACGTTGCACTTAAGCAAGACGATGACGTACTTGATACTTGGTTCTCATCGGCACTTTGGACGTTCTCAACGCAAGGTTGGCCTGCACAAACTGAAGACTTAAAAGTTTTCCACCCATCAGATGTGCTAGTAACGGGTTTTGATATTATCTTCTTCTGGGTTGCACGTATGATCATGATGACCATGCACTTCATCAAAGATGAAGACGGCAAGCCGCAAGTACCATTTAAAACGGTTTACGTAACCGGCCTTATTCGCGATGAAAATGGCGATAAGATGTCTAAGTCAAAAGGTAACGTACTTGACCCAATCGATATGATTGACGGTATTGATCTTGAGACCTTAGTTGAAAAACGTACGGGTAATATGATGCAGCCACAACTGGCAGCAAAAATTGAGAAAAACACTCGTAAGACATTCGAAAAGGGTATTGAAGCACACGGTACAGATGCACTGCGCTTTACACTTGCTGCAATGGCATCAACAGGACGCGATATCAACTGGGATATGAACCGTCTTGAAGGTTACCGTAACTTCTGTAACAAGCTGTGGAATGCGAGCCGTTACGTTTTAATGCACACAGAAGAAAAAGACTGTGGCTTTAATGGTGGCGAAATGGAGCATTCACTTGCAGATCGTTGGATCTTAGGCCAATTCCAAAACACAGTTAAAACATTTACTGATCATTTAGATAATTACCGCTTTGACTTAGCGGCAAGCACTATTTACGAGTTCACTTGGAACCAATTCTGTGACTGGTATCTTGAGCTTACTAAGCCGGTATTGTTTAAAGGCAATGAAGCGGAGCAACGTGGTACACGTAATACGCTAGTTACTGTGCTTGAAGGTTTACTGCGCTTAATGCACCCATTAACGCCATATATCACTGAAACAATCTGGCAGCGTGTTGCACCACTTGCAAACATTAACGCCGATACCATTATGCTGCAATCTTTCCCTGAGTTTGATGCAAGCAAAGTGGACGAGTCAGCAATGGCTGATCTTGAGTGGGTTAAGCAGTTTATCGTTGCGATCCGTAATATCCGTGGTGAAATGGACATTAGCCCTAACAAGCCGCTTGATGTACTGCTTAAAAACGCAAGTGACGAAGATAAGCGTCGCCTAGAAGAAAACGCAAAGTTCCTAGCATCATTAGCTAAATTAGAGTCTACGACTGTATTAGCTGACACTGACGAAGCGCCAGCATCTGCAACCGCGTTAGTGGGTGGTCTTGAAGTACTTATTCCTATGGCAGGTCTTATCGATGTTGAAGCTGAGCTTGCGCGTATTAGTAAACAGCTTGAAAAAGCAGAAAAAGGCTTAGAGCAAGTTGAGCGTAAGTTAGCAAACGAAAAGTTTGTTAACAATGCACCTGAAGCAGTACTTGCCAAAGAGCAAGAAAAGCTTGCTGAATACAGTGAAGCAAAAGCGAAACTGCTTGAGCAAAAAGAAAAAATTGAAAGTCTTTAAGGCTTTTGTTAAAAAACCGCGATAAATTCGCGGTTTTTTTTGCAAGGACGAAAATGAATAGCCTAGGTATTTTTTATATTAATTTAGCGCGTAGCCAAGATAGGCGCGGTGCTATGGAAGCCGAATTAAACAAATATAACTGTACTTATACCCGTATTGAAGCTGCAGACGGTAAACAGCCAGAGATGCTTAAAAATTCAGGATACTGTGCAAAGCTTAATAAAAAGTATTACCACAAGGTACTTTCCAGCGGCGAAATTGGTTGTGTAGAAAGTCATAAACGAGCACTCAGCGCGTTTTTACAATCTGATTTTCAATGCGCGCTGATTTTAGAAGATGATGCACGCGCAAACTATGATCTTTTTAAGGAATTAACCTCACTGGCACAAACCTCGAATGACTGGGATGTTATTAAACTGTACTTAGGGAAAAAGAAAAAGCGCTTGAGAAACTCAGTTAAAATTTCAGAAAATTTGAAAATTGGAATACCAACAAAAGTTCCCACTTCGGCATTAGCTCAGTTGGTTTCTCGGGAAGGGGCTGAGAAATTATTGCGAGCTTATAAGAATTTTGGTGAGCCAGCAGATGTTTTGTTAAAGTCGTGGTGGCGCTACAATTTACGCATTCTTGCTGTGGAAAATGCTGTTTTTGACACTGCAGATGTTGAAAGTGAGATTGATGCTCAGAGTCATAGGAAAGGGGGCAAAAAGAATCGGCTCAAACGCCTGTGGCAAAAATTGAAGTATGAAGTGTTTAATCAAATCAATAAGCAATCCGACAACTTACTAAGTTCACTAGCAAAAGTGTCGGTTAAATAAATACCCAAAATTTTTACGCTTGTTTACTTTATTTAGCGCAAAAAATTGACTCGCAAAGTCATTTTAAGAGATAGTGATATTGTAACAATTTCATACGAAATACTAATAAAAAGGAAACGCACAATGCGCATTAAAGCGATCGCAGCTGCACTTGCAGTAAGCTTTGCAGGCTCGGCTTTTGCCGACGAGGGTATGTGGCAACCACACCAATTACCTGAATTAGAAGATGTTCTTAAAGCAAAAGGTTTAGCAATCGATGTTAAGTCAATTTCAAAGCTTACCGAATTCCCAATGAATGCCGTTATCAGCCTTGGTGGCTGTACAGCATCATTTGTATCGCCAAAAGGTTTAGTTGTTACTAACCACCACTGTGCTTATGGTTCTATCCAGTACAACTCAACAACTGATAACAACATTCTAGAAAATGGCTTTTTAGCAAAGAAACCATCTGAAGATTTACCAGCAGCACCAGGTTCACGTGTTTATGTAACTGAAAAAGTGACAGATGTTACGGCTAAAGTGAAAAAGGGTACTGAGAGTCTTGCAGGCAAAGCGCGCTACGAAGCAATTGATGCTAACCGTAAAGCACTTGTAGCTGAGTGTGAAGAGGATAAAGGTTACCGCTGTAATGTATACACCTTCCACGGTGGTTTAGAGTACTATCTTATTAAATCGCTTGAAATTAAAGACGTACGTTTAGCTTACACACCAGCAATGGGTGTAGGTAAATACGGCGGCGATATCGATAACTGGATGTGGCCTCGCCATACTGGTGATTTTGCATTCTACCGCGCTTATGTTGGTAAAGATGGCAAACCTGCAGAATTCTCAAAAGATAACGTTCCATTTGAATCTAACTCATTCTTAAGCGTGAGTGCTAAAGGCGTGCAAGAAGGTGATTTTGTGATGGTAACTGGCTACCCAGGCCGTACTAACCGTTACCGTGTATCTCCAGAAGTAGATTATGTTTTTAACACCGCATACCCGCTTTCTCGCAAGCACAACTCTAAATACGTTGAACTAATCGAAGAAAACGCACCCGAAGGTTCGCAAGAGCGCATCGCATACGAAAGCACGATTGCAGGCTACAACAATTACATCAAGAACTATGGTTCAATGATTGAGAGCTTCAAAAAAGGCTCGATGTATATCCGTAAGCAACAATTTGAACAAGACCTACAAGCGTGGATCAACAATGACAGTGACCGTAAAGCAAAATACGGTAGTGTGTTAGCTGATTTAGAAGCGCTTGTTGCAGAGTCTCAAAAGCACAACCAACGCGATCGTATGTTAGGCTACGTTCACCGCTCACAAATGATTTCAACAGCGCGTATGTTGTATCGTTTAGCCGTTGAAAAGCAAAAGCCAGACGCAGAGCGCGAAAGTGGTTATCAAGAGCGTGATTTACCGCGCATTGAAGCGCGTCTTAAGAGCATGAGCCGTCGTTATGCAGAGCCAGTTGATAAAGCAATTCTACTTCACTTCTTAGAGCTATACGCTGCACTTCCTGAAAATGAGCGTTTAGATGAAGTTGATAACGCGCTAAATCTAACCAATGGTTTTGATAAAACAAAACATGCAGCAATGCTAGATGACATGTATGCAAACTCTAAATTGGCTGATGAAAAAGCGCGATTATGGATGCTGGACTTAGATCTTGCGCAGCTTGATCAAAGCAACGACCCATTTGTGAAATACGCAAAAGCGATTTTCAGTGTAATGAAGTCAATTGAAGATCAAGAAAAAGAGCTAACAGGTAAAATGCAGGCTGCTCGCCCAGCATTAATGGAAGCGATTATTGCTTACAATAAGTCACTTAATAAGCCAGTATATGCAGATGCAAACAGCACATTACGTGTGACTTACGGTACAGTGGGTGGTTACTCGCCGCAAGATGGCCTTGTAGCAACGCCGTTTACTTCACTTGAAGGTTTACTTGCGAAAAATACCGATGTTGAACCATTTAACTCACCGAAAAAGCAAAATGACTTAATCAAGCAAAAGCAATACGGTGATTACACAGGTGGTATGAACACAGTACCAGTAAACTTCTTATCAAATGTTGATACCACAGGTGGTAACTCAGGTTCACCAACACTTAACGGTAACGCAGAGCTGGTTGGTTTACTGTTTGACGGTGTTTACGAAAGTATCATTGGTGACTGGGATTACGATGAAAACTTAAATCGTTCAATCCACGTAGATTCACGTTATATGCTTTGGGTAATGGACAAAGTTGATAATGCGCAAAATCTACTAAACGAAATGAAGATTGTACGATAAGTACAATATGCTTAAAAAAGGAGGCTTATGCCTCCTTTTTTGTTTTGAAAATTTCACCGTTTATTGGCTAGTGGCTGAATATAAGCAGGACTTCTAACGATATATCTATGTTAAATAAGATGTTATGCCAGTTTAGTGTGTGCTATTAAAAAACTCTTCCGCATCTTCTTTAATATCTTGGTAATCTTCATCATCAAGATCTAATACCGCTAACACTTTTTCTTTCATATACGGCCAATCAGGTGAAGCAACAAAGCGGCGATTCACGTGCACTATATTTTCAGCCATTTTAAGGGTCGCAAAGGTCAGTTGATCCTGACCAAAATCAAGCTTTTCTAAAAAGCTCACATCGTGATGACGCAAAATAATTTGGCATATATTTTTTGGTAAATTCCAGCTTGTTGCTAAAAAATAACCAACAACCGCATGGTTTGTGCGGTAAGTTGATTCTTCTCGCTCAATTAATGAAATGTGATAGTCACGATTTGATTCTGCTAGTACCTTAACATAATCATTGTAGTTCATTGCCATCGCAGGAATGCCTGCATCATGAAACAAGCCAACCATATGTAGGTTTTCAGTCGGTACCTTAGATTTAAGCTTTTTACCTATTAGAGTTGAAATTGCAGCGATTTCACTTGCGGTATCCCAAAAACGTTCAAGTTTGATACAGCACTTAGTTTGATCAAATGCTTTTTCTAACAGAAAACCAGTTACCAAATTAGTGATGCCCTCTAAACCAAGAAACATAACAGCTTGTTTTATATCTGTAATTGTTCTGGCAAGGCCATAAAAAGGGGAGTTGATCACTTTTAAAACCATCGCTGCAATAGCAACATCTGCTGCAACAATTGAGGCAATGTTATTTAACTCAGGTGACTCATTACTTAATTCATTTTGCAGTGATTGTAATAACTCAGGTTTAGGAGGAATAGTAAACCCAGATTCTAGGTCAGTAAGAACCTTACTATCAATTTCGATCATGTTAAGCACCATGTGTTCTTTGAATGGCTATTATACTTGGTCTTTATTTCTTAAGTTAGATATAAATCAAAGGTTCTTGGTTTATTGAGCGTATATATTTAGCCATCAGATCTGTGGCACAATCAAATAAGCGTTTTTATATTTGGGCACAATTTTGCGTTACCTACTTTTTTTAATTCTTATCTTTCCCGCTCTTTGTCGGGCGCAGTGGCATTTTGAAGAGCAAGCCATTATGGGCACTTCGGTCAAAGTAACGTTTTGGCATAACGATGAAGTGCATGCAAAGAAAATAGCGTCAGCATTTTTTGCTGAAATGCAGCGTATTAATCAATTAATGAGCCCTTACATTGAATCAAGCGAGCTCTATTCAATTAATAAAAACGCAGGAATTAAAGAAGTGGTAATTGGTGAGGAACTTTACCAGCTAATTAAGTTATCAATTGATATCAGCAATCAAACAAACGGTGCATTTGATATCACGTTTGCAAGCGTTGGCTTTTTATATAACTACCGTGAGCGCATTAAACCAAATCAAGAATTGCTGCAAAACAATCAAGCACTGATTGATTACAGGCAAATAAAGCTTAACCCACAAAAACAATCTGTATTGTTAGCGCAAAAAGGCATGAAAATAGATTTAGGCGGTATTGCAAAAGGCTATGCCGTTGATAATGCTGTTTCCTTGTTAAAAACCTTAGGTGTCACTTCAGCTTTAGTGAGTGCTGGTGGTGATACCAAAGCGCTGGGAAAACATGGGGAAAGGCCATGGTTACTCGCTATTCAAGACCCGCGTAAAAAAGGCAAGCACGCCATTCAACTACCAATGGAAGATGAGGCTATATCCACCTCAGGTGATTACGAGCGTTATTTTATTAAAGATGGTATTCGTCATCACCATATTATCGATCCTAAAACGGGGCGCTCAGCATCAGAGGTGCAAAGTGTTTCCATTATTGGCGCAAAAAGCGTGATGACAGATGCGTTATCGACCAGTGTGTTTGTGCTTGGAGTGAAAGAGGGGCTAGCATTAATAAATCAAATGCCAGCCTATGAAGCGCTGATTATTGATAAAGACAGAAAGCTGCATTTCTCTAACGGCTTATTAGCAAATTAACCCATAGTTTATGCTGCTAAACAATGGGCTCAAATGCGATTAAACTATCCATTAATCTGGCATTGCCTAAACCATGCATGGGGAATAAGTTAGCAAAATTGCCTTGCTCACCATGCAGCGCCATATAATTCAGAATAACGGTCTCAACCAGCAGGTTAACATTATTTGCAGCAGGGCCAGAGGCTGTTTCCACTGACGCATCACGGCGCATGTAACCAATTTGTTGGCGTTTTGCTTGTTGATCTGGTGTTGCACCTAATAACTGTGGTGTGCCCTGAGGGTTATACACCAAAAAGAATGATGCTGAAGTCGATGAATTATCGCCAGTCCATACGCCTTTACCGCGGCCAAACTCTGAGTCATCAATCATGCCGTTACTGGCAACTGAGCCATCACTGTAAACATACATCATCAGTGGTACACCAAGCCTTGCGGCGTACTCTATACATGCACCCATACAGCGACCCGCGCGCAAGTCGCGAATTTCACCCGTTGCTCTGTCACCCGTATGGTAATCATAACCACCCATAGTGATGGTGCCTGCACCCGCATAGCCATTTAAGACTAACTTCATAATTGAAGCTGTTTTTCTAAACTCGCTGTCTTGCTCTAATTCTTGTTCACTAAAAATGGCATTATCACCGGTGATCAGCGGATCAGTGAGTGGGTTTAGGTTATCTGGATTGCCAAAGCGGTCGGTAATATCAGCGGTTTTCACATAGCCACAGCGTACCAAATCTTTTAAAACATCGTCGCGACTTATTTGGGTGCTAACATTATTGAGTTTCATATCGCTGATACGTTGAATGGACTCCATCACTGCTACTGCATCGCTTTGGTCGAGCAGTCCAACTAAGTCGCCAGTATCAACAAGGCCAATAACATCACTTGGTCTATCAATTTTGGTAGGGCGTTTTGCAACATCAAATAAGCTGTTTGGCGACATTGAATTTGCACCAGAGTCTGAGTTACGAGAGCCAATCAGGCTGAGTAACGAGCCATCAGCCCCAACACGGTTAATGCCAAACATTGGGTTGTGAGGGTTGGTGCCAGTATCATTTTCAGAGCGAGCAGGAATAACCGCTCCATTAATGTTTGCGCGATTTGTAACCGACACTTTTTCTAATATACCGCGTAAAAATTGGCTATCAGAATGAAATGCAAGCCCAAGTTCACTATTTACAAAGTCGCTTAACCCCGTTTGTGCATTGGCAATAGGTGGGATCATATCACCGGGCAAGCCTAATTTGCTGTAACCTTCAGTTGATAAGAAATCCATTTGACCATTTGGCCCACCAACGAGCACATTTGAACCTGCGATATTTGCGCCGCCAGCTAAATCAAAACAAATAAAGGGGATTTTGCCAGCGCCTGACGTGGCAATACCGCAGCTTTGTTTTAATGCTTCTAAGTCGCTTGATAAAGTTCTTTGCGCTTGAAGCGGGCATGAGAATAAACTAAACAGCGAACCACTAAAAAAAGTGCCTAAACCTGCGGCAAAACCTTGAGCGATAAAATCGCGCCTGCTAATTGGTTTACTGTGATCTTGATGCAGTAATGGCGTATCTGGATTAAGAATATGTTTTTGCTTTTTCATAAGAGATCCATTACTTGATAATTGTGGCAGCACTACCAACGATGGCAGCACAACTGGCTTTGGCAATAATTTGTGTGCGCTCGGCATCGCAAGATTGCGGGCAGCGATTTAAACGGTCAATCAGATTGCTGAGCTCTTGCTGTAGTGCAACATAATTAGGTGCAGACGCGAGTTCTTGACCAAGTAAATAGTGACTAAGTTCGCTGATAAATTGTGTTTTGCTATTTGTTTCAAAAGCGATGTTTGGTGTTTGATTAACATCGAGTGCGCTAAATGCCTTTGCACGCAAATCACTATTATCAATAAATGCGCTGCAATATTTAATTGCCAATTGTGATATTGCCATCTGATTTGCGGCAACAAAGCTATCGATAGCGTTAACTGTTGGCAGTTGTTGCTTTAATTGCTCAAAGGTAGTTTTTACATCCGCTTGTGAAGTGGCAACACCTGTCATTTGTGCCATCGAAAAATTAATTTCTGAGAAGGCTTTTATGCCGATATCACTGGTTGGCTCAGCTGGAAACTCAATAGGAAAATCAGGCACTTCGGCTGGTACGCGCACAAATTGATGTTCACCTAAACGATCAAAGGTTAAAAAGAATTCATCATTATTTGGCCCTTGTTCTAACGGAATTAAGCTGCCTAAACGTGAAATGGGTTGTCCTGTTTGATTAGAGTAGTTATCACCTAACACCGTTTTAATATTGGCAAAGCTTTGACCTAGGGGACTTTCTTTACCATTAATACCAATACGAATGCCTTCAAGCGAAATATTTTCAGGCGATACCGTATTATCTAATGAGAGGAAAAACGGCTCTTTAAAGAGGTAGCTGAAACTATCAAATTGACTGACTTCGGCAACAATATAACTGCGTGGTAAATCAATAAGTTCACCAATAGAGAATAATAAAAAGAACTTTTCACCAACGCCCACATCATAATTTTGCACAATTTGTTGCGCTGAAAGTGCACGGTTATGAATTGCCAACATGCGAATTTGGCCATGCCATTTAAAATTACTGCTGGTTTCACTGCCTAGAATAAGTGCAAAACTGGCGTCCCAATTGGATAAAACACCCAAACTTTCACTTTGTTGTGCTGCCAGATTACCATTTACAAAAATGCGTTTACCGTTTACTGGGTCAAAAGTTAACACCACATGTTGCAATGTTGCTTGCAGTATTTCTTCATCATTTGGCGTTGAAAGCATCGGTTCGCCATTACTGCTGGTGGTGCTATCACGCAGTAAAAAGTCATAATTATAAAGCGTTTGACCAAGCGTCATGTTGCGTCTGTCATCACCGCCAGAGTAACTAATAATGCGTGCAGGCCCTTCTAGTGTAACATTATCGGGCACAAGCCATGCTTCAATACTAAACTCGCCTGACGCAGTAAGCATTTTGTGCAGCTTGGTACTTGAACTGGTTGCAGCTTGTGCGCGTCCGCCCGCAAGGCGTATGCCCCAGCCACCTACCCAAGAAACATCACCAGATAGTGTTAAATTGGCTGCGGGTTCAATGCCACTGGTATCATAGGCTGTAAAGCCTTGGCCTGATTTAAACTCCCATTTAGCAATAACATGTTGTTCAAAGCGATTGCCATTATTAGCCACAATACCTTCGGTTAATTTAAGTGCTTTGCTGATAACTAACGCTTCATCAACTTGATTAGTGGCAATGGCATCTGCCATTTGGCTAATGGCTGTTTGCATTTGGTTTGCATCGTTTTCGCAATTCGACCAACAATTATGGAATTCATTGCCAAGTCTCAAAACAAAACGTGAAAGTGCAGGTTGATTTAAATCTATTTTAGCTTTTGCAACTTGATAAGCCGCATCAATATTTGCTTCGGCAAAATAGGGCGCCACAGGAAAAGCGGCGCTGCTACTGTGGCAGCTTGCGCAATTAGTTTGCAAAATAGGATGTACATAGCTTGCAAATAATGCGCTTGATTCCGGAAAGCTTTTACTGCTGCCTGGGTCTTTTAAAATTGGGTCATCAAAGTCAATGGTAGTTGCTGTGCTGTCTGTGTCAGCCCATTCACTTATCCAAGTCGTAAGAATATCAGCACATACACTGTCGCTTTGTTGCCAGCAGTTATGGCCGCCAGCAACTTTAGTCACTAAGAGCGAATCTTTCGGGGATGTTAAATTAATAAATCCGTTGATTGCACCATAAGCTAAGTTAATGTCATCTCGCCTAGCAAATTGTGGTGATTGACCTTGCTCATTGTGGCAGGCGCCACATTTATCATCGCCAACAATATTATCCCAAACGGCGATTTTAAATTTTTGTACATCTGCAGATTCAGCTGCTGGGCCACTGTAAACAAATTCACCGCTATTGTCGTTGGGTGGTTTGGGTTGCTCGCTAACTTCGGCGTCAGAACCACAGCCAGCAAGCAGCAATAACAGCAAAAGTGATAAAGTAATGCGCATCTTAATTTCCTTTGCAGTAATTAGCTGTGGCGGCAAATACCGTTTTAAGTTTATACCCTGAGGCTTTAAAGGTATTTGTAATGGCATCAAGGGTAGTTTGGTCTTGTTGGTTTTGTGGTTTTCGTAAGCACACTTTTTCAAATACTTTATTTACTTGGCAGCTGGCAAATTGTTGGCTGTGAGCAATTTCTTTTCCTAAACTTTTTGCCCCTTGACCACTGCCCGAAAGCTGCGTATCCCAGCCTAATCGAGAGTTTAGGCCTTGGCGCCAAAAATTGTCCCAATGGTTTGATCCGGTGATATAGCCAAACTTGAAGGTTTCGCTATTGATATGATATTTAGCATCAACACTATTAGCTTGATAAACTAATTGACCGTTTTCGGCTTCAGCGTCAGTTTCTCTATCGTAAGCAAAATTATAATAAGCATATGCTTGTGCCATCGGATCCATGCCTGCATGGCAGCCACTGCAAGAGTTCATGAAAATTCGACTATCCCCACCAGGGCTTCGACTAACATCTTGGCGAATACGATCTGTTGCAATGCTGGTATCTTTTAACGCATCCAAATCGGTACACATATGATTAATAAAGGTATATCGGAACATAGCGCGGTTGGTGCCAGCAATAAAAAACGCTTTGCTTGCAGCGCGAGACGTAATTACGCCACTTGTTGCTTCAACTGGTAAATTAGTCACGCTTGATTGAGTTTGTCGTGTCAGCGCCTCTTTTAAATTTAATTCACTGTTTTCTAAAGCAATATAATGGTTGTTATCGGTCATTGAATACGCCGGTAAAGCACTACTACTTGATGCGGTATAAACAATATCATCAAACAAAATACTGCGAAAATCGAGGTCGTCACGGACAATTCCCATCACAGTGGCACTGTAGTCATTAAGTGGTTGGTGGATATCAAAATCTCGATTAGTCCAAGGCGTGATCCAGTCTTTTAGCGTCACACGATAGAACGCATCATTTTCCATCGCCAATAGTGCAGCAGCTTCGCTATTGCCTGCGTTAATTAAGTTAACCATTTCGGTTAATACTGTTTCTGATGGCGAAATACCAGTTAAGCGTGTATGCATGCGCTCAGCTTGTTCCTCTGAACCTGCTAAAGCACTGTGTGAGTTCCATGCAAGGATCAATGCAAGCAAGTTAAAAAGTAACGGAAAACTGACCTTGTTGTTCGAAAAGTCCATAGTGAATCTACTGATTGACCTTGATAGAGGTACGTATGTTAACATTGTTAAAAAATAAACATCAAAGAAAAGTTATTGTAATGATGATGTTTGCTGTAATAATATTATATTGCTAATTTTGATTTCTAAAATAATACTAAATGATGGTTTGTTTGGTGGCGCTTTAGGATAGTTTTTAAAAAGGAAAATTAAGTGGGTAAGCTGCTAAAAATAATTTTACTGTTAATGGTAACAGGATGTGGCAGTGATGTTGTTGAGCAGAAACCACAAGTTCAAGACCCAATTGTAGAAGAAGTGCCGTTGGCATTTGTGTTACGCAGTATCGAGCAGGCGGTTTCTTTTGCCGTTAACGACCCAACACTTTTTAACCCCGGTGCTGAACTTTTCTTAAAAAAACTCGCTGGCGTTGATGCCCCATTAATTAGCATTACAGATACTTTATTTGATGCGCCAATCGATATTAAACACGTTGCAGCATCTTACGATGGACAAAAGCTGCTATTTAGTTTGCGCGCGCCAGAGCTTGAAGATGTCTCAGATGATATGCAACCGAAGTGGAATATTTGGCTTTATGATGTAGCGTCAGAAACAGCCACTCCGATTATCAATGATGCATTAATTAGTGAAGAAGGCGATGATCTATTCCCTTCTTTTTTGCCTGATGGCCGTATTTTGTTTAGTTCAAACCGTCAACAAGGTAACAAGGCTCGATTGCTTGATGAAGGCAAGCCACAATACCAAGCCCTTAGCGATAACTTTCGAGAAAAAGCCATAACCTTGCATGTAATGGAACAAGATGGCACTAATATCAAGCAAATTTCGTTTAGCCAAGGCCATGATTTATATCCAACAGTTTTACAAAATGGCAAAATTGCCTTTGTTCGATTTGAGCACAGAGGACGTAACCGTGACCTCAATATTTATCAAATGGACTCAGATGGTAAACAACTCGAATTATTATTTGGTGCCCACTCAGATTTCCCAAATGACTTATCGGTTGCCAGTTTAAAACAAGCTCCAAATGGCCAGTTAATTATTGGTTTACGTAATAGCGAAAGCGAGCAATTTAGCACTGATTTTTATTATTTAGATACTGAAAGTTTTATGGATGAAGGGCGTTTTCATGATGGTGAAGCAACATCTGATTCGGCATTTAATTCTGCACTTTTTGCTGCCAGCCCACCTGAAGGAGAACTTTCACTAACAGGGAAATACCATTGGTTTTCGCCTATTTTTGATGGTTCACAAAGAAACTTAGTGGTGTGGAGTCAATGCCAAGTTGTTGACCCAGAAAATAACAATAATTTTCTCCCTTGTACGGCAGATTTACTAAACGATGAAAGCACCGTAGCGGCACCAGACCTGTTTGGTTTATGGATTTACGATGAAATAACGCAAACGCAAAAACCGGTAGTGCTTGCAAAACGAAATACATTGATTGAAGAAGTGGTTGTACTTGAATCAATAAACAGTCCTTTAACCACAGAATATCCGTCAAATATAAGTTTGCAAAACGAACAAATGGGCAGTTTGCACATACGCAGTGTGTATGATTTCTCTGGCATTGATACTGCTATTCCTAATATTTCAGCAGTTTCGGACCCTCAGCTAAATACCGAGCGCATATATGCGATGCGTATTGTTAAGCCAGTATCCATTCCCGATCGTAATGAATATAACTTTTCAACGGCATTATTTGGCCGCAGTAGTGGTCAGTCGATGCGCGATATTATTGGCTATGCGCCAGTGGCTCCCGATGGTTCGGTGTACGTTAAAGTGCCTGCTGATATGCCATTTGCCATCGAACTTTTAAATCGTAATGGACAGCGAGTTAGTCAACGCCATGAAAATTGGTTACAGCTAAAATCAGGCGAAGAAAGAACCTGCAATGGCTGTCATCAAAGTACTAATGAGCTACCTCATGGCAAAATTAATCAAGCAAACAGTATAAACTTAGGCGCTGCGAGTACGTTTTGGCCGGGCAGCTTTGGTGATATAGATGCAATTGTTGGCGAAACAATGGCGCAAAGTTATGCGCGAGTGGCTGGCATTCCGTCATTAAGTGCTGAGCCGATTTTTGCCGATGTGTGGCGAGATGGTTTGGCCGCTATCGCAAGTGACGATAGCAGTCTCAATAATTTAGATACGACATCGCCACTAACAGAGGCATGTGCAGCACGTTGGATAAATTTATGTCGATTATCAATTCATTTTCCAAAGCATATTGCGCCATTATTTGATTTATCGCGCCCAGTTTTTGACGATATGAGCAACGAAATTGATAACTATCGCTGTTTAAATTGCCATATCACCACTGATGATAATGGGGATGCACAACTACCCGCGGCGCAGCTTGATTTAAGCCTAGCCGCATCAAATGACAATAATCAGCATGCAGTGGCCTATCGCGAATTATTCTTTAACGATAATGAACAGGAAGTTGTTGAAGGCATTTTAGTTGATAAGCTGGTGGACAGATTAGATGAAAATGGTAATCCGGTTTATCTTGTCGATGAAGACGGTAACTTAATTTTGGATGAAAACGGTAATCCAATTATTGAGCAAGTGACTGTGACAATAAGGCCGCCACTGAGTGTCGCGGGTGCCAATGCGAACACCACATTCAATTTACTGTTTTCGTCTGCAGGCAGCCATGGTGCCTATCTATCTGATGCTGAAAAGTCACTTTTATGGCAATGGCTAGATATTGGTGCGCAATACGCTAATAGCCCGTTTTACAGTGAGCAAGATTAATATGAAAGGGATACTATTTTTACTCTTGCTGGCGCTCAGCTTTCAAATCATTGCTGAGCCGTTACAACTTTCGGTCAAAGACCCTTATTTGAATATTCATAGTGGTGCAGGGCGCGGTTATCCGATTATTTATGTTGCCGAAAAAAGCGAAACCATAACGGTAATTAAACGCCATACTAGCTGGTATTTAATCACACTTGAAAATGGTCAAGAAGGCTGGGCAGAGCAATCATCACTGGTAAATACTTTAACCCTAACAGGGCAACCATTTACCATCGAACATACAGGCATTGATGCATTTGAAAATCAAAAGCTTGCATTTGGTATTGGCTTGGGTGAGCTTGATGGTGTGAGCAATCAATCTGTTGATGCAAGCTGGCGATTCACACAAAACCTTTCAATCAACCTTGAATATAGTTATGCGCTCGGAGCGGTAGCAAAGAACCAACTGGTTGATGTTTCTGTTATTCATCACCCATTCCCCCATTGGCGTGTCTCTCCGTATTTAGGTATTGGTGCGGGTAATGTGTGGACAACGCCTAAAACACCTGTGATTGGTGGCGGTGATGAAACCAGACAATCAGATTTACTGAGCGCCACTTTTGGTGTGAACACGTATTTAACCAGCCGTTTTGTACTTAAAGCAGAATACAAACGGTTTAGTGCGCTTACAGAGCGTGATGCTACAGAGGATTTAGAGCAGTGGAAATTAGGTATAACCGTCTTTTTCTAAACGCATTTACCTGTTTAGGTATAGTGTTTTCAGGACAAACGCTCGCATCTAACGAAGCGGCTCCACCTGTTGTGGACCCTCAAATTGAGCGTACAGAAGTAGATGAGTCACTGATTGACAGCGATGATTTTGAGTTTGGTCTTTATGGCGGCGTAATTTCAATTGCCGATTTTTCGTCAACTTCATTAGTGGGTGCAAAACTGGCCTATCATATAAATGAAGATTTTTTCACCTATTTTAAGTATGGCATGGCAACCGCTGGCGAAACTAGTTACGAAAAACTCAGTGGCGGTGCCAAGTTATTAACCGATGACGAGCGCGATTACCAATTATTAGACCTAGGCATTGGTTACAACCTTAAAGGTGAAACGTTTATCTCACAAAATCTCACGCTCAATAGCGCGTACTATTTTACATTAGGTGCTGGCAGCACGCAGTTTGGTGGTGATGACCGTTTTACGGTATCGCTCGGCGCGGGATATCGCGTATTACTGAATGACTATGTAACCATGCATATCGATATGACGGATTACGTATTTGAAAGCGATATTTTGGGCGAGCCCGAAACAGTACATAATCTCGCATTTACACTTGGTTTAAGTGTTTATTTTTAAGGTATTTATAAGATGAAAAAACTGACACTGGCCTATTTATTTATGTTCTGTGTATTTGCGGGGCAAGCTGCTTCAGCTGAATTAGACAAGAGCGCGCCTGATTTCACATTAAAATCACTGAGCGGCGAGAATGTTCGATTAAAAGAATTAACAGGCCAAGTGGTGCTTGTAAATTTTTGGGCAAGCTGGTGCGGCCCGTGCCGTAAAGAAATGCCTTTACTAGATGAGCTGCACAGTAAATACAATGATTTGGGCTTTACTGTATTGGGTATTAATGTTGAGCAGCAAAACCAAAAAGCAAAAGACTTTATTTCAGAACTTAACGTGTCATTTCCAGTGTTATTGGACGATGAAAATACGGTGAGTAAATTGTTTGATGTTGAAGCAATGCCTACCACAGTAATAATCGATCGCAATAGCACCTTGCGTTATGTGCATTATGGCTACAAGGCTGGCGATGAAAAGCTCTATAAAAAAATGGTGAAGGCGCTTATCCGTGAATAAATTACTTATTTTGCTGTTACTCGGGGGGGTGTCTGGTTGCGTTTCAACAGGTGAGATTGAACCGTGGGTAAAACCATATGAGCGAGAGAATTTGGCTCACGCTGTAATGCAATGGCAATTAGACCCTGTTGAGTCTGGTTATATTCATCACGTTTACCAAGCCCGTGAGGGCGCAAAAGGCGCTGAAGGAACATCAGGTGGTGGCTGTGGCTGTAACTAACTTTAACCGTTTTTGTATTTTAGTTTTTGCGTTTATTAGCTTTTCAACGTTAGCAGCGGTATTACCTGAAGACCGTGTCGATGCTATGTACCATAGTTACGATGGCGGCGGTATGAGCATTGATGGCCCTTCAATTCTTATTCGCAAAAAAGTATCTAATGCGGTGTCGGTTTCTGCAAATTATTATGTCGATTCGGTGAGTTCCGCATCTATTGACGTTTTAGCAACGGCAAGCCCTTATAAAGAAAAGCGAGATGAACAATCGCTTGGCGTCGACTACTTAAATGAGAAAACCATTTTTTCATTAGGTTATAGCCAATCGCAAGAAAATGACTACGATGCGAAAAGCTATAAATTAGCGGTGAGCCAGAGCTTTTTTGGCGACTTATCCACTTTAAGCTTAAGCTACGCGCAAGGGGATGATGTTGTTAAACAAAATGGCAATGAATTATTTGAAGAAGAAGTAAAACGTTCAAACTACGCCGTATCATGGTCTCAAATTGCGACTAAAAATTGGACGGTCGATGTCAATCTTGAAGCAATCACAGAGCAAGGCTATTTAAATAACCCTTATCGCTCGTATCGCTACCGCGATGATAGCGCCGCGTTAGGGTACAGCTACGCGACTGAGATTTACCCTGAAACCCGCACCAGCAATGCAGTTGCACTGCGCTCTCGCTATTTTTTACCTGTGAATGGCGCTCTTTATGGTGAGCTACGTTTTTTTAGCGATACCTGGGGGATTTCTGCGAGTAATTATAAGCTCGGTTACAGCCAAGCACTTTATGATAATTGGTTGATTGATTTTCATGTGCGCCATTACGCTCAAACAAAAGCTGATTTTTATCAAGACATGTTTGAGCGAAAAGATCAGTTCAACTTTATGGCTCGTGATAAAGAAATGAGTACCTTCAACGATTTAACGATTGGTTTAAAAGCGCGCTATTTACATACATTCGACCGTTCAAGCTTGATTAAAAGTGCCAGCGTTAATATTGCTTGGGATCATGTGCGGTTTGATTACGATGATTTTAGAAATGTACTGCAAACTGAAAATCCGGGTGAAGAAGGGTTTTACAGTTATTCGGCAAACGTCGTGCGAGCGTTTGTTTCGCTGTGGTATTAGGAAAGCAAAAATGAAAAAGATTAGTCACCTTGGTTTTATGCTGCTGTTTTCGCTTTGCGCTGCAACTGCCAATAGCAATGAAAGCAAACCGCTTACAGAACAAATAGAAAATTTAAAGCAACAAGCAATTGCCTTAAACCGCGATTTATTTATCTTAGAAGAAGATCTGTTATACCCACCGGCAACACAAATTGCGTTTTATGTTGCGATGGATACCAGTCACTTATTCACCCTTGATGCGGTAAAGCTGTATGTGAATGATGAATTAGCAACACAGTACCTTTACACCGAAAAACAATTAAATGCCTTGGCCAAAGGTGGAGTGCATCGCCTATTTCAAGGAAATGTTAAGCAAGGTGAGCACCAACTTACTGCGTATGTGCTGGGTAAGGGGCCACAGGGCAGAGATATTAAACGTGCCGCGACACTGTCATTTACAAAAGATGACGAAGCAAAAGCACTCGAACTGGTTATTTCAGCCAATAGCACTAAAGAACAACCTGAATTTGAAATACGAGAAATAGAGTAAGTATGAAACGGGGTGTAGTGAATTTGCTGTTTTTAGCATTAGGCGTTAATGCCTTTAATGTTATTGCAAATAACGATATGAAGGCAAAAGTAGAAGATCCTCACTACGGCGTTGCCTTGTATGAGCTCTATCAAGGTAACTATCAAAATGCACTGACCGAGTTTGCTATTGCCGAAACTAAGGGCTCGATACAGCACCAAGGAGTTGATGCCCGTCTTGTAAAAGCTGGCGCGGCATTTTCTTATGGATTGCACCTCTCGGCTGCCAACGATTTTAAACGATTACTCGATGAAAAAGAGTTGGGTCTACTTAATTATGCGAATTTGCAATTAGCTAAAGTGTATTTTACGCGTGGAGAAATAGCCCATGCAGAACAATTTATTAATGAGATTTCCTTACAAAATCTAGATATGCAATGGCAAGATGAATTTCATTACTTAAAAGGGCGTATTAGCCTTGCTTTGCAGCAATTTAACCTTGCAGAAAGTGCACTTTCGCAATTGCCTAGCGATAACCCTTTACATGATTACCTTGCCCATAATTTACTGCTGGTTGCGAGTGAGCAGCAAACAATCCCCACTTTGCCAAAAAAACCAATTACAGCGCTCGACGACGAACAACTGGCTTTGTTAGACCGAAGCTTTTTAGCTATTGGCTACAGTGCACTTGAAAAACAATTGGGCGAGCAGGCAGAGCTCGCGTTTTCACAAGTTTCTCAGCAATCCATTTGGTTAAATGAAGCACTTTATGGCTTAGCTGCTAGTCAGCTTTTGCAAAGTAACTATGCTAAGGCGCTAACTGTATTAGACATGGTGATTACATCAGAGCAAGGGAATGTGTTTACCCAGCATCAGGCGCTTACTGCCAAAGCGCACGTGTTATTAAGCGAAGCAAAGTTTCAATTGGCACTTGATGCAATTGAACACGCAGAAAAGCGTTTTGCTGAATTTAATGCTGAGTTGAATACTGTTAATGCTAACTTGCAAAACAGTGCTGTGCTATTAGCGATGTTAAATAGTTCTGAGCAGCAGAATCAATACCAAAACGCATTGCACTCAGTGTTTGTAAGTGATGAATTTTATGAGAAAAATGAACAATTAAAATCACTTTTACAGCTTAAAGATCAGTTTAAATCGCAACAGCGAGCGCTAGAAAATTATGCTGAAATTTTAGCTGAAAAAGCGGCGCGCCAAAAACGTATTATTGAAACGACAAATTTAACAAGTTATGAGGCTCGTTTATCAGCACAAAAAGCAGAATTAGCAACATTATCAACTCGATTAGCTGAGGCAAAAGAAACGCGAACAGGGTTAATGACAGTAGATGAGTTAAAGATAAATCAGCGTATTATGAGTGCGGAGCAAAGGCTATCAAGCCTTTCTCAAAATCGAAATATGCAGTCTCAACAAGCCCGATTAATGCGCTTAAAAGGCATATTGCTGTGGCAACAAGACTATATGTTTGATGAACGTTATCAAGCCCATGCAAATCAGCTATTAGCAGCGCAAACAGCTTTGCAAGAGGCAACAAGGCAGTATCAAAAAAGTAGTCAGCTAATACAAACAGGGCAGGACTACAATCGTCTTTCACAGCAACTAAACGCGATAAAAGCGCAGCTTAGAACACGCCAACAACAGGCAAATGCGCTTATTAATCAACAGCTCGATGAAATTCAAATCTTACTTTTAGAAGATCTTAAAGAATCGCAAGCTTTTTTATCTGACGATGTTTATAAGCTTAAAGTAATGCGCAGTATTGCCCTTGAGGGGTTGGCAAGTCATAACGCTAATTCAGAGAGTGTCTTACCATGAAACGATGTTTAGTAAGTCTACTTTCGCTCAGTTTAACAGGCTGTTTTTTGACAGAAACCAAGCCATTAGAGCGCAAAACGCTTGGCCAATTAGATTTGTCAAAACCACAAAAAGAGGTAGCTGTAAAAGCGGTTACGCCAAGTGCAGATGATATTGTTGCTGCCTATCAAGAGGTGGCAAAATTAGCACCTCAAACCAATGCAAAGCTGCAAGCAAATAGTCGATTAGCACAATTAAGTTTAGAGCAACAACAGTTAGCACAAGAGCAAGGGCTTTCGCAAAGCAATGATTATTTTAGCCAAACAATAAACCAGTACCAATTGCTGCTAGCACAGCCTGATGGTTTAGAGTCTCGTGACGATGTGTTGTATCAATTAGCGAAAGCGTATTTTCTGAAAGGCGACCTTGACGCTGCATATACTACAGTAGCAAAGCTGCTTAATGAATATCCAGAGTTCGAACACAGTGAAGAGCTTTTATTTCGTCAAGGCGAATACCTCTTTAATCAGAAGCGTTATGGTGAGGCAAAAGCGCATTACGCACTTGTTATTGAGCAACACCCCAATTCAACACTGGTAAGCACTGCGCGTTATATGCTGGCGTGGTCTGATTTTAAATTATTTAATTATAAAGCGTCACTTAATAACTTTACCAAAGTGCTGGATTTAGCATTACAGCAAAATGGTGAAACTGCACTTAGCGTTGATGAGATAAGTAGCAGTGCCCGTTATTTAGTCGCAGATACCTTGCGCATTATGAGTGTGATTTTCTCATATAACGATTTTGACCAAGACCCCGTGTCGCATTATCAACAATATGGTTGGCAAACATTTAGTTTTATGAATTTTGAAGCACTTGCCAATTACTATTTGGAGAAAAAACGTTATCTTGATGCGATTGCGGTGTATCAAAAGTATATTGAACACGCACCAGCTAAAGCGCATAAAGTTGATTTTGCTCTGGCGCAGCTAAGTGTTTATAAAAAAGCGAACTTTATTGAACTACTTAGCAAGTATGAGCAAACGTTTATAGCGCAATTTGGTATTGGTAGTGTTTATCTTAAGGCGGATAGCGAGCCGCCAAGTGATGCGCATTTTAACGCATTAACGTTGTTAGAAAAAAAGTATGCTGATAGAAGCTATTACCAAGCTCAAACATTAAAAAAACAACATAAACCATTTGAAGCTCAATTTGCATCTGCAGCAAGCGGTTATTCGCGCTATCTTGAAACCTTGGCTTTAAAAAATGAGCGAGATATCGATAGCGAGTATTTACTGGCAGAGAGTTTGTATCAGAGTAAACAGTGGCAGTTAGCCCTCACACAATATAACAATATCGCTTACGACCAGCTGCCAAATCAATATCAAGATAGAGCCGGGTTTGCTGTTGTATCTATCTACATGACGAAGTTGCAACAAGCTAAGGGTGCTAGCAATACGATTTCACCAGAATTGGTGACAAATGTAGTGACCAACTGGCTTAAATTTGCAACCACGTTTAAGCAACACTCGTCTGCAACCACAGTATTGCTGCAAACGTTTAACTTATTGTTTGAACAGGGGCGTTACCAAGAGTTACTAAACTATGAACCCCTTTTAGCACAATTTAATTTAACAGAGCTACAAGGGTATCAAGCGCAATTACTTATGGCGCATAGTCACTATAATCTTGCTGACTATGATCAAGCTGAGCTTGCTTATAAACAATTATTGGCTAATAAGACTCAGCGCTCGCCACTTGTCGCAGAAAACCTTGCGCAAAGTATGATTAAACAGGCGGAGCAACTTGCAGGCACAGAGCAAACCCAATTAGCCCTAGATAAATACATTGCATTATTAACGCTCTTGCCAAACACACTTTACCGTGAGCAAGTTCAGTATCAAGTAACCCAGTATTTGTTCTCGTTACAACGCTTTAGTAAAGCGAGTAGTTGGGTTGATGATTTTATAGCGCGTTATCCAACCAACGACAGTATTGAGTTACTTCAAACTCAAAAGATTGATATTTATAAGCATACTCAGCAAGGGGATAAATTGGCAAAACAATATGCCTATTTAGCTGAAAATCACTCAGACAGAAATACCAGACGTATTTCTCTTTTGAAAAGCGCAGCGCTCTACTTCGAGATGGGGCAAACTGAACGCGCGCGTATTCAATACCGCAGTTATGCACATACTTACCCTGTGCCATTTGCACAAAACCTTGAAGCAAAAATAGCGCTTTCAGATATTTATAAAAATCAAAATAAAGCAAAAGAGTATCGCTTTTGGTTAAACAAAATAATTTTGGCTTATCAAAGTGCACCAGCCGCTGAAAAAGAATGGGCTGGTTTAGCAGCCGCTAAAGCAACTGAGGTGTTTGCTAATGATGCTTTTTATGCCTATCAGAATAGCCAACTAACTGTGCCATTAAAAACCAGCTTAGCGCGTAAGCGTGAGCGTATGACAACGGCACTGAATCGCTATCAACAACTCGCCGAATTTGGCCTTGCCGATTACACTACGCAAGCCAACTTTAAAATTGCCAAAATTTACCACTTAATGGCTGAGCAAATTATGGCATCTGAGCGCCCTAAACATCTGCAAGATCTTGCCTTAGAGCAATATGAGCTGTTATTAGAAGAACAAGCCATTCCATTTGAAGATAAAGCCATTGCGCTGTATGAGCGCAATAATCAGTTATTACACTCAGGGATTTACGATAAATGGGTGAAAGAAACTTTATCTGAACTTGCTAAATTGATGCCCGCACGTTTTGCCAAGCAAGAAGTAGCACCAGGAGAAACTCATGCGATTTTTTAACCTTGGTTTAGCTATTTTGCTGGTGGCACTCTCGGCGTGCCAAACTGCGCCAAAAAAGGATGCTGAACAAGCAACTGAGAAGGTAATTGAGCCTGTTGTTTTGAGTGCACAAGAGCAATTATTGCAAAGCGCAAATAAATACCAACAAGCTGATGTGCCAGAAGCAATCAAACCCCAATTTGACAGGGCGCTAAAACTAAAACAAGCAGGGGAATTGCAACTGGCGAAGCAGCATTTCACTAATATTGCTTTACAGTACCCAACTCTGTCAGGAGCGCATTTACAGTTAGCCTATATTGCAAAACACAATGGCAAACAAGACGAATTTACACAGCATTTAGATGCCGCTTTAGCTGCAAACAAATACAACTATTTTGCAGCTAATGAACTTGCTTTAGTCGCCCGTGAAAATGGCCAGTTTGCAGATGCATTAGCACTTTATGATCAAGCTATTAGTAGTTGGCCAGGTTTTGCACCTAGTTACATCAACAAAGGTATCTTGCTGGATATTTACCTTGGTGAAAAAGCCAAAGCGAAAGCAGCTTATCAAACCTATTTATTGTTAATACCTCAAGATGTGCCCAGTTATCGACAAGTTTCCACATGGTTACTGGATTTAGAGCATCAGTTAAAAGAAACCCAAGGAGCGAGTAATGAGTAAATCGCTTTTATTGTTGAGTTTGATTTTTGTCTCAAATTCCTATGCGGTTGAGTCGCCGTCAAAGCCAAGCAAACAGCCGCAAAAAATTGAGCTACAAACCACGATTTCAGGCGCTGAAGAAGAGCCTAAATTTATGTCAATTTTACCATGGCAAGATTTAGAAAAGGTTCAGTTAACAAAACCTCAGTTACGCTTACTTCCGCGTCATAAAATTAGTGCAATCGACCCGAGCAAACTAAAGCGTCAGATTGCATTTCACCAATCACAGAATAAAAACAATAACCCTAATTAACGGTTACATTTGGAGTTTAAAATGGAAAGTTTCGATACAGTTGTTAGATTTTTTCAAGATGGCGGTAGCTTTATGCTACCAATTGCAATTGTGCTTGCGATAGGTTTAGCTATTGCTGTTGAGCGTTTTATTGTATTAACAGGCGCTAAACTTGCTAATCAAAAGGCATTTAAACAGTTAATGCCTCACCTTGCTAAAGGTGATTATAAGCAAGTGCTTGCAGAGCAAGGTAAATCTGGCGTTGCAAAAATTATTAGTTCAGGTCTTGAGCGAATTGAGCACACTCAGCGCCGTGAAGAAATAGAATATGCTATGGAGGAGCAAGTGCTAGAGCTAATGCCGCGCTTGGAAAAACGCACCGCATACTTGGCAACGCTTGCAAATATTGCAACTTTACTTGGTTTATTAGGTACTATTATTGGTCTTATCGCCGCATTCTCGGCTGTGGCAGATGCTGATCCTGCACAAAAAGCTTCACTACTTTCGGCCAGTATTTCGGTTGCGATGAATACCACTGCATTTGGTTTGATTGCCGCTATTCCACTGCTGTTATGTCATTCATTTTTGCAAACTAAAACCACTGAAATAATTGATGGCTTAGAGATGGCTGGCGTTAAGTGCTTGAACTTACTCACTAAGCATAATCTCGTTTCACAAAAGACCCGTCAAACAGATTAAGGGGGCGACTATGTTTCGTCGCAAATTGCCAAATAAGCAAGATGCTGAGCTTGATATCACCTCATTTATGAGTTTGATGATTGTGCTAGTGCCCGTATTACTTATGATGATGGTGTTTTCTCATATTACCGTGATGCAGCTTAAATTACCGCCTTTATTAGCGGGAGAAAGCGCCGAGCAATTATCAAAAAAAGAGCTTCAGCTTGAGATTAAAAAAGACTCGCTGACTATTTATTATCCCGCAGGCGTACCCCTTAAGCAGTTTGAAAAAACGCAAAGTGCGTATCCGTTTGAGCAGGTTCAGTTAGCATTAAAAGATGTTAAAAACCTACTGCTGGAAAAAGGCGTAGATAAGAAAAATATTACCTTGTTAGTCGCTGAAGATGTTGATTATCAAACGCTGATTTCGGCAATGGAAACTGTGAGAAGTTACCAAGCAGTTGTTGTCGCATCGGTTGTTGAAGCAGAACTTTTTCCAGAAATTGCTTTGGGTGATGCTATGGTGGAGGCGCTATGAAAAAATCAGTTAGAGCACTTCGCATGGAAAGGCACCATAAAAGGGCGCAGCAGCAAACTAAACTGAGTTTGGTGTCGTTAATGGATATCTTTACCATTTTGGTTTTCTTCTTAATAGTAAATTCTTCAACAGTTCAAGTGCTTGATGTAAATAAAAATATTGACCTACCAAAGGCCAAGCAACAAGCATTAGCTGAAGAGACATTAGTGCTTTTGGTAAGTGAAACAAATCTTATTTTGCAAGGGCAATTAATTGCACAAATGAGTGAATTGGATAGCAGTAAAACAGAGGTATTTGCCCCTTTAGCAAAAGCATTAGCAACTCATGCAGACGCAATTGAGCCTGTTGATGATATGCGGCCGCTAACAATTATGGCAGATGGAAAAATTGCCTATCAGCGCCTTAAAAAAATCATGCAAACATCACAACAAGCAGGGTTTGGAGATTTATCGTTGGCTGTTGAACAAATTGCCGAAAGTGGTGGTAAACTATGACCACAGCAGTCTTGAATGCAAATTTTGAACTTTATGATAACGCAGGAAATCGATTATTTAGTCGTTTAACCAGTGCGTTTTTAGTGGGTACTTTGTTATTTGCTGCTGTCGTTAAACTCACGGAGTTACCCGAGCTTACACCAGCACAAAAAACAAAAATTCCGCCAAGTCTGACACGGGTTATTGAACGCGTAAAAGTTGAACCAAAACCGGAAAAGCCAAAACCCGAGATCAAACAGGAACAACCAAAACCTGAGCCTGAGAAGAAACCACAACCCGAAATTAAAGCGGAAGTAAAAGTAAAAACGCCTAACAAAAAAGCCCTTGAAAAAGCAAAAGAAGAGGCAAGTCGTGCAGGTTTAGTTGCGCTCGCTGATGATTTAGCGGCGCTTAGAGATGACTTTGATTTAACGCCTACTACACAGCCGTTAAAAACCAAAAAGCCAACATCTAAGGTGACGAGTGTTGAAGAGGTTACTGCCAAAGCCGATACATCCAAACAAATTAATGTGAAAGATGGCGCGCAAGCGAGTGCGAATGTACAAGCATTGGCAGATAAATCACTGATTGCTTTAGGTGATGAGGTTGTTGCAGAGCAAGGCGGTTATCAAAGTGATATGAGTGAGGGCGAAGTAGTTAGTGAAGAAACACTTGAGATGCGCAAAGTAGAAGCGATCCGCGCAGTACTTGATAAAAATCAAGGCGCATTTTACACCTTATATCGTCGTGCACTTCGCAAAAATCCAAGTTTGCAAGGTAAAGTCACGGTTGAAATTGTGGTTGCTGGCAATGGCCAAGTAAAGACTTGCGAAATACTTTCAAGCGACTTAAATGACGCGGAGTTGGAGCGAAAATTAGTTAACCGCATTCGCATGATCAATTTTGGTCAAGAATTGGTATCAGAAACGAAGCTCAATTACTCGTTTAATTTTTTACCTTTCTAACTTAGTGCGTTAACTGCAAACATGGCAGTTAACGCATTATTTTTCTTATTCAAGTGAACCATTTTCCTTTTTTAACCCTATAGCAGTGGGTGCTGTTCTTTCGATTAAGGCTTTAAGCTTTGTAAAAGCGAGCTAACCTATTATTTATGGGATTTGGCGGATAAAGTTTGTAACAGGCATTGAAAAGCTGAAAAAAGCACATATTTAAACCTACACGCTAGTTTCAATAAAAAGCTAGTGTTATAATATCACAAAATACTTGTTGGAAATGTCGTGGCTGAAGTAAGAGCAAGAGTCCAGCTCAAAGTTGGCAAAAACAGTAAAATCCCTGCAGAAATTGTATCTTTTCATGGTCTTTTAGACGGTGAAGAACACGTCGCTTTAATCTTTAATAACGCTGATAAAGAGCCAAACCCGTTAATTCGTATGCACTCTGAGTGCTTAACAGGGGATGTATTCCATTCTTCACGCTGTGATTGTGGCGAACAACTTGATGAATGCATTGAAATGATGCACAAGCAAGGCGGTATTATTCTTTATTTACGCCAAGAAGGGCGCGGTATTGGTTTATATAATAAAATTGATGCCTATGTTTTACAGTCGCAAGGTATGAATACCTACGAAGCAAATAATCATTTAGGCTTTGCCGACGACTTACGTGAGTTTAGAGATGCAGCGTTAATGTTGCAGGCGCTTGATATTGACTCAGTTAAACTTCTTACAAATAATCCACGTAAAGTTAAAGCGCTCAGTGAATCGGGCATAAACATAGTGGAGCAAGTCGGTACGTCAGCGCATTTAAAAGAAGGCAATGAAGCCTATTTAGCGACGAAAGTGGCTCATGGTTCACATATGCTGGATTTAACGCAACTAAAAAAGTAGCATAGACCTATCGTGTTGATTTATTAACGCTCCATTTTATGGAGCGTTTTCATTTATAAGAAAGAAAAATGGCAGTTGAAATACGGATTTTTAAGGCAAAAGCGGGTGTTAACTGGTTTAAAGCTGGTTGGGAGTTGTTTAAATGCCAACCTGGTACCTTTATTCTAATGCACCTATTTATAGGAATTTTATCTTTAATCGCATTGGTTGCGCCGATTTTTCAGCTGCCTGCAGCACTGGCAATGCCATTTTTCACGGCGGGTTTTTACCGTGCCATGCTAAATCGCCAACAAGGTAAAAAAATCGCATTTTTTGACCTTTTTAATGTGTTCAGTGAAGCTGGGCGACGTTTGATGTTATTTCGCTTAGGGCTTTATCACCTTTTTGGTGGCTTTATTTTAGCGCTTTTAACAACGTCGTTATTTCAAGGTTTGAGTGAGCCTCTTAATGCGTATCTTCAGGCTGTTGAATCACAAAATGTTGACCTAGTGCAGTTACATGCGCAGCAAGTAATCGATAGCATTCAGGTTTCAAATATCATTGTGCTAATTGCTGCGTATTCACTTTATACCATGTGTTTTGCTTACACGATTCCGCTGGTTTATTTTTCTGAAAACAACAGTATTTTAGAGTGTATCAAAGCAAGTCTTTTGGTGTTTTGGCATAATATGGCGGCACTGGGTATTTTTGGTGCAATCTCAGCGGGCCTAATTTTATTTGCGGCATTCTTATCGTTTATTCCATTGTTATTTATTTTACCAGTGCTTTATGCAGGGTTCTTTGTGTCTTTCCAAGCGATGTTTATGTCATCAGTAATCGTTAAATCTGAACAGTCAAATAATGAACAGCCGCAGGCGCAAAATCACGATAGATTTGATGCGTAAATGACAGAAAAAGAACAAGCCAAATTAAAAAATTATGTGCTTTGGTTGCTTTCACGACAAGAGTATTCCAAAGCACAAATTGCCAAAAAATTAGCTGCGCGTTGTGAAGACAACGAGTTTATTGAAAAGCTCATTTTATGGTGTGAAGATTATGGCTTTATTGATGATATTCGCTATGCCGAAAGTTTTGTGCGACGCCAAATAAATAAAGGTTTGGGGTTAATGCGAATTAAAAATGAAGCCTATCAAAAAGGGGTAAGTGCCGATCTAGTACAAACTATTGTCGAAGAATTAGAAATAGACTGGTATCTGCAGGCCCAATCCGCATATAATAAGAAATTCACAAATACAAGTAGTTCCCTCGACTTTAAAGAAAAAGCGAAGCGCATTCGCTACATGAATTATCGAGGGTTTAATCATGAACAAATTGAATTTGCAATGCAAACAAGTCCGTCAAACGAGTGAGAGGTAGCATGCAGCATATGACGACCGCGGAAATCCGCAACGCGTTTCTAAATTATTTCGCATCAGAGCAACACCAAGTGGTGCCATCAAGTTCATTGGTACCAGGCAACGATCCTACCTTGCTATTCACCAATGCAGGTATGGTGCAGTTTAAAGATGTATTCCTAGGTGCAGAGCGCCGTCCATACAATCGTGCAACGAGTTCGCAGCGCTGTGTGCGTGCTGGTGGTAAGCACAACGATTTAGAAAACGTAGGTTATACTGCCCGTCACCACACGTTCTTCGAAATGCTTGGTAACTTCAGTTTTGGTAACTACTTCAAGCAAGATGCGATTAAATTTGCATGGCAATTTCTAACAGATGTTATCAAGTTACCAAAAGAGAAGCTGCTGGTAACGGTTTATCATACTGATGACGAAGCGTTTGATATCTGGCACAAAGAAATGGGTTTACCGCAAGATAAGATCATTCGTATTGATACAGCAGATAACTTCTGGTCAATGGGTGATACAGGTCCTTGTGGTCCTTGTTCAGAAATTTTCTACGATCACGGTGAGCACATTTGGGGTGGACCTCCGGGCAGCCCAGAAGAAGACGGTGACCGTTTTATCGAAATCTGGAACCTAGTATTTATGCAATACAACCGTCACGCTGACGGTTCAATGGATCCTCTGCCAAGTCAGTCTGTTGACACAGGTATGGGTCTTGAGCGTATTTCTGCAATTATGCAGGGTGTTCACTCAAACTACGAAATCGATATCTTCCAAAACTTAATCAAAGCTGCGGCTGCTGTAACTAACGCACAAGATTTAGAAGATAAATCATTGCGTGTTATCGCTGACCATATTCGTTCATGTGCATTTTTAATTGCTGATGGTGTGATGCCATCAAACGAAGGCCGTGGTTACGTATTACGCCGTATTATTCGCCGTGCTGTACGTCATGGTAATAAACTTGGCGCAACAGGTACTTTCTTCTATAAATTAGTTGCAGCGCTTGCAACTGAAATGGGTGAAGCTTATCCAGAATTACATCAGCAACAAGCGATTATCGAAAAAGTACTTCGTATTGAAGAAGAACAGTTTGGTAAAACCCTTGACCGTGGTCTTGCGATTCTTGAAGAAAGCTTGAAAGACCTAAAAGGCGATGTAATCCCAGGTGATTTAGTATTTAAGCTTTACGATACTTATGGTTTCCCTGCAGATTTAACGGCTGATGTTGCACGTGAACGCTTTATGACAATTGATGAGCGTGGCTTCCAAGAAGCAATGGAAGTTCAACGTAAACAAGCGCAACAAGCAGGTAAATTCGGCGCAGATTACAATGACCAATTAAAGTCAGAAAAAACCACTGAATTTAAAGGCTATGATAGCGAACAATACACTGGCACTGTGGTTGAATTATTCAGCGGTGCAGATGCTGTTTCAGTACTAGAAGATGGTCAACAAGGTATTGTTATTCTTGACCGCACACCTTTCTACGCAGAAAGCGGTGGTCAAGTTGGTGATACGGGCGTGCTTAAAGTAGCTAATGGTGAATTTATTGTTGAAGACACCACAAAACTTGGTAATGCATTTGCCCATAAAGGTAAAGTAGTTGGCCGTATTGGTGTTAATGATCGTGTTGATGCACATGTTGATTCAACGCGTCGCGATAACACCAAGAAAAACCACACTGCAACGCACTTATTACACGAAGCACTTCGAGTGGTACTTGGTGAGCATGTTACGCAAAAAGGTTCATTAAATGATCCTGAGCGTTTACGTTTTGACTTCTCACACTTTGAAGCAGTAACAAAAGAAGAGTTACAACGCATCGAAGATATGGTGAATCTTGAGATCCGTAAAAACATCGATCTAAATACCGAATTAATGGCAATTGATGCGGCGAAAGAAAAAGGCGCAATGGCATTATTTGGTGAGAAATACGACGATGAAGTACGCGTTGTTAGCATTGGCGATTTCTCAATTGAGCTTTGTGGTGGTACGCACGTTAAGCGCACTGGAGACATCGGTTTATTCAAGATTGTGTCTGAAGGTGGTATTGCTGCAGGTGTTCGTCGTATTGAAGCGGTGACAGGTGAAGGTGCAGTTGCTTACATCAATAAGCAAGCTGAAACATTATCAGCAATTGCTGCGCTAGTTAAAGGCGATAGCAATAATGTGTTAGACAAAGTATCAGCATTAGTTGAGCGTGCTAAAGGTCTTGAAAAAGAAATTGCACAGCTTAACGATAAGCTTGCAAGTGCAGCTGGTGCATCATTACTTGACGCTGTAATTGATGTAAATGGCGTTAAATTACTTGTAGCAAATGTTGAAGGCACTGAGTCAAAAGCATTGCGTGGTATGGTTGATGACCTTAAGAACAAACTTGGTTCAGGCATTATTGCGCTTGGTGTTGCAAGTGGCGATAAAGTAAGCCTTATTGCAGGTGTGACGAAAGACTTAACTGGTCAGTTTAAAGCCGGTGAGCTAGTTAACCACATGGCATCACAAGTAGGTGGTAAAGGTGGTGGTCGTCCTGATATGGCACAAGCAGGTGGCTCTCAACCAGAAAACTTAGCTGCAGCACTTGAAAGTGTGAATGCGTGGGTGAGTGAGCGCGCTTAAACTTGGCGTTATTAGTTAAAAAATTTGGCGGCACTTCAGTTGGTTCAATAGACCGAATTGAAGCTGTCGCTGACCTTGTTGTACGATCTAAACAGCAAGGACATCAAATCGTAGTTGTTGTGTCAGCGATGTCTGGCGAAACTAATCGTCTTATTAATCTTGCAAAACAAATAGATTCCACCCCTAGTTCTCGCGAACTCGATGTACTGTTAACTACTGGTGAACAAGTCTCAGTAGCACTTCTTGCAATGGCAATTATCAAACGTGGTCATTCGGCAATTAGCTTACTGGCTGATCAAGCGGGTATTATGACGGATAATCTGTTTGGTAAAGCGCGGATTCAGATGATCCCGCCAAAACGCTTAAATCAAGAGCTAGAGCAGGGGCGTATTGTGATCCTTGCTGGATTTCAAGGACGTGATATCGAAGGGAATATCACGACGCTTGGTCGTGGTGGTACGGACACCACAGCGGTAGAAGTTGCAGCAGCAATTAATGCTGATGAATGCCAAATTTATACCGATGTTAATGGCGTTTATACCACCGATCCAAGGGTTGAGCCAAAAGCAAAACGAATGGATTACGTGACTTTTGAGGAAATGCTTGAGCTTGCCAGCTTAGGTGCAAAAGTTTTGCAAATCCGCTCTGTAGAAGCCGCTGGTAAACATAACCTGCCTTTACGTGTGCTTTCATCATTCGAACCTGATCATGGTACTTTAATTAGTTATGAGGAAAACCCTATGAATTCTAAAGTAGTTTCTGGGATTGCATTCAGCAAAGATGAGGTGCTGATCAAAGTACATAACTTAGAGAATACACCACAGCAACTGGCTGAATTATTAGAGATATTTTCTGATAACAACATAGAAATTGACATGATCAGTAATTTTTCCTGCAAAGGCGATAAAGTCGGCTATGCTTTAACTGTACATGAAGTCGATTCGCAGTTGGCAGAACAGTTAATTAAACAAAATCTTACAACTCTTAATGCGGATTCAGTTACAGTTAATGAAACTGTTGCTAAGATTTCTGTTGTTGGGATAGGAATGAAATCAAATGCTGGTGTCGCAGGAAAGCTTTTTAGAGCATTAGCAAATGAGAATATTAATGTTCAGCTTATTTCAACCTCTGAGATAAAAGTCTCGGTTTTAGTAGATGAGAAGTACCTAGAATTGGGAGTTAGAGCGTTACATAGTGCTTTTACTTTAGACCAGTAAAAGTTTCTAACTTTTTGAATAATATTCATGTAAAATGGAATTGATACGGAATCTTTAAACTTTGGATATTTAGGAGCAAAGAATGCTAATTTTGACTCGTCGCGTAGGTGAAACCCTAATGATTGGGGATGAAGTTACAGTTACTGTACTTGGCGTTAAGGGTAACCAAGTGCGTATTGGTGTTAATGCACCAAAAGATGTTTCAGTACATCGTGAAGAAATTTATATGCGAATTCAAGCTGAAAAAGCTAACTCTGAACCAGGCAACGAATAGTTTAGAGCAGAATTTTAAGAGCCAGCATTAATGCTGGCTTTTTTTTGTTTTTAATACCTTGTCACTGTTTTATCTACTGTTATGATGTATACAATTTTAACAATGATAAAAACGCTATGATCAAACAAACTTCTCTCGCATTAGCGGTAGGCCTTGCACTAACAGGTTGCATGGATACACAAACAAATTCGAATACAACCGCAATTGAAAAAACAGCCACAGAGCAAACAGCTCAATTATCTGAAAATCAAAAACTCAATCAACTTGTTGAAAGCTATTTTGATGAAGCTTTAGCATTTTCGCCGGTATCTGGTACTTATGTGGGTGAATCTCAATACAACAATCAATGGAGCCCGGTAATAAGCGCTGAAAACCGAGCGAAAGCAACGGCGTTTACTAAGAAATACCAGTCATTACTAGCTGCTATTGATGCTACAAAGTTAACCGGCCAAGATCTGTTAAGCTACCAAATTTTCAAGCGTGACTTAGCCCTTTCTTTGGAGTCAGAGAAATTTCCAAGCTACTTAATTCCAATTGATCAAATGGCGGGCGAACATAATACCTTTGCAAGCCTTGGTTCAGGTAAAAGTGCACAACCATTTACAACTAAGGCTGAGTTTGATGCCTTTATTGGTCGCGCTAATGGTTTTGTTACTTGGTTAGAAAGTGTCGAAGAAAATATGCGTGAAGGCATTAAGCAAAATGTGACTTTGCCTCAAGTGCTTGCGAAAAAGTTACTGCCACAATTCCAAGCCCACGTTGTAACTGATCATACACAAAGCGTTTTTTGGATGCCTGTAGCTGATATGCCAGAGTCAATTTCAGCACAAGATAAAGCGCAAATCGAAGCAGATTATCAAGCACTTATTTTGAACACGCTTGTGCCAGCATACGCAAAAATGGCTAAATTCTTAGAGCAAGAATACATTCCGGCAGCAAACGAGAAAGTCGGTTATGCAAACTTACCAAATGGTAAAGCATGGTATGAGTTTTTAATTAAACAACACACTACGCTTGATTTAAATGCTGAGGAAATTCACGAAATTGGTTTACGTGAAGTAGAGCGCATTTTAAATGAAATGAAAGGTGTGAAAGAAGCTGTTGGCTTTGAAGGTGATTTAGCCGCATTTTTCGTTCATTTACGTGATAGTGATGAGTTTTATTATGATAAGCCAGAAGATCTAGTAAAAGCGTATGAAGACGTAAAAGTTAAGATCGATGGCAAGCTACCTAAACTCTTCAATATCGCGCCAAAAGCAGATTATGTTGTTAAACCAGTAGAAGCATTTAGAGCGGCATCTGCTGCGGGCGCATCATATCAAGCACCAGCACCAGATGGTTCAAGACCGGGCGTGTTTTACATCAATACGCATAACCTAAAAGCGCAGCCAAAATTCTTATTAGAAACTCTTTCAATTCATGAAGCTGCTCCTGGTCACCACTTCCAAATTGCATTACAACAAGAAGTAGAAGGTTTACCACGTTTTAGAAAATTTGGTGGCTATACAGTATTTGCTGAAGGCTGGGCATTGTATGCAGAAAGTTTAGGTAAAGAGCTAGGCTTATTTACAGACCCTTACATGTGGTACGGACGTTTAGTTGATGAGCAATTACGTGCGATGCGCCTTGTCTTAGATACGGGTTTCCATGCGAAAGGTTGGACACGTGAGCAGGGTATTGAATACATGAAGGCAAATTCATCTATGGCTGAAAGTGACATTATTTCAGAAGTTGAGCGATATATTGGCTGGCCTGGTCAAGCGCTTTCATATAAGTTGGGTGAGTTTAAAATCCGCGAGCTGCGTGAAAAAGCGAAAACCTCACTTGGCGATAAATTTGATATTAAAGCGTTCCATACGCAAATTTTAATTGATGGTGCACTGCCAATGCCGATTTTAGAAGCTAAACTAGATAGCTGGATTGAAAGTGTAAAATAAGCAAATTTAAGTAGCAGTTTCGGCTGCTACTTAATGCAAAAACTTGTATATTCTAGCCGTCTTAGCTAGAAAAATAAGCAAACTGCATATTCTGTGAACGAACAGAAAAAATATGACTAAAATTGTTTGACTTATTTTCAATAGGCTTTAATATACGCACCCACAAGACGGAGAGGTGGCCGAGTGGCCGAAGGCGCTCCCCTGCTAAGGGAGTATAGGGTTTGTAGCCCTATCGAGGGTTCGAATCCCTCCTTCTCCGCCATGTCTTGTACGAGCTCGTAGAACAATTGGATAGTTTATCTAGGTTAAGTTGGCTACGAAAAAGGTTCGTGTACATCAGAGTAAGATGTAAAAACTAAAAATTTCGGACGCGTAGCTCAGCTGGATAGAGTACCTGGCTACGAACCAGGCGGTCGGAGGTTCGAATCCTCCCGCGTCCGCCACTTTACTAAAGTGGTTAAATAAATAGTCATCGGCTAAGATGTAAAATTAGAAATATCGCGGACGCGTAGCTCAGCTGGATAGAGTACCTGGCTACGAACCAGGCGGTCGGAGGTTCGAATCCTCCCGCGTCCGCCACTTCTTTTGAAGTGAAATCAACCGACAAACGTCGGTTTTTTTGTCTCTATAATTTAATAGACAAAAGCATCAGAGTAAGATGTAAAAACTAAAGCATATTGCGGACGCGTAGCTCAGCTGGATAGAGTACCTGGCTACGAACCAGGCGGTCGGAGGTTCGAATCCTCCCGCGTCCGCCACTTCTTTTGAAGTGATATCAACCGACGAAAGTCGGTTTTTTTGTGTCTAAAATTTGCTAGACACAGAACATCAGAGTCATATTTAAACGCAAATACATACTTCGACGGTTTAGCCCAGCTAGATAGAGTACCAAGCTACGAACCAAGCGGTCGGAGGTTCACTCTTTTAGGAAAAGAAGTCCCGCGCTAGCCACTTCTTTTGAAGTGATATCAACCGACAAACGTCGGTTTTTTTGTGCCTGAAATTTGTTAGATAGAAAGCATCAGAGTCAGATATAAACACTAAGACATATTACGAACGTGCAGCTCAGCTGGATAGAGTACCTGGCTATGAACTAGGCGGTCGGAGGTTCACTCTTTTAGATAAAGAAGTCCCGCGTCCGCCACTTCTTTTGAAGTGACATCAACCGACAAACGTCGGTTTTTTTGTGCATGAAATTTGTTAGATAGAAAGCATCAGAGTTAGATATAAACACTAAGGCATATTACGAACGCGTAGCTCAGCTGGATAGAGTACCTGGCTACGAACCATGCGCTCGGAGGTTTACTCTTTTAGGAATAAAAGTCCCGCGTTCGCCACTTCTTTTGAAGTGATATCAACCATTGAGCGTCGATTTTTTTTCTTAAAATTAGATAAATACTTTTTCAGATTTATCAAATTTCGCGATGATTCTGATTTTTGTAAACTTAATCAAGCTAATCAAAATTAAAATCGCCTTGTGACAATATTTCATCTACAGAGATACCTCTATTTATACTCCACTAATATTCGAGTCCATATTTTGAAAAATTGCGACATCAAATAAATATAACTTAGACTTAAATAATTGGTCTTACCAATTTTTAGTGTGATGACTTGCCTATTCGAATATACCGATTAAGCAGGTAATTTTATGTAAAAACAGCAGTAACATGCATAGCTGCTATCTACTTCCTCTCATATTAGATAAAAAAGGTCATGAAATAAGCTCATGTTTGTCATGTTTTTAGCCTATTGTTAATGACATGTTTAATCTTGTATAGTGTTGTGAATTGGTTTTACCAATTGACAACTACTTGTAAGTGATCAATATTGGTCATCACTTTTGAATAGTTATTAAGAAAAGTTAACTAAAAATTCTAATTTGAGGTGGGGAATGGATGTATCAGGATTGCTGATAGAAGCAGCTGTTTTAATGTTTACAGGTATGGTGGTGGTGTTTGTCTTTTTGACCATATTAATTTTTACCATTAAAGGCATGTCTAGAGCACTTGCTAACTTTGATACACCTGAAGTCAAACCAAACCCAGTTAAATTATCCGGTAATCAAGTACCAACTAGTCACGTAGCTGCGATTGCCGCGGCAGTCAAACAATACCGCGAAAAGCAATAATAAAAGGGGCCAAATCAATGTCACAATTAAAATTAACCGAATTAGTATTGCGTGATGCTCACCAGTCTTTGTTAGCAACGCGTTTGCGTTTAGAAGATATGTTACCCATTGCAGAGAAGCTAGATAAAGTCGGCTATTGGTCTATGGAATCTTGGGGTGGAGCGACATTTGACGCTTGTATTCGTTATTTAGGTGAAGATCCTTGGCACCGCATTCGTGCCTTAAAAGCGGCAATGCCAAATACTAAACAGCAAATGCTACTGCGTGGACAAAACTTACTAGGCTACCGTCATTATGCCGATGACGTTGTTGAACGTTTTGTTGAACGTGCACATAAAAACGGTGTTGACGTATTTCGTATTTTTGATGCGATGAATGATGTACGTAACTTAGAGACGGCAATTAAGTCTGCGGTAAAAGTAGGTGCACACGCGCAAGGTACAATCTCATACACAGTTAGCCCAGTTCACAACCTACAAATGTGGCTTGATCAAGCAAAACAGTTGGAAGATTTAGGTGTGCACTCAATCTGTATTAAAGATATGGCGGGTTTGCTCAATCCGTATGATGCGGAAAAACTGATCACCGGATTAAAAGAGACTGTTGCAGTGCCGATTGCAATGCAGTGCCATGCAACAACAGGTCTAAGTACAGCAACATACCAAAAAGCCATTGATGCCGGAATCGATATGCTTGATACCGCAATTTCTAGTATGAGTATGACTTATGGTCACAGTGCTACTGAAACTATGGTATCAATCGTTGAGAATACAGATCGTGCCACTGGCCTTGATATGAATCTATTGGAAGAAATTGCAGCCTATTTTAGAGAAGTACGTAAAAAATATGCGAAATTTGAAGGCAGTTTAAAAGGCGTTGATGGACGTATTTTGTTAGCGCAAGTGCCTGGCGGCATGTTAACAAACATGGAAAACCAGTTAAAAGAGCAGGGCGCAGAAGATAAGCTTGACGATGTATTACTGGAAATTCCAAAAGTACGTGAAGATTTAGGCTTTTTGCCATTAGTAACACCAACGTCGCAAATTGTTGGTACCCAAGCTGTTTTAAATGTACTTACTGGTGAGCGTTATAAAACAATCACTAAAGAGACCTCAGGTGTACTTAAAGGTGAGTATGGTGCAACGCCAGCACCAGTAAATAAAGAGCTACAAGAACGAGTTTTAGACGGTGCTGAGCCAATTACATGTCGCCCTGCGGATCAAATCGAGCCAGAGCTTAGTAAATTAGAACAAGAGTTAGATGAAATTGCGCAAAAAGATAAACTCGATTTAGCGGATGATGTGATTGATGATGTTTTAACGTATGCATTATTCCCGCAAATTGGCTTGAAATTCCTTAAAAACCGCAATAACCCTGATGCATTTGAGCCTGCGCCAAGCAATGAGCCGTTACCAACTGAGCAAACGCCAGCACCAAAAGGTAATGGTAAAACAGAACATTACAGTATTAGTGTTGACGGTAAAGTGTATGCGGTAAGTGTGGCGCCAAGTGGTGAATTAACCAATATTCAACCAGCACCAAGTGCTGCAAGCCAGCACACAGATGTATTGCCACAATCAGCTTCTGTTGATGCTGCCGAAACGCTAAATTCACCATTGTCAGGTAATATTTTTAAAGTGAGTGTAAAGCCTGGTCAACAAGTGTCTCAAGGTGATGTTGTGATTATTATGGAAGCGATGAAGATGGAAACTGAAGTTCGCGCAGCAAAAGACGGCACAGTAGCTGAAATATTTGTATCGGAAGGCGACTCAGTAGCGACTGGCGATCCTTTATTTTCGTTAGCGTAAGGTTGGAGAGGTGTAATGGAAAGCTTATTGACCTTATGGCAAGCGACGGGCATTGCTAATTTAGAATTGCCACAGTTAATCATGATGCTAGTTGGTGCACTATTGCTATACCTTGCAATTGTGCGCAACTTTGAACCTCTTTTATTAGTACCTATTGGTTTTGGTGCCATTTTAACTAATATTCCACTTGCTGGGCTGTCAGAGGCTGGTGGGTTACTTTATTACGTTTATAAAATTGGGATTGATTCAGGGGTGTTCCCACTGCTTATTTTTATGGGCGTTGGTGCGCTTACTGATTTTAGTGCGCTGATTGCGAACCCTAAAATGTTGTTACTAGGAGCGGCTGCACAATTTGGTATTTTTGCCACGTTATTTGGTGCAATATTCTTAAATTATATTCCTGGTTTTGAATTTACGCTGCAAGACGCTTCGGCAATTGCGATTATAGGTGGAGCGGATGGCCCAACTGCTATTTTCTTAGCGTCGAAACTGGCACCAGATTTACTTGGCGCGATTGCGGTTGCTGCTTACTCTTATATGGCATTAGTACCAATCATTCAGCCACCAATTATGAAGTTGTTTACTACTGAAGCTGAACGTAATATTGAAATGCCACAGTTACGTCATGTAAGCAAAGCGGAAAAGGTTATCTTCCCGTTATTAGTGTTAGTGCTTATAGCCATGTTTTTACCTGCGGCAGCACCACTTGTAGGTATGTTCTGCTTAGGTAATTTAATGCGTGAATCGGGTGTAGTGGATCGTTTAAGCAAAACAGCGCAAAACGAATTAATTAATATTACCACTATTTTCCTTGGTTTGGCTGTGGGTTCTAAGCTTGCTGCTGATCAGTTTTTAACAGTCGAAACTTTGGGTATTTTAGCCCTTGGCGCAGTGGCGTTTGGTATTGGCACTGCATCAGGTGTACTAATGGCTAAAGTAATGAACAAATTCAGCAAAACACCGATCAATCCACTTGTGGGTGCTGCGGGAGTATCAGCTGTGCCAATGGCTGCACGTGTTGTTAACAAAGTTGGATTAGAAGCAAATCCACATAACTTCTTGTTAATGCACGCGATGGGGCCAAATGTAGCAGGTGTTCTTGGTAGTGCAGTTGCTGCCGGTATACTGCTTGCCATGGTGGGATAAGTTTCATCGTAGAGCTCAACCAGCTCATTTCGCGGCCGTTAATTCGGCCGCTTTTTTATCTGCACTTTTCTCGATACAATCACTTTCTAAGCTAATACATTGGATTGTTTTAAATGAATGTTTTCATTTTGTTGATTGTGCTTTTTGTGGCATTAATTGTCATTATTCCACTGATTGAAAAATCGGGTGTGCGATTTTCAGAGCAGCAAACAGCTAAGATTGCTCGCTGGATTTGGCCACTGGTAATGATTTCAATGGTGATAAGCTTAATTTACCATTTAATGCGCTAAATGGGTTTCCTAAATCGGGTTTGCTGTAGTCGCACACTCCATTTGGGAATGTTTGTGCTAACTTGTCACGATAAGGGGCCATATCGATAGGGTGGTAAACACCTTGTTTTATAGCCTGCTCCACTGAAATTCGCTGGCATTTAAATACGCTGCCAGCCCAAGGGCCGCCAGCTTGAATGCGTGAGTTGGTATAAATTGGGAAATGACGCATGCACTCTCCGTCGTCTTGGTTATTCCAATCACCATTCCATACATCTTCTCCATCAGCGATAACTTCACCTTTTTCACCAAAGCAGCGATCACTGGCGTTTAACGGCGCTTTTTGTGTGGTTAACCACAAATCTAAAGTTTCAAAAGCTTCATTAAGTGGCGTGTAGTGCTTGTTTGATATCCAAATTCGGTGGTTTTTAAGGTTGCCATGTTGTTTCAGTATTCGTAAGCGAGTCGCAAAAGAAGTAGATATATGGTGCATATCAAGCTGCTCCTCGAGGTAGTGATGAATATCGATAGTAGGTATATCATTTACCCCTAAATAAACTTGGCCATAGCGATAGGCCTGTTGAATTGCCGCGATATTTGATTGAGTACGTTGTGCTGGCTTGTCGTCTGCACTCGTTATATTGTGGCGACTCCATTGCGTTAACCATATGGGTGTTTTAACAAAAGGAAAAAACAACAACTGCTCAGGTTGCTGTTTCGATTGCTGTTTCCAGCCACCAATATGGTAGTTGAGATGCAAAAACGTTTCGGGTGTTAATACTCCTTGCTGTAACCCTTTTAAACCATATTGCACACCTTGGTTGTCCCAAAGCGCAGGGGCATCCGTTTCATCTTTTTGCTGTGTAATAAGCGCTAAGTCTTGCCAATAACTCCAGTTAGTTTGCTGATTAACAGTTTGACTAAATAAAGGCTTTAAAAAACCTTGTGCTGGGTTATTAACAAGACTACTTAAGCCAAAATAACCATGTACACATTCACTGTATACTTTTGGGCGATACACTGTAGTGCCTGTTAGCAGTTGGTTGATAGGTGTGTAAAACCAAGATTTATGCTCAATTTCTGCATTATTTAAGCCTTCAACAGCACGTTTTTTTACGCTGTTATCCCACTGCGATAGCTCACTTTTAAAGTGGTAGTAGGTGTTAAATAAATCGCAATCTAAGGCGTAGATAGTTTGTGAAACCATGTCAGGGTAAGAGTAGAGCGGGATAGCTGCATCAATTAAGCCTGGGCTATTTTGTGCTATTAGATATTGAGCAAGGCCACCGCCAGAGCCGCCAATGCCAATGGTATATTTAGGTTTACCGTAAAGTGACTCAAATTGGCGTTTAACGCGCCAAGCAGTGTCCTCGGCAAGGAGCATATTATAGGTATAACTTGTTTTGTTGGCGCTTGATGTAATTACTGCATAGCCTTGATGTAATTCGCGATAGCGTCGATTAAGTAATTTAGCTGGATTAACTTTGCCTTGACGAAAGCCAATGCCAACACCGCCAGCAAACTGATAAATGAGTTTGTTGTTCCAAAGAGAGCGAGTTTTCCAACTACCAAATTCGTGTGGTGTAATTGGCATCGCAATGGTGTAGATATGTCGGTTAATTGTCCCTTGTTCTAATCTAATGAGTAGCAGCTGTTGGCTATTTTCTTTTCTTTTAAATTGTGAAAGGGAGAAAATCTCATCACTTTTACCCTCAGCGCTAAGAGCAAAGTAACGTAATTTTGAGCGTGCTAAACAGTCTTTACTGTAGCCCACAATAGTATTGGTGATTTTGCCTGTTTCATCTTCACGATAGACAGCAGTTCCAAATGCTTGCTGGTTATCTACCTCGGGTTGACCAAGCCCAGAGCGCATTGTGTCACAGGAAAATGGGTAGCGATTTGCGCCTGCGTAAAGAGGTGTAACGGGGCCTACGGAACCAAGCGCAAGTGGGTATTTAACAAAATCTGTTGGTCTTTTACTAAAGCGAATGTGTGACTCAACATCCAATTGGGTTGCCGTTTGTAAAGGTGCGGTGTTTAAAACGCGAAACTGGGAATGAGGTGCAGGAGTGCAAGTTAATAAAAAAGAACAAAGGCTTATAAGAATGAGGCGTCTGACGAGTAAAATAAACAACATAATATCTTCCTCCTTAGCCTTAAGTATAGGCAGAAGATATTTGCTCTGTTAGAACGAAAAAGGCACCCGAAGGTGCCTAATATGCTATTTTGCTAGAGCGAGTTGTAACTCTCTGTTTTTCTGTAAACTCGCAACCATATTTTGAGCATAAGGCTTAAAACTGGCTAATTCAGATTTAGGTAACGCCTCAGCTTTTGGTAGCTTAACAGTACGTGGATTACGATGAACCCCGTTTACTAAAAACTCATAGTGTAAATGTGCGCCTGTAACACGGCCAGTTGCACCAACAGTACCAATAAGTTGGCCTTGTTTTACTTTTTCACCGCGTTTAACTTTGCGCTTATGCAAGTGAAGGTACTTGGTTACGTATTCTTGCCCATGGCGAATAAAGACATAATTACCATTGTACTTGTTGTAACCAGCTTTAATCACCGTACCGTTACCAGCTGAAACAACCGGAGTACCAGTTTTTGCTGCGTAATCAATACCGCGGTGTGCTTTAACTTGACCAGTAACAGGGTGCTTACGGCGTGGATTAAAGCTTGAGCTTATATATTTGAAGTTAACCGGTGCTCGTAAAAAAGCTTTGCGTAAGCTACGACCTTCTGGGGTATAGAAATTATCATCGGTATGGCGCACTGCGGCATAGTTTTCGCCTTGGTTAATAAATTCAGCAGCTAAAATTTTACCTGTACCAATGTATTCACCGTCAACATAATGATTTTCATAGATTAGCGTAAATGCATCGCCCTTTCTCAAATCGTTGGCAAAGTCGATGTCCCAACCAAAAATATTAGCAAAATTAATGATTTGCTTTTCATTAAGGCCAGCGCTTATTCCTGCATTCCAAAAACTTGAATCAATAATACCTGATGCATATTCAGTGCGTTTTTCAATGTCTTTTTTATCAAGGCTTGAGCTAATTGTTTGATCATCGTTGAGTTTAACAATTAAAGTTTCTGTGCGGCTAATTTGATAGTTTAATTGAATAAGCTCGTTGTTTTCGTTTGCGGCAAAAAACAGCGAATCACCGGGATGGATATTAGTAAGCTGTTTGTTTAATTTATTTGCATTAATAATTTTATGCAGAGTAGAAGCTGAAAAACCTGCTCGTTTAAAGATTTTTGCGAGGTTATCGCCTTTTTTAACTTTGAACTCTTTAAAATCAAGAGTTACTACAGGCAACTCCACAGCAGGTTTGGCCGCAGCAGTTTCTTGTTCTAATTTTTCTACTTCAATTGCAAGTTCATAACGCTTGCCAATTTCAAGCGCATCTTGATTGGTTTGCCTTGACGCGCTCGCCTTTTCAGAGGGTAGAAGCACCAAAGCTGTAATAAATGTAACTACCCCAGCGAGCAACATTTTATGTTTTTTCGGTAGTTTTTTTACTTGCAAAACCATAATGTGCCTTTTGCTACATTAATTAAATAAAAGTGAATAAAATCAGAATAACCTTATATGACCTGTAGTGCCAGTGTTTTGTGCATTTAAAGTGACCAGAATATAGGGTAGAATCAAGAAATTGTTATCTTAAAAATGAATTTTTTGTCAAAGTACACAAATGTGCTTTGGTAAATGGAGAAATACATGGCTGATATCCAAGCTGCGTTAGCGGAAATAAAGCGTGGTGCAGAAGAAATCCTGATTGAAGAAGAATTAGTTGAAAAGCTAAAGTCAGGTAAAAAATTAAAAATCAAAGCGGGTTTTGATCCAACAGCGCCAGATCTTCATTTAGGTCACACTGTACTGATCAACAAAATGAAGACATTCCAAGATCTTGGCCATGAAGTTATCTTCTTAATTGGTGACTTCACGGGCATGATTGGTGACCCAACAGGTAAGAATGTAACGCGTAAACCGTTAACTCGTGAAGATGTGCTTGCCAATGCAGAAACATATAAAGAACAAGTATTTAAAATTCTTGATCCGGCAAAAACAACGGTTGCATTCAACTCTGAGTGGATGGAAAAGTTAGGTGCAGCAGGCATGATTAAACTGGCTGCGCGTCAGACGGTTGCGCGTATGTTAGAGCGTGATGACTTTAAAAAGCGTTATGCTGGTGGTCAGTCAATTGCAATTCATGAGTTCCTATATCCGCTTGTACAAGGTTGGGATTCGGTTGCTCTTGAAGCAGATGTTGAGTTAGGTGGTACCGATCAGCGTTTTAACCTGTTAATGGGTCGCGAATTGCAAAAAGACGAAGGTCAAAAGCCGCAAACAGTATTAATGATGCCATTACTTGAAGGTACTGATGGCGTTCAAAAAATGTCTAAATCATTAGGTAACTACATTGGTATTACGGACGCACCAAACGATATGTTTGGTAAAGTAATGTCAATCTCTGATGATTTAATGTGGCGTTACTACGAGCTACTAAGTGCGTTAAGCATTGAAGAGATTGAAGCGATTAAAGAAAAAGTAGCGAGTGGTATTAACCCGCGTGATATTAAAATTGATTTCGCAAAAGAAATGATTGCTCGTTTCCACTCTGCGGAAGCTGCTGAAGAAGCACATCAAGATTTCATTAAGCGTTTCCAAAAAAATGCGTTACCAGATGATATTCCTGAAGTAACAATTACGGCAGATGGCGAACTTACTATTGCTAGCTTACTTAAAGAAGTTGGTTTAGTTGCAAGTACATCAGAAGCAATTCGTATGATTAAGCAAGGTGCTGTTAAAATCAATGCGAAAGAAAAAGTGTCTGATAGCAAAATGCTGATTGAAGTTGGCAGTTGTGAAGTTTACCAAGTAGGTAAACGTAAATTTGCAAAAGTAACTGTAAATTAATAAAAGGAGCCCACGAAAGTGGGCTTTTTTATATGTCTAAAATAATTATCACAGAATATAAAAGCCCGGTAGGTGAATTGCTTATAGGGTCTATAGATGAACAATTATGCTTGTGTGATTGGCAAAATCGTAAAGCAAGGTCGCGTGTAGATAAACGAATTAGTAATGGGCTTAAGGCTGAGTTTATATTTGCTAAAAGTGAGTTTAATAAGCAGGTAATAAATCAGTTAGAAGCTTATTTTGCAAAAGAACTTAGCGAATTTTCATTGCCGTTGAAGTTGGTTGGTACTGACTTTCAGCAAAAGGTTTGGCAAGCACTGATGACAATTCCTTTTGCAAACACACAAAGTTACGGTCAATTAGCGCAGTCGATGAATATGCCAAGTGCGGTTCGCGCGGTGGCAAATGCCAATGGTGCCAATGCAATATCAATTATTGTGCCTTGCCATCGTATTATTGGCAGTAATGGTAAATTGACTGGCTATGCTGGTGGGCTTGATGCTAAACAGCGATTACTTGAAATTGAGGGCTTAATCTAAACCCTCAAACATTACTATTAAAAAGCACTAACCTTGTGGCAAAGTTCATTGGCAGCAATAAGCACACGGTTGGTGTAGCGATGTAAATGATCAGGATTTAGCTTGATTATTTGCCCTTTTTTCACAGCAGGGATAGATACCATACCTTGCCAAATCTCAGACTGCACATTGTGTTCATCCATTTCTGAAATCACAATAAATTCAGGCTGTTTCAGCATTACTTGTTCTTTATTAACCGTTGGGTAATTAACATCACTTGCAGCAAACACATTTTCAAGGCCACATATTTCAAAGATTTGATTAACCAAAGTGTGCTTATTTGCAGTCATAATAGGGGTATGCCATAGCTGAAAAAACGCTGGGGCGAATTGTGACTTTTGGTAGTGCTGTTTTAATTGTGCAATATCGCTTTTAAATTGTGTGGTGTAGTTTTTGGCCGCGACTTGTTGCGCTAACTTCTCACCAAGCGCTGTAACTTCTTTTTCGATATCTTCGAGCGTATGTGGATCTGATATAAATACATTTAGCCCTAATTGCTTCATTCTTTCAATTTGCCCAAGTTTGGCATTCGAGCGCCAAACTAAAACAAGGTCGGGGTTTAGCTCAACTAACTTTGCTAAGTTTATGCCGTTTGCATCAGCAATTATTGGGTGCTTTTTTGCATCTTCAGGGAAATCACTATAGCTACTTACCGCGATTACGTGATCACCACTACCAAGTGAATAGGTCCACTCCGTTAAGTGAGGAGCAAGTGTGGCAATACGTTTAGGTGAAGCTGAAAGAGCATGGCTGAAAAAAAAGAAAAATGACAATACAAGACTATAGATAATGGGTAAGCGCATAAATTGTTTCCAACAATAAAATAATCACAAGCCAAAATAGGCTAGCAAAAAGAAGTGCATTTTTAGCGTGTTTAATGGCATCTATTTTGGGTAAATGTTTTGGCCCAATGCGTGTTTTGCTGTACCTAACCCCTTGATAAAAAGCAGGGCCACCAATTTGTTTGTCAATATATCCGGCAAGGCATGAAAGTAGAAAGCAAGAATTCTTGTTATAACCATTACTGACAAATAAAGAAAGATAATGAAAACCATTGGTGCGCGGTTTTAATAGTAGTGGCAAGCAAAATAGGCGTAATGGAATATATTCGAACGCGGCAATAATGGCGTTACTTGCAAGGCTAAATTTACTATTGGGTGGTGTTTCTTTTGAATATGCATTGGCGCAGATAAGTGTTAAGCAATATACCAAGGCAATCACAAAACCAAAGCAGTAATAAAATACCAAGGGGATAAAAAATTGACGCACGAAGCTTAAGCTTTGATATTCGATAATTGCTTTTATCATTCCCGTTTCAGATAAATTAGTGGTGTCGCGCCTTAAAAATTGGCTCAAAATATCGCGTACCACAGGTTTTTGATTCTGTGCCAACAACCAAGTGGCGCGTTTTAGTTTTGGGTTACTGTACGGATTAGAAATAAATAAAAACAAAACCAGTAACTCAAATGCGATTGGGAAATGGGCAAAGCTAATAACGCCAATACTTAATATGGTAAAGCAGCAAACGATTAATGAGGTTAAAAACAGAGACGAAAATACTAGATAAAATGGGGATGACTTATCGTCATAAATGCGTTTTGCAAGTTTGCCAATTAATAGTCGAATTAGCGGTGTAGGGTGATATTCAGCGGGTAGATATATAAAGGAAGTAATCAGTGCAAGCAGCAAGGTGCTCCATGCACTGATAGAAAAAAGTGGGAGTTCAAATCCCACTTACAGAGAAACCTGCTTTAAGTTATTTAGTAATGCAATAACCATTTCAGAAGAGTTTTCTGACGCTTTTACTAGGTATGATTCAAATGACTCTGGTGACTCTTTACCGGCAATATCCGAAAGTGAACGGATAACCACAAATGGTGTATTTAACTGATGACATACTTGTGCAATAGCTGCGCCTTCCATTTCAACAGCTAGCATATTTGGAAACTGCTCACGTGTTTTTTCGATGCGAACAGGGTCACACATAAATGAATCACCTGTACAAATTTGGCCAACCATTGTTTTAATGCCTTTCGACATAGAAGCAATCGCTTTTTCTGCATTTTCTACCAGTGTTTTATGTGCAATAAACGCAGGAGGCATTTGTGGTACTTGACCCATTTCGTAACCAAAAGCAGTAACATCAACATCGTGATGACGAACTTCGCTTGAAATAACCACATCGCCTACGTTTAAGCTTTGTTCAAAACCACCTGCAGAACCCGTATTAATGATGCAGTCAGGTGCAAAAAGTTCAATCATTAGCGTTGTAGCAAGTGCCGAAGCAACTTTACCAATACCTGACTGAACTAAAATAACGTCCTGATCTGCCAATTGACCTTGGTAAAAAGTGAAACTACCACGTTCAGTGATTTGCGTGTTTTCGATAGCAGCTTTTAAAATTGCTACTTCAGGCTCCATTGCGCCGATAATACCGATTTTCATGATGATTTTGCCTATCTAGAAAGCGAATAAAATAAATATGGCGGAATTATAGCTAGGTTAACAAGCAATAGACAAACAAAACCCGCAATATGCGGGTTTTTATAAGAAAGTTTAAACTTGTGCCAGTGCGGTTGACTGTGACTTAATTTGTGAAGGTGATAGCACAGGGGTATTTTTAATCGTTGATTTACGAATAGGCTTACTGGTATTCACTTGTTTGCCCAATTTAAATAAGATGGCTTGTCTTACTTCTTGTGCTTTGTAGCCTGATTTCACTTTAATACGAATTAGTGGAATGCCAGCAGATTCTAAAGCGCCATTTACAAACCAATCTTTTTTCGCTTTATGGCCGTTCTTGCTTGCGTTATTCACAAGGTCAATTGCTGCGACAATTTTTAGGCTTTCTTTATCAAGCAGTACATAATCTAATTGCTTATTTTGTGCTTTTGCCAGCGCACTGCGACGAGATTTATCGTCTGTGCCTGGTTGGAAATCTAACACATCAACCAGTCGTACACGACTTACAATTTTATAATCCGAACCAATCGCTTTTTCTAAAAGGTTAAGAAATGCGGTTTCTACCTGTGTAAATAGCGACTTCTTTTGTGTGAATGGGTAGGGGTTTCCCGAATGGGTAAACTTTGAAGCAACAAAGGCTGCCACAACTACCAGTACTAAAATTAATAAAGAAACAAGTTCCATAAATACTCCAAATCAAAACTTTGACGCAAATTTTTACAAACAAACTTAAGCAATTTGAATGCCACAATTAATTTTGTTTTTAAGTATATAAACGATGATTTTAGCCTGCTTAACGTCCTTCACTACTTGTTACTCGCGGAGAACCTAGGTAAAATTTGAAGATTCCGTTGTGCTCATTCGAATTTGGGTATTGCCGCAACGCACTGTTCGGTATCTAGATTGACGCAATAAAATAACAATAAATGGTGTTAATTATGCGCTTCGCTCGACTTTGCCTGTTAAATAAAACGTTTAGCAAAAACGTAAAAACTGTTGTTAATACAATGCTTGCAACTTCTTTTGTTGCTTTAGCACCGCTAACAACTGCCTCTGCCAGTACTTTAGTGCTGCTCTCTGATGATCTCACAGTTTGTTCTAGTGAAAACCAACGCTTCTGTACTGAAGCTGGTAAAAATTCGTTTTCTGATGATGTAAAACAAAAAGCTATTTTTGATATTACTGATGAAGCATTAGTCCGTGTTTCTGAATACCCATGGACAGAACAAGAAGAACTAAAAAAACAAGTTGCTGATATTTTAAAGACAGTTAAACCTAAATTTGAAAATGTAAAACTAACAGAGCGTCAATTTGTGCGAGCATTGCGTGGTGTTACGACAAAAGCGGGTGAAGAGTCAGTTTCTGGTCGTGATATTTGGCAAAGTTTATATGAGTTTGAAAGACGCAATTTATTTGACTTACTTGAGCAAAAGCAAGTTGAAGGCCGTAACAACCGCTTAAAAACCCAAGTGAATTTAGCCCAGAGCACAAACGTTGAAGCGTCTCTGGCTTATCAAAAATTATATGATTTAAGTGCGGAAATTGCTGGTGGTAAACGTAAACCACGTATTGCTGTTATTACTGGCACTAACCGTGACCCATACGCTAAAGTGGATTACTACTTAAATTTATTCGAGCAAGTAGGCTTTGAAGCAACGTGGTTACCAATTGATGCCGCAATGCAAACCGCAATTACTGCAAAAGACTACGAGAAAACAGCCTGTGATAGCTTGGAAGATTTTCAGGTTAAGCGCCTAGCAAGTTTCCGTCGTGAAGTGCTTTACCCTGATTTATTCCAACAGCAAGTGAGTGAATGTAAAAAATCAGAACCACTACTTGGCACGATTAAACGTATGGATGCTATCTATATTGCTGATGGTAGCCCGTTATTAAGTTATCACGCATTTTATACACCAACAGGCAGCCACAGTGCTGCGCTTGATAAAATCGTTGATATGTATAAAAACAACGAAGTACTGGTTGCCGTTGAAGGTGGCAGTATTAATGCTATTACCAGTAATTCAAAACCGTTAAGTATTTTAACCGGTGTTGTGAATGAGATTAATACAGTTGAGCCTGTTTCATTTGCTTCAGGTAATGATGCATGTAGCCTAGGTGCAGATTGTATTGCACTTGAAAGCGAACGTGAGTTTGCTGTGGTAGAGTCGGCAATTTTACCTTTCCTACCAAGTGGCATTATTGATACACAAGTATCTGAGCGTGGTAAGCAATTGCGTGGTATTCATGCGGCATTATTTAGCTCTAATCAACGCTTATTTGGTTTGGATAATAAAACGTCTGTAGTAATGCAAACCAAAGAAACGCATTCAGAAGTTGAAGTAATTGGCTCTGGTGGTTTGTGGTTATTTGAAGTAGCAAAAGAGAATAATCAAGAAGGTGTGCGTGAGTTTACCAGCCATTACTTTACCCATGGTGACCAAGTTTCATTGCGTAACGGTAATGTGTCTGTTGAGTTTCCAAGCTGGAAGTATGCAACTCAATTAACTGGTTCTCAACCACAAGTAACTTCGGCACAAGCACTTGCTCGCGATAATTTTTATAAGTTAAATGAAATGATGTGTAAAACAGGTGCGAAGCAAGCCCTGGGTAATGACACAGTGAATGAACAGGAAGTTAACATTTCGATTTCGCAAAATAGTTCAGCTTTAGCGCGTTTGGGAATTGTGAAAGTACGTGGCGGTGAATTCCAAGTATGTTCTTTATCTCAGGTAGCTAATAAGTTGACGGTTGCACAACCACTTTAACTTTCTCAAGGTGAGTTATAACTTGGACTATAGTTAACAATTATGATTAGCTCACCGACAAGCTTTTGGGTTTTAGCCCTTAATCGATTAATAGACCGCTTTGGCACAGGTAAGGCCGGAGCGGTTATTTTCATTTTAATTCAATTAATCGCCCTCGCTGTTGCCTGTATCTATTATTATATTTCGCTAGGGCAGATCCCTTGGCTTGAAGTAGTCGGTATGTTGGTATTCGCAGCCATACTGGCGCCGCTTTTTATCATTTCGATTTTTGATATTAACCACCAATTAAGCACCTCAAATAACTATATAGAGAGCGCGACTAAGCAAGAAAAGCTTCTCAACCAAAGCCTTAAAGAGAATATTCGCCGTTTAAATAATGAAATTGACGACAGAAAACTCGCTTTCCAAGCAAAACGCCGTGCAATAGAAGAGCTTCGTCGCGAAATTGCTGAACGTAAACGCACACAGCAAGAATTAGATGAGCAAGAAGTACTTTTGCGATCGATTGTTGATTCATCTCCCGATTTATTCTATTACCGTGATAATTCAGGGCGATTCGCTGGCTGCAACAGAATGTTCGAAGAAGTGATGGGGTTATCTTCCCATCAACTGATAGGGCGTCGCGCCGATGATATTTTTGGAAAAGGGCAAACACCTTCGGTATTAAACACCGATAACGAGGTTCAGCAAAATCATGTCTCTGTTACCTTAGACGTAAGCTGCAAGGTGAATGAAGATTTACGGTGGTTTGAGATGCGTAAGGTACCTTTTTTTAACCCCAATAAAGAGTACATTGGGTTACTAGGTTTTGGCCGTGATATTACATCGCGTAAACAAGCTGAGCAGGATTTAGAAACCGCGTACAAAGATAAAGGTAAGTTTATAGCGACTTTAAGTCATGAGCTTCGTACACCGCTCAATGGTATTGTTGGCTTAACACGCATGTTACTGGATACTGAATTGAGTAGTGAACAGCGTAGTTGGTGTAATACGGTGTTTTCAAGTGCCGAGACCTTAGGCAATATTTTTAATGACATTATTGATTTAGACAAAGTAGATAGAGAGCAGCTGGATATTGCATGTGAAAGCGTTAACCTTGCTGATTTTCTAAATGATATTTTCAATTTTGGCGGTTTGATCGCACAGCAAAAAGAGCTTGAATTTAAAGTGCTGCAAGAAGGTGTGTTTGACGTTCATGTTGAAATTGACCCAACGCGTTTACGCCAAGTGCTTTGGAACTTAATTAATAACGCAGTTAAATTTACCCAACACGGCACAGTTACTTTAGATTGCAAACGTGTTTATCGGGGTAGTAAATCATTTTTGCAGGTTAGTGTGAGTGATACTGGTATTGGTATTGCAAAAGACGAACTCAGTAGAATATTCGATTTATACTACAAAGTACCAGATCTTTCTGGTGGTAATGCTCTTGGCTCAGGTATTGGTTTAGCAGTATCACGTGCGCTTATTATTGCGATGGAAGGTGATATTCATGTAGATAGTGAGATGGGAGAGGGTAGTACCTTCAATATTGAAATCCCATTGGTATTAACTGAGCAACCGGTACAGCAAGTATATGATGGGCGTCCGTTAAATATTCTATTAGTAGAAGACGTACCATTAAATGCTGAAATTGCAACAAACTTACTTGAACAACGTGGTCATGATGTTATTTGGGCTGAAACTGGCGAGGATGCCTTATCATTTATTGAAACAGAAGATGATCTTGATTTAGTGTTGTTAGATATGCAACTGCCAGACATTAATGGTGATCAGGTTGCACGAATTGTGCGCTCAAGAGAAGAATTTGATCATCTACCGTTAGTTGCATTAACAGCAAATGTACGTCGCGCTGAAGAAGATTTAGCTGGCGTTAAAATGCAAGGCTCTCTTGCGAAACCGATAAATACCCGCAAGCTTGATAGCGTGCTTGCTGAGCTCTTCCCACATTCAACTAAAGCAGTAGAGCTTGAAAAAGCTCCTGCTATTAAACAATCTGATATTGAAATACCCGATAGTCACTTACTTGATATGGAAACATTAACAGATTTTGTGGATTCTATGGGTGTGCAGTCGTTTGCTCGTGGCGTTCAATTATTTGAGAAGCTTTGGCCAAACTATTTAAATGAATTAAAGCAAGCATTACAAAATAAGAATTACAGCGAATATAAATCTGTGGCACATAAATTAAAAGGTGCGGCAGGCTCAGTTGCGTTAAAAGATGTTCAGAAACTTGCTAAACAGATGGAAGATAATGCTGAAACAGCAGAAGATGCGCAATTAGAAGCGTGGTTGGTTAGTCTTGTTACAGACATAGAAAAAGGGCTTAAAGCCCTTAATCAAGTATTGGATGAAAACGATTAATTAATCGATTTTACCAATAAAGCGATAACCTTCACCGTGAATGGTGCTGATAAGCTCAGGCGTATTTGCTTCGCTTTCAAAATGCTTACGAATACGACGAATCGTTACATCAACAGTTCTATCGTTAGCGCGAAGCTCGCGGCCAGTCATGTGCTTAATAAGCTGTTCGCGGCTGAAGATTCTGCCTGGTGAGTCAAGCATTAAACGTAATGCACGGTATTCACCTTTAGGTAAGCGCTTAACATCACCTGTTGGAGACGTTAAACAACGACTATTTTCATCTAGCTCCCAACCATTAAATGTCAGTAAGCCAGAACTATTGCTTTCAACTTCTTCACCGCTTGAGTTAGTGCGCGTTAATAAATTGCGTGCACGAATTGTCAACTCTCTAGGGTTGAAAGGCTTTGTGATATAGTCGTCGGCACCAATTTCTAAACCAAGAATACGGTCTACATCGTTGTCACGACCAGTTAAGAAAATAAGGCCAATATTGCGCTGCTGACGAATTTCACGAGCCAGAATTAAACCATTTTTCCCTGGTAAATTGATGTCCATAATTACCAAGTTAATATCATCATTTTGCGAAATACGCTCGTGCATTTCTTCACCGTCCACGGCTTCAAGCACTTTATAGCCTTCAGCTTCAAATAAGCTGACAAGATTTAACCTAGTTACGTCTTCATCTTCGACGATTAAAATCACAGGCGTCTGCATTCTTATTTAACCCTTATAGGTAAATTAAAATTATTTTCAGTAATTACTTACAATTTAGGATTATAGGGGCTATCACTTTAGTAAACAAGTTTTCAGGGTCAGTGATAGCTTACAATTAGTTAATAGTTGGCCACTTTTGCCAGAGACATAAGGCGAGCATTAAAACTTACCGTATTTTCGTCGAGCTTAGTTCGATTAATATGAATACGAATTTTATTTTGCTCTTGCACCAGTGACATTAATGCACCATCTTCCATTACTGAAAGTTCTTCACCAATCGCAATTGTTTTTGTATCTGCTTGTTTGATGTATTGATCTATATTGTCAGTATTTTTGGCCAAATATAAGTAAGTACACTCTTTTAATTCATTTGCGTTCGCTTGTTTTACAACAACCAAAGAGAAGCTCATTCGCTCTTTTAGGACTGATTGCTGTGCGTCAATTAGGCCGCCGACCTTTCCAAGCTGCTCAGCAAAGCAATAGGTTATTTGGTATGGCTTATGATTGGTGTTGGTATACCTTACAAACGCGGGAATTTGCATAAGATACGCGGCACGAAGTTGCTCTGCTGTTTTAGCGAAAGAAACAGAACTAAATACAAGTAAGCAAAGCAAACAAAAAGCACGCATTAGAAATCTCCCTCAATGATTGGGATTTCTATAATAAAATGCGCGCCTTTTTGCGCTTCAGTATTGAGTTTTATGCTGCCATCAAGCGCCTGTGTTACAAGGTTATACACTAAGTGCATACCTAAACCACTGCCACCTTCACCACGACGCGTAGTAACAAAAGGGTCGAAAATGCGGCTGCGAATATCAATTGGTACACCATTACCATCATCTTGGTAATCAATAATTGCGTTATTGTTAGACTCGGAGATGGTTATCACAATATGACCGTGCTGCTCGGAGTTAAAAGCATGGATCAAACTATTACTAATAAGGTTCTCAACAATTTGTTGAATTACTGGCGGTTTAGTCCAAATTTCAAGGGTTCTATCACCCTCAACGCTAACTTCGTGTGGAAATTTAGCAAGCTCACCAGTTAAAGTAGAAATAACCTCATTGGTAAAATCATATAGATTAATCCGTTTACCTTCTTGAGTTTCGTGGGTGACTGCTAGTTGTTTAAAGCTTGATACAAGCTCAGCTGCACGATTGAGGTTTCGGTAAATTAAATCTAAGTTCTCAACGCCATCTTCAATAAAACGGCTCATATGTGAAGAAGTTAATGTTTTATTGTCAAAATGTGATTTCAACTCTTCAAGTTTATCTTTTAATAGTGTTGAACCAGTAATACCAAGGCCTAAAGGTGTGTTTACCTCGTGGGCAACACCAGCAACCATTTGTCCAAGTGACGCCATTTTTTCGTTTTCAACGATTTTGGTTTGGTACTGATGCATTCTCTCAAGTGTGCTCAGTAGCTCCTGATTCGCTTCTTTTAATGCAACGGTACGCTGGTTAACTTTTAGCTCTAGATTTTGGTTAAGTTGCCTAATTTCTTGCTCATCTTTTTTCTGGCGCTCAAGTTGTGCCAAAGTGCGGGCAAATAGTGTGTTAATGCTTTTTGCTAGCATGTCGAGTTCTGTGATCTTCGCATTTGGCACAATCACATCGTAATTTTTGTTTTTGGATACGTCTTTTACTACTGTACTTAATGCCTCAATAGGGCGGGAAAAACGACGTTGAAAAGTAAGTGTTATTAATAACACTGAAACCAAAATCACTAAGCCAACAACAACATCAATCGATACTCTATTTTTTAATGCTTCTTGTATTGGCGCGTCGGTACCAAGAATGTAAACATATCCATCAATTTTCGGGCTTGTAGTGCTAACGCCATCAATGTCATCAGTACGAATAGGGTATATGACCTCGATATTGTCACCTTCAACATTCGCAGTAATTTTATTTGAAAGCTTTTTAACACGTGATGGAATTGGTGGGTTATCGCCGGTGTCGTATGTCGCAAAAAGCGAAATTGTGCCTGTGAAGTCATCTACCTGATAAATGTGTATGTTTTTTATATACTCAATTTTTTCGTAGGCCTTCAGTTGTTTTTGCATTTCATCTTTATCTACAAAAACAAGCGGTACGTAAGCATTAAACGAGATAATGCCTGCAAGCGTATTAAGCTCTTCGATTAAGTTCTTTTTTTGATTAGAAACGTCTAACACTGTACTTACAATTACTGAAAGCAGTATGCTTAAAGACGTGATTACGATCACCGCACGGCTTAAGGCCTTTCTAATTGTTATTGTTTTATGAGAAGTTGGCATATCGCATTATTTTTTTCAGGGTTAGTTACATGTTACTGAGGCCACTCTTTTTAAGCAAATCTTTGTATAAACGCGATTTAGCCGAATTTGATAAGGCGTCTCATCAAGTTTAGACGTTATATGAGTATATAATCAACAAGCATATGGAAAATAACAGATCTTCACTTTGGCAAATTTATCAAACAGCCAAATTTACGCCCTTTAAACAGCATAAGAAGGCGAGTTCATTAACACTTATTTTAAGTGTGTGGAATGCGTTTGGTCAGATTCAAAGTAAACAACAAAATCGTGTTTTAGAGCAAAGAGTATTCCAGCACCTTCGTAAAAATCATATCAAGTACTCTTTACTTTGGGGTGGTTCAGAAAACATGCTCTACCGAGAACTGTCGATTGCTTTGCAGGTTAATAACTTAAATGTTGCAAAACGTTATGCCAAATTTGCCAAACAAAAAGCCTTTTATGTGATGAAGAATAAAGCTCTTTATTTAGTTAAAACAATAGGTAGGCAAAAGCCGCTGAAGCTTGCGCATATCAATAAGCGCACTAAATGCTACCCACTTAAGTTTTTAAAATTTAAGGTAAATCAGGCTTTAGCTGAATAAATAGTAAACTTTTTATTGTCTTCTAGTTTACTAAAACCACCAAATTCATCGGTTAGTGCATCTGCATAAGGCAAGAAACTATTAGCAACAATCAGTAATTCACCTTGCTTATTGAGCTGCTTTTTGGCGTCAGCGATAAATAATTGGGTGATATCGTAATTAGTTGCAAGACCAGTATGGAAGGGTGGGTTTGACACAATATAGTCAAATTTTGCATTTATTGATGAAATACCATCAGCTAGCTTTAATTCTGCATTTACACCGTTTTGGGCGAAGGTCAATTTTGCAGCAGCTAATGCCAGGGCGCTTACGTCTGATGCAATAATCTGGCACTGCGGATAATGTTTGGCTAAAAATGTAGAGATAACCCCACAGCCTGTCGCAAAATCCAGAAGGGTTTTTGGGTTATTTAGCTTAATTGTTTCAAGCAGTAACTCAGTGCCTTTATCAAGCTCACCATGGCTAAATACGCCTGGCAAAGTGACTAAACTAAGCGGTGTTCCTGCTACATTTATTTCAAATTGCTTAGCATAGTTTGCTAGTTGGAAATCAGGGTTAATAGTTAAACCTGAAAACTGAAACAAACTGCAGTGACGCGCTGAATCAACTTTACGAGAAAATTGCGCATCGTTCTTAAGTTGCTTGATAGCTGACTTAACACCGCCTTTATTTTCACCAACAACCAGTAAGCGAGTAGTCTCTGAACTTATAGCGCGAATATTATCCAACAACATTTGTGCTTCAGCTTTTGCTTTAGGGTAAAAAAGTACCACTAAATCAAAAGACTTATTAGGTAATTCAGCTGCAACTATTTGCTCAAGATTTTGACTTTTTGCATCTGTTTGGTTGGTTAAAATACTGGTAAATGCGGTTACCGATGTGTTTGGATAAAGGTTACACAGCTGCTCAGCAAAACCATCATTTACATGGTTTACCAATAAAATAGATTCGGCTTCTAAGTATTCTTGATTACGAATTAATACCTGGCTGGCAGCTGATAACATGGTTTATACCTTTCTTTCGAACATTAAGTCCCAAACACCATGGCCTAAACGGTGGCCGCGCTGTTCAAACTTGGTTAATGGGCGATCTTCTGGTCGCGGCATATAATCATTGGTTTGAGATAAATTGCTAAATTTCTCAGCAGCCATCATCACTTCAAGCATATGCTCTGCGTAGTTTTCCCAATCAGTCGCCATGTGGAAAACACCGCCAATTTGTAATTTACCACGTAAGCTTTCAACAAACTCAGGCTGAACGATACGACGCTTATGATGGCGCTTTTTATGCCAAGGATCAGGGAAGAATAGCTGTAATTTAGCTAGTGAGCTGTCAGCGATACAATCAGCAAGTACCTCTACTGCATCGTGCTCGTAAACACGCAGGTTTGTAACGCCAGCTTCGCTTGCATCCATTAAACAGGCACCCACACCTGGGCGGTGTACTTCAATACCAATAAAGTTTGTATTTGGCGCATTTTTTGCCATTTCAACAAGTGACTTACCCATACCGAAACCAATTTCTAGTACCACAGGGTTGTCATTACCAAACACTTTGGTGAAATCAAGCAGGCCGTCTTGGTGGTTTAATCCCATTGTTGCCCAATTATCTTCAAGTGCTTTTGCTTGCCCTTTAGTTAAACGACCTTCGCGTTTAACAAAGCTGCGAACTTTACGAATGTATTTACCTTCTTGTTCTGCTTGCTCTAAAGCAGTTTTAGATGTATCGCTCATATCTCACCGACGTTGAAAATTTGGGGGCGTATTATCCCCGTAAGTTGGATTTAGCTCAAGTAAAGCTGTTGCTTTTTTATAATAAATAGCAACAATTCCTTGAATTTTCAGTTTGCCTTAATAGACTGGCGACGATTTAAATCAATTCTATTTAGGGTCGTGCGTGATAATAGAGAAAAGCGAAAGCAAGTGGTTTGCTGATCAAGTTGTTGATTGGTATCACTTATATGGACGAAAAACCTTGCCGTGGCAGTTAGCTAAAACACCATATAAAGTTTGGGTGTCTGAAATTATGCTGCAGCAAACACAAGTAATAACGGTGATCCCGTACTTTGAACGCTTTATGGCAAGTTTTCCTACAGTTGAGTCACTCGCTGAAGCTGATGAGGATAAAGTGCTGCATCACTGGACAGGCTTAGGTTACTACGCACGGGCTCGCAATCTGCATAAAGCAGCAAAGATCATTGTGGAAAAATACCAGGGTCAATTTCCAACAAATATCGAAGAGGTGATTGCACTGCCGGGTATCGGTCGCTCTACTGCGGGAGCGATTTTGTCACTTTCCCTTGGCCAACATCACCCAATTTTAGATGGTAATGTAAAGCGTGTTTTAGCGCGGTTCTTTATGGTGTCTGGGTGGTATGGTGAAAAGAAAGTTGAAGATCTTTTATGGCAGCTTTCTGATCAAGTAACACCTAAGGGAAATGTGGTTGAATTTAATCAAGCGATGATGGATTTAGGAGCAAGCCTTTGTTCACGCACAAAGTTTGATTGTGATCCTTGCCCATTAGTTGATAAATGTGGTGCACATAAAGCTGAGCGTGTAAAAGAATTTCCAAATCCTAAACCGAAGAAAACCAACCCGACCAAGTCATGTTTAATGGCAATTGTTAAATCAAATAATGAAGTATTAATGGAAAAGCGCCCATCTTCTGGTATTTGGGGAGGGCTATTTGGCTTTTTTGAATTTGCAAATGAAAGCGAGTTAGATAATTGGTTGGCAACGCTTAACCTGACAGGTGAAAAAGAAGTTTTAACTGAGTTTAAACATGTGTTTAGCCACTTTAACTTAATGATTACACCTGTGGTTATTAATGTTGAAAAAATGCCATTGCAAGTGGCAGAAAAAGAAGTGTTAGCGTTTAATTTGCATGAGCAGCAACAGGTTGGTCTTGCTACTCCAACAAAGAAAATAATTAAAACTTTAACCAGAAAAGGGTAAACTGCACTCAAAGTTTAAAGTGAGACTGATTATGGCACGTACTGTTTTTTGTCAAAAGTTACAAAAAGAAGCCGATGGCTTAGACTTCCAACTTTACCCAGGTGAAATTGGCGAGCGTATCTTTAACAATATCTGTAAAGAAGCATGGGCACAGTGGCAACACAAGCAAACTATGCTGATCAATGAAAAGCACCTTAATATGATGGACCCAGAACATCGTGGGTTTCTAGAAGAGCAAATGGTTGGCTTTTTATTTGAAAATAAAGATGTTGAAATTGAAGGTTATAAACCTGTAGAAAAATAAAAAAAGGCGCCAACGTGTTGGCGCCTTTTTAATTTAATCAGCATTCCTTAATTTTTAAGGCTATTTTTTAAATAATCATGAATGTATTCATTTGCTTCAAAGAAGCTGCGCTCTAACTCATCGGCATAATGGGTGAGTGTTATACTTGAAATTTCATGCCTTTGCTCAACCAGAGTTTCTATAGCTTGAGCCGCATCAGCTACGTTAATCGCGCCAATAGTATTAGCTGTTGATTTTAATTGATGTGCCAGTTTGCCAGCTTGTTCTAAGTCTTCCTGCTTTAATGCTCTTGAAATATCAAAAGCAAGGTCCTGCCCATGTTTGGCAAACATATCGAGGTAGTGTTGATGTTGCTCTACATCTTTACCAACATAGCTTTCTAATTTTTCAATTAAAATAGGTGTTGTACTGGTTTGTATTTGCGCTTTTGGCAACCATTTCTCCATCAACTCTTCTAGTACATTAAGTTCTACTGGCTTGGTGATGTAGTCGTTCATGCCACCTTCAATACACTTTTCGCGTTCACCCTTTAATGCATTAGCTGTTACTGCGACTATGGTTGTGGCATTTTTTAGGTCGGTACGATAGGGCGACTCTTGGCGTATTTTTTGTGCTAAGTCGTAGCCAGACATCTTCGGCATATGCAGGTCGGTTAAAACGAACTCATAGGTACCGTTTTTCCACATTTCAAAGCCTTCTTCACCATTTGACGCAATATCTACACTGTAGCCAAGTAAGTTTAACTGATCGCAAATCACTTGCTGATTCATAAGGTTGTCTTCAACCAACAATACTTGGCACCGACCCTTATGTTGCTCATTGGTAAGTGGGCTAATTTTACGTTGTGTATTGATTACTTTTGGCGATTGTAAGCCTGCTGCAATAAGTAACGAGTTAAAGAACGCCGTTTTACATAAAGGCATCGCAGATAAATAAAAGAGGTTATTTAAATTTAGCTTTGCTTCAGTTAAGCGACCAAGCACGATGGCTTGCTGGCTATGTTCTTCCAGATTATAAGCAATTTTGCGTAAAATCTTGTTGGCTTCATCCATCTCGTTGGTGCCATCAATTACCCAAATAAGCCCTTGTTTTAATTGCCACTCTGCGAGCTCATCCGTAATTTGATTAAAAGGCGTTACCTCCGCACCTAAATAAGTTAGGTATGAACGTAAACGCTCTTTATTTTTCTCTACAGGGCTATATAGCGCGATGCGACGTTTTTGTAAGCGCCCACGATTCCCTTTTGCGGCATTTTCATCTTTAGTAAATGGAATTCTAACGATAAATTCACTGCCAAGACCAAGCTCGGAACTTACACGAATATTACCGTACATTAGCTCGGTTAAACTCTTACAAATAGATAAGCCTAGACCTGTACCACCATATTCACGGGTTATACTTTCTTCAGCTTGGCTAAACGGCTGGAAAATACGCGCAAGTTGCGTTTTATCCATACCTTTACCATTATCGCTAATAATAAAATCAATTGTGTCAAAGTCATGGCTATTTGAAGTTAGTTTTGCTTCTATACTTACTTGGCCTTGAATATCGTCATTGGTTTGCGTGAATTTGATTGCGTTAGAGCATAGGTTATAAATCACTTGGCGAACACGCACTGCATCACCCAACACTGTTTCAGGGATTTCTGGGTCAATATAAAGCGATAATTCAAGATTGCTCTTATGGGCAATTGAACTCATTACTTTTGCAACTTCTTCAACTACATTTACAACGCTGAAAGCTTTGTTTTCTACCGTAAGCTTACCGGCTTCAATTTTTGAAAAGTCTAAAATATCGTCCAAAATACCTAGTAAAGAAAAAGCGGATTCACGAATAATGCTGCTCAGTCGATGTTGTGAGCCACTAAGAGTCGTATTGCGCAGTAAGTCAATTGTGCCTATCACACCATTCATCGGCGTTCTAATTTCATGACTCATGGTTGCCAAAAAGGTTGTTTTAGCCTCATTAGCACGTTCTGCTACTTTAATTGCTTTTTGCAGTTCTTGAGTTCGCGCTACCACTTGGTGCTCTAAGCTTGATTGCAGCGTTTGTAATTCATTTTCTGCTTTAATATGAAGTTGCTCACTTTTATTTACCGCATCTAGTAATAAGTTCACACGTTCAGCAGTGGGTGCCAAACCCAATCCAATATTTGTATCAACCCGAAGTTGGTAATCTCCTTTTTCTGTGATCATGCTAATTTCATTATCTAACTTTTGGGTATTGGCAATAATTTTACGAGACAATGCGGTAGGTAAAAACGTTAAACAGAAAATACCGCTAATAGCTGCAAGTGCAAACCAAACATAAGCAGCATTTGAAGACGTTGCCGCGGCAACAATTTGCGAAGGCTTTTGATATTCAATTACCAATAAACCATGAATTTTATCATCTAGGCTTAATTGTTGGCTTACTATGATTGCATTGTCATTCTCAATTACAGAAGTTTTATTTTGTGGGTTATCGAAGCTACCACCCGTTTTGCTAATAAGTTGTAGCTCATCTCGTTTTAAATTAAATAAGTAGTAATCGAGTTGTTTGTCTACCGATTTAAGAGAGTGAATGATTTGAATTGCATTATTAAAACCAAATCGGGTAATCGCATCGACTAAGGGTCTATCAACTTTGTCTGCAATAGTTTGAATATTAAGTTTAGTATAACTTGAAGGGGGGGCTGTATTTGCCTGTTGCTGGGAAAAGCTGTTTATTGCCATATATAGTGTGGCTGCGAAAAAGACAAAGGCAACGGCATTGATAGTGTGAATTAGTTTGAGGGACAAAAACTTGTTAGCAAACATTTTAAAAACCTTACTCCAATTAATGGGGCTTATTTGGTTATTATTGTTATTTATTCAATGTAAGAGCAAATAAATTGTTAATTTACCCTTACAACTAGTAAAAAATCACTACAAATCTTACTATTACATACGAATTTAGCAAAGTGAATTCATTTGTGTTGCGTTCTTTGTGTGCAAGTTGGGTGATAAGTGTTCAAACGAATATAAATCTTGAAAAAAGTGTTGACTTAAAGAGGTAAAACCCTTTTAATACGCCGCACGCCCAGACAGGCAGAACGCAAAAGCAAGATGCACGTAGCGCTCAAATGTCTAGTGAAATTCATTTTCATGAAATGCCCAAGTAGCTCAGTCGGTAGAGCGGTTTGGAATAGCATTGAAAATCCTTTTTAGGTTTTCTAGTTTACCGAATTAAAACGCCCAGATAGCTCAGTCGGTAGAGCAGAGGATTGAAAATCCTCGTGTCGGTGGTTCGATTCCGCCTCTGGGCACCATCTTTTATAGATGACCAGTTTTAGTGTGCCTGCTTAGCTCAGTTGGTAGAGCAACTGACTTGTAATCAGTAGGTCGCCAGTTCGACTCCGGCAGCAGGCACCATTTATTTACTCGGAAGAGTGTACTTTAGCAGTACTGAAATAGCTAATGCATTAAAGCGCCCAGATAGCTCAGTCGGTAGAGCAGAGGATTGAAAATCCTCGTGTCGGTGGTTCGATTCCGCCTCTGGGCACCATCTTTTAAAGATGACCAGTTTTAGTGTGCCTGCTTAGCTCAGTTGGTAGAGCAACTGACTTGTAATCAGTAGGTCGCCAGTTCGACTCCGGCAGCAGGCACCATTTTATTTACTCGAAAGAGTGTACTTAAGCAGTACTAAAAATGCTTGCCAATATAGCTTAGTCAGTAGAGCTAATTGGAATAGTATTGAAAATCCTTTTGAGGTTTTCTAAGTTACTGAATTAAAATGCCCAGATAGCTCAGTCGGTAGAGCAGAGGATTGAAAATCCTCGTGTCGGTGGTTCGATTCCGCCTCTGGGCACCACTTATTCTGAAACCCTGACCTTTAGGTCGGGGTTTTTTTATGTCTGAAATTTAGTATTTGGCGAAATCTCATTATACCAATTGCATTAATTGATAGGTCACTTATTGCGACAGAGAAACGGTTCATAAACAAGGCGAAAAATTTAACATGTAGTTGTTCTACATAAGAATTTTTTAACGCAGTTAATGAGGCGTTTAACTCGCTAGAATGACAAAGTAGTTAATAAAATTGGTATGAGTTCGATGAGAAAATACATCCTTGTATTTTCCAAGCCATGCTGCGCATGTTCAAAATTGTTCCTGACAATTTTGTCCGCCTCAATTGCAGGGCACCACTTATTCTGAAACCCTGACCGTTAGGTCGGGATTTTTTTATGCCTGTAATTTAGTGTTTGGCGAAATCTCCACCGCTATTAAACCTTTTTAACTGAAGTCTTATCTCTCTAAATCGTTATTCATTGATTGATCCAAATAGCTTTTCCAATCCATCATAAATTTAAACATCAATTAATCTCAATAAAATCGTTAACAGCCGACATTAATGATCTTATTCTCATGTGTTTCTGTATTAGCAATGAATGTAAGTCTATGTAAAGTTTATTGAGACACTTCTTAGACAATTATTAAACTATGATATTGAAGATATAAAATTCTCTAGTGAGAGATGATAATGAGCAACAGGTTGAAGCCCTTTATTAGCATTAATTTAGCCATTGGCTTAATGACATTGCTAGCAGGCTGTAATACAACACATAAAATTGAAACGGATTATCGCGAGAAGATAACAACCCCAAGCGCGTGGCAAGTACAAGATGACTACTTAGCTGTTCGTGACAACTGGTTGGCAGAGCTGCAAGGTACGCAAGTGTTTAATCTTGTTGAAAAATCACTTGCCAAAAATCGGTCTTTGCAACAAAAAGCATTGGATATAGCAGTTGCAAAGCAACAACTGGTGATTACAGGAAGTGAATTGTGGCCAACCCTTGATTTATCTCTCAGCAGTAACCGTCGATATATTCCAACTACTGACAATTACACAAACGGTAATGGATTAGATGTTAATTTATCTTACGAATTTGATATTTGGGGTAAATTATCCGCAAAAGAGCGTAATGCGAACCTAAATGTAATGGCATTAGAAGCGGATTATTACTCGCAAAGACAAGCATTAGTTGCTGATGTGGTAAAGGCTTGGTTTGCGGTAATTGAAGCGAATAACCAAGTTGCACTTTTAAATGAACGTTTAGTATTAGCGCAGCAAAATCTCGACATAATAGAATCAGGTTACCGCCAAGGGCTTAATGATGCACTTGATGTGTATTTAACACGTAATGAATTTAATAATGAAAAATCCCGTTTAGTTGCCCAGCAAAATACACAAATTGAACGCATTCGCGCATTAGAATTGTTGATTGGTGACTACCCTTCAGGCTTACTTTCAGTTACCGCTGAGTTACCACTGTTACAGTCGGATATTCCATTAGGTATGCCGTCAGAACTGCTCTCTCGCAAACCGTCATTAATTGCCAGTTGGTATGCATTACTTGCCAAAGATGCGGCGCTTGCCTATGCCCATAAACAGCGTTTCCCTAGTTTAAAATTGACTGGCAGCATTGGCCCAGATAGCAGTGATATAAGTGATTTGTTAGCTGGTGGCAATATTGCTTGGTCGGTAGCGGGTTCGCTAACAGCACCTTTATTTAATGCTGGCCGTTTAAAAGCGAATGAAGAAAAAGCACTACTTGAATTAAATAAACAAGAAATAAGCTACTTAGATAACCTCTATTTAGCATTTCAAAGTGTCGAAAATGGTATTTCTGCAGAGCGTAATTTGCAGCAGCGTTATGATGCTACATTGTTAGCTGCTAATAATGCGAAATTGGCAGAGACCCTGTCGTTTGAACAGTATCAAAAAGGCCTAGTAAGTTACACCACCGTACTTGATGCACAAAAACGCTCGTTTGATGCACAAAGTAGTTTAATCAGTATAAAGAATTTGTTAATTGCTAACCGCGTCAATTTACACGTTGCGCTAGGTGGTGATTTTGTAGTTGAAGAATTAAAGGAAAACGCTAATGCCGTTCAATAAAAACCGCTTTCCACGTTTTGTAATGCCAATTGTTATTTTAATCGCGGCAGGCATTATCGTGAGCCTGATATTCAAAAACCCACCAACTACAAAGCGTTTTGGTGGCGCTAAACAAACCCAGCTAGTAGTTGATATTAAAACAATTCACGAAAGCCCATATCGAGTAAACGTTGCTAGTTATGGCGTAGTAAAACCAAGAACGCAAAGTGTGCTGGTGGCTCAGGTTTCGGGTGAAATCAGCTTTATAAGTGAAAGCCTGCGCGATGGTGGCTTTTTCGAAAAAGGGCAGGTGCTACTTAGTATTGATGAGCGCGATTACCGCTCTGAAGTGAAAATTGCCGAAGCCAGTTTACTGTCTGCAAAGCAAGCGCTGTTTGAAGAGCAAGCGCGTGGTAAACAAGCGCTTGCAGATTGGCAGCGACTAGGCAGTGGTGATGCTCCGAGCGATTTAGTATTACGCAAACCGCAGCTTGCTGCACAAGAGGCAAATGTGCTTTCAGCACAGGCCAAGCTCGAAAAAGCACAACTGGCGCTTGAACGTACAAAAATAGTCGCGCCTTTTTCTGGTCGAGTTTTGAAAAAACATGTTGATATCGGTCAAGTCGTTTCAAACAACACTCAATTAGCGGAGATATTTGCCACTGACACAGTGGAAATTCGTTTGCCTATCAATAATAAAGACTTAGCTTTTATTGATTTGCCTGAAGTGTATCAAAGCGGTGAAAAAACTAATCAAAATAGCCAAGTCACTTTTAATTCTGACTTAATTGGTGAACAAGTGTGGCAAGGCACTTTAGTACGTACAGAAGGTGCAATTAATGATGCTTCACAGCAACTTTATGTGGTTGCACAAATTGAAGATCCTTACTCTTCCCCTGTGACTGGGCAAAATCCGGTGAAAATTGGTCAATATGTTAATGCCACAATTACAGGGCGTGAAATTCCAAATGCCTTAGTTATTCCTAATAATGCCATTTATCAGGGTAGCTATGTCTATGTACTTAATAATGAAAACCAATTAATGCGAAAAGACATTACGCTTGCATGGCAAGGCGAAACTGAAAGCTTAGTGAGCAAAGGTCTTGAGGCAGATTCAAGGCTTGTTGTGACGCCACTTGGACAAGTGAGTAGCGGTACTAAAGTTGCTGTACTGGGCGAGCAGCCAAGCAAAGAAAAAAATCAAGAAGCGCGCTTAACTAAGTTAAAAGAAATTGCGAAACAACGGGGTATTACCGTTGAGCAACTGATTGCTGAGCGTAAAGCGAAACGCGAACAGGAGAAAGCCCTATGATCGCTTGGTTTACACGCAATCATGTTGCCGCAAACTTGCTGATGATCAGCATTCTAATTGGCGGTTTATTCTCATTAACAACGCAATTACCGCTAGAGGTGTTTCCATCTTTTGAAACCGATCGTATTAGCGTGAATATGTCTTTGCGAGGCGCAACACCAGAGGATGTTGAACAAGGTATTACCATTCGCGTAGAAGAAGCGGTGCAAGACCTTGAGGGTATTAAAGAGATCCGCAGCCGTTCATCGGAAGGCTCGGCATCGGTTACCATTGAAGTAGATTCTGGTTACGACCCTCGTGAAATGTTAGCAGATATTAAAAGCCGTGTAGATGCGATTAATACCTTTCCAGCAGACGCCGAAAAACCAGTGGTGTCTTTGGCGCAGCGCAAACGTGATGTTATTAATGTAACGGTATCTGGCAGTTACTCAGAAAAAGAAACACGTGAATTTGCCGAAAAAGTTCGTGATGACTTACTGCGTATTCCTGGAGTTACTCAGTTAGAACTTGATGGCGTACGTAACTATGAAATTGCTATTGAGATTAGCCAAGACAAATTACGCCAATATCAATTAAGCATTGCTGATGTGGGTAATGCCATTGAGCGTTCAAGTGCGGATATTTCAGCGGGTAATTTACGTTCTAGCGGTGGTGATATTTTACTGCGCTCAAAAGGGCAAGCTTATTACAAAGATGAATTTGCCAGCATTATTGTGAAAAGCTTAGCTGATGGTTCGTTAGTGCGTTTATCCGATGTAGCGAATATCAAAGATGACTTTGAAGAATCACCGGTGCGTACTCGTTTTAATGGCAAACAGGCTGCGTTTATTGAGGTCTACCGTATTGGCGATCAAAGTGCGATAGATGTTGCTGACAAAGTAAAAGCGTATATCGAAAATCAACAAGGCAAATTACCTGAAGGCTATGAGTTAAGTTATTGGGATGATGATTCTGTGATTGTTAAAAACCGTATTTCGACACTCACATCAAACGCCTTACAAGGTGGTATTTTAGTACTTGCTTTGCTTACTTTATTTTTACGCCCTGCAATTGCGTTTTGGGTGTTTATTGGTATTCCTGTGTCGTTTATGGGCGCATTTTTAGCAATGCCACTGTTTGGTATTACGCTAAATATTATGAGCTTATTTGGCTTTATTTTGGTGTTGGGTATTGTGGTTGATGATGCCATTGTCACCGGAGAAAATGTTTACACTCATTTAAATAGCGCAGAATCAGGCGAAGAAGCTGCAATTAAAGGCACGCAAGAAGTCGCAACGCCAGTGACATTTGGTGTATTAACTACGGTTGCCGCCTTTTTGCCGCTGGCGTTTATTGATGGCGCCCGTGGCGCGTTATTTGCGCAAATCCCTGTCGTGGTCATTCCTGTATTATTAATGTCGTTGGTTGAATCAAAATTTGTATTGCCTGCTCACCTTAAATATCTAAAACTTCGAAAAGAAAAGGGCAAAGTAAGTAAATTCAGCCAATTCCAACAAAATTTTGCTGATGGCTTTGAGCGCACTATTTTTAAATACTATCGTCCTTTATTAAATAAAGCGGTTAGCCACAAAGGCGTCACGGTTTCTTTATTTGTTGCTGTGTTTTTTATTATCTTGTCTCTTATTATGAGTGGTTGGACGAAGTTTATTTTCTTCCCGCGAATTCCAAGCGAAACAGTGCGTGCAAATCTAACTTTACCAACGGGAACTCCTTTTGAAGTCACCTCTAAATACATTGATCTGATGGCAGATAAAGCCGAAGTATTACGTGAAAAGTACCGTGATGCTGAGACCGGTGAAAGTGTCATTATTAATGTGTTGGCAACTACAGGTGGCCGCGGTGGCGCAACTAACACAGGTGGGGTACGATTTGAGATCACACCGCCAGAGTCGCGTACGCTTGATATTGGCTCACGCGAGTTAGTGTCGGAATGGCGTGGTTTAATCGGGCAAATTCCAGGAGCTGAAAGTTTAACTTTTCGTGCTGAAATTGGTCGCTCAAGCGATCCCATTGATGTTCAATTAACTGGAATGTCACTGACTACGTTGCAAGAAGTTGCAGATCAAGTGAAGAAGCAACTTGCGACTTACCCAACGGTATTTGATATTGCTGACAGCTTAAGTGATGGCAAAGAAGAGTTGCAGTTAGAGCTTACAGCGCAAGGCAAAACCCTTGGTTTAACTAGAACAGACGTGACTCGCCAAGTACGTAATGCATTTTTTGGGGTGCAAGTACAACGAATTCAACGTGGTCGAGATGATGTTCGCGTTATGGTGCGTTTACCGCTTAATGAGCGAAGCTCGCTTACTACGTTAAACTCGTTATTAATCAATACACCAAGTGGTGGTCAAGTGCCTCTTAACCATGTGGCAACACTAACGCCAGGGCAAAGCCCATCGAGTATTTACCGTATTGACCGTTATCGTACTGTAAACATTACTGCGGATATTGAAAAAGCAAATACCAATATGACAGTGTTACAGGCCGAACTTAAAGATTTTCTTGATGGTTTAGTCGCTAAATACCCAGGTGTTCGACACTCCCTTGAAGGTGAAGCGAAAGAGCAAAGAGAGTCATTTAGCTCACTTGGTTGGGCGCTCATTTTTGTGTTTTTTGTAATTTATGCATTACTAGCTATTCCCTTTAAATCGTATATTCAACCACTTATTGTAATGAGCGTAATACCGTTTGGCATGATAGGTGCGGTACTTGGACACTGGATTATGGCGATGGAGCTTACCATTATGAGCTTACTAGGAATGCTTGCCTTAATTGGGGTGGTAGTAAACGACTCATTAGTATTAGTTGATTACATTAACAAACGCAGAAAAGAGGGTTTTGAACTAATGGATGCGGTATTAACCGCAGGCGTCTCACGCTTTAGGCCTGTAATGCTCACCAGTATTACCACCTTCTGTGGTTTAATGCCGTTATTATTTGAGCAGCAAACGCAGGCACAATTTTTAATTCCAATGGCAGTATCGCTCGGCTTTGGTATTGTGTTCGCTACGTTTATAACCTTAATTTTGGTGCCAGTTAACTACTTGATTGTTGAAAAGTTTAAAACCAGTTACCGAAACTTGACGGCGGCATATGAGCAAGCTGCCTAAAAATTGATTTTCCCACACCAAAAGGAGCTTAGGCTCCTTTTTTCTTATTTTTTGCATTAAACAGTTTCTTCGTCAAAAAACTTTCTGATTATATTAGATCACAATTCTAAGTCTATCTATCTGATAATTAAGTATTAAAAACTATTTTTCGTCATTTCTTATTAATATTTTGTATACAAAAGTGTAAAAAATTATTTATTTATGTAGAAAGTATACAATATATTTTATATAAATAAGCTTGTGTTATGTACTCTCACTTAAATGACACAATTACATAAATTATTTTAATAAATGGCGAGCAATATAATGAAATCACATTTTTTGGGTTACCAAATGAGTTTTAAAAAGGCGTTACTTCCTTTAACTATTTCTTCCCTTTTACTTGGCGCACCTGCAATTAATGCGGCAGAAGAAGAGGCTGCAGCACAGGTTGAACGTATTGCGGTTACTGGTTCACGCATTAAACGTGTTGATATGGAAGGCGCATCACCGGTTATTTCAATTACAGCTGCAGATATGGAATTATCTGGTTTTTCGACAGTAAGTGATGTGTTACGTAACTCCACATTGAATAGCTTTGGTTCGTTTGGTGGTGCATCAAACAATGGTTGGAGTTCACAGGCGCAAGTTGCACTGCGCGGTGCTGATTCTCGTCAAACATTAGTTTTAATTGATGGTGTTAGATTAACAAAGTCGCCTGTTACTGGTGGTTCAGCTAACTTAAATATGATCCCAACTGCGGCAATTGAGCGCATCGATATTTTAACTGATGGTGCTTCAGCTGTGTATGGATCAGACGCGGTTGCAGGTGTAATTAACGTTATTTTAAAACGTGATTATGAAGGTGCTGAATTCTCTGCAAAAGTAGAAACACCAGATAGCATTGATAATGGTGATTCACAGCGTTTTACTCTTACAGCAGGTGGTTCTTCTGAAAAAAGCTCGTTTGTATTTGCTTGGGAGCACTACAAAGAAGAGCAAGTACTATATGCAGATTTACCTTATGCAAAAGCACAGTTAAAAGAAGAAGGTTTAGACCCTCGCTATATTGATAACTGGCACGGCATTAGTTCTACAGGTAGATCATTAGAGCAGTGGAGCAATGGTTGGGTTACAGAATCATTTAACCAAGAAAATAATTGCGATGTTTACAACGGCCAAGGCTCAGGTACGTTTATTGGTCAATTAAGCCGTCTTTCTGATGAAAGCTATTCGATTTGTGGCTACGATTGGACGCAGGCAGCCCAAGTGCTTCCTGAAACGCGTCGTGATTCTGTCATGGCAAATTTCACTTACTCACTTTCTGAAGACACAACTATGTTTGTGCGCGGTATGTGGATGAATCAAAACACCGTTGATATTTCAGCGGGTGATCCGGCTTGGTTCCCGGTAGATGATGCATTACCAGGTCGTACTATTACTACATCAGACGGTACCACCCTTAACTTAACACCAGTAGAAGCGGGCGGCTGGTTTGGCTACCGCATGAATTCTGCAGGTGACCGTACTGCTGATCACAATGATAACTCACTTGATTTAGCAATTGGTTTAGATGGCAACTTTGGTGATGTTTATTGGGATGTAAGCGCTAACTATGCACGTTATGATGCATTTACTTGGGGTACTAACTATACTAGCACACCTCAGCTTTCAAGCTCGGTAGGTGGTTTTGATGCGGATGGCGTATGGCAAGGTTGGGATCCACGTGACCCAGAATCTCGTCCACCTGCATCAGTTTCAGCTAACTTTGATAAGTTCCGTCGTTCAAGTCAAACCGCGGTTCGTGGTGGCTTGCAATTTGACATCGCTGAATTACCTGCAGGTGCTATGTCTACCTACATTGGCGCATCACACACGCGTGAAACTTACTACAGCAAAATCGATGGACAAGCTGAAGCTGGTAACGTAAGTGGAGGTAACGGTGGTAGCGGCGGTGTTGGTTCGCGCACTATTTCAGCAGCATTTGCCGAACTCGCTATTCCTGTAATTGAGGGAATGGAAGTTAAACTTGCTGGTCGTTTTGACGATTACAGTGATTTTGGTAGCACGTTTAACCCGCAAGCAAATATTAGCTATCGTCCAGTCGAAAGCTTATTACTTCGTGCATCAATAGGTACAGGTTTCCAAGCGCCACTATTAACAAACTTATACAGTGATGTAGTTCGCGCTTATGCTGAAAATGAAGTGGATTTTATTGGTTGTTACCGTGATAGCATTAGCCTTGATGATTGTGATTATCGCACTGCCTATTGGGCAAGTGCAGGTGGTAACCCAGATTTAGATCCTGAAGAATCAGATAACACCAATTTAGGCGTGGTATGGCAATTCTCTGATGGTTGGTCAATTTCGGCTGACTACTGGACACTTGATGTGGAAGGTCGTGTAGATGCTATCGATCATGAAGTTATTCAGATTATGCAAATTCAAATTTGGGAAACCGAAGGTCAAAATGTAGCAATCTCAGATCGTTTACCTGGGGTTGATATTCTATACCGTGGCGACAATATCTCTGAAATTATTAGCCCAATGACAAATGCAGGTGTGCGTGAAAGTGCAGGCCTTGATATGACATTAACAGGTAAATTTGATTTTGACGCAGCAGGCTCGCTAGATTTTGACCTAAATTGGTCACACATGATTGAGTACAAAACCAGCTTTATTAATGAAGAAGGTGCTGTAGAGCTTGGCGTAGATGAGCTTGGTGAAGTAGACCGTCCACAGGATAGAATTAACGCGAACATTACTTGGTCGATGGATGATCATGCGATTAATCTATATTCGTACTATATCTCGTCTCAAGAAGACTCATATATTGATGAAAATGGTGAAAAGCAAATAACTAATGCGCTTGACTCATTTACAGGTCATAACCTTACTTATACTTACAACGCACCGTGGGATGCAACTATTTCACTTGCAGCGTTAAATGTATTAGATGAAGAGACACCGCGTGAAACAAGTTCACCACGTGAACCTGTATTATCTTTATACGATGTGCGTGGTCGTGTATTTACACTTAACTACACGCAGCGCTTCTAAGTTAAACCGAGTTAAAACTTACGATTTCCCTGAGTAAGTTAAGCAAAGCCCAGTTATTTAACTGGGCTTTTTTTGTTTTTATATTACACGTGGAGGTTAGTTATGCGGCCAAACTTGTTTGCCATCTACAGGTACTGATGACTGCACTAGGCTTGTGCAATATCCTGTTCCCGTGCTGGTATAAAACACCTCAGCAAGCTCTTTAAAGCCATTTGATTTAACTTGTGTTTTTGCTGTGTCTGATACTGTGAAACCGTACATGGTGAACCAAGTGGTTAAATCTAACTGGGTTATATTACTGAGCGAAATATAAAGCCAATCGTTTCGAGTGATGCTTGATAATTCTGCACGGGTATAATTAGAAAAACCAAGGCCATCCTTTTTGGCTTCCCATGTGCTATCAGAGTCATCTGCGCGATAAAATTCACGTTCCCAAATATGCAAACGAGGATAGAGGAACCAACCGTTGTTAAGTGTGTTTTCCGCCTGTGCCGCCATCATCAGTTGCAAATAAATTGCGTGATGCTCAGACCAGCCTTTAGTTAAATTCGCTTGCATGTAAGCAATTGGATCTGCTTCAAGTTTACTTTGCTGAAGTGTATTAAACAGTGTTTCAAACGGTAAACTTTGACAACTTGCTGATTCCCCGGTGTCGTCTTCATAAATTGACTTACTGAAGTATGAATAGAAGTTGGTATTTGAGTGACCACCATAGCCTTCAAAACGCATGCTGCTGCGCTCTATACCATGACCAAGTTCATGCAAGTCGCCATGACCTGTAGGGCTGAAGTTCCAGCCGGCATCATAAGGGTTTCCGCTACAGCCCCAGCCACAGGTCGGTTGGTCGGCATTCATATGCTTTACAATATCGATGGTATCTACATCGAGCCCGCGTGCGGTTACAAAGTCGTGAATTTCAGGCTCTACATCAATACCTGGCCCTTTAAAGCCAGCTAATACATGTACTAGGTTGTGAGTGTAGCGCGATGTCGCATTGGCAAAGTCGGATGCAACAGGCCAAATACTACCCGCTAGCGAAGCTTCTAGTTTGCTGAGTTTGGAATGTACTTCAAAGCCAGGAGTAGCAATTTCTGCCCAGTCATAATCACCACTTGCCATACGCTCGGCAAATATAGCGTCATCATCTTTGTTGCGCCAATGAGGGTGACGACCAATATGAGTAAAACTAAAACTTACCTCTACGTCTTTTTTATCAAATGCAATTTGAATTGGTCCACCGTAGCTTGATGTAAGCGTTACTGACTCATTTGGTTTTACTTCTATTTTTTGTGTTTGAAGTAAATAAGGGCGATTATATTTGTTTTCATTAAATATGTGGGTTGCGCCTGTACGCAGCGTATTGATAAAAATATGGGTTGAAACTGCTTGGTTATCAGTGCGCGTTACCGTAAAGGATTGCCCTGGGATGGCATAAACACCTGCTGAGCGGAAATAAGGTTTTGCTGTTAAAGTAATAGCAGCGTGTTCAGGTGTTATATGGCTGAAATCAGAACGGCTAAAGTTACCCATATCAGGCTGAATAGGATTAATGTCTCGCACATTATAAACCGCATAATCGGCGAACAATGATTTAAAGAATGAAACGGTATCGGTCGCTATTTTATCCATAGGAAAGCTCACCGTTTGACGGTAGTGGTCGGCAAGTAAAATCAGCAATTTGTTTAAGCGATAGTCAGCACTTTTGAAAATATTGCGTTTTTCACTATCAAACCCATTAAACATGGCTTTAACAACATCGGCGCCAGCAAAAAATTCGTTATAAGTATTCGAATTATCTGGGCAGCTGCGGGTTTCGCAGTTTGATAAGTCGACATTAAACACGCCTGTTTTGAAGTTATTTAACAAAGTATTTATCGCCTGCATATCGTTTGGCAGCGTATTAAATACAGTGCTTGGGTTAAAGTCGTCTAAATAAAGTTTCCACCAGTAATTATCATTTTGATGGTTGATATTAAGTAACTGCAACAGTTTACGGCCGTGTTCACCAATGCCACCATCGTACTGAATGTATACCACAGGAATATTTTGATTAAGGGCTGAGCTAACGGCATCTAAAATTGCCTGTTGGTTATCACCGTCGCGAAGCATGCGAGAAATGATAATAACGTCAGGTTTTGCAGAAATACACTGGGCTAACTTACTGCCGTCACAATCACCTGCTTGATTGTATGAAACATTGCTGTAGTTAGTATCGAGCCAAGCGCGGGTTAAGCTGCGATCTCTAAACCAATAACTTTCATCTAACTGACTAAGCACAACATTAAATTGGCCTTTAGTGGTTGTGTTAGTTTGAGTCAACCAATCAAAGGTATTTGTCATAAACTTGATCATTTGATCGTTGACGGAGTTTCTAAATGGGTTGCCACCGTAAGCGATGTATCTTCCTGATGTCGGCGTTTTGCTGCCTGCTATTGCGATTGGTAATACTCTATCTGGCCCCCCAGATTGGTTAGAGCTGGTGGTATAAAGTACTGTATCGTTAAACGGATATTGACCTTGTAAAATAGCCGCATCATGGGTTGGATCCCAGTCAATAGCATCTAATACATCGCCTTGGCTATTTTTCTTAAAGAGTTGTGATTTTATATCGTTAAATCGTGCTTTATGTGACGATAATTCGTTTATAGCAGCGTTTAGAATGGTATCGCTTTCTTTTACAACCAATGCATTGCCGGTTTCAATGGCAATGGTCAGCCAACTTTTCTCGGTTGTTAAAATAAGTGATTGTGAATTGCTCTCTTTACCATCAGAAAGGGTGAATTCAAGTGTTTGATTGCCAACGCTGTCGTCCTTAGGTGTTCCTGATAACACCAAAGTAGTGGTGTTAAAACTAAGCCAGTTAGGTAAATTCAGCGGTGTTATTTCTACACTGTCATTGTCGTCATCCTTTACTTGAAGCTGCAAACTAAAGCTTTCATCCGCGCGAGTTGTAGCTTGTGTGGTAACTAAAATGGGTAAGTTATTGGCCGCATCAACAGTCACAGAGAAAGTTAAAGAGCTCTCGGCCTTGCCATCACTTACTGTCAAAATAATGTTTTCAAACGTACCTACATGCTCATTTTTCGCTGTGCCTGACAACTTACCTGTATTTGCCTCAAGGATAAGCCAAGCTGGTAAATTAGATGTTGAAAAAGTTAGTTTGTCACCGTCATTATCTTTAACCGTAGGTAAAAATTCATATGCAATGCCGACAATGGCATTTTTCGGTGTACCTGAAATTTCAGGTGGGGTATTTGTAATTGGCGCTTTGTTTACAGTAATGCTTACTGTCATGCTAGAAGAAGCTTGCGTATCGCTGACCGTGATTTCGATGTTTTCAAAGGTGCCGATATTGTTAGCGTTTGGTGTGCCAGATATTTCACCAGTAATAGTATTAAAGTTAGCCCAGCTTGGTAGATTTTTAACACTAAAACCTAAGGTGTCGCCATCCGCATCGCTAGCACTTGGAATAAATGAGTAAGCTTTATTTTCTTCTGCATTTGCAGGTGTGCCTGATATTACAGGAGGGTTATTTACAACAGGTGCTTTATTTACAGTAATGCTAACCGTGATGCTAGAAGAAGCTTGCGTATCGCTGACAGTGATTTCGATGTTTTCAAAGGTGCCGATATCGTTAGCGCTTGGTGTGCCAGATATTTCGCCATTAATAGTATTAAAGCTTGCCCAGCTTGGTAGGTTTTTAGCACTAAAACGTAAGGTGTCGCCATCCGCATCATTGGCAGTTGGAATAAATGAATAAGGTTTATTTTCTTCAGCATCAGTTGGTATGCCCGATATTACAGGAGCGTTATTAACGGGCTCATTCTCAACAACCGATACTGAAAATGTATGAACAGTCTCTAACTTACTATCACTTACTGTAAGTTTTATGTTGTTATGTGTGCCAATATTTTCATTTGTAGGCGTACCGCTGAGTGTTGAGCCTTCTTCATCAAAACTAAGCCAATTTGGTAAGTTCTCAATATGATAGGAAAGTGGATCATCTTCTTTATCACTAATTTCAAATGAATAACTGTAAGCTTTATTAACATAAGCTTTTGTTGGGGTGCCAATAATAACCGGCGCTGTGTTATTTGCGTCAGGATTGACTACAGTAATGTCGAAAATTCCGTTATTACTGTATTCACCATCAGAGACAGTTATTTTTATATTTGAATGAAGTCCAACATGTTCAATCGTTGGTGTGCCACTAACTTCTCCGGTATTTGTATTAAAGTTTAGCCATGCTGGTGCATTGTTAATTGCCATAGCAAGCACATCATTTTGCGCATCAGTTATATTGGGTGTGTAAGTAAACTCTGTATTAATTACCGCTGTTTGATTTATGACTTGGATCTGCGGCGGAGAATTGACTGTTGAACCTTCTTTCACAGTAATGTCAAAGTTAAACTCAACCTTATTAATACCATCGTTTACTGAAATAGTGATGTTTTGATATGTGCCTAAATCCTGTTTTGTGGGTGTGCCACTAAGGTGTGCATTTGTAATATCAAAATCAGTCCAGCTAGGAGCATTCTCAATGGCAAAACTTAAAACATCATTCTCTTTATCAATAACTGACGGCGTAAAACTAAAGCCTATGCCAACATATGCCGTAGGAATTTGCCCTGAAATACTTGGCGCTGTATTGGTTTCTTGTGAATCAATGACCTGTAAGCTGAATGTATAAGTTGATGATGCTTTGCCATCAGAAACAATAAGATCAAAAGTGACACTGCCTAAGTCAGTTTCACTTGGTGTGCCTTTCAGTATGTTGTTACTTAAGGTTAACCAATTAGGTAAATTTTTAGCGCTTAAGCTAATAGGGTCGTTATCTTTATCTTCAAGTTGAGGCGCAAATTCAAAGGCAGCACCTACATATGCATTTTCTGGCTCTCCAGATAAGGTCGGTGCGGAATTAAAAATGATATTAGTATTTTCTTCTGCGCTGTCACCACCGCCACAGCCTGCTAATGTGGAGACTGTAAATACTAAAAATAGAGTATTAATGTAGTTCATTGTTATTGTTGTTAATTTTGCATTGATGTTGAGCATTAACTCTAACATTTAGCAATAACAAACAGAATCACTAAAAAGTCGGTAATTAACCTAATATTCAAAAAGTTAGTAAAAGCCGATTGAGGTACTATTGGAAGTAGAAAGGAGGTGTTCCCAAAAGTGCGGTATCAGGTGTCAGCCCTTGAACCCTAAGGCTCAAGGCGGAGCGCAGTTAGTTACCGTAGGCTTCTCGGTACATGCCGAGCATGCGCAATAGCAATCTGAACTGAGTTCCTAAGAAAAGTTTATCGGCTCAGGGACGTAACCTTTCTCCAACACTCGAGGGAACATCTTTATTATAAGAAATATTGCCAAGATAACTAGTTAAAATCTGTGATTGTTTGATCAAGTGCAGTAAAAGTATTCAAATTGTTTTTGTTTTAAACAGTTTAGGCTAAAACAATGGCGTGAATAGGGCGTCAGTGTTAGCATTATCACTGAACTACAGCAATTTAAATAGCGCGTTATGTCACAAGATTATCAAGCAACTCAAGTTACTCTCGAAGAGAATGAATTATTTATTATGCCTAGCGAAGTGCATGGTGTAATTACCGGTTTACTCGCATGCGGTATTGATATTGAAGACAAAGAATACCTAACGATTTTAAGCGATGTGTTTAATGACGGTATTGCATTTTCAGGCGAACTAAAAACGTTGTTAGTTGGTTTTTATAGCCAAATTCGCAGCACTTTAGATAATCGCGAACTGCAATTTGAGTTATACCTTCCAGATGAAGACGAGTCACTTCACGACAGAGCAAACGCGCTAGTTTCTTGGGTGTCGGGCTTTTTATTAGGCTTTGGCCTTAAGCAAAAAGACTATGGCAAACTATCTAATGAAGTAAAAGAAGTAATTCACGACTTCACAGAAATTAATCAAATGGATACTACATTTGATGAAACGGAAGAAGACAAACAAGCATTTCATGAAGTAGTTGAGTATGTGCGCATTTCAGTACATTTATGCTTTGCTGAGCTTGGCAAGTCAGTACAACAAAACGCCGCAATTAATACCACCATTCATTAAGCAGTAGGATTTATCATGACACACTCACTTTCAATTTCTGTTGAAGAAGTAAAAGCGCGTCGCGCTAAATTATTAGCAGCAATGGAAGCTAATTCGGTTGCGATAATTCCTGCAGCTGTCGAAGTAACACGTAGTCGCGATACCGAATTTGCGTTTCGACAAGATAGTGACTTTTTCTATTTAACCCAATTTCCAGAGCCTGATGCGGTGTTGGTTTTAGTTAAAGGTGAATCAACTGAATCACAATTGTTTTGCCGTGAAAAAGATAAGCTTGCAGAGATTTGGTGTGGTCGTCGCATTGGCGCAGAAAAAGCACAACAAGATTTTGGCTTTGACAGCGCGTTTACCCTAGCAGAGCTTGACGACAGCCTCGTAGAGTTAGTGTCAGGTAAGCAAACGCTTTACTACGCACAAGGCACTTACAAAGAGTTCGACGACAAAGTGTGGGCGCTTTTAAGCAAATTGCGCGGTGCACCAAAGCGTGGCTGGAAGGCGCCTACTGTAATTAAAGATATTCGCAACACATTACATGAAATGCGTTTATTTAAATCGGATGCTGAACTTGCGATTATGGCAAAAGCTGGCGAAATAAGTGCTGAAGGGCATATTCGAGCAATGAAATTTGCCAAAGCAGGGGCTACCGAATATCAATTAGAAGCTGAAATTCATCACCATTATGCGATGGCTGGTGCACGTCACCCAGCTTATGGCACGATTGTTGGCGGCGGCGATAATGCCAATATTTTGCATTACACCGAAAATAGCGATGTGTTAAACGATGGCGATTTAGTATTGATTGATTCTGGCTGCGAGTTAAATGGCTATGCTGCAGATATCACCCGCACGTTTCCAATTAACGGTAAGTTTAGTGAGGCCCAGCGCGAAGTTTATGAGCTGGTATTAAAAGCACAACTTGCCGCGCTTGAGATGGTTAAACCGGGCAATACCTTAAAACAAACGGCAGATGTTGTCGTGCGCATTCTAACTGAAGGCTTAGTAGATTTAGGAATTTTAACGGGTGATGTTGAAAGTCTGATTGCGGATGAAAAATACAAAGATTACTACATGCATGGTTTAGGTCACTGGTTAGGACTTGATGTACACGATGTAGGTGAATATAAATTAGATGATAAAGACCGCCCATTTGCACCGGGTATGGTACTGACTATTGAGCCAGGTTTATATATCGCAAAAGATAGCGATGCACCTGAAAAATACCGTGGCATTGGGATTCGTATTGAAGATGATGTTGTTGTCACAGAGCAAGGTCACCGCAATTTAACTGCTGGTGTACCAAAAGCAGTGAATGAAATAGAAGCGCTAATGGCAAACTAATTTCAGGTATTAAAACGATGTTTGATATTGTAATTGTAGGTGGTGGTTTAACGGGGGCATGTGCTGCCCTTGCTGTTAAGTTACGAAATTCATCGCTTAATGTGGCCGTGATAGAAGCATTTGCTGCCACAGATGAAAGTCAACCAAGCTTTGATGACCGCAGTATTGCGTTAGCCAGTGAATCGTTTAAATATTTATTTTCATTTGGTTTGCTTGATGCAAATAATGATTTTACTGCTGCGATAAAGGAAGTACTGGTTTCAGACCGCGGTCACTTCGGCAAAACCCAAATTCACAGTGATGATTACAGCGAACCTGCGCTTGGCTATGTTGTTGAAGTAAGGCCATGGGGTCAACAATTACATAAAAAAATGGTGGCAGAGGGCATAACGCTTTTTTGTCCGGATAAGGTAAGTACTTACCAACAAAAAGCTGAGTGTATAGATTTAACGCTCGAATCTGGTGAGCAGCTGTCAGCAAAACTAATGTTGGTAGCTGATGGTGCTCATTCCAAAACATTAGCACCGCTGCATATTCATACTCACACAGATGATTACGATCAAGTAGCGCTTATAGCCAATATTGAAGTAGTTGATGGCCATCACAATAAAGCGTTTGAGCGTTTTACTGAAACGGGCCCAATGGCTTTATTACCAATGACTAAAAACCGTTTTTCATTGGTATGGTGTGTAAAACCCGAGCAGCAAGAAACACTTCTGGGCTTATCTAATGCTGATTTTGTTGCCCAGTTACAAGCGTCGTTTGGTTATCGTGCGGGCATATTTACTAAAGTCGGTATGCGTGCTGCTTATCCATTAAAAGTGGGGAAACCAGAGCGTTTAATGCATCATCGCGTTGCCATTTTAGGTAATGCAGCCCATCTCGTTCATCCTATTGCAGGGCAGGGCTTTAACCTTGGTTTACGCGATGTAATTTTACTTGAGAAGTTAATTTCAGAAGCCACCGCTGAGCAAAACGATATTGGTGATGTTAGTTTGCTTAATCGCTACCAAGTTGAGCGAAATCAAGATGTTGATACCGTGTTATGGTTAACTGATGCCCTTGTTAGAGGGTTTTCTAACGACAATCGCGCATTTGCATTAACGCGCAGCATTGTGTTAACCGCTATGGCAAAGTGCAAACGTTTAAAAGCGCCATTGGCAAAACAATTAATGGGGAATGTAGGCTAGTGAAACAAGTTCAAGCGATTGTTGTTGGCGGTGGCTGTATCGGTTTAAGTGCGGCATTAGGTTTAGCTAATCTTGGTAAAAAAGTTTTGTTAATAGATGCTGGAAAACCTGCAAACGTCAATAGTGATGAATTTGGCTTGCGTGTTAGTGCAATTAGCAAAGCAAGCCAAGCATTGTTTGAAGAGTTAGGTATTTGGCAAGGCATTCAAGCACAACGGTTAGCGCCTTACTGTGACATGGATGTACGTGATAAAGACTCAACTGGACGCATTCATTTTTCCAGTAACGACCTAGATTTAACAGAGCTTGGCCATATTGTTGAGAACGAAGTTATTCGTCAGGCACTGATTAATGAGTGTGAAAAAAACAGCAATCTTGAGCTGTTATTTGAAACACCTTACAGCAGTATTCATCAAACAGATCAACAAGTGCTGGTAACACTGGCATCGGGTGAGCCGGTTATGGCGGAGCTTTTGATTGCCTGTGATGGAGCAAATTCGGCGATTCGCAGCCAATTTAAAATGCCGATTACTTTTTGGGATTACGACCATCACGCGCTAGTGGCAACGATTAAAAGCCAAGCTCCCCATGCAAATACGGCGCGTCAGGTATTTTTACCAACAGGGCCATTAGCATTTTTACCGTTACCAGAGCCAAATACCCATTCAATTGTGTGGTCAACCTCGCCAGAGCAAGCAAAGCAATTGCTAGCAATGGAAGAAGCTGAATTTAATAAAGCACTAACCGCAGCGTTTGATAGTGAACTCGGTTTATGCGCTGTGGAAAGTCAGCGTTTAAGCTTCCCACTTAAAATGCGATATGCGCGAAAGTGGGTAGAAAATCGCGTAATTTTAATGGGCGATGCTGCACACACTATTCATCCGCTTGCTGGCCTTGGCATGAACTTAGGTTTGAAAGATGTGGCGAAGCTATTAGAGCTGATTGCCAATGAGACGGGCAGCGATTTTGCGAATGCGAAATCACTTCGTCAATATGAAATGGCGCGAAAAGCCGATGCACAAACGCATATTGCGATGATGCAAGGGTTAAAAGAGTTATTTGAAGGCAGTAACCCAATTAAAAAACTAATTCGCGGCATTGGGCTAAACTTGGTCGATGCAGCAAAACCCATCAAGCATTTGTTTGCTGAAAAAGCATTACAGTAAAGTTATTTGGCGCGTTTAGCGCCAAATTTTTATTTGCACTTTTAAATGATGACTAATACTTCTCCCCTTTTAAGCCCAGCGCAAGTGTATCAAGCTGCACTTGAAAACGGCTTTGTATCTGATAGCGCGCAAGCTCAAGCAGTGGCTGCGCTGCAAAATTGTTATTTAGCATTAGAAAGCAAACAATCGAGTGTACAAGGGGTTTATCTATATGGCCCGGTAGGGCGCGGTAAAACGTGGTTGATGGATAGCTTTTATAACAGCCTAACCGTACCTGCTAAACGGCAACACTTTCATCATTTTATGCGCTGGGTACATCAGCGTTTGTTTCAATTAACTGGCCGTGAAAATCCGCTCAAGTTATTGGCAAGTGAACTGGCAAAGGATGTTGATGTACTCTGTTTTGATGAGTTTTTTGTTAGTGACATTGGCGATGCGATTTTATTAAGTGGGCTGGTACAAGCGTTTTTCGACCAAGGCTTAGTGCTGGTGGCAACGTCAAATCAACACCCTGACAAACTTTATGAAAATGGCTTTAATCGCGACAGGCTGCTTCCTGCAATTGAAGCGTTGAAACACCATATGCAGGTACTGAGTGTTGATGGCGGGCAAGACCACCGTTTACACCCGGGGGACAGCCAAAAACGCTACTGGGTGAAGCAAAGCGATGCGCTCACTGAGCAATTTAACTTGCTTGTCAAAACGCATAATCAAACATGTTTTTCGGATGAATCAATAGAAATTGGGCATTTAAAAATAGATGTCATTAACCAAAGTAAACATCTACTTTTTTGCCACTATGACGCGATATGCGAACAGCCTTTGGCGGCTGTCGACTTTATTTCATTGTGCGATACTTACAAAGCGATTTTTCTTGACGGTGTGCCGCAGCTATCGTGTGATTCAGTTGCAACTCATATCGCCCGTGGTACCGAAGATGGCGTAGAGCGTGTCGCCGCGGGAGATCGTGCTTTGCCTCAGTTATCACGTAAAGATGATGGTGTACGCCGTTTTATTGCCTTAGTAGATGAATGTTATGACCGCTCAATTCCGCTTTACATAAATGCAGATGTACCATTGCATCAGCTTTACACACAAGGCATATTAGAATTTGCATTTAGGCGAACACTAAGTCGCTTAAATGAAATGCAATTAGCACGCTTTCAGGCTGAAGGGCTTAGTAAAGAGTGACTAAGTCATACAGATTGTTGAAAATTCTGAGTTTTGTCTGCGCAAGATCAAGCAATTTTACAAAGCTTATCTATACTGTGTAACGGAACAAATAATAAAAAAGGAAACACAATGAGCTTAGGTACCGAACAAATCACCGATTTAGAGTTGCTGCTAAAATTTCCAACCTCCAGTGCGATGCAAGGATTAAAAATTCATCATGATGCGCCAGCAAGTGTACAAGCATCGGCCAAGCGTTTATTTGAACGCGGAATTATTGATCAAGTTGATGGTGGCTACTTAACGGAGCTTGGCCATGAACTACAGCAACACGCCCTGCATTTAAGTAACGCACTGAAATAATCCCTGTCATTTAGTGCTGCTAAATTAAAAGTCCAAAACCTGCCTAGATTGGTGTAATCTAGGCAGGCTACTAAATATAAGGACTTTCATGTTTACTCTCAAAAACTCATTTTTATCACTTTGTTTTGTAACGAGCTTTGCATCTTATAGTGCTATTTATAAATGCGAAATTGATGGCGTGCTCACCTTTAGCGATCAGCCATGTAGTGATAAGTATGAAAAAATTGAAGTAAACCCACAGGTTATCAAAAAACGTCCAAACGCTAACGCAAAGCCAAATACTGATTCAACCGACACTTATGTTAAGTCACGTCAATTAAAGCGCGAGATTGAACAAGTAAAAGCCCGTATTAAAAAACTGCAAAAAGACATGGATGTAGAAATTAGTGCGGTTAAGAATATGACTGTTCGCACTGCTAATAACCTCTACGGTGCGTCGCGATCTGAAGCGCTAGCACTTGAAATGAACGCCATTACTGAGCGTTACCGCGGGCTAATTGACGTTGAACAAAGCAACTTAGCGCGTTTACAAAATGAATTAAATAAACTGAATAACAGTAGCGCAACTAACCAAGGCGATGGCAATTCGCACACACAAGAACTCAACCGTATAGGCAGCTATGTAGATATGCAAAAGGTTGAAAGGCAAATTGCGAATAATGATGCGCAAATTAAGCGCTTGCAGCGTGAAATGAATGAAGAAGTTGCGGCATTAAAGAAGCAATCGGGCAATGCTAATACCAATCTAGCAGGAGCAAAACTGCAACAATCTCTTGCGCAAGAAATGGCTGCGGTAAGCAAACAATATCAAATCAAAATTAATGCATTGCAAAAAGAGTCAGAAATTTTACGCTCACAAAAAGCAAAATCAGCAGCACAAAGAGAGCCAGCTTACAATGGTGAGGGCTATTAAGGTTATATTGCCAAAATCATAGGCACAAAACTATTATTTACTTTCATGAGCCTCAATTTTTTGCCAGAGGCTTTCTGCATCTGCTGTTAACATTGAATAGGTTTTGATGTCACCATTTCGTTGTGCATGCATGGCTTTTTCTAACAATTTAAAATAATCCTTTTTCATTTTTTTACTGGGTTTGGTTTTAAAAAACTAAACATTGAGAATCCTTTGAAGTGTTTAGTTAGCTAAACGTAATGAGCTTATAAGTGGATCACGCAAATGCTTAATAAGGTGCTTTCAAAGTTAGTCACTGTTTTAAAAATAAAAAAAAGCCTGTGTTTCACAGGCTTTTTGTTGGGTGCCAAAATATAAACGAGGTTATCCACCTAGCTTATGTTTATACGTCCACAAATGCAGCATTTCGAGCGCAATGGTGGCGCCTGCAAGTGCAGTAATTTCGCTGTTATCGTAAGCGGGAGCAACTTCTACCACATCCATTCCGACAATATTCAGCCCTTTTAATTCGCGAAGAATATTGAGCGCTTTGTCGGTGGTTAAGCCACCACATACTGGTGTGCCCGTACCTGGTGCAAACGCTGGGTCAAGCGCGTCAATATCAAAGGTTAAATACACAGGTAATTCACCTACTGTGTGTTTAATCATCTCACCAATAGTGTGTGCTGATAATGCATTACTTTCAGCGCCGTCAATCACTTTAAAGCCATGCTCAGCTTGGGTGTAATTAGTGCGAATACCCACTTGTACCGAACTGTTTTTGTCGATGAGCCCTTCATTTGGCGCATGGTAAAACATAGTGCCATGATCATACTGACTGCCATTAGCATAGGTATCGGTGTGGGCATCAAAATGCACTAATGCCATTTTGCCAAAACGTTTTGCATGGGCGCGCAACAGCGGCAAAGTAACAAAGTGATCGCCACCAAAACTTAAAAGGCTTTTACCTTGTTCTAAAAGTTGTGTTGCGGCATCTTCAACTTGCTGTATAAAACCTTCGCTATCGCCCGGTGCAAACACCAAGTCGCCTGCATCAATTACTGCGCAATGATCGTTTAGTGTAAATGGCCAAGGGTAACGGGTTTCTTCCCATGCAAGGTTAACAGATGCGCGGCGCATCGCATCTGGGCCCATGCGGGCGCCTGAGCGCCCAGAAGTAGCCATATCAAATGGTAAACCAAGCACAACCACATCAGCATCACTTGATGTTGGGTCGTTAACTAATGGCTGGCGCATAAAAGTTGCGCCGTTGCCAAACAGCATGCCATTGTGTTTTTCAAATACGTTACTCATGGACTAAATATCTTCCAAATAAGTGTAGCCTTTTAAACCTGCATCTAGCTCAGCAAGTACTTCGCTGCGCTCATGCTCTGGTAATTTGCTATTCGCTAATTGAGCAAATGCGAGTCTGAATTCTTCTGCATCTAAGTGAACATAACGCAGCATATCTTCAACGCTGTCGCCTTCGTTAATTTCAACAATTTCGCTGTTGCCTTGTTCATTCACATTGACGACCACACTATGAGTGTCACCAAATAGGTTGTGCATATCACCTAAAATTTCTTGATAAGCACCTACTAAAAAGAAGCCTAACAAGTAAGGTGAGTCGGCCTGCCAATTTGGCACTGGCAAGGTGGTTTCAATACCTTGTCCATCTACGTACTGGTCGATTGTGCCATCTGAATCACACGTAATATCAAGTAGCACTGCACGGCGATCTGGCATGGTTTCTAAACCAGAAAGCGGTAACACTGGAAACACTTGATCAATACCCCATGCATCTGGCAGCGATTGAAATAGCGAAAAGTTAACAAAAAATTTATCCGCTAATCGCTCGTTTAACTCGTCCATAATTGGCCGATGAAAACGGTTTTTGCCATCCATCAACTGCTGTAACTCGTAGTTAATACGCAGTGTTATTTGTTCTGCCCATGCGCGTTGCTCAAGGCTTAAAAGCCCCATTGCAAACTGACTATGAACTTCCGCTAAATCACTTATACAGTCGTGATAAATTTCAATCAGTGCTCTGTCATCAACACGGTTATTAAGTTGTAACCACGAACGCCACATGTTTTGTAAAAGTAGTGGTGCATCGCTCTCAAGTACTGGCAATTCTTCTACCTGATACGATTCTGTGCCAATCACATTGGTAATAAGTACAGCGTGATGCGCTGTTAACGCACGGCCAGACTCTGAAATAATCATCGGCATTGGTTGCTCATACTGCTTACACATGTCGCCAATGGTGTAGACGATGTTATTCGCATATTCAGCAAGCGAGTAATTCATAGAATTGCTCGATTGACTGCGCGTGCCGTCGTAATCAATGGCTAAACCACCACCTACATCCATACAGGCTAAATTTGCACCTAAACGGCGTAATTCACAGTAAAAACGTGCGGCTTCACTAACACCTGTGCGCACATCGCGAATGTTCGCCATTTGTGAGCCTAAGTGAAAGTGAACAAGTTGTAGTGCGCTTTCCATTTTGTGCGATTTTAGCTCAGCTAATACGCTTAATACTTGTGATGCAGATAAACCAAACTTTGATTTTTCACCACCGCTTGCTTGCCACTTGCCTTTACCTTGCGATGCTAAACGTACGCGCACACCTAAGCGTGGGCTTACGCCAAGTTTGCGTGCTTCTTCAAGCACCATTTCAAGTTCAGAACGTTTCTCAAGTACAATATTAACTTTGTGACCAAGCTTTTCGCCAATGAGTGCTAAGCGAATATACTCGCAGTCTTTATAGCCGTTACACACAATCACAGAACTGACTTTTTGTGCCATCGCAAGTACTGCAAGCAGTTCTGCTTTGCTACCTGCTTCTAAACCTAATTGCTTTACCGATTGGCTAGCTTGGCTTGCTAAAATTTCTTCCACCACTTCGCGTTGTTGGTTTACTTTGATTGGATAAACCAGCAGGTAGTTGTTGCTGTAATCATAGCTTTCAATAGCCGCGTTAAACGCATTGCATAAACTATGTACCCGGTGGTGTAAAATTTGCGGAAATCGCACAAGCGCTGGTAACGATAACCCTTGCTGTTGAATTTGTTCGGCAATTTTAGACAAACTTACTGCATGCGTTGGCTTCGCCATATTTGGTGACACAGTAATTTCGCCTTGATCATTAATTCCATAATAACCTTGGCTCCAATGAGGTACATTGTAGCTTGCACGAACATGTTCAATTGCAGTGGTTTCTTTCATTTCTACCCTTAAAAAATAAATCGGTCATAAGACCAAAAAGTGCGCGCATTTAAAGGGAATAGGGGGGGGAAGTCCAACATAAAATTTTTGTCGTATCGACAAGAATATTATTGGCAAAATTCATCCAAAATTAATTTATATTTAGGCTGTTACACGCTATAAACCCAATTGAAAAATATTGCCGATTTACGTATTGGTAATTGTGAAATACGCTTCATTGGAGCAACTTAATGAGTGACACTGTCACAAAAGATCATCGCCTTATTATCAGCTTTTTAGGCCATTCAATTAATAAAGAAAAAGCAGATATAAAGCTCAATAAACAGCTTGGGGCTATAAAAGTACGTGATGCTTATGGTATCTGCATAAATAGCAAACAAGCCTGGCTGTTTGATTATGCTGTGTTGGTGTGTTGGGACTTTAATCAGACGGAGTTTGAACAACTGATCGCGCAAATTGATGAGCTTATCATCTCGCCTGAAAAACGCCCGAGCATCGATCACTATATTTACCGCGAAGGCGGATATGGTGATTTTAATATCAAAAATGATTGTCTATTTTTAGATAACTCAGATGATATGACCAAGCTCGCACTTAGCCATGCGCTTGCGCAATCGGCAAAATTAGAGTTTTTTGAAGAGCAAGCTCAAGCGGTAATTAGCGAAAATGCGTATTTATCACAGCAGCTTGCCCAAACTGGCAAGGTGCCTTTAACACGAAAAGAATTAGCAAAGTTGCGTGGTACCTTGTTTAAAACCAGTACCGATATTAATTTGCACTTTAATTTGCTTGATACTCCCGAGTTCTTTTGGGATAACCCAAATTTAGAAGGGGTTTATCAGCAGCTCAGCAAATATTTAGACTTATTGCCACGTATACATATTTTGCAAAAAAAGCTCGATACCATTCACAACTTAGTCGACATGCTAAGTACCGAGCAAAACCACAAGCACTCTGCGTTTTTAGAGTGGGTGATTATTATTTTAATTGCCGTCGATATCGCGATTTATTTCTTTTAAGCCTCCGCTTAAATTTTAAAAGCAACAAAAAGCCTGTGTATCTCACAGGCTTTTTTTTGAATAAATTAGATGAGTAAAGCAAGCCGCGCTAAATTCACATAGAATAAAATATGACTTTAATTCCCACTCAGAAATTTAAAATGTGTGTGGTACATCCAGTGGTACAAAAAAATAGTTGATTACTTTCTTCAAGTATTTCAATTATTGGGTTTTATACCAGTCTTGGTAAGTCCGAGATAATAGACAGCGCTTGATTAATAAAATGATAATAAGGCAGTTTTTATGTGTTTATTTTATTGGTCTATGGCCAATTACATTCTATCTGTAGTACCCGCTCTTATTCATTTTGGTAGTACTACTTTATATCTTGATTGTAATTGTTCTTTAAAAATCTAAGTTTTTGATATTCATATCTGTGCCGAATTTTAGGCAAAAGAAAAGCCGCTAAAAAGCGGCTTTGTCTGTGCTATTGGTGGAGCTGGGGGGATTTGAACCCCCGTCCGAAAAGCGTCGACCTTCGGTCCTACATGTTTAGTATCGTCTTTTGGTTAACCTTTAAATCTCGGACGAACACGATAAGTAAAGGCGAGGCCGCTTCAATTTAGCCCTTCAACCCCGGCCAGGGTTTCCGTAGCGATCTTATGTAAGGGTGACACTCCAAAATCCAGTCCACAAGAATACTTGGAAGGAGCGCTAGCGGCCTAAGCTGCTAGAGCGTAAGAATCGTCGTTTGCGATTACTTTAAATACGGCTTTTTTACGAGGCCAGCCGCACCTCGACATGCACCTTAGGCTTCATGAATCCCGTCGAATCCTAATCAGCCCCTGAATTTGTTTCATCTGAATCATACTCAGTTGTATGGATTATAACGCTTAGTTTTTGCGTTAAACAAGGAAAAACCACAAATTAGTGGTTTTTAGTAAGCTATGTGCTGGATTTTTATTCGCTTTCTTCAATTGCAGGCATTGGCCAGCCGCCTAAGGCTTGCCATTTATTTACAATGTAACAGTAAAGCTCGGCGGTACGCTCGGTATCGTATAATGCGCTGTGTGCTTGGCTATTATCAAAATCAATGCCCGCGGCGCGACATGCTTTTGCAAGCACCGTTTGGCCTACTGCTAAGCCAGCTAGGGTGGTTGTATCAAAGCTTACGAATGGGTGAAACGGGGTGCGTTTAATGTTATTACGTTCAATTGCGGCATTTAAAAAACCGTGATCAAATGCAGCGTTATGTGCAACTACAACGCTGCGCTGGCAACCCGCTTCTTTTTGTGCTTTGCGCACTGCTTTGCAGATTTCTTTAATAGCAACATCTTCTTTTACGGCGCCACGCAGTGGTGAAAATGGGTCGATGCCATTAAATTCAATTGCCGAACGTTCTATGTTTGCGCCATCAAACGGTTCAACATGAAAGTGAAGTGTTTTGTCGATGCTGAGTTCACCTTGGTCGTCCATTTTTAGCAAGCTAACAGCAATTTCTAATAATGCATCGGTTTTATTATTAAAGCCTGCCGTCTCAACGTCGATAACTACAGGAAAGAAACCGCGAAAACGCTTGGCAAATAAAGTTGTTGGTGCTTCAGCTTGAGACATATACTTACTTTCAGTGCTTAATAAGGCCGCGTATTATGGCAAAATTAGGTTGATACTGACCAGTAAAATTTTATGAACTAACACCTTATTTAGGTATATTTTTTGCTTAATTTTATTAGCTGCTGCTTGTAACAGTAGATGTTGTGTTTAACCATGCGTTTATCGAATTTAGGAGACCTAAGTGCAATTAAAAAAAATAGTGCAGTGCTTGTGCGTTGGTCTTTCGTTAAGTGCCATTTTTTCTTCACAGGCCGCACTTCGCAGTTATGGTGCTGTTGAAAGTAATGCTAAATGGAATACACCAGAGAGCTCACGTTTAAGCTGTCAGCTAGAGCATGATATTCCACGCTTTGGTAAAGCCAAATTTTTGTCGACTGCGAGTAAAGACAAACCGCTTCATTTCACACTAGATATGTTGATAAAGCCAGAAGGGTATGATGTTGCCGATGTGCTATCGGTACCGCCAGTTTGGAAAGCGGGTAACCCAGCGCGCAGTTTATTTGACGCTAATTTGTTAAAGCAATTTGATACAGAGCTGGATTCAAAAGCCTCTTGGTTGTTATTGACTGAGCTAGAAAAGGGCAATGTACCAACTTTTTATTACCACGATTGGCATAACAGCCAAGATAAAATAAAAGTAGAGTTGTCTTCTGTTAATTTTCGAAACCAATATTTAAGCTTTTTAGAGTGCCGAGATGCATTATTGCCATTTAGTTTTGATGATATTGCTTACACTGTGATGCGTTATGAATCTAACAGCAGTGAACTTACGCGAGATTCAAAAAAACGCTTAGAAAAAATTGGATTATATTTGGAGAACGATCCTACTATTGATTCGGTAGTGATCACAGCCTATACCGATTCGTATGGTGGCCGTTATATTAACCAACAACTGTCAGAAAAACGTGCAGAAGCGATAAAAACGTATATGACAGAAAAAGGCATCGCTGCTGAAAAAATTATGACACAAGGGTTTGGTGAAAGACGCCATGTAGCAACCAATAATACAATTATTGGCCGTGGTAAAAACCGCCGCGTTGTGATTCAAATTGAAAAAGTATAGGAAGAGCTTTGCATATCTAAATTGCTAAAATTTTTTAATGATGACGGGATTATTCCGTCATCATTATGCTGATTTCACACCAACTTTCTTGCTGATAAAACCCAATTTTTACCTTTTTGCCTGCCACATTATAAAAGTATGTGTAACGGCCAATATCTTCAGTTACTATTTGCGGCTCACCTAACTTATCACGGAAAAATTGCATTACAGTTTCTAAATCTTGTTTAACAAAACCACTAATGATCATTGGGTAATCATCTTGAAGTGCCATACGCACTTGAAAGTCATTGGGAAGGGGTACGTCGTCAATATTTGCTTGCGCCACATGGCTTAGGCTCATTAAAACGCTAAGTGCGATACTGCAACATAACTTCTTCATGTAAGAACTCCTGATCACCCGTATTGGGTTAACTTTCTAATAATGTTAAGGATAGTCTAACGAAATCAGATGAGGTAACAATTCCTTGCAACTGATTATTGTCATCTACAACAGGCAAACAACCGTGCCGATTATTTAAGAAAAAACGTGCTGCTTCGGTTAATGGCATGGTTTCGTTGGCAAACACCACGTCTTTATCAACGAGCTCTGAAACAGGCACTTGCTTTTCCCTTCTTTGTAACGCATTTACACCATATTTGTCTAGTAAATACATGGTTTTAGCCAGAACACTTTTTTGCGTAACCATACCGAAAAAACAGCCATTATCTAATACCGGTATATGGCGAATGTTATGTTCTTTCATCATTTGATGAACTTCCATCATGGTGTTCTCAAGCTCAATTGAAAGTACGTTGCGGGTCATTAAATCTGCAATTGTTTTTGTCATGGTATTCAACTTTTAAGAATTCAATATTGTTAGTTTAGCGCGTATCTAATAACTCGCTTTGCGCTAGGGCAATGAATGTTTTTATTTATTGTTGTTTTTAACGCAATGACACTTTTCATGTGCAAACTTAAATCGTTTGAGATGTGAAATTGGCAATAACCCCATACCATTTTATTATTTTTCATTTGTAACTAATTGAAATATATAAACTAACAAAAAAAGTACTGATCTGCCCCTATATTCAGAACAAAAGTTAATATATTGTATACAGTATATTGAATTCATGTTTTGTGATTTCAATATGTCGTTTAGCAACGAAACTCGATACAAATTTATCGAACATTATGACAACAACAATTGGAAAAATAACAAATGAAACTTACTAAATTGGCGTTAGTGCTTGCTACATTAAGTTGTGGGCAAACTGCGTTTGCTGCAAGCGCGCCTATTTCACAAAACCAACCTAAGGTTCACCATCACGGCGTTGAATTTAAGCGTATGGATAATGCGCCAACAGCAGTAACCACACAACAATTAAATCAGCCGTTTGAACATGCTAAACATGATTTGCACACTGTAAATTTAAAAAGTATGCAACAAACAATGGCTGCAACATGTAATGTGAATGCACTTGCAACCAGTAACTCAACGCAACTTATCAGCGAAATTAAATCGCAAGGAACAAACTGTGTTAATGAATTGTTTGGTGCAACAAGCGATATTCAAAAAGCAGCGTATGATTCAAATAATATGTATGCGGTTGCAAATCATGTTAAAGGGCTAGCTCAGAATTACCAAGGTGGCGGTGATAATGACATCGAAGCATTATTCCTATACTTACGCGCTGGTTATTATGTGGAGTTTTATAACGACCAAGTAACGTTTGCATCTTGGGTAAAACCAGCTGTTAAAGGCGCTATTGACGCGTTTGTAAATAACAGTCATTTTTATGACGATAACGATGCGCACGGTAAAACACTTTCTGAAGTATTAATCACAATGGACAGCTCTGAGCAGCAAGATGTGTATCTGCCAGTCGTTGTTGAATGGTTAAACCGCTGGAATGCAAGTTATGCCGCTAAGTGGAATATGCGCGGTGCGGTAAATGGTGTATTTACGATTTTATTCCGTGGTCAGTGGAATACCGAATTTAAAAATAAAATTGGATCTGCGACTGATTTAGTAAGTGCCCTTGCAAAATTTACCACAAGTACTTACATGATTGATTCAGACGCTGAATTTATGATTGCTAATGCAGCGCGTGAATTAGGTCGCTTAAAACAATATCCAGGTACTATTCAAACTGGTGTTGATGCAGCATTAAATCGTATTTTTGCTGATTATCAAATGTATGGCTATGGCGATTCAGTGTGGCTAGGTGCGGCTGATACAGCAGGCTATTACGGTAGCTGTGATACTTACAATATTTGTGGTTTTGAGCAGCAACTTGAGTCACAAGTACTTTCTCAAACATACACTTGTAGTAGCACAATTAAAATTCGCTCGCAAAATATGACGAGTGCGCAACATCAAGCCGCGTGTAGCAAAATGGGTTACGAAGAAACGTATTTCCACGGCCAACTACAAACGAACAACACGCCTGTTGCTGATGATGTGAATAGTCAATTACAAGTAAATATTTTTGACTCAAGCGATGATTACGGCAAATACGCAGGTGTTATTTTTGGTATTGATACTAATAACGGTGGTATGTACTTAGAAGGCAACCCATCAACACCGGGTAATATTCCAAACTTTGTTGCCCATGAAGCAAGCTATGCTAATGCTGACCACTTTGTGTGGAACTTAGAGCATGAGTATGTGCATTATTTAGATGGTCGCTTTGATCTTTATGGTGGCTTTAATGCACCAACTGAAGCAATTGTTTGGTGGAGCGAAGGTGTTGCCGAATATATTGCAAAAGAAAATGATAACCAAGCTGCTATCGACACGATAAAAGATGGCTCAACTTACAGCTTAGGCACTGTATTTGAAACAACTTATGACGGTTTTGATCAAGACCGCATTTATCGCTGGGGTTATTTAGCAGTTCGCTTTATGTTTGAAAATCATCGCGATGAGTTAAACCAGATGCTTGCGTCAACTCGTGTGGGCGATTGGGCGGGCTACAAAGCACGTATTAATACTTGGGCTGCAAACTACGGTAATGAATTTACACAGTGGACTCAGGCACTAGCTAATGGTGATACTAATCCGCCACAAAATACAGCCCCAGTTGCAATGATTAATGGCCCTTATAGTGCTGATGAAGGTGAGTTGATCTCGTTCTCGAGTAATGGCTCATATGATAATGAATCAACTATTGCATCATATAACTGGAACTTTGGTGACGGTACTACAAGCTCAGCAGCAAACCCTACGCACAGCTATGCGGTTGCAGGGGATTATGCAGTAACGCTAACGGTAACTGATCCAGAAGGGCTGAGTGCAAGCGAATCAACAACTGCTACAGTAATCGGCTCAGAGCCACCAGTGGGCAATGAATTACAAAATGGTGTAGCGCAGCAAGTAACAGGAAACACGGGCGATGAAAAACGCTTTGTGGTGAATGTTCCAGCAAATGCAAGTGACCTTGAAATCACCCTAAACGGTGGTTCTGGCGATGGTGATTTATACGTTAAGTTTGGCGATGCGCCTACGCTTACAAGCTATGACTGTCGTCCATATGTAGGTGGTAATAGCGAACGTTGTACTATCGAAAAACCGCAAGCGGGCACATACCATGTAATGGTTTACGGCTACGCTAATTTCGATACACAAGTTAAAGCGAATTACACTGCTCAATCAGGAGGTAACTTCAATGTGCCTAATGCATGTGCAACTGAAGGTCCTAGCGGCGGTGGTCGTTTATACGATGGTGATGTGATGTGTCTTGCCGAGCAAGAACCAATTTGGTTAAGTATTGCTGATGTAAGCGGTGCAACGAGTGTGGCAATTACAGCAGCAAATGGTTCAGGCGATATTAACCTTGAATATCGTAATGGCGGTTGGCCAAGTGCAGGTAATGTAGATGCGTCATCACAAAATGTAGGCAATGGCGAATGTATCTATATTACTAATCAAAGTGAGTACTGGGGCTATGTAAAAGTGTCAGGAACTGCCAATGGTGCATCAATCGTTGTTGACTTTAATACACCGGGTTGTCGTTAATTTCTTAGGAAGTTGATGAATACCTAATTAATATACTATTAATAGTTAAAAGAATTAGTTAGGTAACAAACAATAGCCGCATTGACTAGGGTCTGTTGACCTTTCAAGTTCGTTTTTGCAGCAGTTTGATTGGGTTTTATACAAGGCAGAGGCTGCGATTCATAGTTATTCTATGTGAGTCAGCCGATAACACAGTAGAAAACCCAATCAAGCGCTGCCTAACGGTTCTTTTGAGCGCACTTTTTTCATTGTTGCTCGATATTCGCTTAGATTGCTAGGCCACACACCGAGCGCCGCGATAAAAGCACGCTCAAAGAGAACAAAAATAGAACAGCAAAGATCAACAGACCCTAGAAGGGTGCGGCTATTTTTTTAGCGTTTATTGCGTATTAAGTCGCGAATAATAAAGCGGTTTGGGTGGAGCATTTCACTGATATGAGTTGGCACGGGTTGTGGCTCATCGCAAAGTTCAGCTACTAACATCTCTGCCGCTAGTGGTGCGGTACATAAACCTCGCGCACCTAAGCCAGAGAACACATAAAGACCTTGATGTGGATTAACTGAATTACCAAAATCATAGTGCTGACCTTTTCTCAGCGGCGCAAAATTATCTATAAGCGTTTCTTCACAAACAGCTTCACCCACAATCGGCTGATGATCTGGTGTGGTACAGCGAATGGCAGCTTTTGCATCGAGCATTGAATCAGTTGTAATACCGAGTTGCTCAGGGTAAAACGATGTGAGTTGTTTTAGGTTTATAAGGTTATCTTTTTCACTAATTTCACGGCTCATACTTTGTTTTTCAAAGGTCGCGCCCATGCAATGGGTGTTATCCAGCTTTGGAGTAAAATACCCTTTATGACACAATACGGTGTTGAGTTGTTTAGATAGTTCATTTGTCGCAACGCGGGTTACTTGGCCGCGCACTGGGTTAAATGGCAGAGATTGCATTTGTGAAAAACGCGTTGTTAATTCACCACAAGTGATAAATACCTGGCTAAATTCGCCCAGAGAATTCTGATTTTCATCACGTAATTGATAACCGGTTTGTGTTTTTTCAATGTCACATACTTCGCTATTAAAATGCACTTTATGTGGTGTTTTGCTTTGACTTGCAGCGAAAAGTGCATTTACCAATGCAGGGGGGTTAACCCAACCAGCCGGTTCAATAAATAAGCCTGAGTAGTTAGCTTTTATACCTGCAATTTGATTTGCTTCATCTTTGTTTACACTGCGGATAAGCGATGTTGGCCAATTACCTTTTTGTGTAAGGCGGGTTTGAATTTCAACTTTGCTGTCATTAACGCCATGCAATAAAACGCCGCACCACTCATGGGGGTAGTGAAAGCCATCATTATTAATTTGCTGATAAAGCCTTTTTGCAAAATAAAAACTATGGGCAAAAAATTCGCTGCTACTGTTAAAGTCGGCTTGCAGGTTAGGATAAACCGCCCCTTGATGGTTATGGGATGCGCCTTGTGCAAACGTATCGTCTTTACAAAAAATCTCAGTAGCAATACCGCGTTTTGAAAAACTATACGCAAGGGTTGCCGTTGCAATGCCGCCACCAATAATCGCCACTTTATTAAGTTGTTGTGGCTCACGTTTGTAATACGCAGGTTGGGTTGCAAATTGATTCGCGATGTCTAAAGTCCCGACAACCATTTCGCGTTTACGGCCATACCCTTTTACTTTTTTTGTAGCAAAACCTGCATCACTCAGACCGCGGCGCACAAACCCTGCTGCGGTAAATGTAGCAAACGTACAGTTTTCTCGGCCTAAATTCGCCATACCATCAAAAAGTGATTGTTGCCACATATCGGGGTTTTTACTTGGTGCAAACCCATCGAGATACCACGCATCAACAATGCCGTTTTCGCCGTAGCAAAGTTGTGGCAGCGTATCTTGAATATCACCAAACCATAAATCTAAAATAACGCGCCCTTGCTCAAATTCTAAACGGTGGCAACCTGCCATGGCGACAGGGTATTTTGCAATCAGTTGCTCGCTTAACTCTGTAAGTTCAGGCCAGGCTGCAAGCGCTTGCTTTAGGGCTGTCTGTTCTAGAGGAAATTTTTCAAAGCTTATAAAGTGAAGTTGTTCAACAGATTTATTTTTATCTTGGTTAAAACGTTGCCAAGTGTTTAAAAAATTAAGGCCTGTGCCAAATCCTGTTTCAGCAATTACAAAATGCCTTCTTGGGTGATTTTGCCAACGCGCAGCAATATTGTTTTGCTGAAAAAATACGTAATCTGACTCCAATAAGCCGTTATCGTTTGAAAAGTAAACATCATCAAAGTCTTGTGCGACCGGTGTGCCTGATTCATTAAACTCAATTTTTGCGTGGCGGATCATAATTATTTAAAACAAACTTAACGTAGCGCTATTGTACGAGATATGGGGGGGCGGTTAAACTTGATTTAGAACAAATAAGTCTTATTAATTTAGCAGTTAAGGTTAAAATACTGTAAATTCGAAACACGTGTACGCTGAGATTAGACCAGTTTTTTGTAAATAACACGTAGAATAGAGCACAATTTACTTTGTAGAAAAGGTTTATCCATGAAAAGAGCCGTAATTACGGGTATCGGTATTGTTTCAAGTATCGGTAATAATCAAGAAGAAGTACTTGAATCATTAAAAGCAGGCCGTTCAGGCATTACATTCAACCAAGAATTTGCAGACCTAAAATTACGTTCAAACGTATGTGGTAGCATTGACCTTGATCCAAAAGAGCACGTAGACCGCAAAGCAATGCGTTTTATGGGTGATGCCGCAGCATACTCATATATTTCAATGCAACAAGCAATTGATGACTCGGGCCTAACGGAAGATCAAGTATCTAACCCGCGTACAGGTATTATTGTTGGCTCTGGTGGTGGTTCATCTAAAAACCAAGTTGAAGCAGCTGACATTCTTCGCGAAAAAGGTGTTAAGCGTGTAGGTCCTTATATGGTTCCTCGTACTATGGCCTCAACGACGTCTGCATGTTTAGCAACACCATTTAAAATTAAAGGTGTTAACTACTCAATCAGTTCTGCATGTGCAACATCGGCTCACTGTATTGGTCATGCTGTAGAACAAATCCAACTTGGTAAACAAGACGTTGTATTTGCTGGTGGCGGTGAAGAACTACACTGGACATTAGCAATGGAATTTGACGCGATGGGTGCGTTATCAACTAAGTATAACGAAACACCAGAGCTTGCTTCACGTACTTATGATGCAAACCGTGATGGTTTTGTTATCTCTGGCGGCGGCGGTATCGTTGTTGTTGAAGAGTTAGAGCACGCATTAGCGCGTGGCGCGAAGATTTACGGTGAGATTGTAGGTTACGGTGCAACATCAGATGGTTATGACATGGTTGCTCCATCGGGTGAGGGTGCTGTTCGTTGTATGCAACAAGCACTTGCAACAGTTGATGGTGATATTGATTACCTAAATACACACGGTACATCAACACCGGTAGGTGATGTTAAAGAACTTGGCGCAATCCAAGAAGTATTTGGTGGTAAATCACCTGCAATCAGTGCAACAAAAGCGATGACAGGTCACGCACTTGGTGCTGCGGGTGTTCACGAAGCTATCTACTCAATCTTAATGTTACAAAACAACTTTGTAGCGCCATCTATCAACATCGACGAGTTAGATGAGCAAGCTGCAGGCCTTGATATTGTGACTGAAAAGCGTGATTTAGAAATCAACACTGTAATGTCAAACAGCTTTGGATTTGGCGGTACAAACGCAACGCTAGTAATGCAAAAATACAAAGGCTAATTTGCCTTTTTAAAACGCAAATCTATTTGATTGAAAGAAAAGCCACTTAATTGATTGAGTGGCTTTTTTATTGCCGTTAAAATAGCGCATCTGCTTTGCCTAAATAGGACAACTATGCGCATCCTCGCTGACCAAAATATGCCACTGGTCGAAGAATTCTTTTCAGAGTTTGGTGAAATAACTCGTTTTGCTGGCCGAGAGCTAAGCCCTCAGCAACTTGTTGATACTGATATTCTATTAGTTCGCTCGATTACCAATGTGAATAAAAATTTACTAGCTCACGCAAATAAATTGAAATTTGTTGGCACTGCAACAATTGGCACCGATCACGTTGATCAAGCGTTGTTAACACAAAAAGGCATCGCATTTTCAAGTGCACCAGGTTGCAATGCAACGGCTGTGGCAGAATATGTGATATCAAGCTTGCTTGCGCTTGCTCAAGAAGATGGCTTTAGTTTACAAGACAAAACCGTTGGCATTATTGGTGTGGGTAATATTGGCAGTCGACTTTCGAAAAAATTAGCAGCGTTAGGCTGCAACGTATTACTTTGCGACCCACCAAAGCAAGCGTCAGGCGAACTTGAAGATGGCGTGTCGTTAGACACCATTATTAACGATGCTGATATTTTAAGCTTTCATGTGCCTTTAGTGAAAGAAGGTCAATATCAAACCAAACATTTATTAAATAAGCACAACTTGCCTAAGTTGAAATCTAATGCAATTGTGGTCAATTCGTGTCGTGGTGACGTTATTGATAATCAAGCATTACTTGAGTTTATGCAAGCAGGTGCGGGTTTATCATTGGTGTTGGATGTATGGGAAAACGAGCCAAATATTGAACAAGCTTTACTGCCTTATACGCGTATTGGCTCGGTACATATTGCAGGCCACAGTTTAGAAGGCAAAGCGGGCGGCACAGATATGCTTTATCAAGCGGTTTGTCAGCAATTAGGCAAACCAGCGACACATAAAATGGCCGATTTTCTGCCAGAGCCAGAACTTACTGAGGTGAGTTTAGGCAATACTTTTAGTGAAGCAAACGCGTGCCAATTAGTACACAGCGTTTATGACGCACGCCGTGATTACGGCCTATTAAAACAAGGACTAAACCGTGAAGGGTTCGATAGTTTACGAAAAAACTACCCAGGGCGTCGCGAATTTAGCACTTTAACGGTAAAATGCAGTTCATCTGCAAATGCAAAACGTTTAAGCCAGCTCGGCTTTAATGTGATTGAGGAATAACATGTCACAAAAATTCAATGTTGCCGTTTTAGGTGCAACAGGCCTTGTTGGCCGTCAAATTATTGAAACGCTAGAAGAGCGTAAATTTCCTATTGATACCTTGTATTTATTAGCGTCTGAACGCAGTGCAGGCGAAGATATTAAATTTGCAGGTGAAGACATTGAAGTGATTGATGTGGAAACCTTTGATTTCGCCAATGCCCACATTGCACTATTTTCTGCAGGTGGCAGCGTTTCTGAAAAGTATGCACCAATTGCCGCAGAGGCGGGCTGTGTGGTTATTGATAATACATCACACTTCCGTAATGACTACGATGTGCCATTAGTGGTTCCTGAAGTGAACCCAGAGGCACTAAGCGATTTTAGAAACCGCAATATAATTGCTAACCCGAATTGTTCTACTATTCAAATGGTGGTGGCATTAAAACCTATTTATGATGCATATGGTATAGACCGTATTAACGTATGTACTTACCAATCTGTTTCAGGTGGTGGTAAAAAAGCGGTTGATGAATTAGCAAAGCAAACTGCTAGCCTAATGAATGCGCGTCCACTTGAAAACGATGTGTTTCCAAAGCAAATTGCGTTCAACGTAATCCCACAAATTGATAGTTTTGAAGATAACGGCTATACCCGCGAAGAAATGAAAATGGTGTGGGAAACCCAAAAAATCTTGGGTGATAGCAGTGTAATGGTTAACCCAACGGCTGTGCGTGTACCAGTATTTTATGGTCATGCAGAAGCGATTCACCTTGAAACGCGCATGCCTGTTGATGTAGAGCACGTAAAACAGTTGCTTAACGAAGCAGCTGGTGTGGAATATATTGAAGATGAGCAGGATTATCCAACACCTGTGTCTGATGCAAGCGGCAATGATGCGGTTTATGTTGGCCGTGTTCGTCAAGATATTAGCCACCCACATGGTTTAAATTTATGGGTTGTTTCAGACAATACGCGTAAAGGTGCTGCAACTAATAGCGTGCAAATTGCTGAGCTGTTGGTAGAGCAATATCTGTAATAGTCATTTCTTTGATGCCAAACAAACTGGCGTTTAAGTTTGTTTGGCATAATTCCTAGGGTCTGCTGTTCTTTGCTGCAAAAGCTAACGTGAAAGATAAACAGACCTTAACTAATTGAGTTTTAGCTTAAAGCTTCATTATCATCAATGAGATAGTGTTTTCCTGCCAATTACTTTGCCACTGCCTAATTAATGGATATTCGGTGTTTTCTGGTTTATAGTTTTATGCTGAAAATTATAAAAAGAGTCGCACCATTTTAGGTTGAAATAGCCAGGAAATTAATAAAATTGGTGCAAACTTTGCATAAGTTTAGTGTTCGATCCCTGTTTATTTCGAACAAATGAGCTTTCAGAGTTAATATTAAAGGAAACCCATGCGCAGCTTCTTTTCTTCAAAAGCGATTTTTCTTCTTTCGGTAGTGCTACTTGGCGCTTCAAGCATTTCGTTTGATCTTAATGCTGAAAATACTCGGATCCGTGGGCCCAAAAATGTTGATGTTGGCGAGCAAGGTAAACGTTATGGCCCAGTACGCGATACTGATACTTTGTGGCGTATTGCAACCAAATTAAGGCCAGATAACTCGGTTACTATTTACCAAGTTATGCAGGCTATTTATCAGAAAAACCCTGACTCTTTTTTAGATAACAATATTAACCATTTACGTACTGGCTCATATTTGCGCATGCCGTCAATGCGCGAAATCAGAAGTATTAATGCGGGGTTTGCCCAAGAGCGTTCAGAGCTTGATGATAAGCTTTGGGATAAAAAAGTTAAGGGTGAGATGACGCAAGCTGAGATAGACGTTGTTGCCAAACAAGCTGAACAAGCTAAAAAACAAGATGTTATCGTAGCTAAAAAAGAATTAAGTGAAGAAATTCAACAAGCAAAACAAGCGCAAACAGAAAAATTAGAGCAGCTTAAAGACGAGTTTAAATCGTCAGTAAATAACGTTGAAGCGATCCTCACTGAAAATGAAAATCTTAAAAAGCAAGTTTCAAGTTTATCAACTGAACTAGAACTTATTCGTGGTCAGCTTGATAGCGACAGACAAACACTTGATGAATTAAAAGCATTGCTGGCAGAGCAGCACCGTATTCTTGCAGCGCAAGAAGCCAAGGCAAAAGCAGAAGCAGAGTCGTTTAGCTTTCAGGATTTAACAAATAATCCATTGCTATTAGTTGTTCTTGCGTTGATCCCTGGTTTCTTAATTGTGGGTGGTGCAATTTATTGGTTTAAATCACGCGCCGCGAAAAACGAACCTGAAGAGCCAATTTTTGATACGCCTTCGCCAAATATTCCTGATCCTATCGTAAACGACAACTTGGCAGATGATTTATCAGATGGCTTAGATGATGTGCTTGCAAATGGTTTAGATGATCCACTTGATGATGAATTAAGCGCAGGACTTGATGACCCATTTGATGATGCGTTGGATCAGAGCTTTGATGATTCACTTGAAGACGATATCGTTGCACTTGACGATAGTTTAGATGATGCCTTAGAAGAACCAGATGATCTGCTTTATGAAGATGAAGAGCCAGCACTTGAGAGCAGTAACTCGCTATTAGATCAAGATGAATTAGATGGCTTATTAGGTGATGCACTAGATGATGATGGCTCAGATGATTTAGTGCCAGATATGAATAATGATTCTGCTGATGATGGATTACTTGATGCAGATGATATCGACGCCATTCTTGCACAAGATTTCGACTCTCCAATAGATAATGACGATGAAAGTGATGACATTGCTATTGATGAGATGATCGCTAGCGATAGTGAGATTGAGCTGGATATTCCAGAAGAATTTGAACCATCAAATGAGATTGAATCTGATGTTGCTGATGTTGATGCCATTATGGATGAGCTTAGCAATGATGAATTTGATTTGGATGATAGCTTAAGTGATGACTTAGAGCCGGAAGAGAAAGAACCTGAAATTCAACTGGATATGGATGACATCGATGCAATGATCGATGAAGTTGAAGCAGATGATACCGACCTAACGGACCTAGATGCATTACTAGAAGAAGCAAATTCTGATGCTGAGCGATTAGCTGCTCAACAGGCTGCTGCTGAAGCGTTTGCAAATACCGATACTTCTGAGCAGGACCTTGAAGAGTCAATTGATATCAATGACAGCGAAAATGCGCAAGATACTTCTTATGCAATTGGATCAGATGATGCAGAAGATGACATTGATGCATTGCTTGATGAAGCTGCAGGTAACGAAGAAGTAAATGAAGCTGATGACATTGACTCATTACTTGATGAAGCTGCAATTTCTGAAGAGGCTGAAAGCGAGTTAGCAGCTGCTGAAATAGAGCAAGACGAGCTTGAGCCAGATACTGCAGTCGATGACATTGATGCATTACTTGATGAAGCTACAGATGTTGAAGAAGTAAATGACGTTAGTGATTCTCTTGATGAAGATGATTTACTCGATTCAACGCTTGAAGATACAGACCTAGAAGCCGAATTGCTTGAAAGCGAATTAGCAACTGCTGAAATAGAGCAAGACGAGCTTGAACCAGAAACTGCAGTAGATGATATTGATGCATTACTTGATGAATCTACAGATGTTGAAGAAGTTAGTGATTCTCTTGATGAAGAGGATTTACTCGATTCAGCGCTTGAAGATATAAACGCTGAAACTGAAGTGGCTGAAAGCGAGTTAGCAACTGCTGAAATTGAGCAAGACGAGCTTGAACCAGAAACTGCAGTAGATGACATTGATGCATTACTTGATGAAGCTGCAGATGTTGAAGAAGTGAATGACGTTAATGACTCTTTTGATGAAGATGATTTACTCGATTCAGCGCTTGAAGATACAGACCTAGAAGCAGAATTACCTGAAAGCGAATTAGTAAATGCTGAAATAGAGCAAGACCAGCTTGAACCAGAAACTGCAGTAGATGACATTGATGCATTACTTGATGAAACTACAGATGTTGTAGAAGTAAATGAGGTTAGTGACTCTTTTGATGAAGATGATTTCCTCGATTCAGCGCTTGAAGATACAGACCTAGAAGCAGAATTGCTTGAAAGCGAATTAGCAAATGCTGAAATAGAGCAAGATGAGCTTGAACCAGAAACTGCAGTAGATGACATTGATGCATTACTTGATGAAACTACAGATGTTGAAGAAGTAAATGATGTTAATGATTCTTTGGATGAAGATGATTCACTAGCTACTCTTGAAAGTGATTTTACAGAAGAATTGATTGACGTTGATGGCATAGATACAACAGATGATGCAGCCTTACTTGATTCGTTACTTGATGATGAAAATGATATTTCAAGCGATGGGACTACTGAAACGGATCTTCAAAATTTAGCATCTGAAGAAAGTGCAATTCCTTCACTTGATAATTTTGATGAACAAACCCAAGCACACGATGAAATTACTGCATTACCTGAAGAGCAAGACATCGAGTTAGATAATGTAGGTGATGATTTACTTAATGAATTTGATGAAATTGAAGAACCTCAGTTAACTGAAGCAAATGATGATGCGCTTTTGCAAGCTGATGAGTTACTCGATGACATTTCGCTACCAGATGAACAACAGCAAGATGTAACAGCTGATAGTCTTGGTTTATCAGACGATGATTTAGATAGTGCGTTTGATGAGCAATTATTGTCTGAGGACAGTATTGACTTCGGTGACGACCCTTTAATTGATGTTGATTTAGAAGCAGAAGATGAGCGTTTATCGGATGCATTTGATAACGACGAGCAAATGCGTGCAGATGCCCCTAGTCAAACTTTGGATGAGTATCCAGAACTTGAACTAGATGAAGCGCTTGAGGAAATTGATGCACCAGCTTTTGGCGCAGAAGAATCATTACCCGAAATTAAAGACGCGCAAGCTATTAATGAAGAAGTGATCACCACTGAAGATCTCTCAGCTAGTGATGAAGATGATTTCCTCGATGATGACATTATTGGTAGTGACTTAGATAACAGTAATGATTTACTCATTGACGAATTAGAAAGTACTGATTTTGATAGTTTATTAAATGAATTAGCAGAGCCAGAACCAATTACCGCAGAGTCGCAAAAAGACTTTGAGCTTGATTTTGACTCACTCTTAAGTGAACAAACAGAAGCTGAACCATTTGAAGTAGAAGAAATTGATACAGCAGAGTCAGACTATTTAGATATCGACGATTTACTTGAAGAAAGTGATGATGCTGAATCTGATGTTGAGCCTTACCAAAATGTTGATATGGATGTTGGTTTAGGCGATTTTGAGGATTTACTGGCAGGAGAAGATGCTTTGGATGTTGATATGGAAAGCCAAGGCTACTCTGCAAAATTAGACCTTGCACGCGCTTATCTTGAAATAAATGATGCTGAAAGTGCATTAAAGGTGATAGAAGAGGTTATCAGTAATGGCCCTCCTGAAGTTCAAGATGAAGCGTTAGCGCTAAAGCATCAACTATCTTAGTTATTTGAAAAAGCCCGCAATGCGGGCTTTTTTATACTTGGTATCAAGGCAACGTCTCGGTATAATTGGGGTTTTTCAAATTCATGGAATATTGTTCATGCGAGTCGCTCTAGGCGTAGAATATGATGGTTCTCAGTACAGTGGTTGGCAACGCCAACAACATGTTAACAGTGTACAACAAGAGCTCGAAAATGCGCTTTCAAAAATTTGTAACGAAAAAATAGAAGTGACTTGTGCAGGTCGAACAGATGCGGGTGTTCATGGTACCGGACAAGTAGTGCATTTTGATACTACGGCAGATAGAGCTATGGTGTCGTTCACTCTTGGTGTAAATGCCAATTTACCTGATGCGATTGCTATTCGCTGGGCTAAAGAAGTGAGAGAAGAATTTCATGCTCGCTACAGCGCTACTGCAAGGCGATATCGTTATATTATTTATAACAGCACTTACCGCCCAGGAATTTTACGCTCTGGCTTAAGCCATTATCACCATCCGTTGGATGTTGAAAAAATGCAACAAGCAGCGCCTTATTTACTAGGCGAACAAGACTTTACTTCAGTACGAGCTGTGCATTGTCAGTCAAAAACGCCGTTTAGAAACGTAATGCACTTAAATGTAGAGCGTTTTAACGATTTTATTGTGATTGATATTAAAGCCAATGCGTTTGTTCACCACATGGTGCGCAATATTGCCGGTTGTTTGATAGATATTGGGCAAGGCAAGTATCCACCTGAGTGGATGCAGCAAGTTTTAGCCTTAAAAGACCGCACACAGGCATCTGCAACGGCAAAGCCTGGCGGTTTGTACTTAGTTGAAGTTGATTACCCTGAACATTTTGAAATACCCAAATCAAATCCAGGGCCGCTATTTTTGCCAAATAGCTTATAAAAAACCGAATAAATAACACAATTTAGCGACATATTAGACCAGTTTTTTATACCTTAGTCGCACGATTAGTGTTTTAATTGCAAAAATTTTCTGCGCCGTTCAAAGCAGATATAGCAGTGAGAGAGATTTAAATGAGCTGGTTAGAAAAGATCTTACCAAAAACAACCAAGTCTACAGGTCGTAAAGAAATTCCTGAAGGTGTTTGGGCTAAATGTGGTGATTGTGACACGATTGTTTACAAGGCAGAACTAGAAAAACAACAACATGTTTGCCCTAAGTGTGATCATCATATGCGCATTGGCGCTCGCAAGCGTCTTGAACAGTTTTTAGACGATGGCGAACAAGTAGAATTGGGTCAAGATTTAGAACCAAAAGATGTTCTTAAATTTAAAGATTCAAAAAAATACTCAGATCGTATCACTAGCGCACAAAAAGTAAGTGGCGAAAAAGATGCATTAGTTGCAATGACAGGTCGCTTAAAAGGTGTACCAGTTGCTGCGGTGGCATTTGAATTCTCATTTATGGGTGGTTCTATGGCATCGGTTGTAGGTGCGCGCTTTGTTGAAGCGGTAAATGCATGTCTTGAGCGTAAAATGCCGTTAATCTGTTTCTCAGCTTCAGGTGGTGCGCGCATGCAAGAAGCACTTATGTCATTAATGCAAATGGCAAAAACAAGTGCAGCACTTGATAAAATGAGTGAGCAAGGCTTGCCGTTTATTTCAGTACTTACTGACCCTACCATGGGTGGTGTATCTGCGTCATTAGCGATGCTAGGAGATATTAATATTGCTGAGCCAAAAGCACTTATTGGTTTTGCAGGTCCACGCGTAATTGAGCAAACAGTTCGTGAAACTTTACCAGAAGGTTTCCAGCGTTCTGAATTCTTATTAGAGCATGGTGCAATCGACATGATTGTTGACCGTCGTGAAATGCGCGACACCATTGCACGTCTTGTTGCGAAATATATGCACTTGCCGTCAACTGAACAAGAGCATAGAATTGCATAATCTAAACTGATTTAGCAACTTATTGCACTATGACACATGTTGTACCAAGCCAATCGTCGAGTCTAGATGATTGGCTTTGTTATTTAGAAAGTATTCATCCTTCAAACATTGATATGGGTTTAACTCGCGTTCGCCAAGTAGGCGAAAAGCAAGGTTATACCTCACTTCCAAATGTTATTTTAATTGCTGGCACAAACGGTAAAGGCACTACAGCCCGTTGTTTAGAGGCCATTCTACTGGCGCAAGGTTACTCTGTTGGTACCTATGCTTCGCCGCATCTTATTCGCTATAACGAACGCGTACGCATTAATGGCGCCGAATTACCCGATCAAGACCACGTAGATGCATTTCATGCACTTGAACAAGGGCGCGGTGACATTAGCCTGACTTATTTTGAGTTTGGTACACTGGCGGCACTTGAAGTATTTAAGCAGAAAAAACCTGACTACATCTTATTAGAGGTAGGTTTAGGTGGTCGATTGGATGCTACCAACATTGTTGAGCCAATTGCTTCTGTTATAACCACTATCGATTTAGACCACAAAGAATACTTAGGTGATACTCGAGAGTTAGTGGGTAGAGAAAAAGCCGGTATTTTTAGAGCGCATGCTCCGGCAATTGTTGGTGATTTAGCGATTCCTAATTCAATTTGGCAATACGCAGAAGAATTAGGCACTCAAGTAATTGCAGCGCAAAGAGATTATTCATTCGAGTTAAGCAGTGATGCGCTTGACTATAAAAATGACAAATTAGCCTTTCAATTGCCTGTGCCAAATATTCCGGCACAAAATGTTGCAACGGCAATCACAACGCTTGATACATTAGGCCTATTACCTAACGAGCAAACACTCCGTGAGGTGCTAACTAACCTTGTCGTTGAAGGGCGTTTTCAGCGTTTAAGTGAAAAGCCGTTGGTGTATGCAGATGTTGCTCATAATCCTGAGTCTGCTCGCTATCTAGCAGCTAAATTGGCACAATTTAAAGCGTGCGGTAAAAATATTATTGCTTTGACTGGTATGTTACAAGACAAAGACCAAAAAGCCGTATTTAACGCAGTTAAAGCACAAGTAGATGAATGGCATTTAGCGACGCTGTCATGCTTTAGGGGCGATAAGGCTGAAAATCTTTCAGCTAATTTACAAAGTGAAATTGAATCGCCAAAACAGTCTTTACACGCAAGTGTAGCGCAAGGTTTAAACACTATTTTAAACACCATGGATGATGAAGATTTGCTAATTGTATTTGGCTCATTTTACACTGTGGCTGATGCAATTGCGTTTTGGCAAAATAAGGAGTGAGGGTGACTAGTCAATTTATCAACCGTTTAGTGGGTACCATTATCGTTGTAACAGCAGCGATTGTGTTTATTCCTAATATTTTGGATGGTGAAAAGGTACAAAAAAGAGAAACCTTTAAAGACATTCCTGAGCGCCCTGAATTTAAAGCGATAGAACTTGATCCTGAGCCTGACCAAACGCTTGCTCGTGAATCACTGCCAAGTACGCCTGTGATTGAAGAAGCGGCGATTGATGAAGGTCAAAACTCACCTTTTAACAACGAACTCTCAGCCGATCAGCAAATAGCACAAACAGAAGCTGAAATCATTGAAGAAAAGCAAGTGGCTACGGTTGAAGTTGATGCAAAACCAGCTGTAAATGAGGTTGAAGTTGAGCCTAAAGTTGCTGTTAAACGTGCTGAGCAAAGTAACCTTAATGAGTTTGCTTGGGTGATTCAATTAGGCAGTTTTTCGCATAAAGCAAATGTTGATTCTTTATTGGCTAAATTGAAAAGCGCAGGCTTTACAGCATTTACCAAACCAATTAAAACACCCTCAGGCACGTTAACAAAAGTGTTTGTAGGCCCTGAGCTAGATAAGCAAAAGTTAGAATCGCAATTACCTCAGTTAAAAAAATTAACCAAGCTAAATGGTCGAGTAACACAATTCGAAATCACAAATTGAGCTGGCAATTAAGCGTAAGCTTATATAAAATGCGCGCGAAACATAAAAGGGCAGGTTAATATGATCTGGGTAGATTACACCATTCTGGGTATCATCGGGCTTTCATCCTTGATAAGTTTGATGCGCGGCTTTGTTAAAGAAGCAATGTCGCTAGCTGTTTGGATTGCTGCCTTTTTTATCTCAAGCATGTTTTATGAACACCTCGCTGTTTTTCTTACAGACCAAATCTCCGAACCCCTAGTACGTAATGGTGCTGCAATTGCAATCTTGTTTTTCTCAACTTTGATTGTCGGCAGTTTAGTCAATTATGTGCTTGGAGAATTAGTCCAAAGAACAGGGCTGTCAGGCACTGACCGAGTAATTGGTTTGGTATTTGGCGCTTTGCGTGGCGTGCTTATAATTAGTGCACTATTATTTTTTCTCGATGCTTTCACCAGTGCCCCAAGTAAAGACTGGTGGAGTCGTTCAAATTTAATTCCAGAGTTTAGCTTTATTATTGAATGGTTTTTTGAATACCTAGAAGATAATTCAAGCTTCTTAACTCAGTAACCCCTTATCAGGCGAGGATTTTTCTCATGTGTGGTATCGTTGGTATCGTCGGAACTACCCCGGTAAATCAAACCCTTTATGACGGTCTAACCGTTTTGCAACACCGTGGTCAGGATGCGGCGGGTATTATTACCATTGACAATAACACCTTTAGCTTACGTAAAGATAATGGCCTTGTGAAAGATGTATTTCACACACGCCATATGAAACGTTTACAAGGCGATATGGGTATTGGTCATGTTCGTTACCCAACGGCTGGTTCTTCAAGCTCAGCTGAAGCACAACCGTTTTATGTAAACTCGCCATTTGGTATTGCGCTTGCGCACAATGGCAATCTAACAAATGCTGAAGCGTTAAAAGAAGATTTATTCAAAACAGCAAAGCGCCACGTTAACACCACATCAGATTCAGAAGTGTTACTGAATATCTTAGCCCATGAACTTGCAAAGCCTAATAAACTAGAGCTTTCGCCTGAAGATGTATTTACTGCGGTAACGACTGTAAACAGCAAAGTAGTTGGTGGTTATGCATCAATCGCGATGATTATCGGTCACGGTATGATTGCATTTCGTGATGCTAATGGTATTCGTCCACTGGTATTCGGTAAACGCGAAACAGAGCAGGGTGTTGAATATATGTTCGCATCTGAAAGTGTTGCTCTTGATGCGTGTGGTTTTGCATTTATTCGTGATGTTGCACCAGGTGAAGCTATTTTTGTTTCTAACGATGGTCAATTACATTCACAGCAATGTGCATCGAACGCTTCTTATAGCCCGTGTATTTTCGAATTTGTTTATTTTGCTCGCCCAGATTCTACAATTGATAAAATCTCAGTTTATGCAGCGCGTGTAAACATGGGTACTAAACTTGGCGAAAAAGTTAAGCGTGAATGGGCTGATAAAGAAATTGATGTAATCATTCCAATTCCTGAAACGTCATGTGATATTGCGTTAGAAATGGCAAATGTACTTGAACTGCCTTACCGTCAAGGTTTCGTAAAGAACCGTTATATTGGTCGTACCTTTATTATGCCGGGTCAGGAGCTGCGTAAAAAGTCGGTACGTCGTAAACTTAATGCAATTGCACAAGAGTTTAAAGGTAAAAACGTATTACTTGTTGATGATTCAATTGTACGTGGTACAACATCTGCGCAAATCGTTGAAATGGCACGTGAAGCAGGTGCTAAAAATGTTTACTTCGCATCTGCGGCGCCAGAAATTCGCTTCCCGAATGTGTATGGTGTTGATATGCCATCAGCGCAAGAACTGATTGCTCATGGTCGTGAAGTTGAAGATATCAATGCAAGCATTGGTGCAGATGGCCTAATCTATCAATCACTAAATGATTTGATCAGTGCTGTAAGCCAAGAAAATCCAGAAATTACGAACTTTGAAACATCGGTTTTTGATGGTAATTATGTAACTGGTGATATTGACCAAGCTTACCTAAACCGTATTGACGCACTGCGTAACGATGCTGCAAAATCTGACCGCGAATCAGCAATGTCTTCAGGTTTAGAGCTTCATAACCAAGATGCTAGTGAATAATATTTACTAAATTAATCGATAAAAAAAGGAGCTTTAAGCTCCTTTTTTGTTTATTAACTATGTTAGCTAGAAATTTTTATTCAGCCCGATGTAAACATGGGTCCGAAGCCTGATGTCCACATAATCGCAGTTGCAGCAAGAATAATAACCAGTAGCACTAGGCCGCAAGTCACAACAGAGCTTGCATATATAAAGCCACGTTCTTCTGGAATATGCATTAGAATTGGCACTCCGGTGTAAAGTAAATACACTGAATAAGCGACAGCACCGCAGCCTACCAAAACAATAAACCATAATTCAGGATACACCGCAGCAAGCGCAGACATAAAAATAGGTGTTGATGTATACGCTGCTAATTCAAGTGTTTGTGTATAACTTGGTTCAGCTCCAAATGTAACCGCCATCCAATGTGCAAGGTATGCCAGTGTAAATACGCCTGCAATAAGAGCGAAATACATTGAAATCGCAAGTAACATAGCGCTTGATTCAGTTAGGAATATGCGATCTCCAACACCGACACTCCAACCTAAATAAACTGCTGAAAAATAACCCATTACACTTGGTACTAGTGCAATAAGCAAGATATGAGACATGCTATAACCAAAGCTTTCGTGGCGAGCATCAATAGTTTGCCACTCTTCTTTTGGGTGGGCGTATAAACCCCAAAGGTGATTTAAAATCATATTGTGTTCCTTGTATTACCCTAAATTGATTGGCTAATGTGATTTTTGACTTCAAATTCAACAATTAGCGTTTGTTGTTTTTTTAAACAGGTCATTACTACTTATTGGTGATTGTTAATAAAATGTCAAGAAATATAATTGAAGGTTTTCTTTAAAATCTGATGAAGATCAATGCAAACAAAGGTGAAATAAGAAGATTCAAGACTTAGTTTAAGTTGTTATGATAAAATTAGTTATTATTCATTTTTGTCTAACGTAGATATGAGTTTAGCTAAATATCAAGATTTACTAGCCCCCATTTATCAGTTTTTACAGTGTGAAACCCCAGATGAATGGGTAACTGAAGCCAAGAGAACTGAAAATTTACCCGTTTTGTTACTAGACCATTTAATTTGTGAATTAAAAGCTGGGCAAACGGCAATGTGGCTTATTCGTAAATATGCCGCAGACAAAAAAAGCGGCGAAGCCTTACTTGAGTGGTTTCAGCCTTATGAAAAGTTTGTTTATAAGAAAGAAGGTTCGTTAGAGTCACTCGCTGAGCATTACAAGCTTAGCAAAGAAATCGTGCCCAAAAGCGATTCGAATTTTGGCCAAGACTTGATTGATAAAATGGTGTTGCTAATTAAAGAAGAGCTTCATCACTTTTACCAAGTATTAGAGATTATGGTAGCGCGTGGCATCCCTTACGAAAATATCACAGCGAGTCGATATGCTAAGGGAATGATGACACATGTGCGTACCCACGAGCCTGCAATTTTAGTTGATAAGCTGATCTGCGGTGCTTATATAGAAGCTCGTTCTTGTGAGCGTTTTGCCAAGCTAGCCCCACACTTAGATGATGAATTGTGTAAATTCTACATTTCATTGCTTCGCTCAGAAGCCCGTCATTATGAAGATTATCTAGCTCTTGCTCAGCAGGTTGCGGGAGAGGATATTTCAGAACGAGTGAAATTTTTCGGTGAGATAGAAGCCGAGCTTATTTCATCACCTGATGATGATTTTAAATTTCACAGTGGAAAACCAAAAGAGCGCAGTTAGCGCTCTTTTTGATTGTGTTCAGTTTATAAAGGCTCACTAATCAGTTTTATGCCTTGTTGTGATGCCTCGATATACCATAAATCGGTATACCAATCGCCAAGTACATAACGTGTTTTATTGTTGTAGTTATGCACATTAGGGCGGTGAGTGTGACCGTGGATCATCTGACTAACATTAAATTTAGTAAAATATTCTGACACAGTTTGTTCGTTCACATCCATAATGGCTTGCGACTTCATTTTTTTTGATTGTTTACTGTGGGCACGAATTTTAGCTGCTTTCTTTTGGCGAAAACTGAGCGGTAAATTAAGCATTAAAGTTTGCCACCACCATGAACGGCTTTTTTTACGAAATTTTTGGTATTCAATATCATCAGTGCAAAGCTCATCACCATGACAAATTAGTGTCGGTGTGCCGTATAAATTAATGACCGTTTGTTCCGGCAGCAATGTCATATCGCATGCTTTGGCGTAGTGCTTTTTAATTAAAAAATCGCGATTACCATGGGTAAAAAAAAGTTTTATGCCTGATTGGCTTAATTTATTTAATTCATGGGCGACTTTTTGATTGAGTGCTGTATGGTTGTCATCACCAATCCAGGCTTCAAAAAAATCCCCAAGAATATATAGCGCGTCTACCGATTTGGCGTTTTGCTGTAATTTATTAAGAAAGGAAAAGAAACCTTGATTAATCAAGGAAGTGTCGTCGCTTAAATGAAGATCTGCAATAAAATAGGTTTTATTCATAGTAGGCCAGAAATTGCCCCGCGAAACGCAGGGCAAAAGATGCTAATTAAGCGTCGATAGTTGCGCTTTCAATCACAACAGAATCAAGCGGCACGTCTTGGTGGAAACCATAGCTACCTGTTGGTACAGCTTTGATTTTCTCAACAATATCCATACCTTCAACTACTTCACCGAATACACAGTAGCCCCAACCTTGTGATGTTTCACTAGTGAAGTTTAAGAAGTCGTTGTTGTTCACGTTAATGAAAAACTGTGCTGTAGCTGAGTGTGGATCTGGCGTACGTGCCATTGCAATCGTACCTACTTTGTTTTGTAGGCCGTTATTTGCTTCGTTTTCAATTGGTGCTTGCACGTCTTTTTGTTCCATATCCGCAGTGAAGCCACCGCCTTGCACCATAAAACCGTCGATAACACGGTGGAAGATAGTACCGTCATAAAAACCCGATTTTACGTAGTTAATAAAGTTTTCTACTGTTTTCGGAGCTTTTTCTGCATTTAAAGCGATTTTGATGTCGCCAAAATTGGTTTTAATAGTAACCATGTTTATTCCAACTGTTAGTTTTTAATAAGTGTCAGGCTATTTTATAAAATATCTGGTAATAGAACAAAGAAAGATTTATCCGTTAACCACAACCATGTTAAAATGCCGCTTTAGTATGCGCAAACATAGAGGAAATTATAAATGTTGCAGATTTACAACACACTTACACGACAAAAAGAAGCCTTTAAACCACTAGTAGCTGGCAAAGTAGGCATGTATGTGTGTGGTATCACCATTTATGATTACTGTCATGTGGGTCATGCACGCACTTATGTGTCGTTTGATGTGATGAATCGCTTTCTTCGTCATGCTGGTTTTGATGTAACTTATGTACGAAATATCACAGACGTAGATGATAAAATCATCAAGCGTGCAAATGAAAATGGCGAAGCAATTGATGCGCTTACGGTGCGCATGACTAAAGCAATGCATGAAGATTTTGATGCGCTGAATATGCTACCTGCAGATATTGAGCCTACTGTAACCGGTCATATGGATGAAATCATTGCGATGATTGAACGTTTGATTGAGAAAAAGCATGCCTATGTAGCAAACAATGGTGATGTACTCTTTGATGTATCAACCTTTGAACAGTACGGTGCATTATCGCAACAAGACTTAGATATGCTTCAAGCGGGTGCGCGCGTTGAAGTTGCTCAAGACAAAGATGATCCGCTTGATTTTGTACTTTGGAAAAAAGCCAAAGTAGACGAGCCATCATGGTCAAGCCCGTGGGGTGAAGGACGCCCTGGTTGGCATATTGAGTGTTCGGCAATGAGTAACAAGCATTTAGGTGCGCATTTTGATATTCATGGTGGTGGCTCAGATTTACAATTCCCTCACCACGAAAATGAAATTGCACAGTCATGCTGCGCAACCGGTGAAAAGTATGTAAATACTTGGATCCACACTGGCATGGTGCAAGTAAATAAAGAAAAAATGTCTAAGTCGTTAGGCAACTTCTTTACGCTGCGTGATGTATTAAAAGAGTATGATCGTGAGTCGGTACGCTTTTTCTTGATTAATGGTCATTATCGTAGCCAGCTGAATTACTCAACGGAAAATTTAGAACAAGCGCGTGCAGCAATGGAACGTATTTACACAGCACTTCGCGGTGTTGAGTTAGTTGAAACGTCACTTGAAAATGATTATGTGGCGCGTTTTAACGCAGCGATGAATGATGATTTCAATACGCCTGAAGCACTACCGGTAATTTTCGAACTTGCAAAAGAAATTAACCGCTTAAAAGATGAAGATGCAAACCAAGCTGGTCAACTTGCATTTATTCTAAAAACGCTGGGTGAAATATTAGGTATTGCACAGCAAGATCCTGAGAGCTTTTTACAAGGTGAGCAGGATGATAATGAAGTGATAGAAATTGAAGCCTTGATTTTACAGCGTAATCAAGCCCGTGCAGACAAAAACTGGGCACTTGCCGACGAAGCCCGTGATAAGCTAACCGCTATGGGCGTTGTGCTTGAAGATAGCGCAGGTAAAACAACTTGGCGTAAAGCTTAATTAAGCTTAAACAATAAAAAAGGTTGCCACGGCAACCTTTTTTATTTCGGCTAGATTTAAATCTAAACTCTAGCTGTGATATGTTTCACACGCTTCAAGTGTGTTCGCAATTAAGCTTGCAACTGTCATAGGACCAACACCACCTGGTACTGGGGTGATAAAGCTGGCGTTTTGTGCAGCTACATCATATGCCACATCACCCACTAATTGACCTGATTCTAAGCGGTTAATACCTACATCAATAACAATCGCACCTTTTTTAATCCACTCACCAGGAATAAACTCTGCTTTACCCACAGCAACAACAACTAAATCAGCGCGGCGTACATGTTCTTCAAGGTTTTTAGTAAACTTATGACATACCGTTGTTGTACAACCAGCAAGTAATAGCTCCAATGCCATTGGACGACCAACAATGTTTGATGCACCAACAACAACAGCATCCATACCTTTGTACTTAACGCCTGTAGAATCAAGTAATGTGATAATGCCTTTTGGTGTACACGGACGAAGTGCAGGCATACGCTGTGCTAAGCGGCCTACATTATATGGGTGAAAACCATCAACATCTTTATGTGGTGTAATTCTTTCAAGAATTTGTTCAGCATCTAGACCTTCCGGTAATGGAAGCTGTACTAAGATACCATCTACTTCTGGGTCATTATTTAACTGCTCAACTAAATCCAGCAATTGTTGTTGTGTTGCATCACCAGGTAAATCAAAAGATTTAGAAACAAAACCCACTTCTTCACATGCTTTACGTTTTGAGCCAACATAAACTTGGCTGGCAGGATCTTGTCCTACTAATACAACCGCAAGACCGGGTGCGCGTTGACCTTGTTCTTTACGTTCTGCTACGCGCTGTGCAACAGATGTTCTAACTTGTTTTGCAATTGCTTTGCCGTCAATGATGTTTGCTGACATTAAAAAAACCTACATATAAGATACTAAAGTGTGGAGTGGGGCGCATTTTCTCATGAATTTACCCAATAGCCAACAGTGCAAAGCGGACAAATGTCCGATAAATTTGTTTATCTTTTATTCGTTACAATAGGGGGTATAACAAAAACTGAACACTTAGTGCTAAAATTAACCACTTAAACACTTTTTTCAAAAAAAAGGTTTGACGGGACTAGGTCAAATCACTATTATGCACCCCGTTGTTTACGAGCACTCACATGAATGTTCAAAAGCAGTCGGCGTTTAGCGCAGCTTGGTAGCGCACTTGGTTTGGGTCCAAGGGGTCGCAGGTTCAAATCCTGCAACGCCGACCATTTTTATAAAGGGTTTCTGCACTATAGGTGTGGTTCGAAATGCGCCCGTAGCTCAGCCGGATAGAGCAACGGCCTTCTAAGCCGTCGGTCGAAGGTTCGAATCCTTCCGGGTGCGCCATTTATAAAAATATAACAACACACTGCATAAAGTAGTGGCGGCTGTAGCTCAGTTGGTAGAGCCCTGGATTGTGATTCCGGTTGTCGCGAGTTCAAGTCTCGTCAGTCGCCCCATCTTACTTTATTACTGTATCGGCGTTTAGCGCAGCTTGGTAGCGCACTTGGTTTGGGTCCAAGGGGTCGCAGGTTCAAATCCTGCAACGCCGACCATTACAGTAACACATCTTTTGTCGGCGTTTAGCGCAGCTTGGTAGCGCACTTGGTTTGGGTCCAAGGGGTCGCAGGTTCAAATCCTGCAACGCCGACCACTTTACTCTCTCAAAAATTTCTAAATTTACACTCTAATTTCCTTAAAAATACTGCTATATCTAACCATTTTTATTAATTTCGTTAGGATACTCGACTATCTCAATTATTGCGTTATAATGCCGCGTCTAAAGTTTAACTTGAAACGCTTCATACCAATCTGGTAAGCAAATTTTAGGGTTTGATTATCAGATTGGTATTAGGTTTATTCCACAGTGGGCACAGGGTTTAGCAAAAATATTAATAAACTCTCACTGGGTAAAGGAAGGCGTAGAAACGCCAAATTAAAAAGATTGAGGTAAAACATGCAAGTTTCTGTTGAGACTACTCAAGGCCTAGAGCGCCGTATTACGATCACTGTTCCTGCTGAGAACATTGATACTGAAGTTAAAAAACGCTTACAACAACTTTCTAGAACACAGCGTGTAGATGGTTTCCGTCCAGGTAAAGTACCTGTGTCTATCATCAACAAGCGTTACGGTGCAGCAGTTCGTCAAGAAGTAGCTGGTGATCTAATGCAACGTAAGTACATCGACGCTGTAATCGCTGAGAAACTAAACCCAGCAGGTGCTCCTTCATTTGAGCCAAAAGCGCTTGAAGCAGGTAAAGATTTAGAGTTCTCTGCAACGTTTGAAGTTTACCCAGAAGTTGAAATCAAAGATTTAGAAAAAATCGCTGTTGAAAAGCCAGTTGTTGAAGTAACAGATGCTGATCTTGAAAACATGCTAGTTACACTTCGTAAGCAACACGCTACTTGGGTTGAAACTGAAGAAGCAGCAGCTGCTGATAACCGTGTAACAATTAACTTTGTTGGTACTATCGACGGTGAAGAGTTTGAAGGCGGTAAAGCTGAAAACTTCCCATTAGAACTTGGTCAAGGTCGTATGATCCCAGGTTTTGAAGATGGTATCGTAGGTAAGAAAGCAGGCGAAGAAGTTGTTGTTGACGTAACTTTCCCTGAAGAGTACCACGCAGAGAACCTAAAAGGTAAGCCAGCGCAGTTCACTATCACAGTAAACAAAGTAGAAGTTCAAGAATTACCAGAACTAACAGACGAGTTCGCTGTTAACTTCGGTATTTCAGAAGGCGGCCTAGACGCACTTAAAGAAGAAGTTAAGAAGAACATGAGCCGTGAACTTGACCAAGCTGTTAAAGCACAGGTTAAAGATCAAGTAATCAAAGGTCTTCTTGAAACGAACGAAATTGATGCGCCTAAAGCACTTATCGCTCAAGAAATCGATGTACTTCGTCAGCAAGCTGCACAGCGTTTTGGCGGCAACGCACAAAACATGCCTGAGCTTCCAGCTGAGCTTTTCCAAGATCAAGCGGCAACTCGTGTTAAAACTGGTCTACTTCTAGGTGAAGTAATCAAGTCAAACGAAATCAAGCCTGATGACGCTAAAGTTGAAGAGCTAATCGCAACTATGGCTTCTGCATACGAAGATCCAAACGAAGTTGTTGAATACTACAAGTCAAACGAGCAACTAATGCAACAAATGCGTAACGTAGCTCTTGAAGAAGCTGCAATTGATTCAGTACTTGCAAAAGCGACTGTTTCAGAAGTAGCTAAAGGCTTTGATGACATCATGAATCCACAAGCTGCGCAATAAGTCATTGACTTAAACGTTAGCTAACGATTAAATGGCTCGTGTATCTCTGCAAAATTTGCAGTTTGTACCGGGCCATTTTTATTGCCGGTAATCTGATAATCAGTTGGAATGTGAATTCCGCATTGTTTCAGCGTCATATGTTAACAAAACTAGGTTAGGACTTTGTTAGCACAAAAGGAAAGTATTAATAATGTTAAATAACCCACTCGATCCTTTAAATGCATTAGTACCAATGGTTGTTGAGCAAACAGCTAAAGGTGAGCGCTCTTACGACATCTACTCGCGATTATTAAAAGAACGTGTTATCTTTTTAACAGGTCAAGTTGAAGACAATATGGCAAATTTAATTGTTGCCCAGCTATTGTTTTTAGAATCAGAAAATCCTGAAAAAGACATTTTTATTTATATTAACTCGCCGGGTGGTTCAGTAACGGCGGGTATGGCAATTTACGATACAATGAACTTTATCAAGCCAAATATCAGTACGGTATGTATTGGTCAAGCGGCTAGTATGGGTGCATTCTTATTATCAGGTGGTACAAAAGGTAAGCGTTTCTGTTTACCAAATTCACGCGTGATGATCCACCAACCACTTGGTGGTTTCCAAGGTCAGGCTTCTGATTTTGAAATTCATGCTAAAGAAATTTTATCAATTAAAGATAAACTAAATAGATTAATGGCTGAGCACACAGGACAGCCACTTGAAGTTGTCGCAAACGATACTGATCGAGATAACTTTATGAGTGCTCAACAAGCAGTTGACTATGGTTTAGTTGACGGCATACTTTCACAACGAGATTAATATTTAGCGCTGCTATAAATCCTTTGCCATACTGGTAAAGAAGCTCGTTGTAAATTAGTTACCTTTTGTTTTTAAAAACATAAAGGTCGAGAAGAATATTAAGAGGTAGCTTAATGTCTGAAAATCGAAGTGACGGCGATAAGAGCGGTAAATTATTGTACTGTTCATTTTGTGGTAAAAGCCAGCACGAAGTTCGTAAACTTATCGCAGGGCCATCAGTTTATATCTGTGATGAATGTGTGGAACTGTGTAATGACATTATTCGTGAAGAAATAAAAGATATTGCGCCAGCACAAGCAAGCCAAGATAGTTTACCAACACCAAAAGAAATTCGCGGTAATTTAGATGACTATGTTATTGGTCAAGAACACGCGAAAAAAGTGTTGTCGGTAGCGGTATATAACCACTACAAACGCCTACGTCATTTAGGTGGCAAGAACCCTGTTGAACTAGGTAAGAGTAATATCTTACTTATCGGTCCTACAGGTAGTGGTAAAACACTCCTTGCTGAAACTATGGCGAAGCTACTTGACGTGCCATTCACGATGGCTGATGCAACCACATTAACTGAAGCAGGTTATGTGGGTGAAGATGTTGAAAACATTATTCAGAAACTACTGCAAAAATGTGATTATGACGTTGAAAAAGCACAGCGTGGTATTGTGTATATCGATGAAATTGACAAGATTTCTCGTAAAGCAGATAACCCGTCAATCACACGTGATGTTTCAGGTGAAGGTGTTCAGCAAGCTTTGCTTAAACTGATTGAAGGTACAGTTGCTTCTGTGCCGCCGCAAGGTGGTCGCAAGCACCCACAACAAGAATTTTTACAGGTAGATACCTCTAAGATCCTCTTTATTTGTGGTGGTGCGTTTGCAGGCCTTGATAAAGTAATTGAAGCTCGCAGTACTAAAAATACCGGTATTGGTTTTGGTGTAGACGTTAAATCAAGTGATTCTAAACGTTCACTAACAGAAGCGTTCCAAGATGTTGAACCAGAAGATTTAGTAAAATATGGTTTAATACCAGAATTTATTGGTCGTCTGCCAGTTGTTGCTACATTAGGTGAGCTTGATGAAGCAGCGCTTATTCAAATTCTAAGTGAACCGAAAAATGCACTGACAAAACAGTATGCATCACTCTTCGAAATGGAGAATGTTGAATTAGAGTTCCGCGAAGATGCGCTTAAAGCAATTGCTCATAAAGCAATGGAGCGCAAAACGGGTGCTCGTGGTCTTCGTTCAATTGTTGAAGGTGTGCTACTAGATACCATGTACGAACTTCCATCAATGGAAGAGGTATCAAAAGTTGTGATTGATGAAACCGTGATTAAAGGTGAGTCAGATCCTATTCTGATTTATGAAAATGCCACGCCTGACAAAGCAGTTTCTGAATAATTGACTGATTATTGAACGAAAAAGGGGCCTAATGGCTCCTTTTTTTATAAAAGCATTGATCTCTTTAAAAGAGATCCCCATATTCACAATTAATCTAAAAATTTATAATTCGCTGACTAAACTGAATACAGTTTAATGCAGCCTAAGTTACCAGTTTTACGCAAGGAACAAGTATGACCCTTGAACGTACCGATACGATTGAAATTCCAGTTCTCGCGCTTCGTGATGTTGTGGTGTATCCGCACATGGTTATTCCGCTATTTGTTGGCCGTGAAAAGTCAATAAAATGCCTTGAAGCCGCAATGGACAACGATAAGCAAGTGTTGCTTGTCGCACAAAAAGATTCGAATATCGATGAGCCAGAATCATCAGATATTTATGAAGTGGGTACAGTTGCCACTATTTTACAACTTCTAAAGCTGCCTGATGGCACTGTAAAGGTGCTAGTTGAAGGTACGCAACGCGCAGCAGTGAAGGAATTTGTATCTACGGAAGAATTTTTTGTAGCTAACGCAGAGTTTTTACAATCCACTGAAATTCCTGAAGCAGAGCAAGACGTCTTTATGCGAAGTGCTATCAATCAGTTTGAAGGTTACGTCAAACTGAATAAAAAGATAGCACCTGAAGTACTCAGTTCGGTTTCTGGTATTGAAGAAACAGCGCGCTTAGCAGACACCATGGCTGCACATATGCCGCTTAAAGTTGCTGAAAAGCAAAAAGCACTTGAGCTTGCTGATGTGAAAGAACGTCTTGAATACTTAATGGCACTGATGGAAGGTGAAATTGATGTATTACAAGTTGAGAAGAAAATCCGTTCTCGCGTTAAAAAGCAAATGGAAAAGAGTCAGCGTGAGTATTACCTCAACGAGCAAATGAAAGCGATTCAAAAAGAATTAGGTGATATGGATGATGTCCCTGACGAATTTGAAGGTTTGACTAAAAAAATTGAAGAAGCGGCAATGCCAACCGAAGCTGAAGACAAAACTAAGTCTGAGCTTAATAAACTTAAAATGATGTCGCCAATGTCGGCAGAAGCTACGGTGGTAAGAACCTATATTGATACCATGATTGGCGTACCTTGGAAAAAACGTTCTAAGGTGAAAAAAGACCTGGCTAAAGCACAGGAAATTTTAGATGCCGATCACTATGGTTTAGACAAAGTTAAAGAACGTATTATCGAGTATCTAGCGGTTCAGCATCGCACCAATAAATTAAAAGGGCCAATTTTGTGTTTAGTAGGTCCTCCAGGTGTAGGTAAAACCTCTTTAGGCCAATCGATTGCGCGTTCAACGGGGCGTAAGTATGTACGTATGGCGCTCGGTGGTGTGCGTGATGAAGCGGAAATTCGCGGTCACCGTCGTACTTACATTGGCTCTATGCCGGGTAAAATTGTTCAGAACATGTCTAAGGTGGGCGTTAAAAACCCGTTATTCTTGCTTGATGAAATCGATAAAATGTCATCAGATATGCGTGGTGACCCAGCATCAGCACTACTTGAAGTACTAGACCCTGAACAAAATACCAGCTTTAACGATCACTACTTAGAAGTTGATTACGACTTAAGCGACGTTATGTTTGTGGCAACATCAAACAGCTTTAATATTCCAGGGCCATTACTAGACCGTATGGAAGTAATTCGTTTAGCGGGTTATACCGAAGACGAAAAGCTGAATATTGCAATTCGCCATTTAATCCCTAAACAAATTAAACGTAATGGCTTAAAAGACGAAGAAATTTCAATTGAAGATAGCGCTATTATCGGCATTATCCGTTACTACACCCGTGAAGCAGGTGTGCGTAGTCTTGAGCGTGAAATTTCTAAACTGTGTCGTAAAGCGGTTAAAAACATCCTTCTTGATAAGTCACTTAAACAAGTTGTTATTAACGAAGACAACCTTGAAGACTACTTAGGTGTTAAACGCCACGATTACGGAAAAGCAGAAGGTAGTAATAAAGTAGGCCAAGTAACTGGTCTTGCTTGGACAGAAGTTGGCGGTGACTTACTGACAATTGAATGCGCTTCTATGGCGGGTAAAGGTAAATTAAATTATACCGGCTCGCTGGGTGATGTGATGCAAGAGTCAATTCAAGCGGCAATGACAGTTGTACGTAGCCGTGCTGAAGCGCTTCGCATTAACGAAGATTTCTATGAAAAGCGTGATATACACGTACACGTTCCAGAAGGCGCTACGCCAAAAGATGGACCAAGTGCGGGTATTGCAATGGTAACAGGTTTAGTTTCGAGCTTAACAGGTAATCCTGTACGTTCAGAGGTTGCGATGACAGGTGAAATCACCCTGCGTGGCGAAGTGCTACCAATTGGTGGCTTAAAAGAAAAGCTGTTAGCGGCACACCGTGGTGGCATTAAGACCGTAATTATTCCAAAAGAGAATGAGCGTGACTTAAAAGAAATTCCTGAAAACGTGATGGAAGGCCTATCAATTCACCCTGTGAAGCAGATTGAAGAGGTGTTAGAGCTCGCTTTAGCCGAGCCAATTGCTAGTTTTTCAATCGAAACGGCAAAAAATTAAAAAAATTCATCAAAAACCATCGAAAAGGGCTTTTCAAATAAAATCTCTGTGCTAAGTTAGGCACTGTAATTTTTTGCTAGCCCTTTAACGACGGTGATTAGCGCGAATTTTTATCGTTAATTTAACGCATTATTTTGGTGCATTAACTTAGCCTTTGTGTGGTAATAAACCACGATTAAATAATAACAATGGAAGGGGATGATATTGTGAACAAGTCTCAACTAGTTGATCAAATCGCAACAGATGCAGATATTTCTAAAGCAGCGGCTGGCCGTGCGTTAGATTCATTCATCGAAGCAGTAACAGGTGCACTAAAAGACGGTGATTCTGTTGCATTAGTAGGTTTTGGCACTTTCTCTGTACGTGAGCGTGCAGCACGTACTGGCCGTAACCCACAAACTGGTGAATCAATTGAGATTGCTGCTGCAAATATTCCTTCTTTTAAAGCGGGTAAAGCTCTAAAAGACGCAGTAAACTAATTGACTGTAGAAGGCTAAACTTGCCGTTTTCAAATTAACCTTTGAAACAGCAATTTTAATCTTCAAGTAAAAAGGCGCATCTGATAAGATGCGCTTTTTACATATATAGCGTCCTGTAATTATGTTCGCTTAGTTGTACAAAAGATGTACGTTTAACGAATGTAGTCACTAATAAACTCGGCAGTGATGCAGTCATTTCAGTACTAACTGAAACAGAAATAAGAGAAAAAACAATGCTAGAGAGAATCAGAGAAGGTTCACAAGGTGCAACGGCAAAAGTCATTTTAACCTTGGTGATTTTATCATTTGCTCTTGCCGGTATTGGTAGTTATTTAGGTCAACCTACGGAAACGCCTGTTGCAACTGTCAATGGCAAGGAAATTAGCCAGATGAGCTTCGCTCGTGCTTATGAGAACGAACGCAGCCGTCTAGAACAGCAATTTGGTGAATATTTTTCACAAATCGCCTCAGACCCAGCATACACAGCACGTATGCGTGAAAATGTTATCCAGCGCTTAGTACAACAAGAATTACAAATGCAACTTGCGCAAGAGCTTGGATTACGTGTTAGCGATGAAGCAATCAAAAAAGAAATTCGTAACATTCCTGCATTTCAGGTTGCTGGTGAGTTTAATAACGACCGCTACCTGCAAGTAATCCGTCAGATGAACTATCAGCCAGATGGTTTCCGTGATTACCTTCGCAAAGAAATGACACTTAACCAGCTAGCGTCTGCATTAATTGCGACAGATTTCACTTTAGAAAACGAATTAGCAGCAACGGTTAAATTACAAAATCAATTACGTGATATTGAGTCTGTAACTTTGAGTGCGGCAAATTTCAAATCAGAAGTTACGGTTTCTGAAGATGAAATTAAAGAGTATTACCAGCTTAATCAAAACCAATTTATGGCACCTGAAATGGTGGCGCTGGATTACATTGAGCTAAAAGGCACAGAACTACCGCTTGAAGAAGCCGTAACTGATGCTGAAATCGCAGCAAATTATGAAGAGAATAAAGCACTTTACATGGAACCTGAGCGTCGCCGTGTAGCGCATATTCTTGTTGAGAACTTAGAAGACGATGCAGCAGCGCAAGCTAAAGCAGAAGAAATTCTTGCTGAATTACAAAATGGTGCTGATTTCGCTGCAGTTGCAAAAGAGAAGTCAGACGATTTAGTAAGTGCTGAAATCGGTGGTGATCTTGAGTGGATTGACCGCGATATGATGGACCCTGAGTTTGAAGCAGCCGCATTTGCACTTGAGAATGTGGGCGATTTATCAGAAGTGGTTAAATCTGAATTCGGTTATCACATCATCAAGCTAACTGATTATGAACCAGAGCAAGTAAAACAGCTTGCGGATGTTTCTGCTGAAATTAAAGCACAATTAGAGCTTGATAAGCGTTTAAACCATTTCTATGAAGTGCAAACACGTGTTGCTGATCTTGCATTTGAAGTGGCAGATAGCTTAACAGATGCAGCTGAAGCTGCCGGTGTTGAAGTAAAATCAACGGGTCTTTTCTCGCGTAACAATGCGCCTGCACCTTTGAATAACCCTAAGGTGTTAAACACGGCATTTTCTGTTGAGATTTTAGAAGACGGCGTTAACTCTGAGCTAATTGAAGTTGCTGATGAGCATATTGTGTTTATCCGTGCAAAAGAACATAAAGCTGCTGCAGTTAAACCACTTGAAGAAGTATCAGCAGGTATTCAACTTACGCTTGAAAACCAAAAAGCGAGCGAGCTTGCGAAAGAGAAAGCACAAGAGCTTTATGCAAGTTTACAAGCAGGTACAGCATTGAGTGATATTGCTGCGAAGGCAAATGCAGAAGTAGTAGCGACTGCAGGCGTGAAGCGTCAATCGTTTGCTCCTTCATACGAAGTTGTTCAAGCGGTATTCAAAATGCCAACTCCAAGTGCTGAAGTGCAAAGCTCTGAACTAGTAACATTAGGCAATGGTGATGTTAGCTTAGTGGTACTAAATAAAGTATACGATGCTCCAGCAGCTGAAATTAGTGAACAAATGCGTGACGGTATTGCTCGTCAGCAAGTAAATAAACACTATGAAGGCTTTATTAAAGCGCTACAAGATAGTGCTGATGTAAAAACAGCGTCAGTTGCTGCACAAGAGCCAAACTTATAAAGTTTAGCTAGTAAAAAAGCGCCAATTTGGCGCTTTTTTTGTTTCTACTAGATTAATTTAATTAAGCGTAATCTCTGAATAGTTAGCAGGCGAGCATACGCTCTGCAAGTTTGGTTTGAGGGCTATTAAATACCTCGTGCGTTTCACCATATTCAACAACTTCACCTTTATGAAGAAGCAGTAAACTATCACTCATATGTTTTACCAAGCTTAGATGGTTGGTAATTAATACATAGCTCAATCCAGTTTCGCGTTGAAGGCGCAATAATAGATTAACCGTTTGGGCGCGTACCGATGGATCTAGCGAAGATAACGCTTCATCTAACACCAGCACCTTAGGATCTAAAATAATCGCACGAGCAAGCGCTACACGCTGGATTTGACCGCCTGAGAACATATGCGCGTAATAGTTACGGTGTTCAGCAAGCAAACCAACATTTAACAGGGTTTGGTTAATTTTCTCGCGACGGGCTTGGCTATCAAGATTTGTATTCAAAACTAAAATTTCATTTAGAATACTGCCAATTGGCGTGCTGGGGTTTAGGCTTTTCATCGGATCTTGGAAAATTAGGCGAATATCTTTGGTGTTTTCCACACGTCCACCATCATCTTCAATGATTTGCCCATTCAGCAAAATTTGACCGGAGCTAGAATTATCTGCCCCAGCAAGTATTTTTCCTAACGTGCTTTTACCTGAACCAGTTTCCCCAATAACAGCCAACGTTTCACCTTTACCAAGGCAAAAAGAGACATCTGATACAGCATTAAACTGTTTGCTTCGGAAAAGTCCCGCACGCACGTTAAAATGCTTATGCAGGGCTTGAACTTTTAAGATCGGCTCCATTAGCATTTTTCCTTATTGATATTTAATGGGAAATGGCACGCGTAGGTATGTCCATGGCTATCAGTCAAACGTGGCGTCATAACACACTCACGCTGCGCTTGCGGACAGCGGGGGCCTAAACGACAGCCTATAGGTAAATGCTGTAGTGTAGGAATTGTGCCTTTTAGGGCATAAAGCGGCGCTTTATGGGCAAGGCTCTGGTTATATTCAGGTAAGCTTTTTAATAATGCTTGAGTATAGGGATGCTTTGGTTTAGTAAAAAGCGTTTGTGTACGGCCAGCTTCAACCATCTGTCCACAGTACAAAACATGCAAGCCATGTGTCCAATCACTGAGTTCTGCTAATTCATGGCTGATCATCAAAATCGACATGCTTTTAAGTTGATTTAAACTGCGGAGTAAGCGGAATATTTGGGCACGGGTTGTACTTTCGAGTGCGGTTGTTGGCTCATCGGCAATTAACAGCTTAGGTGAGCGAGCAATTGCCATTGCAATCATCACCTTTTGACAGATCCCCTCTGACAATTCATGGGGGTAGCTATCAAATACATGGGCGTGTTCTTTAATACCTACTTTATGAAGCAGTGCCATTGCCCTTTTTTTCAGAGCTTTTCGTTTTTGTAAAAAGTTACCTTTTAAATTATTACGTGGAATACACTCAATCAGCTGATTATACACTTTGGCTGTCGGGTCAAGGCAGCTACTGGGTTCTTGGTAAATCATGGCAATTTCATTACCAATTAACTGGCGACGTTTTTCATTACTTAAACGCATTAAGTCGATACCACGCCAGTGCATTCTATCGGCAGTTATGCGCCAGCGCGCATTTAACACACCCATTAATGCTTTTGCTATTAGACTCTTACCAGAACCAGACTCACCCACCAGTGCATGCACTTCGCCTTCTTTTAAACTGATACTGACTCGGTCAACCGCGCGGATCACGGTATCACCGGTATCTAGTTCAATGGTTAAATTGCGAATATCGAGTAATTGCATTAGCTGGCCTTTCTTTTTTGTAGGGCTTGGCGTAAACCATCACCAACAAGATTAGTCGATAGAATTGTGATAAAGAGTAAAAAACCGGGAAGGGCAACAGTCCAAGGTGCCAGGTAAATTAGGCTTAGGTTCTCCGCCAAAATTGCACCCCATTCGGCAGTAGGAGGCTGCGCACCTAATTGCAAAAAGCCAAGTGCTGCAATATCCAAAATTGCGGTAGAAAGTGACATTGTAAAGATCAGCACTATTTGCTCATAAATATTCGGCAAAATGCCTTTACCTAAAATACGCCATTTACTTGCACCATCTAGGCGGTGAGCAATTACATAATCTTTACTCATTTCTTGGCTTACAATATTTCGAATGGAGTGAATATATTGTGGCAGCAGTGACAAAATAATCGCCCACACTGTATTCATTAAGCCTGGGCCTAAAATTGCTACGATAATAATGGCAAGTAATAGACTCGGAATAGCGAGCGTCACATCAAGTAAATGATTTAATACAGAAGAGCGCCAGCCTTTACTCAGTGCTGCCATAATACCTAAAATTACGCCAAAGAGTGTGGTGAGAAGGGCTGTAACAATAGCTAAACCAAACGTGGTGGTGGCACCATTCATTAAACGTGATAGCAAGTCACGCCCTAAGCCATCCGTACCAAGTAAGAAGTTAACACTGCCTTGGTCGTCCCAAGAGGGGGGTAAAATTAACGAATTGTTATGTTGTTCGTTAATACCATAAGGCGCAATTAATGGGGCAAGTATGGCCAGCACCGTTAAGAATAAAAAGATCCACAAACCCAACAAAGCAAGGTGATTTGACTTAAAGTTACGCCATAAATGACGTAATGGCGACTTGTTTGAGTCTTCTGTAAATAACTTAAACTTGGCCATGGCTTTGGTTTCTCGAAACAGGATCTAATAAATTATGCAGAATATCGGCTGCTATATTGGCAATAATCACAAACAATGAAACGGTTAATAAGCCGCCTGAAATCGCAGGGTAATCACGTTGGTAAATACTGTTAATTAGCCATTGACCAACACCTGGCCAAGAAAAAATAACTTCAGTAATCATTGCCAATGTAATCAGTGTACTAAATTGCAAACCAATCTGTTTAATAATTGGTAATAAAGCGTTTTTTAGCGCATGACGAGTGATAATTTCATAGCGGGTTAATCCCTTGGCGCGGGCTGTTTTGATATAAGGCTTATCAAGTACTGTAAGCGTTGAATCTTTAGTAAAGCGTGTTAGAACGCTTGTGGGATAAGTTGCCAGCACAAGAGTTGGTAGCGTTAAATGTTGAAATGCATCTAAAAGAGCTTGTTGTTTGTAATCTATATCACTTAACAAAATATCAATTAAGATAAAACCTGTGGTGTCTGGGATTTCATATAGCAAACCTATACGCCCACTCATCGGAAGCCAACCAAGGTGTAAACAAAAAACCATAATTAGTACTAACGCTAACCAGAAAATAGGCGTAGATATCCCAATTAGCGCAAATGAGTTAACAGTGTGATCAGGCAATTTTTTATGGTATGCAGCAGATAAAATTCCTGCTGGAACACCAATAATGATTGACACAATTAAGGCATAAAAAGCCAGTTCAATGGTCGCGGGAAACAGCTCTTTTATATGCTCAAATACAGGTTGTCCCGACGAAAAAGAAGTGCCCCAATCACCATGGAAAATATGTGTTATAAACTTAATATATTGAGAAAAATAACTCTTATCGAGTGCGTACTTTTGCTCTAACGCATCGCGTTCGAACGAATTTGGCGATTGCACACCGCTTAAATTCGAAACTGCTTCACCTGGGAACAAATACGCTAACGAAAAGGTAAACGCACTAAGTAACAACAGCATAAAAAAGAATAGCGTCAAGCGTCTTGCAAGGTAATCACGTAACATCAGTCTTTCCTCGCGTTGGCTAGTGAAATACCACCAAACGGCGGAACTTCAACCCCTTTAATATGGGTTGATTTTGCTTGTAAACGCAGCCCATGGGCAATGGGTAGTAAAGGAAGCTCTTGAGCAACCATTTGTTGGGCAGCGAAATACACTTCTTTACGCGCATCAATATCATTTGTGTCATGTGCTTTGGTTAGCAGTAAATCAAATTCGGCATTACACCAATTTGACGGGTTTTTACCACTAAATACAGAAGCACAACTAAGAATTGGGTTTAGAAAATTATCGGGCTCAGGCGAATCCGCCGCCCAACCAATTAATACAGAGTCATGTTGATGAAGCGTTAAGCGCTCTAAAAACGTATTCCACTCATATTCAACAATATTTACCTTAATGCCAATTTGTTTTAATTCACTTTGAATAAGCTCTGCCATTTTTCGTGCATTTGGGTTGTAAATACGGCTCACTGGCATGGCCCATAAGTCCATAGTAAAACCGTCTTTATAGCCTGCAGTTTCAAGTAACGATTTAGCTAAATCTAGGTTGTAACTAGGGTAATTCGGTTGTGCCTGATAAGCCCAAGATTCTGGAGGTAAAATCGACTGGGCAAGATCTGCATTATTAAAATAAACCGCTTGCAGTATTTTTTGTTTGTCGATGGCGTGAGAAATAGCACGGCGAACTTCAACTTTATCAAATGGCGGTTTTTGCGTATTAAATGCCAGATAGCCAACATTTAAGTTGGCCAGTTTTTCAACATCAATATCTGCGCGATTATTTAATACTTCAATATGTGCACTGCTCGGGTGCGCCGCAATATCACATTCGCCTGTAAGTGCTTTTGCAATTCGCGTGTTGGAGTCTGAGGTGATATCAAATACCAACTGTTCAATTGCGACGTCACTGCGCCAGTAATGTTCATTACGGTAAAAGCGAACAAACGCATCGCGTTTAAAACGTTTATATTTATAGGGGCCGGTGCCAACAGGCAAGCGATCAATATCTTCTAACGACTCGTTTTTTGTTAATTTATCAGCGTATTCTTTTGAAAGCACAATGGCAAAGTCAGTAGCCATATTTGATAAAAAGCTGCTGTCTGAACTAAAAAGTTCAAAAGTAACTTGGTATTCACCAGTTTTGGTGACTGATCGAAATGATTGATCTAAACCGATACTTTGAAAATAAGGGTAATTGCCACCGCCAACAAAATGAAAGGGGTTATATACATCAAATAAACGGGTAAACGTAAAAACCACATCATCGGCATTTAATTTTCGCGAAGGAATAAAGTAATCCGTTTGATGAAAATCGACATCATCCCGTAAATTGAAAACGACTTTTTTGCCATCATCTTCAAATGACCAACTGGTCGCCAGTTCAGGAATAAATTCACCATTTGAAGGGTCAATAGAGAGTAAACGGTTATAGAGTTGATGTGAGATAATATCAATGGTTGAACCGGTAGTGGTTAATTGTGGATTAAACGAAACAGGATTTGCTTCGGAACAATAAACCAAACCGTTGATGTTTTTTTGTTCTTCAAACGAACAGGCAGCAAGAAAAGTGCAAGCAATAATAGCCGACACCTTTTTGCTGTTACTTAGAAGTAACTCTTTTATTTTTAGCAAGTTACTTCTTTTCTTGTAAGTTAATTTTGCTGCTTTATAGCGTTCGCGCACTGGCATCTAATAGATTGTATTTTTTTAAGTAGCCCCGCAGCTGATGATAGGTTAATCCTAAACTGTCAGCTGTTTTTCTTTGATTATATTGGCAATATTTAAGTGCGTCATTAATTAAATCAATTTCGTACTGATTTGAGAGTGTTTTTAAATCACATGGAAAGCTAAATTCAGATTTCGCAGTGACGATATTTTCACTCACAGCTTCAGTGGGTGTTTCATTTGACTCAACTAAAGGTGTCGAAATTCTATCGTTAGTTTTGACCTTTTGTTTTGGTCTAAATGGGCTAACAAAGGGGTCAAGAATAATATCATGTACCGGCACGTGCGGATTTGCTGCGCGATAAACACTGCGCTCCACAGCATTTTTGAGTTCACGGATATTGCCCGGCCAATGATATTCCAATAAGGTTTCTTGCGCTTTACGTGTAAACCCGCTGAATAATTCCCACTCTAAATCCCGTGCCATATTAATTGCAAAGTTTTCTGCCAGTAGCATAATGTCTTCTTTGCGCTCCCTTAGCGGTGGTAGGGTAATTACATCAAAGGCTAAGCGGTCGAGTAAATCACTGCGAAACTCGCCTTGTTCAGCAAGACTGGGTAAATCTTCATTGGTTGCACACACTAAGCGTGTGTTAACACGAACGGTAGACTTACCACCTACACGTTCAAATTCGCCATATTCAATAACGCGTAAAAGCTTTTCTTGAATAAGCCCTGATGTATTGGCTAATTCATCTAAAAACAGTGTGCCACCATCCGCGCGTTCAAAACGGCCTTCATGGCGTTTGCTTGCGCCGGTAAATGCGCCCGACTCGTGGCCAAATAGTTCGCTTTCTAACAAGTTTTCATTCAGTGCTGCACAGTTGAGTTTTACGTAGTTCTGATCCCAGCGACTGGATAGAAAGTGTAAACGTGCTGCTATTAGTTCTTTACCTGTACCACGCTCGCCAATAATCAGTACTGGTTTATTTAATTGTGCCACCTGAGAAACATGCTCTAATACTTCTAAAAAGCTGTTAGACTGGCCTAAAAGATTGTCCTGTTGATTAGTTCGACTCATTTTTACTAACTCTTGGTCAAATTTGCTAACATCTAGTGTATTTTAATTCTAACTGTGTTTAAAGTTTTTTATATTTCAAAATATTTCTATTTAAAAACATTGGGTTAGTTGTTATTTAAAAGTTGGCAAGCATCTTGATAATGTAATATCGGTCAGTCATAAATTTTAAATTTGAGGAAAGTATTATGGGAATTTTTTCACGCTTTGCAGATATTGTGAATTCGAACATTAATGCACTTTTAGATAAGGCAGAAGATCCAGAAAAAATGGTTCGTCTGATTATTCAAGAAATGGAAGACACGCTTGTAGAAGTGCGTTCAACTTCAGCGAAAACGATTGCTGAAAAGAAAGAATTAGCACGTCGTGTTGAGAAACTTGAACAAGAAGCTGCGGATTGGCAAGCTAAAGCAGAACTTGCGTTAAGTAAAGATCGTGAAGATCTTGCGCGTTCAGCGTTAGTTGAAAAGAAAAAATCGACAGAAGCGGCAAGTGCTGTTGCACATGAACTTGCTCAAGTGGAAGAGCATATTGAAAAGTTGCAACATGAAGTGGCTGCACTGCAAGACAAACTTGCAGATGCAAAAGCACGTCAAAAAGCGATTATTCTTCGTCAACGTTCTGCTGAATCTCGTTTAGGTGTTAAAAAAGCGCTAGATTCTTCTAAAGTTGAAGATGCGTTAAGTCGCTTTGAACATTACGAAAACAAAATTGATGGCTTAGAGTCACAAATTGAATCGTATGAAATGGGTAAAAAGTCATTATCCGATGAAATCGCAAGTCTTCAAGACGAAGAGAAAATTGATGATGAACTAGCTGCTCTTAAGAAAAGCATGGCTAAAAAAGATAAGTAATAATTAAAGCTTGGGAGAGCAGGAGGGCACTATGAGTGGGTTTGAAGTTATAGCAGTTCCAACAATCTTGTTTATGATATTTGTTGCGCCATTGTGGTTAATTCTACATTACCGTAGCAAAAAACAAGTCAGTCAAGGATTAAGCGAACATGAGCACCGCCAGCTAATTGAATTAGCAAATAAAGCAGAAAAAATGGCTGATCGCGTTAAAACGCTAGAAGCAATTTTAGATGCGGAGGCGCCTGAGTGGAGGGCTAAAGTATGAGTAGACGCAGAGGTGAGTTATATCGCGACCCGAAACGCGGCAAGTTAGCAGGTGTGTGCGCAGGGTTAAGTGATTACTTCAATATGGAGCTGTGGCTAGTAAGGATTATCTTTATTTCAGCAGTACTCTTGCTCGGTGGCCCATTCTTTATTGTTGCTTATATTGCATGTTGGTTTATTTTGGAGGTAAAGCCGGAAACCTTACCTCATCAAGGTAAAACCGAAACGATTGATACTGAAAGACCAATCGAAGTTAAATCGAAAGTGTGGCAAGCGGGTGAACCACCACGTCGTGCACTACACGATTTGAAAGAACAGTTTGATCGTATTGATGGCCGCTTACAAGCGATGGAAAAGTACGTTACTTCACCGGAGTTTACAGTGAGCCGTGAAATCAACAAACTATAGTCACTCAGCGAACAATTGAAACGGGTAAGTTTATGAAAATAACTTACCCGTTTTATATGCAAGGAGAGGGTTATTAAGCATTCAGACCAATTGCAAAAATTGCGTGCAAAAGCCACAAAGCTGGTTAAGCGTGGATTAGATCAACATGTTAAGCTGGCGGTTACTGGACTCAGTAAAAGCGGTAAAACAGCCTTTATCACATCACTCATTCATCATCTGACAAACGCAAAAAGTCAGATGCCATTTTTTTCACTGCAGCAACAAGAGCGTTTTATAGCTGGTAAATTAGTTGGTCAAGATGATTTAAGTGTAGCAACGTTTGATTATGTGCATGCACTCTCTGAACTGCAGGCTGGTAGATGGCCTGAATCCACTAATCGGTTGAATACGTTGCGACTAAATTTGAAGTACAAGCCAAGTAGTGGTTTGCGCTCGCACTTAACGGATGTTGCCACACTGACAATTGATATTTTTGATTACCCTGGGGAGTGGTTGCTCGACTTACCCATGCTCGATGAGTCATTTATAGAGTGGAATAACCGCCAATTTGCATTGTTAAAAAAATCGCCAAGATACCCGCATAGTGAAGCATTTTTAGCAAAGCTTAATCAGTTTGATTGGACACAAGAAGTTGATTACAGCCAGTTAAAAGCTCTGGCACTGGAATACCGTGATTTACTTTTGCTATTTAAAAATCAATGCCAGTTAACAGAGTTACAACCGGGCCGTTTAATTATGCCGGGTGAATTGGAAGACGCTCCGATTACGCTGTTTTTCCCGGTGAAAACCATTGATCACCAAACACTGGCAAATGCTCCTGAAAATAGTTATTTATTCACCTTAAAACAACGTTTCGAACAATATAAAAAAGACGTGGTGAAAACCTTTTACAGTAACTTTTTTGGTGGCTTTGACAGGCAAATTATTTTAGTTGATTTATTGGGTGCGCTGGATAAAGGGCGTGATGCATTAGTGGAACAAAGTGATGTTTTAAAGTCGTTACTTAAACATTTTGATTACGGTAAAAGTGGTTTCTTAAGTCGCTTATTTTCCCCAAAAATAGACAAAATTCTATTTGCTGCTAATAAAGTTGACCATTTAAGTGTTGAGCATCATAAAGATTTAGCGCTGCTATTAAACAACTTAATTCTTGATGCGCAAAATGATTTAAATTACCAAGGTGTGACCGTTGAAACCATGGCGATGAGCTCAGTCAAGGCAACCAAACAGGTTAAAGTGACTGAAAATGGTCAAGTGCTCAATTGTATTTTTGGTAAGTCAGTTGATAGTGAGCAGTTGCTTACCTATTTGCCGTCACAACCACCGATGCGATTGTTATCAGAAGAACAATGGCCAGAGAATGGGTTTTCGTTTCCTAGTTTTTATCCGTTATTGTCAAAACAAAACACGCTTGAACATGTCAGGCTAGATCATGCCATTGAGTATTTAATTGGGGATAAAGTGCTATGAGTGAATTGCAAAAAGGGCGTGTAATTAATCAATTTACTGAAGAGCAAGATCAACAATTACAGTCAATCTTGGAAAATGTAGAAACACTACAACAAGGAAAGGTGATTGAACCGACTGAAATTGAGCTTTTAGAAGATGAACATCAATTTGAGAACGAACTTGAAGCCCTTGCTACATCTTCTAAGCCAAATTGGCTTGGACGAATTTTTGTTTTATCTTTGATGGTTTTAGTATTTAGCGAAGTGATTTTTTCACTGATTGATGCAATAAATTCATCGCCTGTACTTGCTGGCGTTTACGGCATTGCAATAACAACGGCGCTTGCTTTGATAGGCAAGGTTGTTTTCCGCGAATTTACTTTGTTACGCAAACTTAAATCGACAAAAAATCAACAGTTAGCTGGCGCGCGCTTGATGGAGTCGGTGCAAATTGGCGAAGCTAAACATTTTATAACCTCGATAAATCAGCATGTAAGCAATGAAAAATTAGCGATGATGCTGTCTCAAATAGATGAGCACCATACCGATAAAGAAGTGATGTCGCTTTATGCTAATACTGTTTTAGCAGAACAAGATAAACAGGCTCAAGATATCATTAAAAAATACGCATCAACTTCAGGGGTGATGGTAGCCATATCACCTATTGCATTAGTAGATATGGCAGTGGTGCTATGGCGCAGCACTAAAATGATAGAAGACATAACCAAAGTGTATGGTTTGCCGCTAGGCTATGTTAGCCGCATAAAGTTGTATCGAATGACCTTAAAACAAATGCTGTTTGCAGGCAGCGCCGAATTGATTAGCGATTTTGCCACAACAGCCCTCAGTGCCGAGCTTGCAGGAAAATTATCTGCACGTGCAGCACAAGGGGTGAGTGTAAGTATCTTTACCGCACGTATTGGCTATAAAGCAATGGAATTAAGCCGTCCGTTACCTGGCTTACCTAGCAAGAAAAACTTGTTAACATCATGCGTTAAACTTGCAATCGACAGTGTTAAAACAAAAGATAATAGCCAAAGTGGAAAATAAACTTTACGCATTTTTGGGCTTTTGTATACAATTTTAGCCGTCTAACAATCTAGCTTGCTTGTTGTTTTTTCAGTTGTGCATTAATTATGTAATTAATAATTATGACAACAATTTAAGCAAGTAGTATGAAATCACAACTTTCGGATAAGAGCTTATGTATTCATGGTGGCAAACAGCATGATCATGCACATGGCCCTTTAAGCACCCCAATCTATCAATCATCCACCTTTGTTTTTGATAACGCAGAGCAAGGCGCAGCGCGCTTTGCTGGCGAAGAAGCAGGCTATATTTATTCGCGCCTTGGCAATCCAACTACGCGTGAATTAGAACTGAAAATAGCGGCATTAGAAGAAATGGAAGATGGCGCAGCTACAGCGACGGGCATGGGAGCAGTCTCTGCGTCGGTGCTTAGCTTTTTAGAAAAGGGCGATCATCTCATTGCCTCTAAAGCGGTATATGGCTGTACTTTTGCGTTGTTTTCACACATGTTGCCAAAGTTTGGTATCGAAGTAACGTTTGTTGATATGGAAGATCATAGCGCTGTTGAAAAAGCACTAAAATCAAATACCAAAATGATCTTCGCTGAAACTCCAATCAACCCAAACCTTGTGGTGATTGACCTTGCCTTTATTGGTGATTTTGCCAAACGCAATAATTTAATTTCGGTGATTGATAACACCTTTATGACGCCACTTTTGCAAAAACCAAAGCACTTTGGCATTGATATAGTGCTGCACAGTGCAACCAAGTACTTAAATGGCCATGGCGATGTGGTTGCTGGTCTAGTGTGTGGTAGCAAAGACCACATTGAGACAATTAAATTTACTGTACTGAAAGATATCGGCGCAACTATAAGCCCGCATGATGCTTGGTTGATTATTCGAGGTATGAAAACCCTCAGTGTTCGCATGGAAAGACACTGTAGTAATGCACAAAAAGTGGCAGAGTTTTTAGCTCAGCACGACAAAATAGAACAAGTATATTACCCAGGCCTAAAATCTCACCCAGGTAACAAATTTATTGGCACGCAAATGAAAGCGGCTGGTGGTGTGATTGCGTTTGAATTAAAAGGCACACTTGAAATGGGAGCGCAGTTTATCAATGCAACTAAGCTGTGTACTTTAGCTGTAAGTTTAGGTGATGCCGAAACTCTTATTCAACATCCAGCATCAATGACGCATTCGCCTTATACACAAGAGGAGCGATTAGCTGCGGGCATTTCAGATGGGCTTGTGCGTATTTCCGTTGGTCTTGAAGAAGCTGACGATATTATTGCTGATTTAGCGCAAGCGCTTGAGCAAATCTAGTTAAATTATCTTTACATGTGGCTAAGTTAAGAGACGCAAAGCGTCTCTTTTTTTCAAAAAAGTATGCGCTTAAAATTTCTAAAACACTTCATTAACAAAGCAATAAGTTCATAAATCATATTTTTGTAATAAAAGTTGTACACTGTGGTGTTGTAAATTTCCTTAATTTATAAGGCTGTTTATTTTTATATACGCCTATGTAAATTTAATGATACAAACTAAGGTGTGTGCTGCATTTCCAAAAGAGCCATGATCATTACCTTTTATGTAACTTTGTCATAACATCTAGAACATCTTAATCCGACAGTTAATAACATAATTAATCGTTTGGATGTTGTGCTTAAGCAAGCGACTTGCTTGCTGTTAAAGAGTAAATTTTATGGGCAAAAGTAGTAATTATATTTCTAAACAGCCAGATGATAATGGGTTTATCAACTGGACTGACGAAGAAAATCAAATTTGGTCAGAGCTGATCGCACGTCAATTAGAATGTATAAAAAATAAAGCGTGTGATGAGTATATGCATGGCTTAGAAAAGCTAAACCTGCCGCTTGACCGTATTCCTCAGCTAGAAGAAGTAAGTAAAGTACTTCGTGAAACAACGGGTTGGGAATGTGCACCTGTGCCTGCACTTATCGACTTTGATGAGTTTTTCCGTTTACTAGCAAATAAACAGTTTCCGGTGGCGACTTTTATTCGCTCACGTGAAGAGTTTGATTACTTACAAGAGCCAGATATTTTCCATGAAATTTTTGGCCACTGCGCGATGCTAACGCACCCTGCGTTTGCAGAATTTACGCATAAATATGGTCAACTTGGCTTAGCTGCTGAGAAAAAAGATCGTGTGTATTTAGCGCGTTTATACTGGTTTACTGTAGAGTTTGGCTTAATGCAAACCAAAGATGGTTTACGTATTTATGGTGGCGGTATTTTATCAAGCCCAGGCGAGACACAATATGTGTATTCAGATGTGCCTCAAATCAAACCGCTTGAGCCACTTGATGTGCTTCGTACGCCTTATCGCATCGATATTATGCAACCGTTGTATTACACCATTAATGCGATTGAAGATTTATTTGATATTTCTCAGCTCGATATTATGTCGCTTGTTGAAAAAGCAAAAGCGCTAGGGCTCCACGAGCCACTATTTCCACCTAAACAAAAGAAAGCAAGTTAGAAAAGGGTTTATTATGTCTGAATTAAGTGCTCAAAAATGTGAAGCGTGTCGTGCTGACGCACCAAAAGTTTCAGATGAAGAGTTAGCTGTATTAGTTAAGCAAATTCCTGATTGGACACCAATTGTGGTTGACGGCATTATGCAATTAGAGCGTGTTTTTAAGTTCAAGAACTTTAAACTTGCACTAGAATTCACCAACAAATTAGGTGCAATGGCAGAAGACGAAGGTCATCACCCTGGTATCTTAACTGAGTGGGGCAAGGTAACGGTTACTTGGTGGAGCCACTCGATTAAAGGTCTTCATAAAAATGACTTTATTTGTGCAGCGAAAACAGATGCACTGCTAGAAGATTAATCACTTCTAAATAATCAAAAAGAGCGCTAATTAGCGCTCTTTTTTGGTATTGGGATTAGAGACTCATAAATGGATTCTGCCAAAATCGCCGCTTCAGAGTTATCTCGATACTTGTTTTTAAATGTAATATCACATACGTTTTGAAAACAATTGATCGATGTTTCAAGCGTTTCCGGACGTTTAAATTTTGCCATGGTTTTTTCAAGAGTTGAAAATGCATATTTCATTTCGACTCGAACGGTTTTTGTTTGGAAAACTTGGTTTGAAAATGAATTACTGTTAGAGGTTGATAGAATTAAATGCTGATTTAACAACCAATACCCAATACATAATAACAAAGAGAATAGGTAAAACGTCAGTGTTGGTTTAGATAACTCTTGAAAAGAAAATGTTCTGAATGAAGCAATCATTGACTTAATATTTTAGTAGTTTTTTTATACTAAAGCATATAGTTGTAAATTTAACAATAAGTTAAATGAGAAGAAAATAAAAAAGCGCCATTAGGCGCTTTAAAATTAAATTTTAAAACAATTACTCGCTAACAGAGCGAAGAAGGGCGTTGATACCCACTTTTTCACGAGTTTGTTGGTCAACCTTTTTCACGATAATTGCAGCGTATAGGCTGTGTGAGCCGTCTTTTGATGGCAGTGAACCAGGTACAACAACTGCGCCAGCTGGTACGCGGCCATAATGGGTTTCGCCCGTTTCACGGTCATAAATACGCGTGCTTTGGCTAATATAAACACCCATTGAAATTACTGCGCCTTCTTCTACCACTACACCTTCAACAATTTCTGAGCGTGCGCCAATAAAGCAGTTATCTTCAATAATGGTTGGGTTAGCTTGCAATGGCTCTAAAACACCACCAATGCCGACACCACCTGAAAGGTGAACGTTTTTACCAATCTGTGCGCATGAACCAACTGTTGCCCATGTATCAACCATTGTGCCTTCATCAACGTAAGCGCCAATGTTCACATAAGAAGGCATTAACACCACATTTTTGCCAACAAAGCTGCCCTGACGAGCTACCGCATTTGGTACTACGCGCATGCCTTCTTGCTTAAATTGCTCTGGTGTGTAGTCAGTAAATTTAAGTGGTACCTTGTCGTAAAATTGGTTAACACCATCGCTCATTGGCGCGTTGTCACGAATTCTAAATGATAATAAAACAGCTTTTTTTAGCCACTGGTGTACAACCCATTCACCTGAGATTTTTTCAGCCACACGTGCTTTACCTGAATCTAATAGAGCGAGGGATTCGTTAATTGCGTTGAAAACCTCATCTGTAACAGATGATGGTGAAATATTGTCGCGATTTTCCCATGCTTGTTCGATGGTTAATTTTAAATGTTCCATGGTGTGCCTTTAATCGTTTTCGGAATTGAATTTTTCAAGTAAGCGGTTTTTCAACACGCCACTTTCTTGTTCATTTAATGCGTCATAGTCTGCGTTTGATACCACAAAGAAGTCTTCTGCACGTTCACCTATGGTTGTGATGCGCGCAGCGTGGATATGTAACGCTAAACTTGAAAATACATCGGTTATTTTGGTTAATAAGCCAGGAATGTCAACCACTTGAATTTCGACAAGGGTTCTGTCCTTTCGGCCATGCTGCGAGACAATAACGCGCGGTTTGATATTAAAATCTTTAAAGCGCTTTTTACGATCTTTCTTTAAACGAAGCTTTTTATTTGGTTCATCAATGACTTGCTGAATTGACTTCTTGATAGAGCTAGCGCGACTTTGACTTGTTACAGGTTCGCCGTTTTGCTCCAAAATAACAAAATTATCAACCGCATAGCCATCTTTGGTATTCATAATTTGTGCGTGCAAAATATTTGCTTTTTTGGCACCTAAAACCGCTACCAAGCGTGCAACTAAATTGGCTTGATCAGGGCAATAAACAAATACTTGGCTGCCGCCATTTATGGGTTTTCCTGAAAGTAAAACAATGCCTTTGCTAGGATCTTTGGCTGCTAAAATATGTTCGCATTGCCACGCAATCATTTGTGCTGTAAAGCGGGTAAAGTAGTCTGGTTTAAAACGCAGCCATAGCGTATCAATTTGTTCTTCAGCAAAGCCTAAATTAAGTAAACGTTGTTTTGCTTGATCTTTCTTGTCGCGAATTTGGTCACGTAAGTCCATTGGATTTTCAAGTCCGCGTCGTAGCGCGCGCTGTGTATGAACATACAAATCACGAAGAAGCGTGCTTTTCCAGTCATTCCAAAGGTTATCATTGGTGGCGCGAATATCGGCTAGGGTTAAGCAATAGAGATAATCGAGTTGTTTTTCATTTTTAACTCTTGCTGCAAATTCCGCAATTACATCTGGGTCGTTGATGTCTTTACGCTGGGCTGTGACCGACATAAGTAAATGATTTTCAACAAGCCACGCAATAAACTTGCCTTCAAAAGAAGATAAGCCATGGAGTTTTGCAAACTCTCTGGCATCCACTGCACCAAGCTCTGAGTGATCGCCACCACGTCCTTTGGCTATATCGTGGAAAATACCGGCTAAATAGAGCAGCTCTGGCTTCTCCATACGCACCACAATTTCACGGCAAAGAGGAAACGTATTGGCACACTCTGGCTGGAAATAATGATATAGATTTTGGATTAAACGGTGAGTATGTTCATCTACCGTATAGGCATGAAATAAATCAAATTGCATTTGCCCGACAATATTACGCCAGTTTGGTAAATAGGCCGATAAAATGCCGTGTTTGTGCATTAACGTAAAGGCGCGCCCCATGCCATTTGGGTGCGAAATTAGTTTAAGCAGCATCGCACGACAAAGGGAATAATCCTGTAAATCGCCAAGCAAACGGCGCCTTACTTGGCGTAAAAGGCGAATGGTGCTTGGGTAAATATGGGTAATTTGTGGGTTATCTGCAATATGCCAAAACAGCTCAATAATCTTTTCGCGATGGAAAAATACTTGCGGATCTTTAACGCGAATTTGATGACCAATTTGCTCAAAATCGTTATTAATATCACTGACTTTGTAATTTACATGGCCGCTTAAAATGCTTTGCTCAAAATAAGAGAGCAGCATTTGGTTAAGTTCGCGCACGCGTCCCATAATGCGAAATAATCGCTTCATCATACGCTCAACAGCTGCACGTCCATCATCACCAAAGCCTAACAATTTTGCTGCTATTGGTTGATAGTCAAACAGTAAACGGTTTTCCATGCGCCCTGCGGCAAGGTGCAGCGCAAAACGAATATTCCAAAGGTTAACAATGCATTCGAGCAACTCTTGGTGCTCTTCAAAGGTTAAATAGCCATGTTCTACCAACTCTTCGAGTGTTTGCGAACGAAAATGCTTTTTTGCCACCCAAATAATGGTTTGTACATCGCGCAAACCGCCGGGATTTTCTTTTAGATTGGGCTCGAGATTATAGGCCGTACCATGGCATTTTTTATGACGCAGCTCTTGCTCATCGCGCTTGGCAATAAAAAACGTATCAGACTTCCAAGCAGATGTTTCAATTAATTTTTTTTGTAAAGCTTGGTAGTTTTCTTCATCGCCACAAACAAGGCGAGATTCGAGTAAACTGGTGGCAAAATTTACGTCACTCTTTTTTTGCTCGATAGTTTGTTTTAGGGTGCGCACACTGTGACCAATATCAAGGCGAAGATCCCACAAAAAGGTGACAAACTGAGAAATAATCTCTTGTGTTTCTTTGTTAGGTTCTTTGTTTACCAGCAGTAAAAAATCGATATCGGAAAATGGGTGTAATTCGCCGCGTCCATAACCGCCTATAGCAATTAAATCGCCATGTGATTGCAATTGATACTGATGATAGAGACGACTTAAAATCGCGTCGATTAACTGTGCACGCGCCTTAACTAAACGCTCAACAGGTTGATGTGAAAATTGCTCTTCGAGCCACAGGTAAAATTGTTCTAGAAGGTGTTTGTAATCATCGAGTTGCTCGCATTTTGCGAGCAACTGTGTAAATTTTTTTGTTATTGCCATTGATGGCCTTCTTATGCGCTATGTTCGATCACTCTCGGAAGCTCATCATCTGATCGTAGCGTAAGAATTTCAACTCCGTTTTTAGTCACAAGTAGTGTGTGTTCCCATTGTGCTGACAATGAACGGTCTTTTGTTACTACTGTCCATTCGTCTTTTAGCAGCTTACATTGACGTTTACCAACGTTCACCATTGGTTCAATCGTAAAGCACATGCCTTCTTGCAGTACCTCACCTGTACCAGGCTTACCATAGTGCATTACTTGTGGCTCTTCGTGGAACTCAGCGCCAATGCCGTGGCCACAATATTCACGTACAATTGAATAGTTAAAACCTTCAGCGTATTTTTGAATTGCTGCGCCAATGTCACCAAGGCGAACACCCGGTTTAACCATTTCGATAGCAAGGTATAAGCTTTTTTGTGTAATTTCACATAAGCGTTTTGCTTGAATTGATGGCTGGCCTACGTAAAACATTTTTGAGGTATCGCCGTGGTAACCATCTTTAATTACCGTGATATCGATATTAATGATATCGCCATCTTTTAATGGCTTGTCATTTGGAATACCGTGACAGATAACGTGGTTTACTGAGGTACAAATTGACTTTGGAAAACCGTGATAGTTTAGTGGTGCTGGAATAGCATCTTGCTCGTTTACGATATAATCGTGGCAAATTTGGTTTAGTTCATCAGTCGTCACGCCCACTTTAACGTGAGGTTCAATCATTTCTAATACTTCAGCTGCTAAGCGCCCAGCAACTCGCATTTTTTCAATTTCAGCTGGGGTTTTAATCACTGCACTCATTTAAGCTCCAAAATTCTTTAAATTATGGTCAAACACGACATCGATTTGCTTAGTTCGTTTGACTGAAAATCACTCATAAAATTTGAGTTCTGATTGTTAATATGGTATAAAGCGCGCCGTATTTTTACAATTAAAATTTAAATTTCCTCGGGATTTTTAAGTTGATTGTAGTGAATACACTTAAACTTTAATTTTTAACACACACACATATCGGCACATACACTTGGGTGCAGGGCGCTAAATTAAGCAAACTGTTGGTGCTATGGGATATGTGGAGGCCTAACCCAAAATTACAGAGGAATATAAAAATGGCAAACGTTTCTATGCGCGATATGCTACAAGCTGGCGTACACTTCGGTCACCAAGCTCGTTACTGGAACCCTAAGATGAAGCCGTTCATCTTCGGTGCACGTAACCGCGTACATATCATCAACCTAGAGAAAACTGTACCTTTATTCAACGAAGCAATGTCTTTCCTTAAAGGCGTAGCATCAAACAAAGGTAAAATCCTTTTCGTTGGTACTAAGCGCGCTGCAAGCGAAGCAGTTAAAGAAGCTGCACTACGTTCTGACCAGTACTACGTAAACCACCGTTGGTTAGGTGGTATGCTAACTAACTGGAAAACAGTTCGTCAGTCAATCAAGCGTCTTAAAGACCTTGAGACTCAAAGCCAAGACGGTACTTTCGAAAAATTAACTAAGAAAGAAGCGTTAATGCTTACTCGTGAAATGGAAAAGCTTGAAAAGAGCCTTGGCGGTATCAAGAACATGGGCGGTCTTCCAGACGCTATCTTCGTTATCGACGCTGATCACGAGCACATTGCTATTAAAGAAGCAAACAACCTAGGCATCCCAGTAGTATCTGTTGTTGATACTAACTCAAACCCAGATGGTGTTGATTTCATCATCCCAGGTAACGACGATGCTATCCGTGCTATCCAGCTTTACACTAACGCTGTAGCAGACGTGGCTGTTGAAGGCCGTGAAAGCAACATCGCTGTTCAAGCTGAAAAAGACGACTTCGTAGAAGCTGAGTAATAGCGCTTATCAAGCCTTCATGAAAGTATCATAGAAAGCTTGATATTCTGATGATTAGGGGGAGCTTGCTCCCGCTTATTTTAAATAGATTTTGGATTTGAGGACATACTAATGGCTGTAACTGCTGCCCTAGTTAAAGAATTACGCGAGCGCACTGGCGCTGGCATGATGGATTGTAAAAAAGCACTTACTGAAACTAACGGTGATATCGAGTTAGCGATCGAAAACATGCGTAAGAGCGGTGCTGCTAAAGCTGCTAAAAAAGCGGGTAACATCGCTGCAGAAGGTACAATCCTTATCAAGCAAGGTGAAGGTTTCACTGCGCTTCTTGAAGTTAACTGTCAAACTGACTTCGTTGCTAAAGACGAAAACTTCCTAGGTTTTGCAAACACTGTTCTTGATGCAGCTGCTGCGTCAAAAGCTGATATCGATGCACTTAAAGAGCAATTCGAAGAAACACGCGTTGCACTAGTTGCTAAAATCGGTGAAAACATCAACGTTCGTCGCGTTGAGTACATCGATGGCGCTAGCGCTGCTGCATACCGTCATGGCGACCGTATCGGTGTTGTTGTAACTGGTGAAGCTGACGAAGAAACACTTAAGCACGTTGCAATGCACGTTGCTGCTTCTAAGCCTGAGTTCCTTAACCCAGAAGATGTTCCTGCTGAGGTTGTAGAGAAAGAAAAAGCGGTTCAAGTTGAAATCGCAATGAACGAAGGTAAGCCAGCAGAAATCGCTGAGAAGATGGTTGTTGGTCGTATGAAGAAGTTCACTGGTGAGATCTCTCTTACTGGTCAGCCTTTCATCATGGAACCTAAGAAATCAGTTGGTGAGTTCCTTAAAGAGAAGAACGCTACTATCTCTGGTTTCATTCGCCTAGAAGTAGGTGAAGGTATCGAGAAGAAAGAAGAAGACTTCGCTGCTGAAGTAGCTGCACAAATCGCAGCAGCTAAAGGCGAGTAATCGACTTTTTTCACTTAGCAAAATGGCTTTTGCTTTTGCGCTAAGAGATAAAATTCTTTAGAATAACCGCGCTATAATTAGCGCGGTTATTTTTTGCAACTTTTTCAGCCAGGACTACTATGAACACAAATCGTAAGCCAGTATTTAGACGAGTTTTATTGAAATTAAGCGGTGAAGCTCTAATGGGCCAAGAAGGCTTTGGTATCGACCCATCAATTCTTGACCGTATGGCACAAGAAATTAAAGAGCTTGTAGAGTTAGGCGTTGAAGTAGGTGTGGTAATCGGCGGTGGTAACTTCCTACGTGGTGGTACACTTGCTGAAAACGGCATGAATCGTGTTGTTGGTGACCATATGGGTATGCTTGCAACGGTAATGAACGGTTTAGCAATGCGCGACGCGCTGCACCGTGCATATGTTAATGCACGTCTAATGTCAGCAATTCCACTAAACGGTGTATGTGATGCTTATAACTGGGCAGAAGCTATTAGCTTACTGAAAACTGGCCGTGTTGTTATTTTCTCAGCAGGTACAGGTAACCCATTCTTTACAACAGACTCTGCAGCATGTTTACGTGGCATTGAAATTGAAGCTGACACAGTATTAAAAGCGACAAAAGTTGATGGTGTATACAGTGATGATCCGGTGAAAAACCCAGAGGCAACACTTTACCCAACTTTGACTTACAGCGAAGTAATCGAAAAAGAATTAAAGGTGATGGACCTAGCGGCATTTACCCTGGCTCGTGACCACAATATGCCAATCAGTGTATTTAATATGAATAAACCAGGCGCGTTAAAACGTGTTATCCTTGGTGAAGATGAAGGTACGCTGATTACACATAAATCAGCAGAATAAGCTATTAGTTAGGAAGATTAACGTGATTAAAGAAATCCAACAGCATGCTGCAGAACGTATGCAAAAGAGTGTTGACGCGCTAGGCTCACAATTATCAAAAATTCGTACTGGCCGCGCACACCCAAGCCTTTTAGACGGTATTCAAGTATCTTACTACGGTGCTGACACACCACTTAACCAAGTGGGTAACGTGACAATTGAAGACAACCGTACTCTTGCGATCAGTGTGTTTGATAAATCACTTACGCAAGCGGTTGAAAAAGCAATTATGGCGTCAGATTTAGGTTTAAACCCAATGTCAGCGGGTACAGTTATTCGCGTACCATTACCTCCACTTACAGAAGAGCGTCGTAAAGATCTTATTAAGATCGTACGTGGTGAAGTTGAATGTGGCCGTGTTGCAATTCGTAACATCCGTCGCGATGCTAACTCAGACGTTAAAGCACTGTTAAAAGACAAAGAGATTTCAGAAGATGAAGCGCGTCAAAGTGACGACGAAGTTCAGAAGCTAACGGATAAATACATCAAAGAAATGGATGCTATTTTATCTGCTAAAGAAGCTGAATTAATGGAAATCTAAAACAATTTTTGAGCGCTTTTACGCTCAATCATTGAACAACTAAATTATTAGTTTTAAAGCGCCGTCTAGGGTATACTAGACGGCGCTTTTTACTTTAGGAAACGACACTTAATGACAATCACCAAGGATGCTATTACTCAACAAAGCTTACCGCGTCATGTTGCCATAATTATGGATGGTAATGGACGTTGGGCACAAGCAAAGGGTAAGCCTCGCGTGTTTGGTCATAAAAAGGGCGTTGAGTCAGTTAGAAATGCGGTGAAGTTCTGTCGCCAACTGAACATAGAATCGTTAACGCTTTTTGCATTTAGCAGTGAAAACTGGCGCCGTCCTGAACAAGAAGTGACTACCTTAATGGAGCTCTTCATGTTTGTATTGACCAATGAAGTAAAAAAACTCGATAAAAATAATGTTAAGTTGAAAGTGATAGGTGATATTAGTCGCTTTTCTGACAAGCTACAAAAAAGCGTGCAGAAAGCAGAACAATTAACTGCAAATAACACTGGCTTGACACTCAATATCGCAGCCAATTATGGTGGTCAGTGGGATATTGCCCAAGCTGCAAAACAACTAGCAAAACAAGTTGAAGCCGGTGACTTATCCGCTGATGATATTGATGAAAATGTGCTATCACAGTACATTAGCATGCATGAACAAGCGCCACTTGATCTGTTAATTCGCACTGGAGGCGATTTACGCATAAGCAATTTCTTATTGTGGCAAGCGGCTTATGCTGAACTTTATTTTACTGATACACTTTGGCCAGATTTTAATGAACAAGCGTTTGCAGATGCAATCGCATGTTATGTTTCACGAGAGCGTCGCTTTGGTTGTACTGGCGAACAAATAAAAGAACTACTTGCTCAATCGTGATTTTAAAAGGGTAATTTGATTTGTTAATAAAACGTATTTTAACTTCTTTGGTGTTAGCGCCAGCAGCGCTTGCGCTTGTTTTTTTCACTCCTCTTGAGCTTTTCAGCCTAATTGCAGGTTTGATTGTGTTGCTCTCTGCTTGGGAGTGGTCAGCGTTTATGGGGCTTAAGAAATTCGCTGCACGCATGAGCTATGTTGCAGGTACAGCAATTATTTTATTTATTGCAAACCTATTCTGGCCAATTGAAAGCTTATGGCAAAATGGCAAATTAATTGGTTCTGCAAATTATGTCTTTACCTTAGCCGTCGCATGGTGGCTAGTCGCGTGTGCACTGGTATGGACCTACCCAAGAACAGCAAAAGCGTGGCACAGTGGTTTGACGATGCGTGCTATTGCCGGTTTATTAACGCTTCTTCCTATGTGGTTAGCACTTAATGTACTTCGTAGCAGCGAATACGCTACCAATGCAACGCAAGGTTCAATTTTAATTATGGTTGTTCTTGGCATTGTTTGGAGTGCCGATATCGGTGCTTACTTCTCAGGTAAGAATTTAGGTAAACACAAATTAATGCCGTTAGTTAGTCCCAACAAAACAATTGAAGGGCTAGTAGGTGGTTTAATTTGTTCGGGTATTTTTGTACTGGCTTTTTGTTATTTCACCAAAGTACCAACGGATAAATGGTTTCTTTACGCGGCTATGGCTGCGGTAGTCGGACTTTTCTCGGCTGTTGGTGATTTATTAGAGAGTATGTTTAAGCGCGAAGTTGGCTTAAAAGACAGTGGTTCATGCTTACCTGGTCACGGCGGTATTCTCGACAGAATTGATAGTTTAACCGCTGCAGCACCTCTTTTTGCCGCATTTTATGCTTGGACCTTGGTGGCATAATGCAACGTGTAACAATACTTGGTTCAACGGGTTCTATCGGTACAAGCACACTTGATGTCATTGCACGAAATCCAGAGTTGTATCAAGTTTTTGCGCTTGTGGCGGGTAAAAACTGGCAGTTAATGGTCGAGCAATGCAAACAATTTTTACCGCAATATGCCGTCATGCAAGATGCAGAAGCTGCGCAGCAATTATCACAATATGTAGCTCAACAGGGTTTACCAGTTACTGTACTTAGTGGTGAGCAAAGTGCATGTGATGTTGCTAGTGACGAGTCGGTAGACTCTGTTATGGCAGCTATTGTTGGAGCGGCTGGCTTGATGCCGACTCTTGCAGCGATTAAAGCAGGTAAACGCGTGTTACTCGCCAATAAAGAATCACTTGTGATGTCGGGTGAACTGTTTATTAATGAAGTAAAACACTCTGGTGCAACGTTATTGCCTATCGATAGCGAACATAATGCAATATTCCAGGCGATGCCATCGAGTGTGCAAGAAAACTGTTTCAGTGCAAATTTAGCTCAGCATGGCGTAAGCAAAATACTTTTAACGGGTTCGGGTGGACCTTTCAGAACACGCGATTTAAATACCTTTGCCAATATTTCAGTAGATGAAGCGGTAGCCCATCCAAATTGGGATATGGGTAAAAAGATTTCAGTAGATTCAGCCACTATGATGAATAAAGGCTTAGAGTTTATTGAAGCAAAATGGTTATTTAACGCAGAGCCTGACGATATTCAGGTAGTAATCCATCCACAAAGTATTATTCACTCAATGGTGCAATACACTGATGGCTCAGTATTGGCGCAAATGGGTAATCCTGATATGCGTACGCCAATTGCCCACGCTTTAGCTTTTCCAAAACGAATTGACGCGGGTGTTGCGCCACTCGATTTCACGCAAATGGTCGACTTTAGTTTTATTGCACCTGATTTTGAACGTTACCCGAATTTAAAGTTAGCTATTGATGCATGTAGTGAAGGTCAATATGCGACTACTGCGATTAATGCTGCTAACGAGCAGTCTGTAGCTGCGTTTCTTGAAAATAAGATTGGCTTTTTAGATATTTACCGCATTAACTCCCAGGTACTCAATGAGATTGCTAAGCAACACAAACACTTGGCAATAAATAATCTAGATGAGATTTTACAACTGGATAGTGAAGCTCGTGCGCTGGCAAATAACATGATTACAGGGAGTTGTTAGTGGAATTTTTGTGGAACTTACTGTCTTTCGTATTAGTGATTGGCATTATTGTTGTAGTGCACGAATATGGGCATTTTTGGGTAGCGAGACGCTGTGGCGTTAAAGTTATTCGTTTTTCTATTGGCTTTGGTAAACCGCTGTTTAAATGGTATGACAAACTCGGTACTGAGTATGTTGTTGCTGCGATCCCGCTAGGTGGTTATGTAAAAATGCTCGATGAGCGAGTGGAAGATGTTGCGCCTTCTGAGCGCACAGCAGCTTTTAACAATAAATCTGTTTACCAACGTATCGCAGTTGTAGCAGCGGGTCCAATGGCAAATTTTGTATTTGCCATTGTTGTTTCTGCCATTATGTATATGGTGGGTGTGCGTTCATTATTGCCTGTAATAGGTGAAGTGGTGCCTGGCAGTTTAGCGGAGCAAGCACGGCTACAAGCAGGGCAACAAATTACAGCTATAAACGATAAAGAAGTTTACGGTTGGCGTGAAACGTTGTTAATGCTCATGGAAAACATTGGCGAGCAGCAAGTTCGCATTAGTGTTAAAGACGATGATTTAGGCTATCAACAAACCTACCTCAACTTATCCGATTGGCAATTAAAAGATGATGGTAATCCAATTGTTGATATTGGTATCAAACCATTTAGACCATTAGAGACTATGCGCCTTGGTCATGTGCAAAAGGACAGTCCTGCAGCAAATGCTGGACTTCAAGTTGAAGACACAATTCACCTTGTTGATGGTGAACAAGTAACCTCTTGGCAAAGTTTTGTAAGCCGAATTCAACGCTCGCCAAATTCGCCATTATTACTTACTATTAGCCGCGGTGATGAGAAGCTCAATATTGAAGTTACCCCAGGTAGCAAAAAAAATGATCAAGGGCTTAATCAAGGCTACTTAGGTGTGGTACCCTTTGTTGAAAATTGGCCATCGTGGATGATTTCGACACAACAATACGGTGTCTTTGATGCAATTGTTTTGGGTGTTGATAAAACAATTCAATTAATAAAAGTAAGTTTTGCAACAGTAGTAAATTTGATAACAGGACAAGTTTCTGTTGCTAACTTAAGTGGTCCGGTAGGGGTGGCAATCGGCGCCGGAGCCAGCACTAGTAGTGGCATCATGCCATTATTGGAATTCTTAGTATTTGTTAGTGTGAGCATTGGTTTTTTCAATTTGTTACCGCTGCCAATTTTAGATGGCGGCCATTTAATGTATTACATCATTGAACTTATCAGAAAAAAGCCAGTCTCTGAAAAGACACAAGAATTAGGTTTTAGGATTGGTGCGCTAATCCTTATATTGTTAACTTGCCTTGCGCTGTTTAACGATTTTACGCGGTTATAAAGGAAATCAAATAATAACATGGCTATAAGAAAACAATTGGCTGTAATAAGTTTATTGGGAGCAAGCTTTACTGCTCTCGGCCAACAAGACTCCTTTATTGTAGAAGATTTAAGAGTTGAAGGATTGCAACGTGTTGCACTAGGTGCCGCATTAACGCACATTCCTATTAACATTGGTGATAACCTCGACAGTTACACAATTTCAAAAACGATTAAAGCTCTCTATGGTTCGGGCCATTTTGATAACATCAAAGTGGTACGTGATGGTGATACGGTTATTTTCCAAGTGACGGAAAGACCAACCATTAGCGTTATCGAATTTGAAGGCAACAAAGATATTAAAGACGAGCAACTAAATGAAAGTTTAGAGGGGCAAGGTATCCGTAAAGGTGAGCCGCTCGATATGGTTGTTGTCGATGGTTTAGAAAAAGGGCTAATAGAGTTCTTCCACGGCATTGGTAAATACAATGCAGCGATTGATGTTTCAGTTACACGTTTACCGCGTAACCGTGTAAAGCTGAAGCTTGAGTTCAAAGAAGGTGAGGCTGCATCAATTCGTCAAATCAACATCGTTGGTAACGAATTATTCTCTGATGAAGAGCTGTTAGCACTTGCGGAATCACGTCAGGATTTGCCTTGGTATATGTTTATGTCAAACGACAGATACCAAAAGCAAACAGTACAAGGCGATTTAGAGAAAGTACGTAGTTACTACCTTGACCGTGGTTACCTTAAATTTAATATTGATTCTACCCAAGTATCAGTAAGCCCAGATAAAGAATCTGTATACGTAACTGTAAACGTTACCGAAGGTGAGCAGTTTACTGTTAAAGAATTTGATTTTATGGGTGACTTGCTTGGTCGTGAAGAGCTTATTCGCGCAGTTATTCCACTTAAAACGGGCAAGTTATACAACGGTTCTGTGGTAACAGCGTCTGAAGAGTTTATTAAAAACTACTTAGCTCGCTTTGGTTATGCCAATGCTGAAGTGCGAACTATTCCTGATATTGATGAAGAAAACAAAGAAGTAAAACTAACGCTATCGGTAGACCCTGGTAAACGTATTTACGTTCGTCGTATTAACATCGGCGGTAATGAAATTACTTCTGATGAAGTAATTCGTCGTGAAGTCACACAGCTTGAAGGTGCATGGCTTTCTAACAGTACACTTGAGCGTTCTAAGTTACAAATTCAACGTTTAATGTATATGGAAAACGTTGATTTTGAAGTGTCGCCTGTACCGGGTAAAGATGACCAAGTAGATGTGGACTTCACTGTAAAAGAGCAATCAGCGGGTAGCTTTAATGCTGGTCTTGCATACGGTTCATATAACAAGCTGCAGTTTAATATCGGTATCAGTGAATCTAACTTCTTAGGTACTGGTGACCAAGTTGCATTTAATATCAGTACGGCAACCGGTTCACAGAACGTGAGCTTATCGCACACAGACCCATATTTTACAAAAGATGGTATTAGCTTAGGTAACTCGATCTTCTTCCAGAACTTCGATGCAAGTAAGTACAGCCTAATTGACTATAAGAGTAAAAAATATGGCGTTGGCTCAAGCCTAGGTATTCCGGTAAATGCAAATAACCGTCTAAACTTTGGTGCAACGGTTTCAAAAGAATACTTATCAGAACTTTCAGAGTACGAGCAAACACGTATTATGCGTGAGACGTTCTTAGACCCTGAGAATCCAGATGCAGGTTTTGAATTCTTAAAGCTTGAATTAAGTGCTGGTTGGTCACGTGTAACGCTTAACCGTGGTATGTTCCCAACAGCAGGTTCGAAACAAAGCTTAACGCTTAAAGCAACAACACCTAATTCGGATCTTAATTACTTTAAAGTTAATTATGATTCACGTTTCTACTGGCCATTAAGTACAAATCATAAGTGGGCATTCTCTGCGAAAGCAGCGCTTGGTTATGGTAATGGTTACGGTGAAACAAATGGCTATGACCAAATTCTTCCGGTACAAGAGTTCTTCCGTATTTCAGAAATGGATTTACGTGGTTTTGAACGAAATACTATTTTACCACGCGCAATCGTTGTAGGGCCTACATGGCTTCCAGGCACACCTGGTGGTGATGGTTCACAAGGTCAAATCGGTAGTGATCCTAAGTTTGACAATGTTGAACCGTATGGTCGTATTGGTGGTAACGTGAAGGCTGTTGCTGGTCTTGAAATGATTGTACCAACACCATTCTTAGACGATGAGAACAGTAGTTCTGTTCGTACTAGTTTATTTGTTGATGCGGCGAACGTATGGGATACTGAGTTCGATGTAGATCGTTACGCTAACCTAACGCCAGATGAACAAGCATTACTTGAAGATTACTCGGATCCAAGTCGTTTCCGTGTTTCAACAGGTTTATCAATTCAGTGGATTTCGCCAATGGGCCCTATGGTAATTAGTTTTGCCTATCCACTTAAGAAAGAAGAAGATGATAAAACTAAGGGTATTAGTTTTAACATAAGTAACACATTCTAAAAGGAATAAATTCGTGAATAAAATGATTAAAACAACCGCCATGACTTTGTTAGCTACTTTTCTAATGGGTGCTTCAGCAAGCTCTTTTGCTCACAAAGTTGCGATTGTAAATGTACAGCAAGTATTTTCTGGTGCTCCTCAAGCGGCAGCAATTAAAGCAACGTTAGAGTCTGAGTTCCGTGAGCGCAGACAAGAGCTAGAAAAACTGCAAGGAGACATTCGTTTTGAAGTTGAAAAATACCAGCGTGAAAACGCGACGATGAGCAAAGCACAAAAAGAAGCGCATCAGAAGAAAATTCAAGAGTTACAAAAAGCATTACAAGAGAAAGGTCAGCCTTTACAACAAGAAATGCAGATGCGCCAAGCACAAGAAACAAAAAAACTTGAGTCTATTATTTTCCAAGCGATTGAAGCAGAAGCGAAAGAAGGTAAATATGACGAAGTTAAACCTGCTGCTGCAAGCCTTTATGTAAACGAGAAAAAAGTAGATAATATCACTGATAAAGTTGCAGAGCGTGTAGCAAAGGCTAACTAATAAAATTTATGAAATTACAGCAAATTGCTGAGATTTTAAATGCTGAGCTGGTCGGTGATGACTCGCTCAGCATTTCTCGTATAGCAACCCTAGAAAATGCAAAAGGCGATGAAATTAGTTTTCTTGCCAATAAAAAATACCGCGTACAATTAGCATTCACTAATGCAGGTGCTGTCATTTTGTCAGCGAAAGATGCTGAACATTTTTCGGGTAATAAAATCATTGTTGCAAATCCCTATTTGGCTTATGCCTTATTAGCACAAGCAATGGATACAACGCCTTCACCTGCAAGCGATATTCATGCGACAGCAGTTGTAGATGCCACGGCAAAAATTGGCAATAACGTGTCTATTGGTGCAAATGCAGTCATTGAAGCGGGTGTAGAAATTGCCGAAGGCGCATCAATTGGTGCTGGTAGCTTTCTTGGTAAGGGTGCTAAAATAGGTGCCAACACAAAGATTTGGGCTAATGTAACGATTTATCATCAAGTTGAGATTGGTGAATCTTGCTTAGTACATGCTAATACTGTAATTGGCGCTGATGGCTTTGGTTATGCAAATGAACAAGGTCAATGGGTTAAAATCCCACAGCTGGGTTCGGTAATTATTGGCGATAAAGTTGAAATTGGTGCAAGCACCACAATCGACCGTGGCGCGATTGGCGATACCGTAATAGAGCGCAACGTGATTATTGATAATCAGGTGCAAATTGCACACAACGTTGTGATCAAAGAAGGTACTGCAATTGCAGGCTGCGCCGTGGTGGCAGGTAGCACCACCATTGGCAAATACTGTCAGATAGGCGGTATGTCGGCAATTACTGGCCATGTTGAAATTGCGGATGGCGTAATTCTTACAGGTATGTCGATGGTCATTAGTGGTATCGACAAGCCAGGCATTTACTCTTCAGGTGTGCCGCACAGTGACAACAAAGAATGGCGCCGTAATATGGCGCAATTACGTCAGCTTTCAACGATAAACAAACGATTAAAGGCAGTTGAGCAAGCGCTGCCGGAGCGTGATGAATAACCTTCGTCATGTGTTATTGATCGTTTCAGTGTAAAACTGAGACGAGGATATAAGTTAGGTTAAGGAAAAAGATTTTGGCAGAACAATTAAACAGCTTTGATATTCAAGAAATCCTAAAGCTATTACCGCATCGTTACCCAATGCTATTGGTTGATAAAGTAGTTGACTTTGAACCGGGAAAAACGCTTCACGCGATCAAAAATGTCACAGCAAATGAGCCAATTTTTACAGGCCACTTCCCTGGGCAGCCAATTTTCCCTGGCGTAATGATTTTAGAAGCATTAGCGCAAGCAACAGGTTTACTCGGTTTTAAAACAACCGAAAATCGTGGCGATAATGAACTATATTTATTTGCAGCCATTGATAATGCACGTTTTAAGCAACCAGTATTACCAGGTGACACGATGCACCTCCATGTTGAGTTCTTAAAAGAGCGTCGCAATATGTGGAAATTTTACGGTGAAGCGAAAGTTGACGGTAAAGTTGTATGTTCAGCTGAGTTAATGTGTGCAAGAAGAGAGTTATAATACGTGATCCATCCTACTGCAATTATTGAGCCTGGTGCTCAACTTGGCAACAACGTAAAAGTTGGTCCTTACAGTTATATTGGCAACGATGTTGTGATTGGTGACGACTGTATCATTGAATCGCATGTTGTTATCAAAGGGCCTTCTGTGATTGGCACTGGTAACCATATTTTCCAATTCGCTTCAGTGGGTGAAGCGTGCCAAGACAAAAAGTACAAGGATGAACCAACAAAGCTGATTATTGGTGACAATAACGTGATCCGCGAATGTGCCACAATTCACCGTGGTACCATTCAAGATGAAGGCATTACCAAAATTGGCTCAAATAACTTATTTATGGCGTATACGCATGTTGCGCACGATTGTGTGATTGGCAACAACTGTATTTTCGCTAATAACGCAAGTGCAGCAGGCCATGTTCATGTAGGTGACTGGGTGATCCTTGCTGGTAACTCGGGTATTCACCAATTTTGCCATATTGGCTCACATGCGTTTGTTGGTATGTACTCTGGTGTAAACCAAGATGTGCCACCTTTTGTAACTACCATTGGTACGCCAGCACGACCTGTAGCAATCAACACCGAAGGCCTCAAGCGCAGAGGTTTTGAGTCAGACGAAATTATGGCATTACGCCGTGCTTATAAGTTGCTTTACCGTAAAGGTAATAAGCTAGATGAAGCGCTAGCTGAAATGGAAAAAGAAGCAGAGCAGTTTAAAGCCGTGCAAACCATGATCGATTTCGCTAAATCATCTAGTCGTGGACTTATCCGATAATGATATCGGATAAGCCATTACGAATTGCACTTATCGCCGGGGAACACTCCGGCGATATTTTAGGTGCAGGATTAATTAAAGCACTAAAACAACATTACCCAAACGCCTCGTTTGAAGGTATTGGCGGACCGCGCATGTTGGCTGAAGGCTTTAAAACCCATTTTCAAATGGAAGAGTTGGCTGTGATGGGCGTATTTGAAGTACTGCCTAAGCTGTTTCGCTTACTGAGTATTAAAAAGCAAATCGTTCAACACTTTATTGATAATCCGCCCGATATTTTTATTGGTATCGATGCGCCAGATTTTAACCTACGTGTTGAAAAACCACTCAAAGCCGCTGGTATTAAAACTGTGCATTACGTCAGTCCATCGGTGTGGGCATGGCGCGAAAAACGCGTTTTTAAAGTGGCTGAAGCGACTAACTTAGTGCTTGCACTGCTGCCATTTGAAAAAGCGTTTTATGATAAACACAATATTCCGTGCGAATTTGTTGGTCATACGTTGGCTGATGAATTACCACTTGAAGATGATAAAGAAGCAAGCAGGGCACTTTTTAATTTAACTACAAATGATAAAGTTTTAGCGGTACTACCTGGTAGCCGCGGTTCAGAAGTGACTTTACTGAGTGAGCCATACATTCAAGCTGTGCTTCTTGTTAAACAGCAACTTCCCGATTTAAAAGTGCTGGTGCCTCTCGTAAATGAAAAACGAAAAGACGAGTTTTTAGCAGTAGCTAAACAATACCAAGCTGAAGATGTATTTACACTTGTCGATTGTAAATCGCGAGAAGTCATGACTGCAGCTGATGCTGTGCTATTAGCGTCGGGTACAGCTGCGCTTGAATGTATGCTATTAAAACGCCCAATGGTGGTAGGCTACAAGTTAAAAGCCCTGACATACCACTTAGTGACACGCTTATTTAAATTTAACATCGAACATTTTTCACTTCCTAATTTATTAGCGGGCAAGCAATTAGTTCCTGAGCTACTGCAAAATGATCTGACACCAGAAAATCTGGCCAGTACCTTGTTGCCGCTACTTGAGAATGATCAAACTGCACTTAAAGAGACTTTTTTTGAAATGCATAAAGCATTAAGGCTCGACGCAAGTAAACAAGCAGCACTTGCTGTAAGTAACGTTATAGAGAATAAAAATGACTGAGATTATTCGCCCTAATACACAGTTAGTTGCCGGTGTTGATGAAGTAGGACGTGGTCCACTCGTGGGTGATGTGGTAACTGCAGCAGTAATTTTAGATCCAAACAACCCAATTGCTGGGCTTGCAGATTCTAAAAAGCTCACAGAAAAAAAACGTTTAGCGTTATACGATGAAATTATCGAAAAAGCGCTGTGTTTTAATATTGCCAGAGCCACTGTGCCAGAAATAGATGAGCTTAATATTCTACATTCCACTATGCTTGCCATGAAACGTGCAGTAGAAGGGTTATCAATCCCTGCGGAATTTGTGTTTATTGATGGTAATCGCTTGCCAGATATTAATATACCAGCACAAGCTATTGTTAAAGGCGATAGTTTAGTTGCCGAAATTAGCGCAGCATCCATTTTAGCTAAAGTGACTCGCGATAACGAGATGAAGGCGCTAGATGCAGAATACCCGCAATATGGCTTTGCAGGTCATAAAGGTTACCCAACTAAAGCGCATCTTGAAGCGCTTGCACTTCACGGCGTAACACCGCATCATAGAACCAGTTTCAAGCCAATAAAAACGATAATCGCGCAGGCCAATGGCGAGCTTGCGTAAAGCAAAATAGGCAAACAATGCAAGATCCTCGATTTATACACCTGCGTGTACACAGTGACTTCTCGATGGTTGATGGCTTAGCCAAAACTAAGCCAATTGTCAGTAAAATAGCAGAGCAAAAAATGCCTGCATTTGCGATAACCGATCAAATGAACTTGTGTGGTCTTGTGCGCTTTTATGGCGCAGCCCATGGTGCTGGCATTAAACCCATTGTCGGTGCCGATATTTGGCTAAGCAGCCCAGACTTTCCTGATGAACCATGTCGTCTAGTAGTACTTGCCAAAGATAATCAAGGCTATAAAAACTTAACCCTGTTAATTTCTAAAGCGTTTAAGCGCGGTCATGTAATGCAGCGCCCGATGGTTGATAGAGATTGGCTGATTGAACATAAAGAAGGGTTAATTTTACTCTCAGGTGCGAAAGATGGTGATTTAGGTAAAGCCTTATTAAAAGGCAATAACGACCTTACCAAATCCATTGGTAATTTTTATTTAGAACATTTTAAAGATCATTTTTATATTGAGCTAATTCGTACCGAACGCGAACAAGAAGAAGACTACCTCCACAGTGCTGTTGGCTATGCTCAATACTCAGGTTTGCCGGTTGTTGCCACCAATGAAGTGGTTTTTCTTAATAAAGAAGACTTTGAAGCCCATGAAATTCGCGTAGCAATCCATGATGGTTACACCTTAGATGACAAACGTCGTCCTAAACGTTTTTCAGAGCAGCAATATCTAAAAACTGAAGAGCAAATGTGTGAGTTGTTTTCGGATATTCCAGAAGCACTTGAAAACTCAGTTGAGATTGCCAAACGCTGTAACGTAACCATTCAATTAGGCACCTACTTCTTACCGGATTACCCAACCGGTTCGCTGTCGATTGAAGATTTCTTAGTTAAAGTATCGGTAGATGGTCTTGAAGAACGTTTACAATTTTTATTCCCTGATGAACAAGAGCGAAAAGAAAAGCGCGGTGAGTATGATGAGCGCCTAAAAATCGAACTGGATGTAATTAACCAGATGGGTTTCCCAGGTTACTTCTTGATCGTAATGGAATTCATCCAGTGGAGTAAAGATAACATTATTCCAGTGGGTCCAGGGCGAGGCTCGGGTGCCGGTTCATTAGTAGCTTATGCACTTAAAATCACAGATTTGGATCCCTTACAATTTGACTTACTTTTCGAACGTTTCTTGAACCCAGAACGTGTATCCATGCCCGATTTCGACGTCGATTTCTGTATGGATCGACGCGATGAAGTAATTGACCACGTTGCTAAGCTCTATGGACGTGATGCGGTATCACAGATCATTACCTTTGGTACGATGGCGGCTAAAGCGGTAATACGTGATGTGGGCCGTGTACTTGGTCACCCCTATGGTTTTGTTGACCGTATTTCAAAATTAGTACCGGGCGATCCGGGTATGACCTTGGCAAAAGCGTTTGATGTTGAACCGCGTTTGCCAGAGGCCTACGACACAGACGATGAAGTGAAAGAACTTATCGATATGTGCCGAATTTTAGAAGGCTGTACACGTAATGCTGGTAAACACGCCGGTGGTGTTGTTATCTCACCAACAACCATTACCGATTTTGCTGCACTTTATTGTGATGACGAGGGTAAATTCCCGGTTACGCAATTTGATAAAAACGATGTAGAAACAGCAGGCCTTGTTAAGTTTGACTTCTTAGGGTTACGTACCTTAACCATTTTACAATGGGCTATCGATATGGCCAATGAGCGCTTAACGCGTGAGCAAAAAGAACATATCGATATCGCCGCTATTCCGCTTGATGATCCACCGAGTTTTGAATTATTACTGCGCGCCGAAACAACCGCAGTATTCCAGCTTGAATCGCGCGGTATGAAAGATCTTATCCGTCGCTTAAAGCCTGACTGCTTTGAGGATATGATCGCACTGGTTGCACTTTTCCGTCCAGGTCCTCTTCAATCGGGCATGGTAGATAACTTTATCGACCGTAAGCACGGACGTGAAGAAGTGTCCTATCCAGATGCGCAGTATCAGCACGAAAGCCTACAGCCAATTTTGGAACCAACCTACGGTATTATTCTTTACCAAGAACAGGTAATGCAGATTGCTCAGGTACTGGCAGGCTATAGCCTTGGTGGCGCAGACTTACTTCGTCGTGCAATGGGTAAGAAAAAGCCAGAAGAAATGGCCAAGCAGCGTTCAACGTTTGAAGATGGCGCCAAGCAAAATGGTGTAGATGGCGAACTTGCGATGAAGATCTTTGACTTGGTTGAAAAATTCGCAGGTTACGGCTTTAACAAATCTCACTCGGCAGCATATGCGCTAGTATCCTACCAAACCCTGTGGATGAAAACCCATTATCCAGCAGAGTTTATGGCGGCAGTAATGTCGGCTGATATGGATAACACCGATAAGATTGTGACCTTAGTTGATGAATGTGAGAATATGAAACTCACATTGCTTCCACCTGATGTAAATTCGGGTTTGTATAAATTCACAGTTAATCAGCAAGGTGAAATTGTCTACGGTATCGGTGCAATTAAAGGCGTTGGTGAAGGCCCGGTAGAAGCGATTTTAGAAGCGCGACAAGCGGGTGGTCCATTTAAAGATTTATTCGATTTTTGTGCGCGTGTTGATATTAAACGTTTAAATAAACGTGTCATTGAAAAGCTCATTATGGCCGGTGCAATGGATAAATTAGGGCCAGAGCAAACGCAAAGTGCGCGTTCTGTTCTCATTGCCAGTTTACCTGATGCGCTTAAATCAGCGGATCAACACAACAAAGCTGAAGCGCTTGGTCAAAGTGACTTATTTGGCTTATTGGCAACAGAGCCTGAAGAAGTTGCAGCCGCGTTTGTACAAGCGCCAAAGTTTACTGATAACGAATGGCTAGAAGGTGAGCGTGAAACACTTGGCCTTTATTTAACAGGCCATCCAATAAATCAGTACCGTAGTGAACTCAAAAACTACGTTTCAGGGCGACTTGTTGATTTACAACCAACAGACCGTGATGTAACGTCAACAGCGGCAGGCCTTGTGATTAATGCGCGTACCTTAATTAATAAAAAAGGCAAGCGTTGGGGCTTACTCACATTAGATGATAAAAGTGCTCGAATTGATATTCGGTTATTTCCTGAACAGTTCGAAACTTACCAAGATCTGCTGCAAATGAACAATATCTTGGTGATATCTGGTGTGGTCAGCTTTGATAACTTCTCGGGTGGTATTACAATGACCGCTCGCGAAGTTGCGAGTATCGAATCTGTTCGCGAAAAACGGGTTAAAAACATAAAAATGACGGTGAAAATGCAAGAAGTGAATGATAACTTCTTGTCTCGTTTAGAGCATGCCATCACCCCGTACAAATTTGGTACTTGCCCGATAAGAATTCAATATGAACGCCCAGATGCAACAACTGAGCTTTCATTAGGAACACAGTGGTGTGTTACACCCAGTGACGAGTTACTTGCTAATCTCTCACGCTTAGTAGCACAGAATATTGAACTAGAATTTAATTAGGTAGTTTAGAGCATGAGTCTCAATTATCTTGATTTTGAACTTCCAATCGCAGAGTTGGAAGCAAAAATTGAAGAACTTAAAAATGTAGGTCGCGGTGGTGAACTGGATCTGAGTCTAGAAGAAGAAGTATCACGTCTTAAAGAAAAAAGCGTGGAACTGACAAATAAAATTTTCTCAAATCTAGGCCCGTGGCAAGTGTCTCAGCTTGCACGTCACCCTTTACGTCCGTATACCAAAGATTATATCGAACGTATTTTTACAGAATTTGATGAGTTGGCAGGCGATCGTGCATTTGCTAACGACCCTGCAATCGTAGGTGGTATTGCACGTTTTGATGGCGAACCAGTAATGGTCATCGGTCAGCAAAAAGGCCGTGATACAGCTGAAAAAATCAAACGTAACTTTGGTATGCCAAAGCCAGAGGGTTACCGTAAAGCATTGCGCTTAATGGAAATGGCAGAGCGTTTTAATATGCCAATCATTACTTTCATTGATACTCCTGGAGCATATCCAGGTGTTGGCGCAGAAGAGCGCGGTCAAAGTGAAGCAATCGCTAAAAACCTAAAAGTGATGGCAGGTCTGAAAGTACCTGTGATCTGTACGGTAATTGGTGAAGGTGGTTCGGGTGGTGCACTGGCGATTGGTGTGGGTGACCGCGTAAATATGCTTCAGTACAGCACTTATTCAGTAATTTCACCTGAGGGTTGTGCTTCTATTCTTTGGAAGAGTGCAGAAAAAGCGCCATTAGCTGCAGAAGCGATGGGGGTAAGTGCTGATCGCGTTAAGAGCTTAGACTTAATCAACTCAATTGTTGATGAACCGCTAGGTGGTGCACATCGTAACTACGATGCGATGGCCAAGTCGCTTAAAGCACAAATTAAGCGTGACTTAAGCGAACTGAAAGCTTTATCATTAGATGAAATGTTAGAGCAGCGCTATGAGCGTTTAATGTCTTTTGGTTACTGTTAACCTCAAGATTAAGGAAAAAGCCGCATTTTGCGGCTTTTTTTGTTTATGAAAGATATGTATCAAACGTTTAAACACTACCTACTTGCAAACAAGTTTACCAAATTTACAGTTGCGCTTTCGGGCGGAGTTGACTCGGTGGTATTACTACATCTTGCCAAACGTTTTCGTGATGAATTAGGCACTATAGAGCTTAAAGCGGTGCACGTTAACCATGGCTTAAGTGATAATGCCCCAGATTGGCAAAAGTTCTGTCAAGCACTTTGCCAAAGTTGGCAAATCCCATTTGAAGCATCAGAAGTGTCACTTAATCTTAGCCCACGGCAAAGCCTTGAAGCCATAGCCCGAGATGCAAGATACCAAGCCATTAAATACAGTATGCTGACAGGTTCGTGTTTATTGGTTGGGCAACATATCGACGACCAAGTAGAAACGTTTTTTATCAGATTAAAACGCGGCGCGGGTTTGCTTGGGCTTGGTGCAATGACACGCGAAAGTACTAATGATGTTGGGTTATTTATTGTAAGACCGTTATTAGACTTTACGCGAAACGAAATTGAGCAATATGCAACTGAGCACGCGTTGACGCATATTACCGATGAATCCAATACCGATGATCGCTTTGACCGAAACTTTTTACGCAATCAGGTATTACCTTTATTGAATGCACGTTTTCAAGGGTTTAATCGTACCGTACAACGTGTCACACAATTACTGCAATCACAGCAGCAATTACTGGATGAATATATTGCTGAAGATGCCAAATTGTGTGTGCAAGGAAACAAAATCTTCCTTGAAAATCTGCACTCATTTTCGCGCACTCGCATTGAAAATCTCATTCGTTATTGGCTTAAAAATAAGCATCTCAGGTTGCCTTCACAAAAAGTATTAAACCAAATTGTGGAGCAGGGGTTAAATGCAAAAGCGGATGCACAAGTGCAAATACATTGCGGCGATTTTATGGTTTGTCGCTATCAATCTGCGCTTTATGTAGTTTTACCTGAAGCATTTGCCGCAAAAGATGTGTTCAATATCATTTTAGATGAAATTGATACGGCAGGGCGCATATTTAAACGCGTACAATCACACCATGGTATTCGTTTACCGCATGAAAGTGAGAGTGTCAGCTTACGATTTAATATTGGCAGCGAACAGTTTACTTTGAAAAAGCGTAACTGCACTAAGTCTGTCAATACCTGGCTTAAAGAAGAAAAGGTACCGCCTTGGCAGCGCCCTTATGTTGCTGGGGTTTTTTATAATGATAAACTTGTGCAAGTAATTGGTCTTGGTGTTGATAAGCACGCATATGCACAAAATGGCGTGCTTTGGATTGAAGAGGAGTAAAATGAAAACTAGTCAAGCAGTCGGGTTTTCTTTAATTGGGCAGGCACATATTGGATTAATCGTGTTTGCAGTTGTTTTGGCAATTAGTCTTGTGCTGTCGCTTAATTTAACCGTCGTGACTTATGGCGCCGTTTTTGGTGCTGTCACCGCATTGTTACTTTTAGCATATTGGCTCGGTAAAGGCGGTAAGTTCTTTGTATTGGCAGTCATGTGCCCTTTGGTGTGTATTATTGTTACGCCGATAACCAGCTTTTTTGAAATAGCCAATGTACTCGGTGCTTTCTTTGTTGGGCTTTGTTTTATCTTAACGGTTTATCGATTAAAAAAAGGAAGCTAAGCTTCCTTTTTTAGAGGGTTTTACAGCAATCCCGCCCGTCTTTTTTGGCTGCATAAAGTGCTTTATCCGCTCGCTCAAAAATACTACAAGGAATATCTTTTGCGTTACTTAACGAAAAACCAATACTGGTTGTTACCCCATGGGTCTTAAGTAGTTGGTGGTTATGTACACGCTTTTTAATGCGGTTAGCCAAAATATGGCTCACGTCGAAATTATCATCGTCGATTAGAATAGCAAATTCATCACCACCGAAACGAAATACAGTGTCTGTACCACGAACACAGTCAGTCAAAATATTTGCGAAATCAATTAATACTTGATCGCCAATTTGGTGACCATGGCTGTCGTTAACTTGTTTAAAGTTATCTAAATCCAATAGCATTAATCCAAAACTTCTATGGTGACGACGGCTGCGCTCAAGTTTACGGTAAAGGCTATCGTCAAACATGCTGCGGTTGTTTAAACCGGTTAAAGCATCTTTGGTTGCTAATTTTTTGACGCGAGAAAACAACAGTGCATTGCGCAGAGGGTAAACAAGCACAGTATGTAATTTCGCTAATTTTTGTTTTGCGTAGTGTGTTAGATTTTGCGAAAAATAGATTAATTGACCAAGACGTTCGCCGTCAGCAACTAAATCAAACGCGTAATTTTTGCCTTCAGGTTTACTACCAGTCATTTCAATAACGCCTTCGGTGCTATGAAACTGCAGGCCTGCAAATTGCACAAGGCGTGATGCTTCAACCGAAAACATATTAATTAACTTGGTTAATTCGAGCGTTTTCTGTAATTGTGTAACCAACGCATGGGTTTGACTAACCTCATTCTGGTCGGAATAAAGTTGCCCATACGGCAAATAATCGCCGCTATTGTCTGGCTGGCGCGTTAATACATGTACGTTTTCCACTTTAATACCCTCATACTACCGCAAAATATAAAGTACACAGTGATAAAGCAAAAACTAAGCCATTATTACTAACTGGCAGAAAAACAACCACTTGCTATAGTTAATTTAACGCTCAATTGCATTCGCCAATGCGATGACATTTTTTTGTCGCGTTTCTTAAACTTTATACCGAGGTGGTATTTGCAGCATTCGTTTGGTGTTTATTTTTATATTTTAATTGCCGCAGTGGTTTTAATTTGGTTGTTTAAAAGGCTGAATTTACCGCCTATTTTGGCGTATCTAGCTGTTGGTATATTAGCTGGCAAAGATGGCTTTTCTTGGCTTGAACAAAGCGAACAAATCCATTTTATTGCAGAGCTTGGTGTGGTTTTTTTATTGTTTAGTCTAGGTCTTGAATTTTCAATTCCTAGATTACTTGCAATGCGCCATATTGTGTTTGGTGTTGGGGTAATGCAAGTGGTGCTCACTACATTAGTTGCGATGATATTACTGTGGGTTGCAGGCATTTCATTGGTTGCCTCTTTTAGCATAGGCAGTTTAGTGGCACTGTCATCCACAGCCATTGTAGTAAAGCAAGTTAGTGGCTCACCACTGTTGCGCTCGAGGCAAGGGCAGCTTGCTATTGGTGTGCTGCTATTTCAAGATATTGCCGTTGTGCCGCTTCTTATTGCGTTGCCCCTTTTAGCAGGTGGTACTGAGCAATCGTTATGGTTAACAATTTTAACTGCACTTGCGAAAGGAGCTGTGGTTATTGCGTTATTAATGGCGGTAGGTAAATGGGTTTTACCCAAAGTTTTCAGTGAAATTGCGCAAACTCGCAGCGATGAATTATTTGTTTTAACCACTATTTTAGTTGCGCTAATAGCCGCCGCGTTAACATCTGCATTTGGTTTATCAATGGCACTGGGTGCATTTTTAGCGGGTATGATGCTTGGAGAAAGTGAATATCGTCATCAACTAGAGGCTGATATTCGCCCATTTCGCGATATTTTAATGGGTCTGTTTTTTATCACTATTGGTATGCAGCTTGATATGGCATTTGTGCTGACCAATGCGCAGTGGATTGCACTCGGCTTAGTCGGTTTATTGACACTCAAAGTTGTCATTACTTATTTTGTTACCAAAGTAGTGGGTGAAAGTCATGAAAATGCACTCGCTACAGCGCTTATGCTATGCCAAATGGGGGAATTTAGCTTTGTGCTTATTTCATTGGCGCTTAAATTCTCCTTGGTAAATTCAGCGAATGCCTCATTGTTGTTATCGATAGGTGTTTTGAGTATGGCAATTACCCCTTATCTTGTTGATAACGGCGGCATGCTTGCATTAAAAATTCTTAATTTTGTTGCACCAAATCACCTCAATAACAAACAACCAAGTATTGATAGCAGCGATAGTCGTTTTGAAGGTTTAAGCCAACATGTAGTGATTTGTGGTTATGGTCGTGTAGGGCAGATTATCGCTCGATTTTTGAAAACCGAAGCCATTCCATTTGTTGCGATTGACAGCGATACAATTCGGGTGAAAGAAGCACAAGCGGCAGGGGAAAATATTTACTTTGGTCAAGCCAAGCAAAAAGAGGTGTTAAAAGGCGCTAATATAGCGAATAGCCGTTTGGTAATTATCACTATTTCAGATAAAGACAGTGCACTCAGCATTGTAAATTCAATAAAACAGCTGGCGCCTGACGTTAAAATACTCATTCGCATGCGGGATGACAGGCATTTAGCTGAGCTAAAGGCACAAGGTGTTACCGAAGTCGTACCTGAAAAATTAGAAGCCAGTTTAATGCTAGTGTCTCATGTACTCTTTTTAACAGGCGTTCCAGTAAGGCGTATTTTAAGGCGAGTACAAGCAGAGCGGCGCAACCGCTATGGCTTGCTTCATGGCTATTTCCCAGGGGACAGCACCCCCTTATCGCCGGATTCATCAGAGCACCTCGAATTTCTTCATGCAATCGCAATCACCGAAGATGCGTTTGCCAAGGGGAAATCGCTTAATGAGCTGAATTTAACCAAACGAAGAGTGGATGTTACCGGTCTGCGCCGCGATGGCAAAGAGATAAGTTCACCAGGCTTAGATACTGTGCTATTAGCGCAAGATATATTAATTGTGCGTGGTAAACCTAGAAGAGTTGAACGTGCTGAGCGCTACTTACTCGAAGGGCGCTAGCACGATCAACCCCTTTTGCTCTATTGCATATTGGTGAATTCGAGGAACGCCATAATTTCATCAAGTTGAGCAAGACCATCCTGATACCCAATTTCAATTAAATGTTGGGTATATTCTTTTTCGAAAAGTAGATAACTAACCAAAGATGATTCTGAATGCTTTTTAACACCGATGCCACGCAGTAGCATTTTTATTGGGGTTGGCATTAAATCGTAATATTCGGTAGCAATAGCGTTAAAGTTTTGCGACGGGTTGATAACGAAGTGTGCAATACGTTTAAGCTCTTTATGTTTATCACGCGCTGGAATGAGCGATAGGGTACGGTTGATACGTTCTAGGCGCTCGATATCAGCACGTAATGTGTCGGAAAAAATTGTATCAAGTAAATGGCCAGCAATTGTTGAAATACCAGGGTAATGAGGTTGAAAACCAAAGTATTTGTTGTCAAATGGTTGCTCAACCCCAATTACAAATATCTTTTCAGCCCCTAAATGAATAGCCGGGCTAAGTGGAGCGTGTTGGTGTACTGAACCATCACCAAAATAACCTTGGCGGATTTTAGTACTTGGGAACACCATTGGGATCGCACTCGATGCCATTAAGTGCTCAATGTTTATGGTGGTTTTTTCACCGCGCCGTTTTGCTCGTTGCCATGATTCTGAGTGTTTTGCCTGAAAAAATGCAACGGAATCGCCACTTGAATAACTTGAAGCAGTAATTGACAGGGCTTCTAAATAATCGTTACGGATATTATTATCAATCCGCTTTAAATCGAGTACAGAGCGTAGTAAGTTTCTAAGTGGTTGGTTATTAAATAAACTTGCTGGTGGATGGTTTTCATAATCGGATTGAAAACTGCGCAGCATATTGGCAAAAATATGGCCAAACACAGATGAAAAATTAGTGTGGTAAACTTGCTCTGTGCGAAAGTTCTTCCACACATATTCGAGCTTTTTAATTGCTAATTGATAACACGAAGCATAACAACCTAGCGCTGTGGCATTTATTGCGCCTGCTGAGGTGCCATTAATTATTGCAAACGGCGTTATTTGATTACGCGGTAAATTTTGTGCAATGGCTTTTAAAACGCCTACTTGATATGCAGCCCGCGCACCGCCTCCGGTTAGAAGCAACGCAATTTTTGTTTTATGTTTTGAACTATTACCGCTACTATTCATCAGATACTTTGTATTCTCCCTTTATTCTTAATTTAGAGCACTTTAGATCTAAAATAAATATTTAAGCAGTGAAAAATATGACAACACAATCTCAAAGTAAATTACCGTATTTAATTGGCCTCGTGCTGGTGGTTGTAGTAATTAGCGTTGCTGCATGGCAATTGCTTAAAGGTGAAAAACCTATTCCAACTGGTGAGCGCCAAGTTATTGATTTGCCTTCACCTGTGGTAGAAGAAACTCCAACCATAGAAAAAACTGTTGAAGAACCTGAAATTGAGCCACAGCAGCCAACTGAAGTTGTGATTAAAGAGCCTGAAATTGAGCCGCCGGTTGAAACTACTCCTGTTCGTCAATTACCCGCGTTAGATGACAGTGATGCAGTTGTTAAACAATCGCTTGCTGATGTAGTGTCTGTAAATATGCTAAAGCTGATTGTTAATGATGACTTAATTCGCCGTGCGGTGGTGTACACCGAAAATTTAGCCGATGGTAAACTTGCTAAAAAACATCAAGTGTTTGTTGCGCCAAAGCAAAAATTCTCAGTAAACGATGGTGCCATTATCACTGTTAATCCAGAAAGTTTTAAACGCTATGATGCATATGTAGCACTCTTTACAGAGCTTTCTGATACACAAGTAATGGGTTTAATAAACGAATATAAACCTTTAATTCAAGAAGTATATGATGAAATTGGCTTATCTGATTATGATTTTGAGCAGCGATTAGCGTTAGCGATTACACATTTACTCCAAACACCTGAGGTACCTTTAGATACGCCTTTAACAAGCCAATCGGTTAGTTATAAATATGCAGTACCTGAGTATGAAGCACTTTCTGAAGCACAAAAGCAGTTGTTACGCTTAGGACCAGACAATATGAAAAAGGTTAAAGTAAAACTTAACCGCTTGTTAAATCAGCTATAAGGTTAATTGTTGCGCAGTTAGTTGGTGTTAGTAAACTTTTGCTTGAACTTCAAAGGCAAAATAGTGATAATTCATGCGCGCAGTTAAGCAACAATGCTTATCTGAACCACTATGGTGATCTTATTGGTCCTCCCGCAATAATAGCATGTGAACTTGGTCAGGCCCGGAAGGGAGCAGCCACAGCGTGTGACTTATGTGCCGGGATGTGGCTGGTAAGATTGCCACCCATTCTTTTCATAGCTTAACACCCCAAACTCTGCTAAGTTTAAAAAACATTTGTGTGTTGTAATACGTGATGTAACTTCACTTAAGTTGTTTATAGCTGCAGGTTTACTTTGAGCAATTCTTTATTATTTTTACGTTTACTTTTGTGCGTACTGTCGTTTTGGTTAACCCCATTAGTTGCAAAAATTTATATTCATACTGATAGTGCTGATGATTTAAATAATTTTGTTCATAGGCAAATGCAAAGCCTGTCTTCAGCGACAAATCTTTTAGCACTTGATCCAACTAATAACGACCTGCACTTTGAGTTTGTGCCACTTAAGCGTTCTTTAAAGTTTATGCAAAAAGGCGAATCAATTTGTGTGATAAACAAAATCCAAACAGCGCAAAGAACAAAGCAATTTATTTTTAGTAAGCCAGTAAACTTATTTTTAAGTCGACGTTTATATCAACATGCAGACTTACCCTATAACCCCACAAGTGAACCTGTTAACTTAAAGGCACTTTTTGCAACTTTCCCCGAAAGGCGCTTAATCATTTCAGATCAGATATCTTATGGCGACAATCTTGATAAGTTCATTAGTGAACTGCCTGAAAATAATAAAATAATCCGTCGTGGTGCATCGCATATAAGCGGTGTGTTAGATATGTTTTCGGAGAAACGCGGAGACTACGCGTTACTTTATCCTCTTGAACTCAGTAATAGCAGTTTAAATAAGCCAACGTTGAATTTTGAGATAGCTGGGATAGAACCCTATATTCTAGGGCGTTTGATGTGTATAGATAGCGAAAAAACAAAGAAATTAATAGAGCGCGTTAACCAACAAATAGATAGGCTTAATGAAGCGGGGGTGTTGTTAAAAACCCACCTTGAATACTACCCAAAAGACATACATTCACAAGTAACACGCTATTTAATGAAAGAATTTTCTAAAGATTAAAGAGATTCACTTTCTTTTACTTTATTTTCAAAATCTTTTGTCACGATATCAAGCGCCTGTAACACCGTTTTGGCATCAAGATCATGCTGCTCAAGCAACATGATCAAATCCACAGCCAGTTTTACGTGATTAGGCGCATTTTCAAGTGTGTTTTTATCACTCATCGGTGGTGCCGCGTTTAGCTACCGCCGCTTTAGCAAATGCAATGGCATCACGAACTCGCTGCTCCATTTCTAAGCGCTCACTTTGTGATGAGTAAAATGCCATATCTACTTCAAAACGAATATAGCGTGCAGGTAATTGATTTAACGCTGTACAACAGAAATCTGCGAGGGTGTCATTATCATAATCATCTTCAATTTTTTGTCTTTCAATTTCATCAATTAAAAGTTTTTCGTAATAATTATGAATGTCGTCATGTAATTTCATGCTATTCCTTAAGATTACCAATGTGACTGTATTTAGTATTGCTTATATCTCAGCAATCGTCTATCCATTTGTCATGCTTAAATAAAGTTGCTTGTGTACTTTGACCAAATTCATAATATCTCGCTGATACCCTCCACCTGAGACTGTGAATAGTGGGAGCTCATGCTGTTGACAGAAATTAATAACCTCACTGTCGCGTTGTTTAACACCTGCGAGACAAATATCAAAATAGCCTAGCTCATCCAAAGTAAAAATATCTGCTCCCGCGTTATAAAGTACGATATCGGGTTGTTCAATTAAAATTGTTAAAAAGCACTGCTGTAAAGCGTTTAAATAATCAGGTGAAGTGGTTTGTTTCTCTAGGGCAAAATCGTAATCTGAATGCTGTTTTTTTGCTGGGAAGTTTTGTTGGCAATGCATTGATATTGTCACGATATCATCAAACTTTTCAGCACATACTGCTGAGCCATCCCCTTGATGCACATCTAAATCAAGTATTACAACTTTTTCGCACTGTGATGTATCAATTAAATGCCTTGCCGCAATGACTAAGTCATTAAAAATACAAAAGCCACTACCAAAGTTCGGATAACTATGGTGGTAGCCGCCGCTTATTTGACAAGCAAGTTTTGTCGCTAGGGCAGTTTCAGCACCTTGAATGGACGCTCCAATCGAGTAAAAAGTTCTCTCAACCAAGGCTGGCGACCATGGAAAGCCAATTTTGCGTATTGCTTTACTATCGAGCGTTCCGTTCACAAACTGTGAAACATAGTCAGCGTCATGCACACTGGCAATCTGCTCCAAAGTGGCTTTAGAAGGTGTAATAAAAGCGAATTCTTCTGCTAATTCCGTGGTTATAAAGTCATAAATAAGTGCGTATTTTTGTATAGGAAAACGATGGTTTTCGGGTAAATCTAATGCGGAATAACTTGAGTGATAGAAAATGGGAATTGGCATTATCGATTTGATTTTTCTGCGAGTTGGATTTTTTCTTCTACTGCAGTTATCGCTTTGCGACAACGGCCTAACCTGCCATGAAGCACTAAAATTTCATTATTGAGTTCAGTTGCACGAGCATCATTGCAATTAAGCTTTTCGTTTTGCCTTAATTCAATCATTTCGAGCAGGCGTCTTTCAAATTCGTGATTTTGAGATAATTCACGATAGAGTTCTTGAGAAGATTGAACGATTTTTTTTACCACTTTTTTATAGCGTGCAACAGGCTTAAATTGTTGCTCTTTTTGCCATACGCTTGTCGCTTTGAGTGCGGTAATGATCGCTTCAATTTGCTGTGCAATCGTCTCAAGGGCAAAGCGCTGGGCATGGCGTCGTTCAGCAGGGGGGAGGGATTCAATATTTTCGACGACTTCGGTTAAGTAGTCAGTCAGTTTGATGCTTTTAGTGCGAAATAAATGATGCTCAAACAGCCCATGCTGATTCCTTATAAAACGCTCACTTTTAAATAGCTTTTGTTCATCGAATTGCTGACAGCTTATTTTCAGGCGTTCGATTTGCTGTAACAGAGCATTGATTTGCGAATTTGTTTTAAGCATACACATCAATTATCAATTTAATGGCAAGAATTATCACCACAGTATTAAATACTGGCTTAATTAACTTGCTGCCAAACTTTATTGCCGAATGTGCCCCTATCCATGCGCCTAGCATAATAAAGGCTCCCATGGTAAGGCCTAACATAAAATGCACATGACCTAATGCAATAAATGTTGCTAGTGATACCACATTACTAATGAAGTTCATTGAACGCGCAACACCACAATTAAGCAAAATGCCCATTTTGTAGAGAAAACTATTTGATGCAGTCCAAAAAGTACCTGCGCCTGGGCCTGCCACACCATCGTAAAAGCCTAAAATTAATCCCTGCCAGGTTTGCTTTACTTTTAATTGTGGGGTTTGCTCAGGTAATTGCATATTTTCAGCAAATTGGCTTTTATTGAATAAGCTGTAGACGGCAACACAAATAATCACAACAGGTATTAGTAAATTGAGGAATTCTTGCGTTAAAAAATCAACCATTAACGTGCCTAACACCGCACCAAGTGCCGTTGCACAGGCAGATACTAACCAAAAGCGAGGGCTAAACAGTTTCTTTTTGTAATACGTTAAACTCGCAGTAACCGAACCAAAACTTGCTGCCAGTTTGTTGGTGCCGAGTGCTAAATGGGGAGGTAGACCCGCTGTTAACAACGCAGGCACAGTTAACATACCGCCGCCGCCAGCGATGGCATCAATAAAGCCTGCTGCTAAAGCAGCGGAACAAAGCACAAGCCAAGTTGTTGGCTCTAAAGCTATTTCAATCATTAGTACTCGATTTTTCGTTTGAACGGAGGTAGCGAATCCAGCATGGCTTTACCATAGCGTTTAGTGACTAAACGTCTATCTAAAATGGTAATTTCACCAGTATCTGATTCTTTTCGCAGCAGTCTACCACAGCTTTGCACTAATTTCTTTGCCGCTTCAGGTACAGTGATAGACAAAAATGGATTACCACCTTTCGTTTCGATATATTCACTTTGCGCTTGTTCAATGGGTGAAGTCGGAACGGCAAACGGAATTTTGGTAATAATCAAATTAGTTAACAAATCTCCGGGTAAATCCAAGCCTTCGGAAAAACTTTGTGTGCCAAACAAAATAGAACCTTTACCGTTTTTGACTTTATCGCGATGCAAGGTAAGCAATGCGTCACGAGATGCCTCTCCTTGCAACAATAGGCTGAAGCCTTTTTTTCTAAGTCCTTCAGCTACTTGATTCATTTGCCAATAAGAGGCAAAAAGCACTAAATTCGCTTTATCTTTTTTGATGTAGTTTGGCAGTACTTTAATTAGCTCGTCACTAAACTCTTTGTGATTAGGTTCTTTAGCTATATTCGGAATGGTTAAAACGGCATTTTCTTTGTAATCAAAAGGTGATTGCGCTTTTATATATTTTACGCCTTCGATTGGTTTAAGCCCTGCTTCAAAGGCAAAATGATCAAACGAGCCCAGCGCTGAAAGAGTAGCTGAACAAAGCACCGCACCAGCACATTCTTGCCAGAGCTTATCGTGAAGGTAATAGCCAACTTGAATAGGGCAGTCGGCAAGCAGATAATCTACGTGATTTTTATATTCAAGCTGCTTAAGCCAACGTGCATGGGGGGGAGTTGATTGTTCGATTGATAAATTACCCCACAGTTTGGCAAAACTATCTAAGCGGGTTAAATACGTGCCGCTTTCGGCAAGTATCGGCTCAGCCACCTTTTTACTTACATCCCCATCAGATAAATCAAGGGTTAGGGCATCATGCATTTTGGTTAAAAATTTAAGCATATTGTTTGATGATTGCTTTAAATCTTTTACCCAGTTACTAATGCCTTTGGGTAATTGGCCTTGCTCAAAGCGATGTACATTGTCTTCATTAAATTCGAAGTAGTTATCGGCGAAAAAGTTTTTTACGTTTTTGAGATCTTTTGCACTGTCATTTATAGCGTCAGCGAGTTTAAAGTTAAGCCCTGTTGCGCGACTTGAACTAATTGCATTGGCCATTTTTTGGTTAAATTTTGCCAGCTTTTCAAGCCATTCAAGCGTTGCCACTAAGGTACTTGAAGCCGATGAAAAATCTCGTGCTACCTGGGGTAAATGGTGTGCTTCATCAATCACATAAATACTGTCTGCTGGCTCTGGCAAAATAACGCCGCCACCAAGCTCTAAATCAGCAAGTAATAATGAGTGGTTTACAATAATCACATTTGCTTTGGCCAAACGGTCTCGCGCGCTATGAAACGGGCAATGCGCATGGCTTGATAGTTGCCTTTGACACGAATGCTTATCGCTTTGAATTAAACGCCAAACGTTATCTGAAATCACACTTGGCCAAGTATCTCTATCACCTTGCCAAGAGCCTTTTTTATAAGCCGCTTGTAGTTGCTTAATCGTGTCAATTTCTTTATCGCTAAGAGGCGAATCGGTCGTAGCTAAAAAGTTAAGCTGCGCTGGATCATCTATTAATGCGTTGTATAAGCGTTCGGCACATACATAACGTTGACGCCCTTTAGCCAATTCATAACTTACTTCAATGCCAGAGTTCTTTGCAAAAAAGGGCAGCTCTTTATTTATTAACTGTTCTTGAAGTGCCACTGTCGCCGTAGAAATAATTAAACTCTTTTTATGTTGTTTGGCATAGGGTATCGCTGCCAAACAATAGGCTAATGATTTACCAGTACCTGTTCCGGCTTCAATAACGGCAATACGCTCAGTGCGGTGGTAATTGCCTGCAAGTGTTTTTGCGATTTCAGCCACTAAATAGTTTTGGCTTGGACGTGAACGATAATCGGGAAGCTTGGCTGCGATATTGGTGTGAATAGTACGGATCGTTTTTTTTAAGGAATCAGCCAGCATGTAGGGTCCGAGAAAAGGCGTTTTGTTGATTTTAAAGCTGCTGGCAATGAATAACAATGCAATACAGGCAAATTTTCTTTTGTTAGACTGTCGCGATTATTTATTAGTTAGATGTGTTAATGGCATTAGAGCGCACTTTTTCAGGTTTATTGCTAACAAAACAGCAATTTGATCGCGACGGTAAACTGGTTCTTGTTTTTTGGCTTAGAGCTAAAGAAGGGCCAGTACGCGTTGAAATTGAAAATGAACAGATTGTGGTATTTTGTTTAGCTGAAGATGCCAATTGGTTTGCATCAACGCTTTCACGAGAGGGGATTTTTTTTCAGCAAAAGCCATTAACACTTAAACATTTTAATCAAAGTAAAATTGAAGGTTTTTATTTCTCAAGTATAAAAGATTTTTTTGCTGCTAAGGTATGTGCAAATGAAGCAGGCTTGATGCTTTACGAGCAAGATATTCGTCATTGTGACCGCTACCTGATGGAGCGCTTTATTCAAGGGCAAGCGTGGGCAAAGGGGCGTTATCAATTTAAAAATGGCGTACATTGCCTTTATCAAGCAAAGTTGGCTAAAAGTGATGAAGCAAGTTTACATTCGTCTGAACTAACATGTTTATCTATTGATATTGAGTGTAGTGGTTTAGGTGTTTTGTATTCCATTGGCTTTTATAATACGTCGTTTAAAAAAGTAGTGATGATTGGGCAAGGGCAGCAATTGCCTTGGTTAGAGTGGGTTGATGATGAAACCGCCTTACTTAAACGATTTGTCGAAATCATTGATGCGCTTGACCCAGATATTTTTATTGGCTGGAATGTCATTGATTTTGACTTCTCGGTATTATTTAAACGTGCAGAAGAATTAGGACTTAGATTACCAATAGGTCGCTTTTCCAGCCAATTACGGATTAATCAATCCAAAGTAAATAAACTGTCCTTACCCGGCCGAGTTGTGCTTGATGGCATAGACATGCTTAAAAACGCAAGTTATCACTTTTCCAGTTTCCGTTTAGGGCAAGTCAGTTATGAGTTACTAGGTGAAGAAAAGCTCATTCAAGGGGGCGATACTCTTGCTGAAATTGAGCGCCAATTCAAACACGAAAAAGAAGCATTGGCAGAATATAACCTACAAGATTGCAAATTAGTGTGGGATATATTTGAAAACAAATCGCTTATAGAGTTTGCCATTGCCCGTGCAAAGTTAACGGGTCTTGATCTACATCGTTTAGGCGGTTCGGTAGCGGCTTTTACTAACCTTTATTTACCACACCTTCATCGCGCAGGTTACATCGCCCCAAATTTAGGTGAATCACCAGTGCATTTCGAAAGCCCCGGTGGTTATGTTATGGATTCTATCCCAGGGCTTTATCAAAACGTATTAGTGCTTGATTACAAGAGTCTTTACCCCTCAATAATTCGCACTTTTAAAATAGATCCTCTCGGATTAATTGAAGGCCTTAAGCAACAAGACGCTATTGACGGATTTAATGGGGCAAAGTTTTCTCGTGAACACCACTTTATTCCAGCATTAATTTTACAGTTATGGCAAGCAAGGGAAATTGCTAAAAAGAACCAAGACGAAACCATGTCATATGCAATCAAAATTATCATGAACAGTTTTTATGGTGTGTTAGGTTCGTCAGGTTGTCGTTTCTTTGACCCACGTTTATCAAGCTCAATTACCATGCGCGGTCACCAAATTATGAAAACGACAAAGCAACTCATAGAAGCACACGGGTTTACGGTGATTTACGGGGATACTGATTCGACATTTGTTGCTATTGACGACGAAATGTCAAAACAGCAATGTGATGAGATAGGCAATGAATTAGCGCAAGTAATTAATGCATACTGGCGGGAGGAATTAAAAGAAAAAGGATTAGAAAGTGCACTGGAACTTGAGTTTGAAACGCATTATAAGCCTTTCTTTATGCCAACATTACGCGGTGAAACTACTGGGTCCAAAAAACGCTATGCGGGTATCAACCAGTCCGGTGAGCTTATCTTTAAGGGCCTTGAAGCCGCAAGAGGGGATTGGACTGTACTTGCAAAAGAATTCCAAACAGAACTTTATTTGAAACTCTTCACTAACCAAGCTGTAGAAGAATACATTACATCACAGGTGGCATCATTAAAAGCGGGAAAATTTGACGATAAATTAGTGTATCGAAAACGCTTAGGGCAAGACCTTGAAATGTATCGTCGCAATATCCCACCTCATGTAAGAGCAGTTCTTGACTACCAGTTAGTACATCCTGATTTTTTCATTAAACGTGGTGATTGGGTAAATTATATTGTCACACTTGATGGTCCCTTGCTCCTGACTGAGCAGGATGTAAATCAAGTAAACCGTATCGATTATCAACACTATTTAGATAAACAATTAAAGCCGATTGTAGAAGCGATTGAAAAAGAATTGCAGCTAAGTTTTGAGCAATTAGTTAATGAGCAGCAAAGCCTATTCTAAAAAAGTTCAAAAAAAATGTAATTAATTGATTACATCTTTAATTTTACGTTCCTTAGAATTCGAAATTATTTATTTTCAATAAGTTATACTTTGTTATAGAAAGTGTGTCAGATGTTTCCATGTGTGTATAAATGTGATCCCCCTGAAACATTTGGGTCTCAAATGTTAAAACTTTATAAACAGATGTTGACCGATGTTTACCCTTATGATTATTATTGCCCTCGGATAAATGAGTTTCGACTCGATAAAAAATCAATCAACAAATTGTTAGATTGTAAATAAAAGTAAATCCACAAATGTGGTCCAGGGAGAAATCTAAATGTTAAATAATAAACTAGCAAAAGCAGTTCGCTTAGCGATCGCTTTTGGTGGTGCTAGCACTGCTGTATTTGCAGCAAACGCTAACGCTGCTGAAGAACAACAAGCTGCAGAGCAAGTAGAACGTATCGAAGTAACTGGTTCTCGTATCAAGCGTACTGATATGGAAGGCGCAAGCCCTGTAACAGTTATGTCAGCTGAAGAGATTAAACTTTCAGGTTATTCTCGCGTTGAAGATATCTTAAACCAATTACCTCAGATCGAAGCAGCTGAAACTTCTTTCTTAGCTAACGGCGCAACAGGTACAGCGACTCTTGACTTACGTGGTCTAGGTTCAAACCGTACTCTTGTTCTTGTAAATGGCCGTCGTCTTCAAGCAGGTTCAATCACGTCACAATCTCCTGACGTTAACCAAATCCCAGCTTCTCTAATCAAGCGCGTTGAAGTACTAACTGGTGGTGCTGCTGCGGTATATGGTGCTGACGCAGTTGCTGGTGTTGTTAACTTCATCATGAATGATGACTTCGAAGGTCTTCAAATGAACTTCGGTGCTTCTGGTTACCAGCACAACAACGATAACAAATACATCCAAGGTTTAATGGATGATAAAGGCTTTGAATACCCAAGCGGTAGCACAGGTATTGATGGTCGTTCTTACAGCATCGATTTAGCTATCGGTGGTGCATTCGACGGTGATAAAGGTAACGCAGTTGCTTACGCTGTATGGCGTCGTAACGATGAACTTCTTCAAGGTACACGTGATTACTCTTCTTGTGCACTAAACCGTACTCAATCAGCTTGTGGTGGTTCTGCAACTACGCCTAACCCACACTTCGACATGTACCCAATTGTTGATGGTGAAGTAGACTACAGCCAAAACTTCTTTGGTTACCTAAATCCAAATGGTAATGGTTTCATCGAAGATGATGGTTACCGTTATAACTATGCGCCAGTTAACCACTTCATGCGTCCAAATGAGCGTTTCTCATTCGGTACTTTCGTAAACTACGAAATCAATGAACACTTCCGTCCGTACCTTGAAGCATCTTACATGCACAACCGTACTGCGGGTCAGATTGCTGAATCAGGTACTTTCTACAATGAAGAATTTGTATTTGATTACAACAACCCACTTATTTCAGACGTTCAAAAGCAGCAGTTACAAACGTGGTTTGGTCAAACTGATGCAGATCAGTTCGTTGGTTACATTGGTAAGCGTAATGTTGAAGGTGGTGCTCGTGCAGATAACCTAGAACACTCTTCTTACCGTATCATTACTGGTGTTGAAGGTGAAATCAACGACACTTGGTCATACGATGTTAGCTATAACTACTCAGCAACATCTTCTAGCTCAGTATACATCAACGATTTACTAGCTCCGAAGATTGGTCCTCGTGTTGGCGCTGTAGGCACAGAGTGTGTTGAAGCAGATGGCTGTTTATACTACAACGTATTTGAATTAAATGGTGTAACACGTGAACAGGCTGATCAACTAGCTGGTGTTGGTATTCAAACAGGTTTAGTTACTCAACAAATCTTAAACGGCTACGTTTCAGGTGAAATCGAGCAATTACATATTCCTTCAGCTCCAGCTCCTGTAGCTGCGGTATTTGGTTTCGAGCGTCGTGAGCAATCATACGAGCGTATTTCTGATACGGTATATGCAGAAGGCCAATTACTTGGTCAAGGTGGTCCTTCAGCTAGCCTTGAAGGTGATATTGAAGTAACTGAATTCTTCTCAGAATTCCAAGTTCCAGTACTTGATGAGTTAAACATGAACGCGGCTTTCCGTTGGTCTGATTACTCAACTTCAGGTTCTGATACTACGTTCACTGTAGGTGCAGACTACACATTAGCTGACGCTTACAAGTTCCGTGCAAGTTTTGCAAAAGCAATTCGTGCTCCTAACGTAGGTGAACTATTCTCAGCTCAAAACATTGGTCTTTGGACTGGTGATGACCCTTGTGCGGGTACAGATCCTTCTTACTCACTTGAGCAATGTCAACGTACAGGTATGACTGCTGCACAATACGGTACAGGTGCTGTTTCTAAATCTCCAGCTGGTCAATACAACCAAGTTTCTGGTGGTAACACAGAACTTAACCCTGAAGAAGCTGATACAATTACACTTGGATTAGTTGCTAACCCATTTGAAAACTTCAACTTCACTATCGATTACTTCGATATCCAAATGGAAAATGTAATCGCATCTGTAGGTGCAGAGCGTATTCTTAACAACTGTGCTACAACTGGTGATGCGTTCTTCTGTGATAACATTACTCGTAGCCCGTCTGGTAGCCTTTGGTTAGGTCAAGCAGGTTATATTACTAACCTTAGCGACAACATCGGTGGCCGTCACTGGCGTGGTGTTGACCTTACAGCTAACTACAGCATGGAGTTAGGTGAAGGTTCTCTTGATTTCAACCTAAACGGTTACTACAACATCAAGAAATTAGTTCAACCAGTTCTTGCTGATTCAAGCCTAGATTACGATTGTACTGGTACTATCAGCACAGACTGTTTCACTACTCCTAAGTGGCGTCACACTTTCCAAGCTGATTACTCTATGAACGATTGGCGTGTAACAGCTAAGTGGCGTTTCTACGGTGCGGTTGATTATGACGGTACTGCAGATACTAAACTAGTAGAAGAAGGCGGTGTAGATGCATACAACTTCTTTGATGTATCAGGTAGCTACTCAATCAACGAACACGTAACTGTGATCGGTGGTGTGAACAACATCCTTGATGAAGAGCCACCAATGGTAGGTAACTCACTATCTACAAATGCTAACACTATTTCTGGTTTCTACGATACGTTAGGTCGTTTCGTGCACCTAAGTGTTAACATGACATTCTAATTTATGCTTAATCGCTAAATTATTAAAAAGCCTGCTTATGCAGGCTTTTTTTATGAGAGAATAAAAATTAAGTCGTATTTTGATAGAGTAGTCGTTTAATGAAATTTGATAACCACAAACTCACTCCACAACAAGCAAATTTATATGAAATAGCGACCAATGCTAGGCGTAACAAAAACTACTTAGTGGCCTTAAATTGTGTAAATGATATCTTAAATAACTTATCTCATTTCGAACCTGCAGTTTTAGAAGCGGCATTAATATTGTTTGAAACAAAGAATTTTGGAGTTGCTGAAAATATTCTTCTTAAATTAATCGATTCACCTTTTGAAATTTATCCTAAAAGTCATGCGCTTGCGGTAATTAATAAAAACAAGCGCAACTTTAAAAACGCAATTTATTATTATCAAAAAGCATGTGCACAAAAGCCTAATTCCGTAGTGGATTTATTAGGATTAAGCTTTTGTTATGCACAGGTTGGCGATTTTGATAATGCAATTAAGACTTGTAAAACACGCTTGGCTGAAGATGCAGAGAATGCGTTATTGGATGATTATCTTGCCACTTTATATACACAATCAAATCACTATGATGAAGCAGAAACACTTTTATTAAAAACAATTAATGCTAATGGGGAAAATTCAAAGGCGCTTTACACTTTAGCTACCATCAAAAAAGCACAAGGTGATTTAGGTCAAGCGAAAGAATTGTATAAAAGGGCAATTGAGATAACACCTAATCTAGTTATGGCGCATTATGGCCTTTCTGTTGTGACAAATTATAAAAAAGAAGGCAAAGAGCATTTAGCGCAACTTAACAGCTTGTATTCTAATCCACAATTGCATGTTCAAGATCGTATTTTATTAGCATTTGCCTTAGCAAAAGCTTATGAACAAAATGAAGAATATAAACAATCATTTAGTTATCTTAAACAAGGCAATGATTTACGATTTAAAATGTTAAATTATGATGTAAAGGCGGATTTAGCATTTATTGACAGCATAAAGTCTGTTTTTACAAGAAAAGATATCGAACCACTGCAAAAATTCGGTAATAAATCAATTAAACCGGTATTTATAATAGGGATGCCAAGATCAGGTACCACTTTAATTGAAAAGATATTAGGTTCACACACATCGGTATACAGTGCGGGTGAAATTGATACTCTGTTTTCTATTGGTTGCTCTTTGTTAAACCCAACGTCTTATTTATTTAAAGACTTGAGTAATATTCGAAAAGAAGAGATTCATACTTTAAGTCATCGCTATCTCTCAAAGATTGAGAGCTTATCAAGTCATCACGATTTCGTAACGGATAAATTGCCGCTTAATTTTTTAATGGTGGGTGTAATAAAAATTCTTTTCCCAAATGCAAAAATTATTCATTGCAAACGAAATAAAATTGATACTTGCTTATCGATATATAAAAAGAATTTCAGTAATGACAATTATCGTTTTGCATATAACTTAAATACTTTAGCAACTTATTATAATAGTTACGAAAGTTTGATGGCACATTGGCATCAGGAATTTCCTTCAGAAATTATTGATGTTGATTATGAAATCTTGGCTCAAAACCCTAACAAAGAGCTGCCGATTTTAATTGATAAATGCGGCCTTGAATGGCAACAGCAGTGTTTAGACTTTCATAAAACACCTGGTCTCGTACAAACAGCGAGTGCAGCACAAGTGCGCGAACCAATGTATACACGTTCAATTAATCTTTGGCAGCACTATAAAGAAGAGCTAAATGACTTAATCAAACGATTAAATTAATCATACAAATTGAATAATTATGAATTTTCAGAAGCAATACAGCTTCTTTATAAATTAAAAAGGTTATTTTTTTTAAAAAATTATTAAACGTAAAAACTGTTAATATTTTTTTACTAAAATAATCCCTTTTGTACCTCTAGCTGTTTAGATACAAAGCCTGAATCTTGATCTAAAAAACGCTCAATTGTAAATGGAATGTTTACGGTTTTGTGGGTGTTAACTACAAATTTAACTCGAAGCAGTATTTTACTAAGTTTGGCAGTTGACACTTTTGTATCCATTTAGCATTATTGGTGAGTTGGTGCATTTTTAAAGTGCACCCTTCATGATTGAGTTTTAATCAGTTTAAATTCTAAAAAAGTAACATTACTTAATTGGTTGGGAACTATGTCTGTTAAAATCAGAAAAAGTCTTGTAGCTTCAGCGTTGGTTGGCGCGGTTGCACTTACAAGCAGCAATGTGATGGCAGATCCTTTGAAAGACATTCACAATGTTGAAGGTCAGACTATTAAGGCTGCACAAAAGTCTCAGAACAAAATCGATAACGTATTCGAGCAAACAGTTGAACTGAAAGCGGAATATGATTCTACGGTTAACCAAACTGAGATCCTAAAAGTTTATAATGATCACCTAGCGCGTTTGGTTGCTGACCAAAATGCGGGCATTGAATCATTAAATAAGCAAATCAAAGAAATCGATACGACTAAACGTAACGTTGTGCCTTTGATGTATCGCATGATCGATACGCTTGAGCAATTCATCAAAGCGGACGTTCCTTTTGACACTGAAAAGCGTTTAGACCGTGTTGAAAAATTACGTGAATTAATGACTAATGCATCAGTTACTACTTCAGAGAAATACCGTCAGGTTCTTGAAGCATACCTAACTGAAAAAGACTACAGCACAGTTGTTACTGCTACTCAAGGTGCATTAAACCTTGACGGTCGTGATATCACTGTTGACTTCGGTCGTGTTGGTCGTATCGCTTACGTAGCACAGTCTCTAGACCTTAAGAATGCTTGGGTTTGGAACAACTCTACTAAGCAGTGGGACAAACTAGGTGACGAATACCTAAGCCCAATCACTGATCTAATCCGTATGGCGCGTAAGCAAAAAGCGTTAGATCTAGTTGAACTTCCAATCTTTGGCGCGGAGTAATCACGATGAAGAAACTATTTAAAGGTTTAGCAGTTGCTGCTGTTCTTTCTGTTTCTGCAGGTGCTGCGCTAAATGCACACGCAGATACAGCTGCTCTAGATAAAATCCTTGAGCAAGTTAAGCAAGACCGTATCTCGTCTGGTAAAATCAACAAGCAACGTGAGCAAGAGTTCTTATCAGCTCGTGCTGACAAGCAAGCGTTATTAAACACTGCTAAGCGTGATCTAGCTGCTGAAGAAGCACGTGGTGACCGTCTTAAGAAGCAATACGCGCAAAACGAAGCTACACTAGCGGCTAAAGAAGCAGAATTAGAAACTGCTAAAGGTACGCTTGGTGAAATGTTTGGTGTTGTACGTCGTGCAGCTTCTGAAACAATCGGTTCAATCGAAGCATCTCTAGTTTCTGCTGAAAAGCCAGGACGTGAAGAAGTTCTTCGTTCTCTAGCTGCTGCTAAAGAACTACCAACTACTCGCGAACTAGAAGAACTTTGGATTGGTCTTCAAACTGAAATGACTGAGTCTGCGAAAGTTTCATCTTTCGAAGCTAAAGTTGCTCAGTTAGACGGTTCTGAAGTTAACGCTAAAGTAACTCGTATCGGTAACTTTAACCTTATCTCTGATCAAGGTTACTTAATTTACCACCCAGAAACTAAGCAAATCCAGCCGTTAGGTCGTCAACCAGATGGTTACGTTCTTGCATCTGCTGCTGACTTACAGTCTACAGCTGCTGGTTCATACGCAGGTTTCTACACTGACCCTACTCGTGGTTCAATTCTTCGTCTAAACACGCAGAAAGCAACTCACGAAGAGCGCTTCCACCAAGGTGGTACGGTTGGTTACCTAATCGCAGTATTACTAGTTATCGGTTTCATCGTGGCGATCATCCGTCTTGCTGACCTAACAGTAACTACTACTAAGATCAAATCACAACTTAAGAACCTTAACACACCAAACGAGAACAACCCGCTTGGTCGTATTCTTAAAGTTTACCAAGACAACAAAGACCAAGATGTTGAAAACCTTGAGCTTAAGCTTGATGAAGCGATTCTTCGTGAAACGCCTCGCATCGAAGCTGGTGTTAACATCATCAAGATCTTTGCAGCTATCGCACCTCTAATGGGTCTATTAGGTACGGTTGTTGGTATGATCGAAACATTCCAGCAAATCACGTTATTCGGTACTGGTGATCCGAAGATCATGGCTGGTTCAATCTCAATGGCACTTGTAACTACTGCTCTAGGTCTAATTGCGGCACTTCCGTTAATCCTAGTTCACGCTATCGTTGCGAGCCGTTCTAAGTCTGTACTACACATCCTTGATGAGCAAAGCGCTGGTATTATTGCTGCTCACGCGGAGAAGGAGAAAGCCTAATGCTAGTCCTGATAGAGATCTGGGAATCTGTCAGGGATTTTGTTGCTACAGGCGGCCAAGTACTTTATGTGGTCGCAATAGCACTCTTTCTTATGTGGGTATTAATGATTGAGCGCTATTGGTTCCTAACTAGTGTGTTCCCTAAAATGAAAAAAGGGATCATCGCTAACTGGGACGCCCGCCAAGACACTACGTCTTGGTACGCACACAGAATCCGCGAAGCATGGATTTCTGAAGCGTCTGAGAAATTAGATGAGCGTATGTTGTTGATCAAAACATTAGTAGCTGTTTGTCCACTTATCGGCTTATTAGGTACTGTAACGGGTATGATCGCGGTTTTCGAAACCATGGCTACTCAGGGTACTGGTAATGCTCGCTTAATGGCATCAGGTATTTCAATGGCGACGATCCCAACAATGGCTGGAATGGTTGCAGCACTATCAGGTGTATTCTTTAGCACACGTCTAGAAGCGAAAGCTAAGATGGCTAAAGATAAACTGATTGATAGCCTGCCGCATCACTAGAGAGAGATTTGAATATGGCACGTAATAAACGTATCCAAGATGAAGATGCAGCGGTAGATATGACACCGATGCTGGATATTGTTTTCATCATGCTTATCTTCTTTATCGTAACAACGTCATTTGTTAAAGAAGCTGGTATTGATGTAAACAAACCTAAAGCTGCGCAAGCTACCAAGAAGAAAAATGCAAATATCTTTATTGCAATTCGTGGTAACGGCGAAGTTTGGATGGATAAGCGTCAGGTAGATGTAGAACGTGTATCTGCGAACATCGAGCGTCTATTAGCTGAACAACCTACTGAAATCGTAATTATCCAGGCGGATAAAGAAGCGAAACACGGTGTGGTTATGAAGGTTATGGACCAAATCAAGGCCACTGGTGACTTGAAAATTTCAATCGCTGGAGATAAGTAATGATTCGTTTTCTGTTTTCACTGATTGCAGGTGGGGCAGTTACTTTCGGCTTATTCTATTTCATGGCGTTCTTGATCTCTGGCGGCGATAAACGCGCCGCCAATGACCAAGAGCAGATTGTAGTCGAAATTATGACGAATCCGCCTGAATCAAAGGTGCAGGAGAGGAAGCGTGTACCGCCTCCGCCTCCGCCGCCACCTAAGCAGCCGCCTAAACCGCAGCCGCCACAACCTGATAATTCGAGTAATAGTAACTCAGGATTACAGTTTAATATGCCATCAATTAGCGTTGGTGGTACGGCAGGTGGTCTAGATGGCCCAGGCGCATTTGGCCGAGATGGTGACGCAACACCAATCGTTCGAATTGAGCCTAAATATCCGCCACAAGCTGCGCGTGATGGTAAAGAAGGTTGGGTACAACTTCGCTTTACAATCGATGAAGTTGGTGGCGTAACTGATATTGAAGTAATTAACGCTGAACCGAAACGTATTTTTGACCGTGAAGCAAAACGTGCTCTACGTAAATGGAAATACAAGCCTAAGATCGTTGATGGTAAACCACAACGTCAAGCTGGCATCGAAGTTCAACTCGACTTTAAACTTGACCAAGGTAACTAGGAGGCTGTATGAAAACTTTATCTAAAGTAACCGCGCTAGCCTTATTAATTTCGCTTGGTGGTGCAGTTTACTCTGCACCTACTTTGGCAAAAGCTGATCCTGCAAAAGTTGAAGAACGCAAGAAACGCAAAACCAAAGTTATGGGTGAACGTACTGGTAAGAAAGTTGTTAAAGCATTTGATGTTTACAACGGCGACCAGGAAAAAGGAATCGAGGGTGATGTTCCAGCAGCTTTAGCATTGATGAAGGAAATTTCGCCTTCTGATGAATTTGATAAAGCGCAGGTTAATTACTACATGGCGCAAATGAGCTACCAGCTTGAACAGTTTGATGAAGCAATTCGTCTTGCTAAAGCGGCAGCAAAGCCTGATGTTCTAAACTTTAAAGACCAAGCGACGGTAATGAAGCTAATTGCTGACTTACAACGTCAAGAAAAGCAATATAAAGAGGCTCGTGAGTCTTATTATGCTTGGATGGACTTTACGGGTGAGGAAGATGCAAAAGTTTATTTAGCGATTGCAGCTACTTACTACGAAACAAAAGAATACAAGAACATCATTGCTCCAGCAGATCGTGCAATTGAATTGTCTAAGAAAGAGCCAATCAAAAACGCTTACGACTTAAAAGTAGGTGCTTATGTTGAGCTTAAGCAATTCAACAACGCGATTAAAACAAGTGAAGAGCAAGTTAAGATTTGGCCTACAGAATACAAGCTATGGACACGTTTAGCTTCTTTCTATATGACAGTTGAAGACTACAAAAAAGGTCTTGCAGCTGCGAAAGTAGCAGAACGTAATAATGCGTTAGAAACATCTAACCATTTTAAATTCCTAGCTAGCTTATATTCACTTAACGAAATGCCTTACCAAGCAGGTGTTACACTTGAAAAAGCGGTAAAAGCAAACAAAGTTAAGAAAGACAAGTCTACAGTTTCTACACTTGGTGCATATTTCCATAATGCTAAGCACTATGAAAAAGCAGCTAAGTTATATGTTGAAGCAGCTGAATTCGATAATGACTCTGAGTTATATCGTAAAGCAGGTTCAATGTTAGTAACTAGCGAAGACTATGCACTAGCTGTTCAAAACTTGAATAAAGCATTAGAACTTGGCAATAGTAAGAAAGGTCAGATTTACTTAGACCTTGCAGAAGCTTACCTTCAGCAAGAAAAGTACAAACTGGCTTATCAGAACGTTCAGAAAGCGGTAGATTATCCGCAGACGAAGAAATTTGCTAAGAGCTGGTCTCAGTACATTAAAGATAAAGCGATCCGTAAGGGCGTTAAAATCTAATTGATGTACTCTGCAAAAAAGCCCCAATAGGGGCTTTTTTATTGCCTAAAATTTATAAGCGTTTTTAGTTTAATGAAGAGAATAGGTATCTATTTGATAGGTATTTATACCGCTTTCTTCGGCGCAGTGAAGAGCAGTAATTGTCCTCTCAAATACCGTTTCTGGCTCAATACCATTATCTGGTAGAACATTAACTGCACCAATACTAATGTTACAATGCAGTAAACCGAGCTTTTCCTGCTCCTGTAAAGCATGTTGTATTCGCTCCACAATAACTTGTGTGCCACTTGCATCTAAACCAAATAACCCCATTGCAAAACAGTGTTTATTAAAGCGACACGTGATGTCTGTACTGCGTAACGTTTGCTCGGTCAAAATATTGCCGACTTGGATTAAGCGAGCTGTATCTGCTTCATTTAACAACTTGATATGTGGATTAAATAATAAAATGGATAAACTGTCTTTATCGCGGATAAGTCTGTGCCATTCGCGGTTAAAAATTTCCATAAAGTAGGCTTGGTTGTATAATCCTGTTTCTGTATCGCGAAATGAGGCGTTTTGAAATGAAAAAATCATATGCGCTCCAGATTTACATTCTCTTTTAAGGTTAGATTACATTGATTAAATTTACGCAATTATTCATCGCAATTTGTACTGCTTTTTTATTATTAGGGTGTGAAAAGCCAGTTGAAAATAAAAGCCAAGAAGAATTAATTGCTGAATATAAAACTTTAAACAACCTGCTTCAGCCTCTAAAACAGCAAACGAGTGCACCAGTATGGCCATTTAGCGATGATTATTTAACATCACGCGATAATATCCTTAAACAGCTTCTAAGAGCGGATAAGAGCAATACAGAAGTCGCTTTATTAACTATTGAACAGCGCTTTACTGAACGCTTTTTCCCATGGCCTTATAATGCCAATCCAGTTTTGAATTATGTTAATTCGAATTCGCAAATTAATGATGTTGCTTTAGCTGAATTTATTACCTTTACACAAGGCAAAATGCTTTCAGCCTATCAAGACAAGGTAAGACTTAGTCATTTTGAATTAACGAGACTACAGCAGCATGTAGCTCAGGCTAAAAACAAACTTGCAGATTATCCGCATTCAGTTGATGCACTAAATACATTCAATCAGTACTTAGCGGATTATGTTCCAAGACGTAGTCCTGGCATTGGTGCATTGCCAAATGGTAAAGATTGGTATCAAGCTCGTTTGAATTATTTTGTTGTAAGCGCGCAAAAACCAAATGATATTCTTAACCGCTTACTTGCGATTAAAACGGACTTACCAAGTGAAACTAAGTTTATCACTTGCTACACAACCAATCAGTGCAATAACACAAGTGGATTAGACTGGCGAACTGCTTACAGCAATCGCTTGGAAGAGTTTAACAATATTAAGTTTGGCATTGAACAAGCAATCATTGCCGAAGTAGATTATGGTATCCATGCACAAGCATGGAGTAGTGAGCATGCACTTACAGTATTGCTTAATGAATTAAAGATTTCTAACGCTCAGGCAAACTTAATATTAAAAAGAATATTGGAAGAGCCTGCGCTTGCAATGGTGAATATCCCATTAGGTAATTAACCTAATGGGAGCAGCTCTTACAACGTTGTGTTGCAGGGTCATCATTGAGCAATTCAAGCTCAATGGGTTCTTCGCAATCGGCACAGTAGCCATATTGGCCAATATCAAACTGGGCTAATGCTGCTTCTAACTGAACCAAACGGCTCAATTTAGGTTCATGATTCAATAGAAAATGCTTTTCCAGAAAATCTGGCCAATCACTATAGTTGATGGTATGTAAGTCATTAACAATGGCAGGTTGAGCTTGTCCATAATGCTCAATAACGTCTTTACGTAAAGTATCTAACTCTACTTGTAGCCTGCGTTTGAATAACTCAAGTGATACTGTCATTCTCATTCCCCTTTCAATTCCAAGCACATAGATAGTGCAATAATGAATTATAGGGGCGGACTTTTTAACGCGACATGATATGAATCAACAACTCGTAACTTTGTTACTCGCCTGTAAAATTTTATCTAGCACTTCTTGGCTTGATTTTAAGCGTTTAATTTCTTCGAAGAAAATTTCAGCTTCAGGGTAATGCAGCTTTAAGTAAGCTAGCCACTGTTTAGTACGACTCGCAAAATAACGTTCGCTGTTACCGCCATCGCAGTGCATGTTCGAATCAACAATATGCGTTAACACAGCTTGCCATGAAATAGGCTGATAATCTTTTAAGAGTCGCCTTGCAGCAATTTCAGCAGCAAGATCAGGTTGAGCTAATGCGCCTCGACCAAGCATAACGTGTTCGCAACCACTGCGCTCTTTACACAAGGTGTATTGCTCGAAATTCCAAACCTCACCATTAGCAACAACTTCAATATTACTATTTTCTTTAAGAGGTTTTATTTTTTCCCAGTAAGCAGGTGGGCGGTAGCCGTCACGTTTAGTCCGGGCGTGAATAGCAATACTATTTGCGCCGGCACTATTAACAGCATCAAATATTTCTTGGCTTTGCGAACTGTCATCAAAACCAAGACGCACTTTAGCTGAAACCTCATCCTTTTCAGGTACTGCATCACGAACTGCTTTTACGATTTGGTAAATTTGCTCAGGCTCTTTAAGTAAAACTGCGCCGCCTTTACTTTTATTGACGGCTTTTGCAGGGCAGCCAAAGTTTAAGTCTACACCATGAGAGCCTAATTCAACGGCACGAACGGCATTTTCAGCAAGAATAGGCGCATTTTGCCCAAGTAATTGAATACGAACAGGTGTGCCTGCTTTGGTTTTTCCTGAGAAATTAAGTTCAGGACAATAGCGGAAAAATACCCGTGGCGGTAAAAGCGCATCAACAACACGAACAAATTCGGTAACACATAGATCAAACCCACCAAAATCGGTAAGTAATTCTCTCATATGGAAGTCAACAACACCTTCCATTGGGGCCAAAATTAGTTTCATCGCTACGCTTATCTTGTGATTCTCGGCGGCGATTTTAACGAGCTTAAAAGCTAAACACTATTATTTTTTTAATTACAGCGCTAAACTGAGTTTGCTCAATGGGTTAGCTGTACCATAATGAGATTTACTAAGTAATTGACCAAAAAAATTAAATTTATTTGAAATAATATTTATAAAAGCTAGGTCACCTTAAACAATCAAGTAAACGTAAAACGAGACAACTATGAAAACACTTAATAAAAATTCAGTAGCAATGACAGTGGGTGCGGCAGTAATCGGTGCATCAAGCCTAGTAGCAACAGCGGCTCACGCAAACCCATTCCAAGTAACTGCAATGCAATCTGGCTACATGCTAGATGCAGGCGAAGGTAAATGTGGTGAAGGCAAATGCGGCGGCGACAAAAAAGCTGAGAAAGAAGGCAAGTGTGGCGAAGGCAAATGCGGCGGCGACAAAAAAGCTAAGAAAGAAGGCAAGTGCGGCGAAGGCAAATGCGGCGGCGACAAAAAAGCTAAAAAAGAAGGCAAGTGCGGCGAAGGTAAATGCGGTGGCGACCACAAAGCTAAGAAAGAAGGCAAGTGTGGCGAAGGTAAATGCGGCGCTCAAAACAAAGCCAAAAAAGAAGGTAAGTGCGGCGAAGGCAAATGCGGCGGTGACCACAAAGCTAAAAAAGAAGGCAAATGTGGTGAAGGTAAATGTGGCGGTGACAAAAAAGCCAAAAAAGAAGGTAAGTGTGGCGAAGGCAAATGCGGTGGCCACCGTTAGTTAATAGCTTAAAAGGCCAGCTTAGCTGGCCTTTTAGTTAATTAGATAATAAAAAGGTTTGGAGGGGCAGTGAATAAACACGATTTCGGTATGGTAGGGCTAGGGCTTAGGCGTGAAATGCTTGACCCTTTAATCGACAATTACCCAAAGCAAGTGGACTTTTTAGAAGTCGCACCAGAAAACTGGCTTATTTTAGGTGGTGCATTAGGGAAGAAGTTTAAGCGGCTTACTGAGCAACACAACTTTGTCTGTCATGGCCTTTCTCTTTCTATTGGTTCGCCAGAGCCACTTGATATCGACTTTATTAAAGATCTCAAGGTGTTCTTCAAACAACATAATATTAAAGCTTACAGCGAGCATCTAAGTTATTGCTCAGGTAAAGGCCATATGTATGACCTTATGCCAATTCCATTTAGTGAAGAATCAGCACGCTATGTTGCAGAGCGTATTCGTACGGTACAGGACATTCTTGAAATGCCTATCGCCATGGAAAACGTATCGTATTACGCAGCGCCAGCACAGCAAATTTCAGAATTAGATTTTACAAACTTAGTGCTTGAAGAAGCGGATTGTGAGTTATTGCTAGATGTAAATAATATTTACGTTAACGCTATAAATCACGGTTATAGCGCCTCTGAATTTTTAAAAGGCTTACCTTCAAAACGTATCAGTTATGGTCATATTGCAGGCCATTACAACGAAGCAGAAGATTTAATTGTTGATACCCACGGTGCAGATGTGGTTGACCCTGTATGGCAGCTTTTACGTGAGGCCTATCAAATTCATGGTGTGTTCCCAACCTTGTTAGAACGCGACTTTAATATTCCTGAAATGTCAGAATTGTTAGTTGAAGTAGACACAATCGCGACGATTCAAGCCGAACAAAGCAAGCGAGAAAGTGCTTAATGAGTTTTCAAGCAACACAACATGCTTTTATGCAGCATATTCGCGACCCTGAAAATAACGCGTTTCCAAATATTGAAGACCGCCGTTTAGCTATTTACCGCGAACTCTTTTTTAATAATGTTGAAGGCTTTGTTAGCTCCGCATTTCCAGTATTACAGTCACTTTACAGCGAAGAAGATTGGCTGGTATTAGTACGCAAATTTTTTAGCCAGCACGATTGCAAATCGCCTTATTTTTTACAAATTTCAGAAGAATTTCTGGCGTTTTTATCAAATGAATACCAGCGTACAGATGCCGATCCGGAATACATGCTAGAACTTGCCCATTATGAATGGGTTGAACTTGCACTCTCAATTGCAGATCAAGACCCTAATGAAGGGCAAATTAGCGATATACAATCACAGCCTTTGTATTTTTCATCATTGGCATGGCGAGTAAGTTATTCTTACCCAGTACAATTTGCATCAAGTGATAATCCGCAGCTAGCGGCAATGGATGAAGGTAATCACTTAGTGATTTACCGCGATAGCTATGATGACATTCAGTTTGTGGCAATTAACGGCATCACAGCCCATTTATTACAGCAAATTGAAAGCAACCCAGGTATTAGTTTTAGTGCTTTGCTAAATGTGATGTTAGCGGCGTTACCGCAAGTTGAGGCGTCAGTACTTGAAAGTGGTTTAGTAAGCACGCTGATTGATCTTGCTGAAAAAGGCGTATTGGTCACAAAATAACACTTTTGATCTAGATCAACTTCCTCTATCATATGCGGCGATTTTTCGTGCTTAAGATGTAGAGGTAATTATGGCGCAAAAAGGTGATTTTAAAGATCCGTTCAATGCAAAATACTTCATTGGTTTCCTAGCTGTGTTTGCAGGCATTGGTTGTTTAAATGCAATTCTAGGTTGGGCGACTTTACTAAGCGCTTAATTTAAATACCACCACGTATTTTCGTGATGATTTGGCCGATTTATCGGCCTTTATTGTTTCTGAAATACGCTAATCTTACGAATCCTCCGCATTTGATATTCGTTTTTATGTCAAACTTTGTATAATGACCTGTAATTAAAATATTGGGGAAAACCATGACCTTGTCAGTTTCAGACTTAGAACTAGTAAAAAACAGCATTGCGACTGTGCCAGACTATCCAAAGCCGGGCATCATGTTTCGCGATATTACTAGCTTATTAGCTGAGCCAAAAGCATTCCAAACGGTGCAAAAAGCACTGGTTGAAAAATATAAAGACAATGCATTCGATGTGATTATTGGCACCGAATCTCGCGGCTTTATATTTGGCGCGCCACTTGCGCTTGAGTTAGGCATTCCATTTGTTCCTGTACGTAAGCCTGGCAAATTACCACGCGAAACAGTTTCACAATCGTATCAATTAGAATACGGTGAAGACACGTTAGAAATCCACAAAGATGCGATTAAAGCTGGCGATAAAGTGTTACTTGTAGACGACTTACTTGCAACAGGCGGTACTATTGAAGCAACTGTGAAACTTGTTGAAAAGTTAGGTGGTAAAGCAACCGATGCAGCTTTTGTAATTTCATTACCTGAACTAGGTGGTGAAGCGCGTTTAGCTGGCCTTGGTCTAAACATACTTAAACTAGTTGAGTTTGAAGGCGAGTAAATGAGCTATCAAGTTCTGGCAAGAAAGTGGCGTCCACAAAACTTTCATCAGTTAGTTGGGCAGCAACACGTTAAACAAGCCTTGGTAAATGCGCTTGACCAAAAGCGATTACACCATGCGTATTTATTTACCGGTACCCGTGGTGTAGGTAAAACCACTATTGCCAGAATTTTTGCGAAAAGCCTTAATTGTGAATTAGGCATTACTAGCCAGCCTTGTGGTAGCTGTAATGCCTGTATTGATATTGAGCAGGGTCGCTTTATCGACTTGATTGAAATCGATGCGGCTTCACGCACCAAAGTAGAAGATACCCGTGAAATTCTCGATAACGTACAATATGCGCCAACCCGTGGTCGCTATAAAGTGTACCTTATCGATGAAGTACACATGCTCTCAAAACACAGCTTCAATGCGCTGTTAAAAACATTAGAAGAGCCACCGGAGCACGTAAAGTTTTTACTTGCGACGACCGATCCGCAAAAATTACCCGTCACGATTTTATCTCGCTGTTTGCAATTTAACTTAGCAGCACTTTCTGAAAATGAAATCGAAACCCAGTTAACGCATATCCTTAATCAAGAACAACTTGGTTTTGAGCCTGAAGCGCTTAAACAACTCGCGCAAAGTGCCAAAGGCAGTATGCGTGATGCACTGAGTTTAACCGACCAAGCCATTGCACAAACTAACGGTAATATTACCCACCTAGCAACCAAACAAATGCTGGGCTTAATGGACATTACGTGGGCGCAAAGTTTATTGATTGCGGCAATGGCAAGTGACGGCGAAAGTTTATTAGAATTAAGCGCCAAACTAGGCTTACAAAATGGCAATTACGGTGCTGTTTTAGATGACTTAATTAAATTATGCCATTTGATTTTAGTTGCTAAATTAGTGCCAACAGCCGCGCAGTTGAGTGAACAATACGCTGACTTTATTAGCCAGCTGGCAGTAGAGGCAGATACCCGTGAAATTCAGGTGTATTACCAGCTGCTGTTAAACGGTAAAAAAGACTTAATGCTGGCACCGACAGAGCAACTTGGCTTTGAAATGGTTATGCTTAAATTATTGGCGTTTGAACCTGCTGGCATGCAAGCTCAGCAGTCAGCGCAGCAAAACCAACAAGTGCAAACATCACAAGCGACTCCAAACGCACGCGTTTCATTAAAAGAGCAATTAAAAAAACAAAAAGAAGCTCTGGAAAATAAGCCGATTGCGCAACCAGAGCTTCAACAAAAGCCACAACCAGAGCCACAATCTGAACCAGTTCAAACTATTTCTGCTGCACCAGCGGCAGTTGCAACGCCAACAATAGAACAAACGCCACCAGAACATTCTGTACCAGAAGTTGTGCAAGCTGAATTAGAGCAGCAAGTAAATCAGCAAATGGATGATATACTTGCACAAGCTGAGCAGTTGACAGCGCAATCGCCTGCACCTGCAATGTTTGAGCAACAGCAACAGCAACAGCAACAGCAACAGCAACAGCAACAGCAACAGCAACAGCAACAGCAACAGCAACAGCAACAGCAACAGCAACAGCAACAGCAACAGCAACAGCAACAGCAACAGCAACAGTCGTTTGACAGTGCGCCCGTGCCAGAGCAAGCTCCAGAGCCTTTAATCGAGGCCGAGCCGCAAGTTGAAGAATCAACACAGCCAAGCTTTGAGCAAAGCTATAACAATGAAGCCGAAGCCATTGCTAAAATTTTAGCACGCCGCAATGTGTCAGGTTCTGGCTCACTTATTCAGCCGGATGGTAGCGAAACGTCGATAAAAAAGACTGAGCCCCAGCAAAGGGGCGAAAATTTTGCAAAACCAAAACAAAGCCCTCTTGAAAAATACCGCGGTGAAACTCAGCATGTGGCACCTGAGTTAATTGAACAATTAACGCCAGAGCCAAAGCAAGAAGTTGCGCCTGCCCCAGAGCCGCAAATAATTGAAGGCTTCGAAAGCCCAATTTCGCAAGAGCGTTTTGCCCATCAACAAGACGATTGGGCAAACAAAATTGAAATAATGGGGCTTGGCGGTCGCGTGCGACAATTTGCACTGCACAGCATATATCAAGAGCAGGGCGCACACGTTAATTTGCTAGTTGATACTGAGCAAAAGCACTTAGACTCGCCAATGCTGCGCGAACAATTACAACAAGCGTTATCACATTTAAAAAATATGCAGGTTGAACTCGCAATAGAATTTAACGATGTGGTTGAAAATACACCGTTTAAAATTCAGCAAAAGATTGATGCGTTTCGTCATCAACAAGCCGTGCATACCATTAAAAACGATCCAATCATCACTCAGCTCATGACACACTTTGACGCAGAGCTAGATGAAGGTACAATAAAAGCATTATAATTCTGGTGGTAATATCACTGCCATGCATTAAAAGAGAGAAAGAATATGTTTAAAGGCGGAATGGGCAACCTAATGAAGCAAGCGCAGCAAATGCAAGATCGCATGCAAAAAGCCCAAGAAGAAATTAAAAATATGGAAGTAGTTGGTGAATCAGGCGCAGGCCTTGTGAAAGTAACTATGCTAGGTAGCCACAATGTACGTCGTATTGAAATTGATGAGTCATTAATGGAAGACGACAAAGAAATGATTGAAGACCTAGTAGCTGCAGCAATCAACGATGCAGTACGCCGCGTTGAAGAGCAAACGGCAGAGCGCATGCAAGCAGTAACTGGCGGTATGCAGATGCCTCCAGGCTTCAAAATGCCGTTCTAATTTAGAACGCTTTAACGTTTTAAAAAATAGCGCCTTTTGGCGCTATTTTTTTTGCGCCAGTACTTATCTATTCCCGTATTTTTCGTTTGCAGTCTCTTTTAGTGCATATGTGCATGTCATGTATACTGGGTTGAAAACATTTTAAGGATTAATATAAGGGAAATTAACTATGAGCAATCATCGACAAACCTTAACTGAGCTTATGGACAGCCACTTCACCTCTACACCTGCCAAGACTTATGACTGTGATGAGTACGGATCAGCGCATACGCTTACTCCTTTAGAAGCTGATAACTTAATTGCAGAAGCCATGCCTTACTTAGAACAGTACGCTCGAACGGGTAACCCCGCGGAACTTCTGAAGCTTGTTGAGACGCTAACTTCGGTCGGCTGTGAGGATAAAACACAGGTGGCTATTTTGGAATTTGCTAACGGTAAACGTCCTGAGGGGCTAATCACCCAGCTAGCGCCTGATGCGTTTTTAAGTGAAGCATTGATGATGCTGCGAAAGATGATTGATTTGAGCCATTAATATGGCTCCTTTAAATTTGACATGATTTTTGAGGCATCTTCTCTTTAAATATTCTTCATAATTCCTAATCTGCTTCTAACAGCTAAAAACCATTTTGCACCTTGTTTGGCACATATATTGATTTAGTTAAATACTATTTAGTTAAATCGTTCTAAGGATGCATTAATATGGTGCAAGCGCTATCTGCCAAGTTTCTCTCTCATTTTATAGAAAAACATTCGCTTTCTCAGGAAGTTAAAAAAACAATAAAAACTTGGTACGCACCTATCGCAGAGCAAATTGCACTGCACCAAAATAGAACAAAACAGCCAATAGTCATTGGTATAAACGGTTGCCAAGGTTCGGGTAAAAGCACACTTACAGACTTTTTAAATCAATATTTACGCATGTATTTTGGTTTAAATGTGGTGTCGATTTCGCTCGATGATTATTACTTATCTGCTTCTGAGCGCGAAGAACTTGCCACAAACATTCACCCGCTACTTGGCACACGCGGCGTACCGGGTACTCACAAAATTGATCAGCTAGATCATGATTTAGCAGCGCTTACGCGTAAAACGCTAAAACGCCCTTTGTTTATTCGCCGTTTTAATAAAGCCACAGACAATCCATTCCCATCAGATAAATGGACCAAAGTTACATCAGCGCCCGATGTGATTATTTTAGAAGGTTGGTGCGTTGGGCTTAACGCAGAGCCTCAAGACGCATTAAAAACACCTATAAACGCGCTTGAAGCAATAGAAGACCAAAACGGCACATGGCGAGAATACGTAAATAATCAGCTAAGTGGTGTTTACCAAAATGTGTTCGAGCGGGTAGACCGCTGGATTATGCTAAAGGCACCTAGTTTTGATGTGGTGGCACAGTGGCGCAAAGAGCAAGAAGCCAAACTGCGTTTGCAACAAGATAAACTGCCAGCCAGTAAAATTATGAGTGAGCAACAAATAGAGCGCTTTGTGCTGTTTTTTGAAAGGCTTACCCGCGTTGGTTTAGTTGATTTTAGCCAAACCACCGACATCACTTTGCACCTAAATGAAACACGCAAAATAGTTGAGGTAACAGGGCGCTTTAAACAGCTCTGTTTTCCTGAAAAGCTCGCGGTATTTACTGACCTTGATGGCACCTTGCTTGATCATTACAGCTACGAGTTTCAACCTGCAAAAGTCAGCGTGTTTTTATGCCACGAACTGGACTTTCCTATTATTCCTTGCACCAGCAAAACCTATAAAGAAATTATCGCAATTCGTGCTCAGCTTGGACTTGGCACGCCGTTTATTGTGGAAAATGGTGCCGCTGTGTTTTTACCCAAAAAATGGTTAAAAGAAAGCGTAATTGAAACCAAAGATCTGATTGAGTTTGGCGAATTCTACATTAAAGAATTTGGCCAGCCACGCAGCTTTTGGTTAAGCCAGCTAAAACAACACGCCAGCGATTTTGCACATCTTTATAAAGGCTTTGCGCAAATGACGAATAGTGAGCTGGCGGAGCTTACAGGCTTAAGTGAAAAAGACGCGGAAAAAGCCAAACTGCGCCATTACTCCGAACCCTTACATTGGAGGGGGGAAGCCTGCCAGAAAAGCGCATTTATAAAACGCATGCGCGAACACGGCGCAACCATTATTGAAGGTGGGCGTTTTTTACATGTGTGCGGTGACGAAAATAAAGGGCTAGCGCTTAACTGGTTATTTAACCTAATTAAAGGCGAACTGCCAGGTGATTGGCTAAGTGTGGCACTAGGCGACAGCGAAAACGACAGCGCCATGTTAGAGCAAGCCGATATCGCAGTACAAATCAAATCAATGACCCATCCGTTTATTTCGCTTAATCGTGAAAAAGGCGTTATGCGTTCAACTATGCCTGGGCCTACTGGCTGGCACGAAGTAATGATGCAACTTATTAGCGAGCTTGATAACCATCATATTGAGCGCATTAAATCGATTATTAACCACCCTCTGAAGGAGAAAGACTATGGCTGATTTTTACCAAAACGGCATTGTAACCACGCTACATAATCTAACTAATCGAGGTGTGGAAGAATTAGAAAACGAGCTGGTTGAATTTTCTAAAACGCGGCCAATGGGATTAATTTTACCGTCGCTTTACAGCGAGCTAGAAGGTGAAGCGCTGCCTAAAATTGTTGAACATTTAAGTGAAGTGCCATATTTATCGCAAGTGATTATTGGCCTAGACAGAGCCACTGAAGATGAGTTTTGTAAAGCCATTGAGTTTTTTAAATATTTAGGGCAACCGCATCAAATTTTATGGAATGATGGCCCACGATTAAAACAGCTCGACGCCGAATTACAAGCGCTAGGCGTGGCACCAACCGAAATGGGTAAAGGCCGTAACGTGTGGTATTGCATGGGGTATGCATTAGCCACTAAAGAGGCAGAGTCTATCGCTTTGCACGACTGTGATATTTTAACTTACGACCGCAGCTTAATTGCCCGTTTAATTTACCCTGTAGCGCACCCGCAATTTAACTACGAATTTTGCAAAGGCTATTACGCCCGTTATTCCGATGGCAAGCTTAATGGCCGTGTGGCGCGTTTGCTTGTTACACCATTATTAAAAGCACTTAAACGCGTGATAGGCCATAACGACTACCTAGATTATATGGATAGCTACCGTTATTCGCTGTCGGGTGAGTTTTCGTTTAGACGCGATGTGCTAAACGATATTCGCATTCCTAGCGATTGGGGGTTAGAGATTGGCGTACTTTCTGAAATGCAGCGCAACTATGCATCAAACCGTTTATGTCAGGTAGATATTGCCAACGTGTACGACCACAAACACCAAGATTTATCGCTACATAATAGCGAAGGTGGCTTATCTAAAATGTCGATAGACATAACCAAAGCGTTTTTTAGAAAGCTTGCTACCCAAGGTTACACCCTAAACACCGAAACCATGCGCACCATAAAAGCCACCTATTACCGCATTGCGCTCGATTACATCGAAACCTATAAAAACGACGCGATTATCAACGGCCTGCAAGTGGATATTCACACCGAAGAAAAGTCAGTAGAAATGTTTGCTAAAAACATTATGGCGGCAGGGCAGTCGTTTTTAGAAAAGCCCATGGAAACGCCGTTTATTCCATCGTGGAACCGCGTAATTAGCGCCATGCCCGATGTGCTTTCGCGCTTAGAAGAGGCTGTAGAAGAAGATTACCTCGAATTTTCAGCAAAACTGCGCAAAAAGGTAAGCTGATGACCTATCCATTGAAAGAAAAACTGCTTAAGCAACTGCAAGTAATTTATGAAGGGGTCGCAATAGAAGATTCGGTGGATGCCATCGCCGATAAGCTTTTAACCCAAATGGCGTTAAGTGATGATGCGCAAGGGCCAACGCCATTTTTAAATCGCTGGAATGAATCGGATATTGTGATGATCACCTATGGTGACAGCATAGTATGCGACAGTGAAAAACCGCTGGTCACTTTAAAACAATTTATTGATACACATTTAAGTAATGAGCTAAGTGGCGTGCATATTTTGCCGTTTTTCCCCTACAGCTCAGACGATGGTTTTTCAGTGCTGGATTATTCCAGCGTGAATGAATCTCTGGGTGATTGGCAAGACATTAGCGCCATAAGCAAAAGCTATAAGTTAATGGCCGATTTAGTGATTAACCACTGCTCAGCGCGCTCCATTTGGTTTGAAAACTTTATAAAAGGCGAGGGCACAGGCCACAATTACTTTTTTACTGCATCGCCAAGCGACCCGCTTGATAAAGTGGTTAGGCCGCGTACATCGCCCTTATTAAAACCAGTAACCACCAAACAAGGCGAGCAGTTTGTGTGGTGTACCTTTAGTCATGATCAAGTAGATTTAGACTTTTCAAACCCAGAGGTGCTTATTGCCTTTGTGGGTATTATTAAACAATACCTAGATGCGGGCGTGAGAATCTTCCGCTTAGATGCCATCGCTTTTTTATGGAAAGAAATTGGCACAAGTTGCATTAATTTGCCGCAAACCCATGAGGTAGTAAGGCTGTTACGCACGCTGATAGAATGCGCCAATGAAAACGCCATAATAATTACCGAAACCAACATCCCAAATATTCAAAACTTAGCGTATTTTGGTAATGCCAACGAAGCCCATGCAATTTATAACTTTTCGCTGCCGCCGCTACTTATTTACAGCTTAATTTCAGGCGATTGCCAAGCGTTAAAACACTGGTTAATGCGCATGCCACCTGCGCAAAATGGCACCTGCTATTTTAACTTTATTGCATCGCACGATGGCATTGGTTTAAGGCCAGCAGAAGGTTTACTGAGCGAAAGCGAAATTGCCACCATGGTTAACACCATGCAAAACTTTGGCGGGCTTATTTCGTGGCGAACAGGAGAAGATGGCAGCCAAAAACCTTACGAAATGAACATTGCTCTGTACGACGCGCTTAAAGGCACAACAGATGGGCCCGATAAACATCAGTACCAGCGGTTTATTTGCGCCCATAGCATTATGATGAGCCTAGAAGGCATTCCCGGTATTTATATTCATAGTTTGCTTGGCACTGAAAACGACTATGAAAAATACAACAACACCCATCATAACCGCGCGATTAACCGCCACCGCTGGCAAAGCGAATTGTTAAATGAGCAACTTGCCAATCCGTACAGCCATCACAGTAAAGTACTAAGTGGCCTAAAAACCTTGCTAGCAATAAGAAAACAGCAAAATGCCTTTCACCCCAACGCCACCCAATTTGTGTTGCAATTAGGGCCAGAACTGTTTGGTGTGTGGCGGCAATGTATGAATCGCAGCCAAAGTATCTTTTGTATTGCTAATATTACTAATAAGCCAGTATCGCTTCGTTTAAACGAGCTTAATTTAATTGAAACAGAGCACTGGTACGACTTACTCACTGATCAGCAAATTAACGATTTAAACAGCGAGTTTGCGCTGTTGCCATATCAAACTATTTGGCTAACCAATAAACGTAAGGGAGTATAACAATGAAAAAAGTAACCAAAGCGGTGATCCCCGTTGCAGGTCTTGGCACACGTATGCTGCCTGCAACCAAAGCCATTCCAAAAGAAATGCTAACACTGGTAGATAAACCACTTATTCAATATGTGGTGGAAGAAGCGGCCGCTGCTGGCATTAAAGAAATTGTGTTAGTAACCCATGCCAGTAAAAACTCCATCGAAAACCATTTTGATACCAGTTTTGAGTTAGAGGCTCAGCTAGAGTCGCGGGTTAAACGCTCGCTCTTACAAGAAGTTAAAAGCATTAACCCCAAAGGCATTACCATGATTTCGGTGCGCCAAGCCGAGGCAAAAGGGCTAGGCCATGCCATTTTATGTGCGCGTTCGGTAATTGGCGAAGAGCCATTTGCGGTAATTTTGCCCGATGTAATTATTGATAAATACCACTCAGATTTAGGCGTAGAAAACCTCGCGAAAATGGTTAGTAACTACAACGAAACAGGCGTTAACCAAATAATGGTAAACCCAGTAGATATGGCACAGGTGCAAAGCTATGGCGTGGTTGATTTAGACAACCAAACCCTGTGTGCAGGCGAAACTGCTAAAATTATTGGCATGGTAGAAAAACCACCACGCGAAGAAGCCCCTTCAAACCTTGCCATTACAGGCCGCTATGTACTTTCTGAAAGCATCTGGCCAATTTTAGCTAAAACCCCACCAGGTGCAGGCGATGAAATTCAGCTAACCGATGCGCTTTATACGTTATTAGACCAAACAGGGTTAGAGGCGTACCAGCTGGTGGGCAAAACTCACGATTGCGGTAATAAACTAGGCTTTATTAAAGCTAACATAGAATACGCCATTCAACGTGCTGAGTTTAAAGGTGAGCTGACCGATTATATTGAAACCATATTGGCCGAGAACAAGCATTAAGTTACAAGAGCTGTATTTACTCGGCAATTACAACATTACCTGTAGGTAATAGTTCTAAAAAAGCCTGTTTTAAAGCACTTTTTGCACTGTTATCGCCATGGACAATTTTAATTGTGTGCGGCTTACGCTTAATACGTTTTACAAAATTGAGTAAATCGTTTTTGTCGGCATGGGCTGAATAGCCACTAATGGTGTGCACGCCAGCATTAATCGTGACCTTTTCGTGGTTAAGTATTACATAGCCATTGTTTGGGCCATATTGTTGAATATCGCGCCCTGGTGTACCGCTGGCTTGGTAGCCAACAAATATAATATCGGCAGTTTTGTTGGGTAAAAAGGTGGTTAAATAGTTAACAATGCGGCCACCACTGCACATGCCGCTGGCGGCAATTACAATGGCTGGTTGTTTATTTTTGGCAAGGGCACTGACCATGGCGAGGTGCTCTTTATGGCTATCCACAGTTATCAGCTGAGAAAAATCGAGCGGATGCCGATGGGCGTTAAGCTTGCGCTTGGCTTCATCATCCCACAAAGCTTTAAACTGCAAATAATGGGCAGTAAAGTTAGCCGCCATGGGCGAATCTACAATCACATTAAGCGATTGCCAAATAGAGTTGTGTTTGCGTTCTTGATAAATAAATTGTTCTAGTTCGTATAACAGCTCTTGCGTGCGGCCAATACTAAACGCCGGAATGATTACCACGCCATTGTCGGCAACCGCTTTTTCAATCACCTGTTTTAGTACTTTGGCGCGGGTTTTTCGCCCTTGGTGTATTTTATCGCCATAAGTCGATTCAATCACTAAAGTGTCGGCACGGTAAGGGGATTTAGGCGACGGCAATAGCGGTGTGTAAGGTGCACCTAAATCGCCACTAAAAACTACACGATGATTTTGTTTGCCTTGGGTTATGTCAATCTCAACATAACTGCTACCTAAAATATGACCAGCACGCTGTAACCGCATCTTTGCTTTAGATGTTTTACTTGCACATGTAATTGGCTGCCAACAATTAAAATCAAGGGCAACAATTTGCTTTTTAAGTATTTTTAAAAAAGTATTAATAAGTGACTCATCACGGGTAACGCCAATTTTAAGCGCATCTTCAATCACTAATGGCAACAACTGCGCCGATGCCTTAGAGCAATAAATAGGCCCTTTAAACCCCGCCGCAAGTAAATAAGGAATGCGCCCAACATGATCAATATGCACATGGGTAACAACAAGCGCAGCAACAGTTGCAATATCAAACTCGATAGCAAGGGCATTATCACCACCAGTTCGCTGCTCATCCCCCTGAAACAAACCACAATCAATGAGCACACTAGCAGTATCATCAATCATTAGCTGGTGGCAAGAACCGGTAACACCATTAACCGCCCCATGATGAAGAATTTCAATGTCCATATTTCAATTCCGATATTTATTAGTACATTATGTTTAGATAATAGCGTTATAAAATGATATAAATAAACAAATTTATACTGTGAATTTTGCTATGATTTATTTCGATACCGCAGCGTCCTACCCAGTTCTACCTGAAGTGCAAATAGCTTTAAAAGAAGCATTTGAAAATACATTTGCAAATTCTGCATCGAGCCACTTTTTAGGTGAGCAATCTCTTGAGCAAGTTAATAAAGTAAGAGAGCAACTTGCTGAAAAAATTGGTGCGTTTGCTAGCGAAATTGTCTTTACAAGTGGAGCTACTGAGTCGAATAACATCGCATTTAAGAGTGTATTATTCGGTGGTGATGTTGCTGAAAACAAAAAACATATAGTAATTTCAGCGATCGAGCATAAATGTATTTTTTCAATCTGTGACTTTCTTGAGAAGCAAGGGTATGAATTCACAATTGTGAAGCCTAATTTACAAGGAATTATTGAACCAGAATCTATTAGAGATGCGTTAAGAGAAGACACTGCTTTAGTATCTGTAATGCATGTAAATAATGAATTAGGAACGATAAATCCGATATCTGAAATAGGCAAAGTTTGCTTTGAAAAGAATGTTTTATTTCATACTGATGCAGCTCAGAGTTTTGGCAAAATAGAGATTGATGTTGATGATATGAATGTAGATATTATGTCATTCTCAGCCCATAAAATAGGTGGCCCCAAAGGTATTGGTGCAATTTACATCAGAGATTTAAGAAAACACAATTTACAGCCAGTAATACACGGAGCAGGACAAGAAGATGGATTAAGAGGTGGAACAGTTGCTACCCCTCTGATTATGGGATTTGGTACTGCAATCGAATACTTTGAAAAGTACTACCAAGCGTTTAAAGAAAAGAATATTAAACAATACTTATTGCAGCAGCTGGAAGAACAAAATATACATTATCAAATAAATGGACATTTAGACTCTTTACCTCATTGTTTGTCATTAAGCTTATTAGAAGTAAATACGGGTCTGTTGATTAGAGAAAATGAGAGCTTAATGTGCTTGGCACAAGGTTCAGCTTGCTCCTCAAAAGAAATCGAGGCATCTCATGTACTAACTGCACTTGGGTTAACTAGAGAAGAAGCTGAAAATACATTTCGCATTAGCTTTTCGTACGACATAAGTATCAAGGACATTGACCTCTTAATTGACGCCATAAAAAAAGCAGCTTAAAAGCTGCTTTTTTTATTTATAACATGTAACACAGGCTCCACCGCCTTCAGCTTCATCGTAAATATCGTCGAGTTCACCGAACTCACAATACCCTTCAATATCACCTAGCAGTGCATTTCTACGCTTTTTCTTTTGGAAGCGAGCAACTTTTTTCTCATGATTTTCAATTATGCGCTTTTGTACTTCAGGGTCTTCTAAAGTTTCTAGCGGGGTACCTTGTCCCATCCAGTAAAAACGTTCACCAACTGTAGTATTGGTATCATCACCTTTTTCAAAAGCTTTTGCTTCTTCAAATAAGTCGGGGTGCATTTGCATTAATTTCACCCACTCAATTTTACGTTGGTAAAAGCAGAACGTACAACCTGAACGAGAGCGCCATTTATAATATTCCGGCAGTTCTAAACCATTACGTTGTAGTATATTTTCAATATCACTACGCACAATGCCATGTTCACGAAACGGAAAAACCGATTCAATGGGCTTTTCAATAGTCATATATCCAGTACGTTCTGGTTCATCAGCGCGTATGCCAACAAAATTTTTAATTTTATAACCGTCTTTGATAAAACCATCTAACCACTGTTCAAAGGGTTTTAGCTTCATTTGAACAGTACACCAACGATCTCGTTGTGATGGTAAATAGTTACCATGCTCTTTTAGTAAATGGGCGAAATCTTTTTCACCACGTCCTTCAATATTATTTAGTGAACGTGCGTTTAGGCGATGAATATACCCTAATTTCTCTTCTAGCTTATCGATAAAATCATTCGTTTCAGGTAGTTCATACCCTGTGTCAGTGAAAAAATATTCAACTTCTAGTTCGGGGTACATTTCCTTAACAAACAGTGCAAGAGCACTACTGTCTTTACCTCCTGAAAGACCAAGAACATATTTAACTTTTTCAGTCATCAATAGTCTCCTCAGTGACATCATCCATTAAATCAGCAAGTAGCTTAGATAATGCTGCGAGCTGTTTTTCTTTTGAAATATCAGACAAGTTAGACTTAATATTACTAACGGCTTTAAGCACTTGAGTATCATCAGTTAAACCATGTTTTATAAAACTACCAAATTCTTTGTGCTTACCATTGTCATCCAATGTCATTAACGCTAATGGTTTCGACGTACCTTTGTTTTGGATGTTGCCAAAAGATTCTATGCGTCTAAATTGAATGCATAAATTTTGTAGTTCATCAAAACCATTGCGTAAGTGTTTATCTGTCCAGTTACGCTCTGGAGTACCAGTAGTTAAATTGATAATAAATTCGAATTTAGTTTTAGCTGTTGGCTTATCTTGATTATCAATATAGGCAGCGATACGCTTGGCAAATTCTTTGACATTTGGTCGCTTTGCAACTGTGTCGACAAAAATACATCGTTCTTTAAGTTGCTCATTAAAATCTTCACCAAGCATTGAAGTTATGACTTGTTTAAAACCATTAAATAAAATGTCATGTTGCGCAGTAAGTTCTTCGATTGCCCGTTTTAAGCTAGTCGCCAATTGTTTTTCTACTGACGGATCGTCTTTACTAAAACCAAAAACGGTAGGTAAATCATCTAAAATCAACTTAAATGGATCGTTTGCGCCAATTACTTTATTTCTAAAATTCCTAGCTTCTTTAGACAATCCTTGCTGATGTTCTTCCCCAAAATTGTCACCACTTGTTTTCTTAACCCATGAAGGCAACTTATGAACAATGCCAACTATATGTTTGGCGATGTTGAGTATCGCACCATTTGGTTGCGTTTCACCGAGAGTTGCTTTTGCTAGGTTATCCAATAAGTGTGTTTGAATTTCAGATATCTCAAAATACCTTACAGCAGCTTCATGTGGGTACTTGTAAATCTTGTTAACAAGTTCTTCATCTAATTCAGGGATAAATACAAATTGTTTAGTTGAATCAAAATCATAAAAAGCTACTTGGCCCTCTAACGACTTCAATAATGCAAGGCCATAAATACAACATAAACCTGAAGTTAAACCGTAAGGTGGTTTCATCCACATATCATAAAGTGCAGCAAGAGTAACATGCTGGTTTTTAGAGTGTTGCTTAATAAATGTTACGCCATCTTGCCAAAGAGTATGCATTTTAGGGTTGTTATTTATCGCTTGTTTATCCCAATTGTTTGGGAACAGATAACCCTCGCTTGTTTCTAAATGCCACCCTTTACTCTTTAAGCAGGAGAGATAAAGCCCTTTTTCTGGAGGAAAGCTATTTTCATCAAATCCCAGATCTTTTTCATCACCATATTCAAACATTGCGTTCATTAGCTTTCTTATGGCGCTATTTGCACTTCCCGAAGGTTTTGAGCGATTTACTAATTCATTAATAACGCTTGGAGCTTTGGCAAATATAATATTAGCAATCTGAGATGCTAAAACTGTTAGCGATGCATTAGCTAGTTTTTTACCTTTGTATTTCCAACTAGCATCTTTAAATAAACGATGTAACTCTTCTGCAACTTTGTACTTAGCTTGGGTTATTCTCGTTTCTAATTCATTTTTTGCGATGAGATCATGATTTATTTTGCTTTCTTCTTTAGCAATTTGATTAAGTGCAATTAATTCAATAGCTTCAAGCTTTAATGAATCAAAACTTTCTACATTACCAATAGCAATATATGAATCGTCTGTAAGAGAATTTTTTAACTCTTTAGCAACACTCGTATTTGTGGGTAACACAAAGTGTAAAAACGTTTCACCTGTAACAGGTGTGTTTGAAAGAGCAGCAATCAAGTTTTTATCCAGCTTGTTAACAAGCTTAGTGGATGCCCAACGCATAGTACCTGTTTCATGATAATGCGCTGTTGCTAGCGTATTTTGCGGTAAATCACAAACCTGTGTCCAATCCACACCTTCGCTAATGGCCTCAATACGTTCATTGATAAGCGTATTGATATCAATATCACTGCCTTGAAATACGAATAAAGCATCGTGCTTTTGACGGTAAATAATTACTGTCCAATTTTCTAGGTCACTTATGGCGTTATCTACATCTTGTTTAGAATAGCCGCGAGTTACAAAGTAATTCGAGATAAATGCACGTTTAGCGTGTAAATGATGGTGGAAGCCAAAAATGGTTAATAACGCAATTACTTTAGTAATAGCTACGTGAAGCTCAGCCCCTTTTTGACTCGCCCTATGAATTGCATCACAACCTTCTAACCAAGCCTTACTATCATGAGATGTAACAATTAAATGATGTAAGTTATGATGCAAGTAATCCCAATATGCTTCAGGTTGATATAGTGCAAGTGATTCATTTAATTGGTTATAGTTTGTCTCTAAAAATTCTCGAAATGCTAGCTTTTCATGGGATGCTAAAAAGCCAAACAAACTTCTTTCATTTTGAGAAAAACGTCTGCGAGAAACAGGGCCGAGCAATAAACTAACAACGGGATCAAGCGGAAGAGTATTTAAAAGTGCGTTTGCATTTCTCGCTTGATTAACAAAAGACTCGCTGACTACATTAACAAGAGATTTATGTTGTTCTGTTAATGCGTTCGAAACTTTTGCGTGTTTGGCAATTGAATCACCCACAAGAATAAGTGATTCATCAATGGATGGGTTAAAACTCAGGTCACGGTAACGACCCTGCACTTTTGCCCATTCTTGCTGAGTTTTACTGTCTTTATTTTTTGCGTAATCAGAAAATGCCTGATGTAAAAAGCCAATGATAACGACTGGACTTTTAGAGTTTTGTACAATATCTGCTAATGATTGGAATAGGTGCAGATCTTTGTTTGACCTTGATTGATAATCAAGTGCTTTACCCATTTCGTCGAGTAAAATGATCACACCGTCTTTATCAGTATTAGGTGTCGCAAGAAGTTTCTTAATTTCTTTTAAACAAGCTTCATCATCATATGAGCTAATAACGTCTTCATCAAATTCAACACTATAAGCTTTTAATAAGCTCACTAAAATACTATTGCTGGGTGCTTCTAAACCACACACATGTTTAATGGTTTGCCAACCATTTTTAATATTAAAGCGTGAATTAAAGTCAGTAATAATTGATTGCGAATTATCTAATTTTGCTTGAGCGTAATCACGCTCATTTGAGTGTTGGCTTAACAGACAACTTAAAAACAACGCAATAGTTGATTTACCTGAACCATAAGGGCCTGTAATAGTGTAGGCACGCTGGGTACTGCTTTGAAATTCACGGCTAATAGTATCAATTACGTTAACAGCGGTACCATGAACAATAAAATCATCAATAAAAGGTTTTAGATCTGACGTATCAACATCAATACGTGTTGAGCTTTTATAACGTTGGTTAATATTAATTAATAAGTCAGACATTTTATTGGCCATAATAGATATCTAAATACTTGTCAGATTGGTTTTCAGGTGATTGGTTAATGTTAACTTGTCGCAAGCCCAGAGAATCAACCCATGATATTTTACCAGCGCTAAACTCTTGTAATTCATCTAGTTTTTGACCTAAGCCTGACTCTGAAAGGCGAAATATACGACCAGGCGAGCAGGGCTTAGTTAATAGTGAATCAAAGTCAATTGTAGTGACATTAGAATCTACAGTTTCTAGCTTATAAAACTCAAGCAATGCATAGGCAAATATTTCAATAGGTAATTCCGGGCGTTCAGCAAGTGCGCTTACATAAAACCCAGCGCCATTGTCTTGTAATAAATTGAGTTCTGATAATGGGCTTGTAAAATGATCTTCATCAACCTTTATACTTGTTTTTGATTTAGCCAATTTTGCTTTTTTACAATAAGTATTTAAAAAACAGTCAATGTCTTTTTTAATTGTAGAAATGTTACCTACTTCAGATTGAATCAATTGAGTTGCAGCGCTATAACAGTCATCAACAAATTTTGACTTTTCGAAATGCTGAACATTTGCGTAATTAAAGAAGTAACGATATGCCGTTAAGTGCTTGTCATTGAAATTAAGCCAAAAATGTAAAAGCCAAATTGACCCAATTTTTTCAAGGTAAGGATCAGCACCAGGGCTGATACCGTCACCAAATAAGCGTTTACCTTGCGGGGTAATATGATGGACGTAAGAGTTTTGCTCGCGCGAAGCATTAATTACACAGCTTGATTCTGCCCAATACTGTATTGCTTTGACCATGTTTTTACCAACACCTAAACGTACGATCGATTCACGTATGCCTTCTTCGTCAGTACTAGTAAACTTACCTTTTAAATTCAAATGATTAACAGCTTTGTATAACCATCCATAGCGCAGGGGAAAGGTATCGTGCCCTGTAAATTTAGCTTTCATGCTTAAAACTACTCCTGGAGAACTTGTCCAACAGCAGTAATGTTATATGGAATTAAACCTAAGAGAAAGTGCTTTTTGTATATTTATACAGTTATTAAGCAAATAGTCTAATTTGATTGTTTTTTTGCATGCAATTGTGTAAATATATGTATTTAAAGATGATTATGGATAATTATTAGGTACTTCGGTTTAGTTTTAATTTCAATAATCGTTACTTGATTATGTGTTTGCATTATAAGTTAAGGGATTACATGTTAACTAATTTATTAAGCCATTTTTCAGAAGATGAATTGTTGAGCTTTTTACCTCAAAGCGCTATTAAATTTGCTATACGTTACTCTCAAGATGATGAGAATGAAAAAGGCTACAATTTAAAAAAACTTGCTGCAATTGTTGCAAACACAAAGCAAAGCGAGTTTATTTTTAACGCAAGTTTGCGTGAAAAATTAATCAGCAGATTAAGTTCAAATGACTTTATTGCTTTATTCCCTGAATTCAATTTAAGTGCTTCACAAGTAAAAGCTTCACATTTTGATGCTGCAATTAGTTGGGCAAATGTAAACATAGAAAAATTTGCTGAAAAAGTTGGTCTATCTGAGCTATTTGCACAAAACAACGCAACTCACAATGTGCTTGAAAGTATTTCATATATTGAACCAAATTATTCCCTTTACCCCTACCAACAAGACATAAGCCAACAGGTCCTTAAATCTCTAGAAGAAAAGAACAAAAGAGTGCTTATTCACTTACCTACAGGTGCTGGTAAAACACGTACAGCGATGAACATTGCATGTGAGCATTTACGAAAATCACCCAAGAATGTTGTTTTATGGCTAGCAGATCGTGAAGAGCTTTGTACACAAGCATTTGATGAGTTTAACAAAGCATGGCGTTCATTAGGTAACCGCCCGACATCAGCTTATGGGTTTTACTCGAATTCAAATGAAAGTCTAAGTGGCATTGATTCTGGTTTTGTTGTTGCTGGGTTACATAAGTTCTTAAGATTACGTAAATCAGAATCCAAACAGCTAAACATACTTTACAAAAAACTTAGGGAAGTAGTTACTTTAGTGATATTTGATGAAGCACACAAATCAATTGCACCAGAGTTTCAACAAGTCGTTGATGACTTTATTGAGCATGATGAATTTAACGCTGACCTCATTGGTTTAACAGCTACGCCGGGTCGACAATTTGGGGTAAATCGCCAAACTGAAGAAGACAAGCAACTTGCTGATTTTTACTTTAATAATAAAATTTCAATGAGGTTGTCAGGGTATTTATCACCCATTGACTATTTAGTCGAAAATGAATTTTTAGCAAAAGCAAACTTTAAATCTCTTAATTACGATCATTCAAATATTGCAGCATATGAGCTTGTTGATGCAGGAGGTACAGAGACATTAAAAGCACTAGCGAATAATTTTGAGCGAAATCAAAGAATTTTAAATACAGTTAAAGCTGAGTGTGACAAAGGATCACAAATTATTGTTTTTGCATGTAATGTTGAACATGGGATTAATATAGCAACAGCGCTGGCTTACATGGGAATAAAAGCCGCTTCTGTTGATAGCAAGTTTGATACATCAGATAGCCGCCGAGCTAAAATTGCGCAATACAAAGCAGGTGAATTACAAGTGCTTGTTAATTTCAATGTATTGACAGCGGGATTTGATGCACCGAAGACAAATGTAACCGTAATCGCAAAACCAATGAACTCGCTTGTGCAGTATTTACAAATGGCTGGACGAGCAATGCGCGGCTTTAAAAGCGGCGGTAATAAAGAATGTACAATTTATACAGTAATGGATGATATCCCAGAGTTCCAAAGTATTAATCTCGCGTTTGATTATTGGAATGGCATGTGGGCAGATGAGGAGCAAGAAAGTGAGTAACCGATTTTTAAGTGCAGAAACTGTTATCGAATCTTTACGTGATAATGGCTATAACAACACAGCGTATGCATTAGCCGAGTTAATAGATAATAGCTTACAAGCAAAAGCAACACGTGTTGAAGTCGGCTTTATCGAGCAGCAGCCAATAAATAAAAAAAATTACACGGTTACGGAAATCGCCCTTTGGGATAATGGCATTGGTATGTCGCCTGAAACTTTACGTAAGTCTATGCAGTTCGGTGGTGGCACGCATCGCAATGATAGTGAGGGTATGGGTAAATTCGGAATGGGATTACCTAATTCATCCATTTCTCAATGCAAACGCGTTGATGTATGGAGTTGGCAAAATGGTGGAGAAGCTTTTCATACCTTCCTTGATATTGAACAGATGAAAACAGGTGATTTAGAAGAAGTCCCTGAACCATGCAACAAACCGATACCAGAAAAGTTTGCAAAAGCATTTTTTCCTCAACGCCCTGAATCTGGCACCCTCGTCATTTGGTCAGAATTAGACAGACTTAGCTGGAAAACAGGCAAATCTATTTACAAGCATTGTGAACATTTAGTTGGCAGAATGTACCGCCATTTTATTGCTGAGGATAATATCAAAATTGATAGCCTCATATATCGTCATGATGGTGCCGAATCATTAAGTGTGTGGGAGCGTTTAAGTTTTAAAGCAAATGACCCGATGTACCTACTTAAAAACACTTCGTTACCAGAATTGCCTGGTAATTATAAAGATCAACCGTTTTTTGAATTGCAAGATGAAGAAGTCATATCAATCGAGTATTTAGATAAAAACGAAGTACCAAAGCGTGCAGATGTAAAAGTCACAACATCAATGGTTAAAAAAAGCATTGCAGACAAAATACTCAAAAACGAAACAGGTAAGCTTGGGGGAACAAAGTGGGGGAAACACTGTAGTAAAAACGTCGGTGTGTCTATTGTTCGTGCTAATCGCGAGTTAGTACTTCGTGATTCGTTCTTAACATCGGCACTTCGTGAAAGTAAAGGGCGATTTATTGGTATTGAGGTATCTTTCCCACCGGTATTAGATTCTGTTTTTGGTGTTACCAATAACAAACAAGATGCAGTAAAACTCATTCCTTATGACATGAAGTCGATTAGTACGCAGGCAGGCTTCGATACTGAACAAGAGTACCTTCGTGACCTTGAAGAAAACTCAGATTCACTTTTACAAGTATTAAAAGTTGTATCTGTCATAAAGAAACAAATAACCGCGTTAACGAAATCACTGGAAACCATAAATGTTGAGGGTAAAGGTGTAAAGCTAGATCCCGGTCAGCAAAAGCCTTCGGAAAGTGCAGCAACTAAAGCGACAGTGGGATCGCAGCATAGAGCTAAAACAGGGCATCAAGCAAAAGAAGATCATACTGAAGAGCTGAAAAAAGATGATGTTGTTGACCACCTTAAAAATGCTGGTGGGATGACTCAAGAGGAAGCGGAGGAAAAAGCAGATCGTTTGATTTTGACTGGTAATCGTTTCTTAATTGAAGATGTTGCCCGCGATTCAGATGCATTTTTTGATGTTGCAACAAGTAAGGGCTTAACACTTGTGTTATTTAACACCAATCATGTTTTTTATCAGAAGCTTATCAGCAAATTAGATGAAGAGCAGCTTGAGGTTATGCAAACGGCAATAGCGGGTTTCGCAAGGGTCATGAATGAAACAACTGATGAAAAACGTCACAACTATTTAAATACCATTCGCAGAGAGTGGGGCATGGTAATCAAAGAGTTTTTTGATGAACATGAAGGTGATGATGACGAATTTTAATTTTGCTTCAAGGATGAACATTGAAAAAGTTACTTTCAAGCAATGAATTAACGTATGAAATGGAGCGTTTACTGCCAGTAAGCGCTACAGTTAATTTAATTAGTGCATTTGTGACACTACCTGCTGTAGATTGGGTATTAACACACCTGCAGCCTCAAACCACAATATGCGTTGTGGGAAGATTGACCCCTAAAGACTTCATTGATGGCGCAAGTGATATTAATGCCATTAGGAGTTGCCTTCAAAATGGCATCAAGGTTAAAGCGCTGGCTAATCTTCATGCCAAAATTTACCAGTTTGATGATGTGATTTTCCATGGTAGTGCAAACCTTACGGGAAAAGGGTTAGCCCTTGTCGAAAACCACAATGTTGAGTCTTCCTCTAAACTTGAAAACTGCGTTCAATCAAATGCATTTATACAAAAAATAGTAAATAGTGCAATTGAGTTAAATTTAGCTACGCTCGATAAAATGCAGTCGTTTATCAATGAGAAAACATCGAGCACGGAAAAGCCATTGGAATGGCCTGTTGAGATTTTAGCTCCAACAAGCGAGCTATTTGTGAGTGATTTTCCTCTCGGCAGCCCTAGCGAGTTTGTACATGAATATTTACTCAATAATAGCCTTACTTTTGCTCAAATCGAATCGCAAGAAGACTTTGAATTACAGCAAGCATTGTTTAAAAACTCAAAAGTATATCAATGGCTCAAACAACAAATAATTAATAATAGATCAGAACGAGATTTAGGTTTTGGTGCAGTATCGAAGCTCATTCATGATGCATTAGCAGATGACCCCGCACCTTATCGCCAAGAAATAAAAACACTCCAGGCAAATCTATATTCCTACCTTAAAAAATACGCAAGTGATGAGATAGAAATATATATGCCAGGTAGAAGAAGTGAAGTTTTAAGATTTAAATAGGATACAAAATGGATTTAAAAGGCGCGAAAATTGTTAATTTTTATCAGATTAGTGGAGACGTGCAATCTGAAGGATCTGATGTAAATAAAGTTAAGATCCCTCACTATCAACGTCCATATAGTTGGGATAAAAATATGGTAAAAAAACTTATCGAGGATTGGCATAATCAGGATGAAACTGAATATTTCGCTGGCTCTATAGTTACAGTTGCAGACAGAGCTAAAAAAACTCACGATCTTATAGATGGTCAGCAACGTTTTACTACAATATTCCTCACTAATTACGTACTTTTTTTGTTATTACGGGTTACAACAAGACAAGCAATAGCCCAGTCAAAAATACTTCATTTGTCAGATTTATTTGAGCAGCTACAAGAATCAAGTAAATTTCTTTTTGTGCATCCGATTGAAAACTTCGATCGTGGAACTCTTTTAGAGGAGTTCCAAGGAATTGAAGAAATGGATGGTGAAGAGAAAGAAGACGGAAGAAGCAAATTTTCAACTAAATATAGATCTCTAGTGCGTTTACCTGACCTAATGGAAGATAGTGCTGATTTTCAAATAACTCATAGTGAAGAACTAGCTGCATTTATTAGTACTCAACAGACTTTATTGAGTTACGATAGGCAGTCTTTTAACCATAGCTTTTCTAAAGCGTTATCAAGGGTATACATAACATTAAATGATCAAAATAAGCCAAGATTACGAATTAACGAATCTGATCTTACTAGTATAGAACGTCAATATACGGATGCGATTCAGCAGATTTTTGAATCTTTCATGGAATTAAATAAAAAAGAAAAGCCATTTGAGATTGCAAAATCACTTGTGGAGAGAATGGTCTCTTTTTTGAAAGAAATTAAATTATGCCTTGTTCAAACAGGTAACCCTAAGGATGCATATACGTTGTTTGAAGTACTTAATGATCGCTCAATGGCATTAGCTGACTTAGACTTAATTAAAAACCAATTTTATAAGCAATATTGCTTAAAAAATAATGAAAGTGATTCTGTGATTGATTCTAAAATCGAACTTTTAGAAAATCAGTGGGGAGATAGAATATATAATGATACAGCTGACTATAGGAAAAAATATATTACGTACTTCGCTACAACATTCCTAAGCGGGTCAACCTCTGTAGGGTATAACCAAAATGATAAATATCGCGAGGTAATTAAAGCGTATTTAGATACACAAGGTAAATATACATCTAATAGCATAGTTGTCGATTTTAACATTTTCCAAGCGTGTAAGTTAATTGTTAATAGCTTTGATTTGAAAGATCGGGAAAGAGAAAAATTTGCACTTAAAGCTGAATATAATAAAGATAGAAGTCCTGCATATAAGGCTGTCTCACTGTTGTGCGCTCTTAAGTATAATGGTGTTATTGCTGGTTATGTTTGCTTATTATTGAAATATATTCAGAAATATATAACTTCTAGTTTTAGCTATGAGGAAGTTAAACAATTCTTGAGCGAACTTATTGATAATAGTAGCAAGGAAAAGTTTAGCGATCTTAATCAACAAGCTGTCAAGCTGTCACATTTAGCCTTACTTCATAAGGATTATAAAGGTGCTAGAGATGCCTCTAACCGTTTAATTGTTATGAATCACAAGGGGTCAGAAACTATATCCTATTCTGATATAACACCTTTGAATGATGATAACAGGGAAGTTTTCTATTCATGGCTTGATAGTTGGCAATATAGCCCTTCTGAAATTAAAGTAAGAATTTTATTTGCTAAATTACTTTCAACTTCTCTAGATCCTGAAGGACTTACTAGAAAACGAATTAATATAGGGATGTCCGAAGAAGAAGTCGCTAGATTACATTTGGATCATATGGAACCTAAAACTTTTGAAGAGAGTAACTCACACTCATATTTTATGGATGATTCTCGAGATTATCACGTCAACTCTATTGGAAATATGTTTCCTCTTACGCAAAGTGAGAACATAAGTAAATCCAATAAGCCATTTGTTGAGGCTTTTAGCTTTATATCTAAATCTGGACTTGGGGAACATTGGGTTACTCAAGAAACAAAGAAACTGTTTGATGATAACAACTTTAATAAAGTTCCTAAGCAAGAGTTTTTTACTAAAAGGAAAGCTATGTTAAAAGAAAAGTTTTATCAGTCATTAAAATTGGAGTAACTTGAATTAAAGTTTATTGAAACGATAACCTTTAAGCGATAGTGCTTTCAGGTTAAGTAAATTTTCGATTTGAATTTTATTTAGCTTTGTAACTTCGGTAAATTCAAACTCTTTCGAAAGGCGTTTATTAAACGCCTTTTGTTTTTTGTAATCGTCAAACGTTTCATCAATGTAATTAATTTTATCGAGTAGTAGAGGACGCTTTTCTTCTATTATGTAATCGAAAAAATCGACATCTTGTTCTGCCATTTTTATTTTTACGCGTTCTTTAAGTTGTGGCAGTGGGGTTGTTTCAAAACCTTCAAATCCGAGTAATGTTACTTTGCCAGAGTTAATGTGTATTTTAATCAGTTGAATATCGTCAAGGTCACCAAACATTTGAAGAGCAGCGCCAATGTATACCCTAAGCACTAGTGGTAGTTGGGGAATAAAATCTTTATGTAGTGTTAGGGCGTGTGGTAATCCATTCTCATAATCAAGTTTACTGGCAGGCAATGTTTTATTTGCGTCTAAGCAAAGTTGATTAATTAGATCAACATTAGCAATTTCATATAATAGTTCGGTTGCTTGGTTTTGCACTATTTTGTAATTATCAAAAAAAGCTTTGATATCGCGTTTTAAATCTTCCGGCTGTTGTGTGTATGGTTTACGTTTTTCAAATTGGGCGAGTGCAAAGTATAGTAATATGTCCTCTTTTCGCATTTGCTCTGCAAGCGTTAACTCTTCTTTGTTATACCATTTTAATACAAGTTGCAGTGCCTTCTTATTTGAGCCGATTACTTCTTTTATTTTGCTTGAATGGTCAAATTCGTCATTTGCAGGGCTCCTACCTAAACTTAAACAAGTAATCCAAAAAGATTCAAAAAGTTTCTCATGCTGTGTAAATAGTATGCGTGCTTGGTTTTCATTTACAGGTTCAGGGGCGGTAAGGTGTTGCCAATGATAAGCACGCTTATGCCTGTTTTGTAAAAACTGTTGTTCTAGTTGTTTTTCTTTGAATATAAAAAAGATACCGGGTGAAACCGCAATGGCTGTTTCATCAAGTGTCATTTCAATGAAGGTTTTAAGTTCTGTTTGTGTATAGTATTTTTGAAATGTATTTCGGCTAGTAATAACGCCATCTTTATAGGGTTGAAATTGACTTATCAGGCTTTCATTTCCAAGCATGGCTGAAACTACAAGTAACTTATCACTTAGTTCCCAAGCACCTAATATCGCTTCGATACGTTCATCCCTGTCCTCTATCACATTTATTACAAATCCAATGTTAACGATATCAGAGTTTACCTTATCAGCATCGGGTCGGTAGTTAGGGTCCCATCCAAGTGCATCTATACCATGTGCTTCTAATTCTCTTAAATCATCACCACGCCCACAGCCATAATCGAATATAGAGTAGTCTCCAGTTAGGTAGCCATTTTTAGCAAGGGCTTTCATAGGAGCTGAAAGTTCATAACGAACGATAGCAGTTAAATGCCTATCGATGGTTTGTTCATTTTCCAGTTCAGGCAGTGCAGATGCACGAAAAAGGCGCCCGTTTACCAATTCATAGCCTTTTTTCGCTATGAGTCTTAACCATGAATTTTGAAAGCCGATCATCCGTGTATTTTCATATAAACCTGCTTGTTCGCCTTCTGCGGTGATATCACAAAATAACTGATAACTTGGGTGTTCTTCACCTATCATTGTCTCTTTACGGTGAAGTATCGGCGGGTTTTCAGAGCTGTCGTACTTGGTAACTTTATGAGTAAGTTTTACAAGATCTACAGTCACACTTTGATGAAGGGCAGGGTAAGAGTCATTATAAAATTCAGGGTAATGTAAAAGCGATAAGCGGAATTCAGATTTAAACAGCTTTACGAGATTCCATTTATCATCGGGAATCTTAAGTGCTTTTGCGACAATCTCGACAAACTTTTTTAACTCTAATGGTGCATGAGCGAATGCGTCTTTATGAAAGTAAATGGCATCTGGTAATTTCTTGGCTACTTTTACTTTTTTGACTAGTTCTTTAAATTGTTCTGCATTCATAGTTAGTAATTTGATAAGTGGAGCGCATGGACTTTCGAAGGATTAAGCTGTTCTAAACAATAAAGCTCATCGTCTCTGTTTACAATAGCAGGGCATTCAGCAATGTAAAAATCAATTCCATTCTCTTTTTTAACACTACGCAGATACACAGGTACTATTGGCATACTAGGTGGTAATTTTTGCAGTACACTTAATACAGGGTATAACAGTTTGTGTTTTGCAAGTGTATCTAGTTTGTCACCATGTTTTGCTTCAACAACAAATAAATGTTCTTTACCGTTTCTTTTCGCTACAAATATTGCATCAATTTCAACTTGTCCATCTATGTGTTCTAACACAGTTTCATTATGAAGTAATGGTTTAAATTTAAAGGTAAAAATGCTTTGACCAGTTGCAGGGACAATAATATTTTGGTCTTTTTCAAAGTTTAAAGCTTCAGCCAATAAGCCTGATGCAAGCGCTAAATTTACCACAGATGTTTCTGTTACTTTTGGGAGTAATTGAAAGGCAAATAAACTTCTTATTGAAACATTAGGTAAATATAGTTCAGGCGTTAAAGAAGAAAAAAGTGCATTATCATCGAAAAAAAACTGCTTTACATTGTTTGTTTTAATAAGTGAAAAGCGTGTTTGTTTGCAACCTTTGCGAGAGCCCAGCCTCAAGGCCATAGTATTCGATGCTTTTAACTCTTTTGGTAGTTTAGAATAAGAATCAATTGATATGCTTGGTGCTGTCTGTGCTTTGCTTCCTACTGACGCCGCATAGTTTTGAAAACTAATGGGTAGTGTTATTTCTGTATTTTCCGATTCCATTTGAGCAAGTAGCTTGCTAAATACCATACTAATCTTCCTTGCTAGTTATGTTTTCAAAGAAATAAAAGTAGGCTCGACCTCGCTTTTCAAACTTTAGTTCACCACGTTCACGCCTATGCATAAGTTCACAATCACTTATCTTTAGTAGCTTTTTAGTTTCTTTACTGGTTAGCCATTGGCCTTGTTGTTTGCTATCCATAAACCATTTACAGTTTTATAAGTTAATCAAAAGAATAAGGAAGTTTAAGAACTATAACAAGTATGGAGGCGCTACAAAAAGTGATGAGCTCTAAACAAATGCATTGGTGTAGTGAATTCTGTAACGCAGTGAGCACTAAAAAGCACAATTCACAAATTGAAGTGTTATTTGGTTTATATACTCATGGTTTGCTTGCTGAAGACTAAAATATAGATACGGCTTTTTCTCCAAGAACTAAGCCCTTAGTCAATTAATTTTACCTAACGCTAATTTAAAGTAACTATTTCTTGTTTTTACTTTGAAAATTAGCGTTCTAATTTTCAAAACTTACCTTTATCTCACTTGTTCATTTCTTTGTTTTGCATAAATTGAGCAATTATTGTGTGAAATAACCCTGCTTTTATTACAGTTATTAGTCAAAATGATTACTTAATTGTGAAAATTCGTAAACACGATAGATTTAAAAAGAATAGACCTTTTCATTTTGGTTATATGCTTGAGTTTGCTTACTTTGCAAGAGAATAAATTAAATTTACCTATTGTTTACATATGTACCTGATTGGGGTTCCTAATACTTGTTGCCTAGTTTGAATGTGCTAGTAAAAAGGTATTTAAATTAACCTAACTCTATGTTTAATATTGGTTATTTTGTTTTTATTGGCTTGTGAGTGGTGTTGTTGCTCTAATTTCATTAATTGTTAATCATGTGTTATCACTAATGGGGTCGAAAGACAGTTAGCTAAATTCCATTAGGGGGAAGTATGAGTAACAAAACAATCGGCAAGCGCTTATTTAAAATGAGTGTTTTGTCGTTAGCTGTTTCTGGGTGGGCAGCCCAAGCAGCGGTTGATTGCAGCAATATTGCCGAATGGCAATCGGGCGTGGCGTATACTGGCGGGCAGCAAGTACAAAAAGCCAATACCGCTTATGAAGCAAAATGGTGGACACAAGCAGACCCTGTAACACATTCTGGGCAATACCAAGAGTGGAAAAACCTAGGTGCATGTCGCGATGGCCAACAAAACCAAGCGCCATTGGCTGAGGTTTTATCACCTATGAGTGGTAGTTCTTTTACTGAAGGTGACAGCGTTGTCATTGAGGCGCAAGCATCAGATAGCGACGGTACAGTGGCTAAACTGGAAGTGTTGGTTGATGGGGCTGCCATTGCAACGCTAACACAAGCACCTTACACAACTAGTTGGGTAGCGGTGAAAGGGCAGCATCAAATTAGTGTGCGCGCAACCGATGACAAGGGCGCAGAAACAGTGTCTGCTGCAAGCAGCATCAGCGTGGCAGAAGTAGTGCCAGATAACTATGCGCCAACGGCAGGTATTACAAGCAATGCGGGTTCTAATTCTGTTAATTTGAATGACAGCGTTGTCTTAAATTTGACCGGTAGCGATCAAGACGGCACTGTTGTTAGCCTAGAGCTATTCCAAGATGGTGTTTCGGTTCTGCAAGTTGCTGGCGCAAGTGGCAGTTTTACGTTTAATGCAACCACGCTAGGCAATACGCAATTCAGCTTAGTGGCAACCGATGATAAAAACGCAGTGTCACAAGCCGCAGTATTGAGCTTGCGTGTTGTTGATAACACAACCGAGCCTGGCGACCGTGATGCCTGTAAACCAGAAGGGCTTTACCAAACACCGGGTGTAAATACACCTTACTGTACTATTTACGATGCTGATGGCCGTGAAGATATGGGTGCCGATCACCCACGTCGTGTAATTGGTTATTTCACTAGTTGGCGAAATGGCGCTAATGGTCAGCCGTCTTATTTAGTGGATGATATTCCATGGGATAAAATCACTCATATTAACTATGCGTTTGCCCATGTTGATGCAAACAATAAGGTATCAATTGGCGATCCAAATGCAGCTGGCAATGCGGCAACCAATATGGAATGGCCTGGTGTTGAAGGTGCCGAGCTTGATCCAAGCTTGCCATACAAAGGTCACTTCAACTTACTGAATAAATACAAAAAACTGTATCCAGACGTTAAAACACTGATTTCAGTGGGTGGTTGGGCAGAAACAGGTGGTTACTTTGACGCAAGCGGCAACCGTGTTGCTAGCGGTGGTTTCTACACCATGACAACCAACGCTGATGGCTCAGTTAACACGGCAGGCATTAACGCATTTGCGAAAAGTGCCGTTGAATTTATTGAAAAATACGGCTTCGATGGTGTTGATATCGACTACGAATACCCATCATCAATGAATGATTCAGGTCACCCTGATGATTTCCCAATTTCAAATGCACGCCGTGCAGGGCTAAATGCCTCTTACCAAGTGTTAATGAAAACACTACGTGAAGAGCTTGATAAAGCAGGTGAACTCGCAGGTAAACACTACATGCTTACCATTGCATCACCGTCATCAGGTTATTTACTGCGTGGTATGGAAACGTTCCAAGTTACTAAATATCTCGATTACGTAAACATTATGTCTTACGACTTACACGGTGCATGGAACGACCACGTAGGCCATAACGCAGCACTTTACGACACAGGTAAAGACTCAGAGCTTGCGCAGTGGAATGTGTATGGCACCAAAGAGTTTGAAGGTATTGGCTATTTAAATACCGATTGGGCGGTTACGTATTTCCGCGGTGGTTTAAGCGCAGGTCGCATCAACATTGGTGTGCCGTACTATACCCGTGGTTTTAAAGATGTATCGGGTGGCGAAAACGGTTTATGGGGGCGCGCTGCGTTAGCTAACCAAGCTGATTGTGCCAAAGGTACTGGCGTAGGTGAGAAAAACAAATGTGGTAACGGTGCAGTTGGCATCGACAACATGTGGCATGACCTAGACGAAAACGGCAACGAAATGCCAGCAGGCAGTAACCCGTTATGGCATGTTAAAAACCTACAAAATGGCATTTTACCTAGCTACTTAGCTGACTATGGTTTAGATCCAGCTAACGATCCAACTGATAAGCTAGTAGGCACTTACACCCGTCATTACGACTCAGTGGCCGTAGCACCTTGGCTTTGGAATGCAGACAAAAACGTGTTCCTATCAATCGAAGATGAAGAGTCTATGGGCACTAAAGTTGATTATGTTATCAACAAAGGGCTTGGCGGCATCATGTTCTGGGAACTGGCTGGTGACTTCGATTACGATAGCGTTAAAAAAGAGTACTTTATGGGCTCTACTATGACGTCGCTTGCGTACAACAAGTTTGCACAGGCGGCTTCTAAGTACGACATCAACAAAGGTGAAAAAACGCATCAATTACCAGCAGAGGCAGTTGACGTAAGCTTTGTGGTAAAAGACTTCCCAATTGGTGATGACAACTACCCAATTGCACCAACCTTTAGCTTTACCAATAACTCAAATATTGATTTGAGCGGTGCAAAAGTATCGTTTGATGTGCCAGTAGCAACCTCTGCTATTTTCAAATCAAACTGGAATGCACAAGAAAAACTCGGTATGGCAGTTGAGGTTAATCGCTCGAACGCTGCGGGCAATAACATTGGCGGTTTTGAAAACGAGTTCCACCGTTTCTCAATCTCATTTGTTAATGAGTGGGGCGGTGCAGCTAAATCGTTTGCGCCGGGCGAAACCATTAATGCGCAAGTAATGTATTACATGCCAATTACTGGCCCTGTAAACCTTGTATTTGAAAAAGATGGCAAGCAATACGCCGCTAAATTTGAATACCCACACCTTCCAGAGGCAACGCCGGGTAACGGTGGTGGCACAGGCGGTGGTAATACCGATAGCTGTGAGGGTGTCGCAGTTGCAGATATTCCAGTGTATCCAAACTTCCCTCGTACTGATTGGGCGGGCAACCCGTCACACGCTTCAGGCGGTGACTTAATGATTGATGGCGCATCGACTGCGGTTTACAAAGCCAAGTGGTGGACATCAACCGAGCCTGGCAAATCTGCCGATTGGGATAGCGTTTGTACGTTATAAACCAGCCTATGTGAGGCCTTGCGCCTCACAGTTTGGAGAACATTATGAATACTAAATTTACTTTAAGTGTGTTGTCTGGCTCGGTGCTTTTAGCGTGTGCAACGGCATCGCTAAATGTAAGTGCACATGGCTACATGGATAGCCCAAAAGCGCGTCAGGCATTTTGCCAAGCACAGGGCGGATATTGGTGGCCAGCTGATGGCAGCAATATTCCAAATTTGGCGTGTCGTGCGGCATTTTTAGAATCAGGCCATGTGCAGTTTATTCAAGAACATGAATTTGCTGTAAATACACCTGATTACCTAAACCAAGCAGCGGTTGAAGCCAATGTACCAAATGGCACCTTATGTGCCGCGGGCAGTGCAGAAAAACGCGGTATGGATTTACCGTCACCCCATTGGCAAAAAACCGTGGTTACGCCAAATGCTAATGGTGATATTCAAATTCGTTACCGTGCAACTACGCCACACAACCCTAGCTTTTGGCAGTTTTACTTAACCAAACCGGGTTTTAACCCTGCTACCGATACCCTTACTTGGCAAAATATTGAGCTTATTCAAAGCCACGACAATATTGAGTTTGTGAAAGACCCAGATGGTAAACGCTATTACGAAATGAGTGTGGCTATTCCAGCGGATCGCAGTGGCGACGCCGTGCTTTATAGCCGTTGGCAGCGGGTTGATGTGGTAGGTGAAGGCTTTTACAACTGTAGCGACATTGTTATTGAGCGCGACACTGTAATCCCAACGGATTGGTTTGCGCTAGGTTACTTTGTCCGTCAAGGGCAAGACGCAGTCGCAGGCGATAGCGTACATGTACGTTTATTTGATGCGACTGGCAACGAAGTTGTAAATCAGCTGTTTGCTGTAACCGCTGAAAACCAAGCTACTTGGCAAAGCGATCTCGCACAAAAGCTTAACCTTGATTACGCCAGCGAAATGCAAGTAGGTGTTAAAAATAGCGCAGGCGAGATTGTATTTGATGATGCAAATTTAGCGTCTAACCAAGTATTTGCGACGTCAAGTGATCACAGTTTTGCATTATCAATCATTTCAGCGCCTGAAAACACCGCCCCTCAGGTACACCAAGTTTCACCTGTGAGTATGGATGAAGGCACGCAAACACTTGTGCACGTGCACGCGTTTGACGATGAAAACGACCCACTTACGTACCAATTTACGGTGCCAAGTGAGTTTACCTACTCAGTGGATGGGCCAAACTTAACGCTGGTTGCGCCAAGCGTAACGGCAGCCACAAACTTTACCGTAAATGTAACAGTGTCAGATGGCAAGTTATCAACGCCATCAAGCTTTACTGTGACGGTAAACGATGTGGTTGTTAACCCAGATGTACCAGCATGGGATGCCAACAAAGCCTATAACGCAGGTGAAAAAGCAAGCTACCAAGGCAAGGTTTATAAAGCCAAGTGGTGGGTAAAAGGCGAAACACCGGATACAAGCAGCGCATGGGAGCTAGAAACACCCTCTCAAGGTGATGCTTGGCAAGTGGGTAAGGCTTATTCGGCAGGCGATACCGTAACTCACAACAATCAAAAATACCAAGCACGCTGGTGGACGCAAGGCGAAGAGCCGGGCACAGCTGCCGTGTGGCAACAACTTTAACCCGTTACCCCTTGCCGCAACGGCGGCTAGGTTTCGGTCGTTGCGGTTTTTTAATAAATTTAAGAGAACATAATTATGATTAAAAAGTTATCTCTAGCAGTCGCAGCTGCGCTTTGTTCAGGACAAGCATTTGCTGCACCTTCAGCTCCAAGCATTAGCTGGGAAGATCAAAAATATTCGTTTGTTGATGTTAATATCGACGGGCAGGGCTCATACAAGTCGCTTGTTACCCGCAAAGACGTGGTTGATATTGCGATTAAATGGAATTCGTGGAGCGGTGATGGTGGCGATGGCTACAAAGTTAAATTTGATGGTGTTGTCGTAAACGAAGGCAGTCTGCCTGCGGGTACTAAGTCGGGCACTATTACTTTCCCTTACACTAAGTCGGGTCGTCATCAAATGACGGTTGAGCTTTGTGAAGGCACTACCTGTGCTGCAAGTGCACCAAAAGCGATTGTGATTGCAGACACAGACGGTGGTCATTTAGATCCATTACCAATGAATGTTGATCCAAATAATGGCAACTATGGTACATCGCCAGATACAGTTGTAGGCGCGTATTTTGTAGAGTGGGGCATTTATGGCCGTGACTTTGATGTAACAAAAGTGCCGGGCCAAAACTTAACGCATATCTTGTATGGTTTCATTCCAATTTGTGGCGCGAACGAGTCACTAAAAGAAATTGAAAACGGCAATAGCTGGCGCGCACTACAAAAAGCCTGTGCAGATTCACAAGATTATGAAGTGGTTATTCACGACCCATGGGCTGCAATTCAAAAGTCACTGCCAGGTGTTGATGCAAAAGACCCTATTCGTGGTACTTATTCGCAACTAATGGCGCTTAAACAGCGTTACCCAGATTTAAAGATCTTACCATCGGTAGGTGGCTGGACATTGTCTGACCCATTCCATGCCTTCACTGAAAAAGCAAACCGCGATGTGTTTGTGGCGTCTATGAAAGAGTTCTTAAAAACATGGAAATTCTACGATGGTGTGGATATTGACTGGGAATTCCCAGGTGGCGGCGGCCCTAATCCAAACCTTGGAGACCCAGCAAAAGATGGTCAAGCTTACATTGATTTAATGAAAGAGCTGCGTGCCATGCTTAATGAGCTAGAAGCTGAAGTGGGCAAACCGTATCAGTTAACCTCGGCAATCGGCATGGGTTACGACAAAATTGAAGACGTAAACTACCCGCAAGCGGCGCAGTACATGGATTACATTTTTGCTATGACTTACGACTTCTACGGTGGTTGGAACAATGTAACAGGTCACCAAACTGCGCTTTATTGTGGCAGCCATATGAGTGTTGGCGAATGTGATGGTACAGGCCTTGATGACAAAGGCGAGCCGCGTAAAGGCCCTGCTTACACCGCAGATAACGGCATTCAACTGCTACTACAACAAGGTGTAGAGCCAGGCAAAATTGTACTTGGTACAGCAATGTATGGCCGTGGTTGGGAAGGTGTATACCCAGCAAACGCAAGCGATGGCACTAACCCAATGACTGCACCGGGTAACGGCAAGCTAACTGGTACTTCAGCACAAGGTGTGTGGGAAGCAGGCGTTATTGATTATAAAGGCATTAAAGCCCATATGATTGGCGCGGCTGAAACTGGCATTAATGGTTTTGAAGTTGGTTATGATGAAGTGGCTGAAGGTGCTTATGTTTGGAATAAATCAACAGGTAAATTAATTACTTACGATAGCCCTCGTTCAGTAAAAGCGAAAGGCCAATATGCGCGTAATTTAGGCCTTGCAGGTTTATTCGCGTGGGAAATTGACGCAGATAACGGCGATATTTTAAATGCAATGCATGAAGGCTTAGGCGTTGTAGGTGGTAATACTAAACCTGTGGTATCAGTACCGGGTGTAACGACGGTTAAATCAGGTGAAAGTGTTGTACTTTCAGCTACGGCAAGTGACCGCGATAACGACCCACTAACGTACAGCTGGACAGGTGATGCAGCCTTAACTCTTACTGGTGTTAACACCGATACAGTGTCAATTGCTGCACCAACGGTAACGCAAGATACTGATTACACAGTAACCGTTGCTGTATCAGACGGTACTGACACTGTAACTAAATCAGCGATTATTCGTGTGGTTTCAGATGTGGTTGTAATTAACGAACCGCCTGTGGTTTCGCCAATCGCTAATGTAACAGTGGAAGAAGGTAAATCAGTAGCAGTTAGCGTATCGGCAAGCGATGCTGACGGCGATACACTGAGCTATAGCTGGAATGTACCAACTGGTTTAACGCTTTCAGGCAGTGGCGCAAATGTATCACTTGCTGCGGGTGAAGTAACAGCAGATACCAACTACACAGTGTCTGTTACTGTGTCGGATGGTACTGATGAAGTTACAGAAAGCTTTACGGTAACAGTGACAAATGTTGATGCTGGTGGCACTACAACTTGGAATGCCGATGCAATCTACACTGGTGGCGATACTGTGCTTTACAACGGTGTTGAATACAAAGCGAAGTGGTGGACACAAGGTGACCGCCCAGATCTTGGCGGCCCATGGGAAGAAGTGATCTCAAATGATGGTCAAGTTCGCGCATGGCGTGCAGACCTTGTTTACAACGCAGGTGACAAGGTAACCCACAACAATGAAACATATACAGCTAAATGGTGGACCAAAGGCGAAGAGCCAGGCGTTGCAGCTGTTTGGGCAAAGTAAGTTTTCAAAATGAGTAAAAAGGCAGCTTAGGCTGCCTTTTTTATTGCCTTCATTTGCTGCATGCGAAGTTTTAGTAACTATTTGTTTGTTATTTGCTTTTATAAATTTTATTTGTACTAATAAAACAAGTCTCGGTTCTTTATTTAATGTTAAATTAAAAAATCTGTGACGTTTCACCTCTTTGCTTTGTCTTTATAGATAGCACTCATAAATAAAAAGAAAAATGACTGGATTCAATACGCAACTACAAATGGAAGTGATTAAACAAGCGCAAGTGGGTGATCAACTTGCCATGGAGCAAATTTACCGCACTTACTGTAACGCAACATACACCTTGGCATTTCGCATTTGTTACAACCGCATTAGCGCTGAAGATATTACGCAAGAAGCCTTTATTAAAGTGTTTAAAAACATTGCTAATTATGCGTTTGATGGCAATTTTGCCGGTTGGATAAGAAAAATTGTCGTAAATGAGGCGATTAACTTTAATAAATCAAAATTTAATCAAGTAATGGATCTTGAAGAAGATTTAGATTCAGGTTTTGAAAACAGTATTTTTAATTGTGAGTGGGTAATTAATACCAACGAAATTGAGTACTACCTCAGTTTGTTAAGTGAACTTGCAAGAACAGTGTTGATACTGCATCAAGTGGAAGGGTATACCCACAACGAAATAGCAGAAATGTTGGGTAAAACTGAGAGCTTTTCGAAAATGACCTTATTAAGAGCATTTCGCACTATTCATAATGAAATTAAGTCACAGGAGAGACATTATGCACTTAAATGATCTCGCATTATTAGCACCCAGCAAAGCGCAATTTGCTCATTTACAGCAATGTGATGAGTGCCAATCCCGCTTAGACAACTTACAAAAAGTGAATGCACAGTTGAATGCTTTACCTGAGCTTGCACCGTCTGAATTAAGTTGGCAAAGAATACAGAAAACGTTGAAACAAAATGAAGTAGTTGAAGACGCAAAACCCCCAATATTTTTAAATTGGAAGATAGGCGCTCGCGTTGCAGCATGCCTAGGTTTTGTGGTGTTAGCAGGTTATCAATATGTACTTCATAGTTCGCTGAGTAAAACTCAATTGGAATTAGAAAACGTTATTGCCCAAAACGAACAATTATATTTGCAGCTCGAAAATATGCGTTCAAGTGAAAATGCATACGATATTCAGCTAGCAAAAATTGATTACCTAATAAACCAACTCGATAACAAATTGCAGCAGGCATATCTCGAAAATCAAAGTGAGCAGCAAATTCTCCAGTTATGGCAATCAAGACAAGCATTGCTAAAAGAAATTGAACAGTTTTCTGTAAATAATCAGATATAAGGAAGGCTTAAAAATGAAAAAGTACGGATATTTATTATTAAGTATTGCGGCAATTGCATGGCAACAAAATGCGTTTGCAAGTGCAAATACTTATTCGCTTACTGAACAATCAGAACAACTGTTAACTCAGCTTGAAAATGATATTTCTGCGACGTTCTTGTCTTTAGCAAAAAGTGTTAAATCCGATGCATTAGACTATGCCAATTATAGTTTCACAATTCCTGCCAAACGTTACGCAGATTTAGGGGTTGAACTTGATTTTATGAGTGAGCCAACAGGCTTTAAAGTGCTTAAGGTAATTGAAGGCAGTGTAGCTGCAGAGCAAGCGCTGCAGGTTGGCGATATAATTACGCATATCAATCGTGTTTCAATTCAGCGCCTCAAAAAAGAGTGGGACTTTACGTCACTTTGGAATATTCAGCCAAAAAACCGGAAACGCTCTGCAGAGATATTTACCCATTCAAGGCAATTTGACGATATCAATACACTTTGGGATATCACACCTGAAAAATCGCTTTCTTTAACATTATCGAGCAATGGCGAAGAGCGTAAGGTGTCTGTGGTGTTACCTGCAATCTCCGTACCCAGTGTCACAATTAGTATTGGCGATGAAATATCTGAGAATCAATCACACACTGAAAGTGCTGGGTGTAGTGCTGTTGTGCTAGACATTACAAAAATGCCCAAAGGGTTAGGCACGTTACAGGCATTAGACTTTGCCAAAATAAATGGTACGCCTGTTCGAAGTTTAGGAATCAATAAAAATATTCTAAGACGTACTTTCAATAGTGCTGAGCAGCAACAGATTGCTTTTCGCCTTAATAATGATCTGTGGAATGGTCATGAAGAGGATATCCAGATGACTTTGAAGCTTGAGCCTAATACACGTTATTTTATTGTGGGCAAATTAGCGCTCCAAAGCAGCCATTTACGAACACGAAATACTTGGTTTCCACTCGTGTGGAAAACTGAGCCGATGGATTGTAATTAGCCAATATTGAACGGATTAAGTGAGGATAAATATGAAGTTATTTACTAAAAAGGTTTTTTTATTAGCGCTGGTAGCATGTTCAAGTCAATTGGCGGCGGCAGAGTCCAATCATTTTGTGGCTTCACAGCTAGTTACTAAACAACTGAAAGAAGAGTTGATAGATACGTTAATTGAAGTTCAATTAATTGAAGCACGTAAAAGTGGTGTGTCATCTTTAAGTCTAACCCGTATCATACCAGCGAAAAGCTATGCCGATTTAGGCATGCTAGTAAAACCAAGCAAAAAAGCAGCTGGTTTTGAAGTCGTATCAATTTCTAAACTGGGTATGGGGGCTGACCTTGGTTTGAAACGCGGCGATGTTATAACAAGCGTAAATGGTGTTGCAGTTGCAAGTGCAAAAAAACCAAATACCTTATGGCAAGTTGAAGTAGGCGACTCAATCAGCCTTGAATATTTATCCAATGGAAATCTGAAAACAGCGAGTACGACAGTACCTGGGGTTAAGTTGCCGCAAATTAAAATTCAGGTTGGTGGTTAGCGTTAGTTATTGCATTATAAAAAGGCTGCTTAGGCTGCCTTTTTTTATTTTATGGAGAATTAATTCAATAATTTTTAAATTAACATGCGCATGATCTACAAGATTAATATTTAGCGACTATTATTGATATAAGGAACTGAATATATTCGATATTTAAATGGGAAAAACCATCAGGCTAATAATCTACTGGCTGACTTTTACATTATTTGCGTTTGTTGCAAATGATGCCTATTCGAGTGGTCAAACTTCCTCACTGATTAACGAATATTCTGTTAAAAAATTAACTGCAGAAGACGGTTTTGTTTCCTCTGAAATTTATTCCATTATTCAAGACACACAAGGCTTTTTGTGGTTTGGTACCGCTGAAAATGGAGTGATGCGATTTGATGGTCGAAAAGTCGTACTATTTGAATTTGATAAAATGAGTGAGAACGGTTTATCACACAACGATGCCGGTAATTTAATGCTCGATCAGCAAGGCAATATTTGGATTGGCACCTGGGGTGGCGGCGCAAATTTATATAATCCCAAAACGGGTCGTTTTGAAAACTTTATTCACAGTGATTCAGAGTCCAACTCAATTTCATCCAATCGTATTCAATCGCTACTGCATGATCAAACAGGCACGGTTTGGCTTGGTACCTACGATAAAGGACTCAATCAATACTTAGGGAATTACCAGTTTGAATCCATCACGAAAACTGATGACGGCGATACAAGCTTATCGCACAATCGCATTTGGGATATTGCGGACGCAGACGATGAGCACTTGTGGGTAGCAACAAGTTATGGTTTGAACCGATTTAATAAAAATACCAAAACGTTTACGCATTTTTATCCAGATCCAGCTAATAAAACCCCAACAGATGCAAATGAGATAAGAAGTATTTTAATCTCTAAGAAAAATACTTTTTATGTTGCAACACAACAAGGCCCGTTTATGTTTGAGGCGAATACAGGGGTATTTACACCAATATTAAGCACTGAAAAACAACCACTTGGCCAAGTTAATTCGATGATTGAAGACCGCGATGGTTATATTTGGTTCGTTACAGCGTCTGGTATTTATCGATATGATAATAGTATCGAGTCGTTAGAGAAACTCAATTTAGGCTACAGCAATGGCTTTCGCATTATTTTTGAAGATTCGTATGGTGTGATTTGGATTACTAACGAAGTGCATGGCATTTTTAAGTTAACGCCACAACGTAAGTTTAAATCCATTAATAGTCCTAAACTGGCTTCGCCTAATGGGCTTTTAGTGGATGAGAATGGTGACATAGTGATTGCTTCCTCTTCTTCTGCGTTATTTAAATGGCATGTTCGTGCCCAAATGTTAGAAAGCCTTTTCGAACCGATCTTTACAAAAGAAAACGGCCTTATAAATAGTGGTGCAGTTGAAAAGCCAATTTTGTTAAAACAAGACCGCGAAACACTATGGTTAGCGCAAGATCAGGGGCTTGCTAAAATTAATCTTGAGAGCAAACAGGTTGAAATTATTCAGTACCCTAAAACGGCAAAAAATTATCAGGAGTTTCGTGAATTACGTTCGCTTGCTTTTGACAAACAAGGAAACCTTTGGATTGGCACCTACAAAAATGGTGTTTACCTTTACAATACAAAGACAAAAACATTTGAGCATTTAAATCATCTACATGGATTATCTCACCCAGAAGTTTTAAAGCTTTTTTACGATAACGCACACAATATGTGGGTAGGAACGGGGGCAGGTATAAGTCTATGGCTTCCAAAGCAGCAACGTTTTCGTGTGTTTAAAATGGAGGGCTCTGACGAATCTAGTTTACTTGGCAGCATCGTACAAGATATTTACCAAGCAAAAAACGACGATATTTGGATAGCCACACAAAAAGGGTTAAATCGCTACCTACCTCAAAGCCAAAAATTTCAGCGATTTAGCGAATTAAATGGATTGCCTACATCACTTATCAGAGCGGTTGTTGATGATGAAAATGGCAACTTATGGCTCACTACTAATAAAGGTATCTCAAAACTCAACCCGAACTCGGGTGAGGTGACTAATTACGACGGGCGAGAAGGAATTTTAGGCTCAAACTACTATGCCAATAGTTTAGTGGTTGGGGCAAACGATACCTTATTTACAAGCAGTCAACGTGGGGTTGAATATTTCAGTACAGATTTTGAAGAAAAACAAGCTAAATCACCGAATGTAGTGCTTACTGGCTTCAGTAAAATGGGAGAGCGTCAAAAGCTCGCAACACCTTATTCGTATGTCACCGATATCGACTTATCCTATCAAGATTATTTTGTTTCATTTGAATTCTCTGTGCTTGACTTTAGTGCACCAAATAAAAACCAATATGCCTATAAATTAGAAGGTTATGATGATAATTGGATTGAAATTGGCAATAATAATTCAGCATCATTCACTAATTTAGATGGTGGAAACTACACATTGCGTGTTAGGGCTACTAACAGCTCGGGAAAGTGGAATGAAAACGAATTATCAATCAACCTCCATGTATCGCCATCGCCCTTTAAAAGCTGGTGGGCATATACCACTTACTCCATCATTATTTTAGGTTTAATTTTCTTCGTTATTTATTTGAGAACACGCTTACAACAAAATGAAATCGCGAGACAAAAACAGTTTGTAACCACACTTGAAGAGCAAGTAGCTGAAAAAACATCGTCACTCGCGCAGCAAGCCAATGAACTAAAAGAAGCGTTACAAAAAGCAGAAGCCGCCACCAAGTTAAAATCAGAATTTTTAGCGAATATGAGTCATGAAATTCGTACACCAATGAATGGTGTGCTTGGCATGCTGCAATTACTAAAAGACAGCGAGCTGACAACCGAACAAACACATCGGGTGGATATTGCCAGCTCCAGTGCTAAATCACTTCTGACATTGATTAACGATATTCTGGACTTTTCAAAAATCGAGGCGGATCGCCTTGAACTAGAGTACATTGATTTTGATCTGCAAGATGTGATTGAAAAGCTTGCCGAGGCCGCTGCATTAGATGCTGAGCAAAAGGATGTGGATATTATTTTAGATTTAAATGGGCTTTATTTGACTCATGTAAATTCTGACCCTGGTCGTATTCGTCAAATTCTCACTAATATTTTAAGTAATGCGGTTAAATTTACTGACGCTGGGCAAGTGTTAATTCGTGCACAACTCGAAAAGAGCACTCGTTCGGGTTTTCTTCAGTTTAGCTGCGAGATTATTGATACGGGCATAGGCATTTCAAAAGATAAACAAGCAAGCTTATTTGATGCATTTAGCCAAGGTGATGCATCAACGACACGAAAATATGGTGGCACAGGACTTGGTTTGAGCATAACTCGTAGGTTATGTAATTTACTCCACGGGGATGTAGTTGTTAGCAGTGAGCTTGGTAAAGGCAGTTGCTTTACAATTACCTGTTTGGCTAAAAAGGTAAATGTGCCTGTAACACCAGAAGCAGTAGCTCAATTTCCTTCATTAAAGATAATGTTGGCTGACAGCAATGTAGATAATTGTGAGGTATTAAAAGCACAGTTAATGCGTTTATCTGCAAAGGTGGATGTGTGCCATGACATAAACCAAATTACTAACAAATTTAATGCACCTGCAGAAGTCACTGAGATCTTTATTATCGAACGAGCCTTATTTAATGGGTTGGATGAGCATACCAAGCAAAGCCTAAAACGTTTACAAACAAAAGTAGTTTTATTAGTGCCTTTCAGTGAAACGCTTGAAAATCAGGGCTATCAACAACTGGGTATCAATCTTCACTTATTTAAACCGGTAACACCCACACGTTTACGCGCGGCCATAAACACCCTAATGAGAACACATGAACAGTTACCAGAAGAAAATAAGCAGAGCCAAGAGCCAAACAAAAATGAATTGTCGCAGCAACACTTTATAGGCACGCATGTATTGTTAGTTGAAGACAACCCGGTAAATCAAATTGTTGCATTGAATGTGTTGAAAGGTTTAGGAGTCAGTGCCGATGTTGCTTCAAATGGCCACGATGCCCTTGCGTCATTAAAAGCAATGACGGATAAAAATCTCTATGCAGTGATAATAATGGACTGCCAAATGCCTGAAATGGATGGTTATGAAACGTCATCACGTATTAAAGCGGGCGAAGCAGGTGAACATGCCAAGCACATTCCTATTATCGCGATGACTGCCAATGCCATGCAGGGCGACAAACAAAAATGCCTCGAAGCTGGCATGGATGACTACATGACAAAACCAATAGAAAAAGACGTTGTTTATAGCAAATTGAAGCGATGGCTAACGTGAAACAATGTGAATTAAATTACTAGCGTTTACTTTCAGCGTTTATTCCTCGCCATAACGCATTACAAAATTCACTCCTTCTACCTTTTGGGTTATAATCCCCGCCCTTAAATTTCGTGTTTACTGACTAGGGGCTTTATGACAGTCGAACAATTTGATCCAAACAAAACTACGACACTAGAAACGGCTAAAAAAACCATTGCGGCACAAGAGAATACGCAGTCGCAATCTGCCGATAAAGGCTCTAAGGTCGGTTTCGTCTCTTTGGGCTGTCCTAAGAACTTAGTTGATTCTGAGCGTATTCTTACTCAGCTTCGCACCGAAGGTTATGAAGTGGTAAATAGCTACCATGATTCAGACGTGGTGATTGTAAATACGTGTGGCTTTATCGACAGCGCAGTGCAAGAATCGCTTGATACCATTGGCGAAGCGTTAAAAGAAAACGGCAAAGTAATTGTGACGGGCTGTTTAGGCGCGCGCGAAGATGAAATTCGTGAAGTACACCCAAATGTTTTAGGCATTACTGGCCCGCATTCATATGAGAATGTGATGGAGCATGTACACGAGTTTACCTCAAAGCCAAAAGCGAACCCGTTCACCAGTTTAATTCCTGATCAAGGCGTGAAGCTCACACCAAAACACTATGCGTATTTAAAAATATCGGAAGGCTGTAATCACCGTTGTACCTTCTGCATCATTCCATCAATGCGTGGTGATTTAGACTCGCGCCCAATTGGTGATGTGTTATCAGAAGCCGAGCGTTTAAAACAAGCTGGCGTAAAAGAGCTATTGGTAATCAGCCAAGATACCAGCGCTTACGGTGTTGATGTTAAACATAAAACGGGCTTTTGGAACGGCATGCCAGTGAAAAGCGATATGCTTAATCTGTGTCAGGCGCTTAACAAACTAGGTATTTGGGTGCGTTTACATTACGTTTATCCGTATCCGCATGTGGACAATGTGATCCCACTGATGGCAGAAGGTAAGCTATTGCCTTACCTTGATATTCCATTCCAACATGCGAGCCCAAAAGTGCTTAAACTAATGAAGCGTCCGGGCCAGGCTGAGCGCACGTTAGATCGCATTAAAAAATGGCGTGAACTGTGCCCTGAGCTGGTTATCCGCTCAACCTTCATTGTTGGTTTCCCAGGTGAAACTGAAGAAGATTTCCAAATTCTGTTAGATTGGCTTGAAGAAGCACAACTTGACCGTGTTGGCTGTTTTAAATACTCACCAGTTGAAGGTGCAAAAGCCAATGAAATTGAAGGCCAAGTACCAGAAGATGTAAAGCAAGATCGTTTCGAGCGCTTTATGATTAAACAACAAGCAATCAGTAAAGCGCGCCTTGCAAAACGTGTTGGTCAAACCATGCAAGTGCTTATCGACGAAGTTGACGAAGAAGGCGCAATTGGCCGAACTTACGCAGATGCACCTGAAATTGATGGCTTAGTTTACTTAAATGAAGAATTTAATGTAAAACCAGGTGATATTGTGAATGTTGAAATTAAGCATTCAGATGAATATGACCTTTGGGGTGAAGTGATTCGCTAGCCAGAAGGTAAAACTAAGATATAAAAAAGGCCGCAATTGCGGCCTTTTGTTTGTCTTCAGAGATGGATCTAATTAAGGTTTGTATTGCGCATCTAACGTCACGCCAGAGAATGTGCTGTAAGCATATGCACCTAAGTGCCATTTTCCTGCTGCTGGGTTAGTGATAGTACATGTTTCAGTATTACCATTGTTCCAAGAACGGCAGTCATAAGCTGATGTTGTAGGTTGGCTACCGTTACGAATGTAAAGATCGGCATCGCCTGTGCCGCCAGCAAGTGTTACTGTAAAACTAGACATGCCTGCAGGTACATCGATTGTGTAACGAGCCCATGCACCTCGGCTAGCAGATACATTATCTACAGAGCCACCACCACCCGTGTTGCCACCTGATGTTGTAATGTTACCTGTGAGTGAAGCACCTGAGTATGCGCTGTAGGCATTTAGCATAATGTGGTACGTGCCCGCTGTTGGGTTATCAATAGAGCAGGTTTCGCCATTGCCTGAGTTCCAAGAGCGACAATCAAAGCTAGATGTTGTTGGTTTGCTAGCAGAGCGCACATATAAGTCAGCATCACCAGTACCACCTGCTAAGTTGAATGTCACATTCGTAGCACCTGATGGAATTTCCATCGTGAAGAATGACTGTGCGTTTTTAGCGCCTGATAGACCTGTTTTCGCAACGCCATTTTCAAGTACATTGTCACCTGTTGGTGGCGTAGTATCACCTGATGCCGCATTTACTGCTGCAAGTGCATCAACAATACCCGTACCACAGTTTGTACACGTTGCTGGGAATGAACGCGTTGTTGATTTTAAGATTTGCTCAATTTCATCTGGTGTAGCCGTTGGTTTCGCTTGCTTAATTAGCGCAGCAACACCTGCAACATGCGGTGCAGCCATTGATGTACCTTGCGAGTAACCGTAACTGTCGCTACCTGGGCCAGTTGCACCTGAGTTGTAAGTTGATAACACACCTTCAGGGTCGTTAGCGAAACTTTGTGCACCACCTGGCGCTGCAACATCGATGTTTGCACCATAGTTAGAATAGTATGCACGGCCACCGTTACGACCAACAGATGCTACGTTTACAACGCCTGAACAGTTACCTGGGTTGTAATTTGCAGAGTTGTCATTGTCATTACCCGCTGCAATTACGACTACCGCACCATTTGAGCGTGCTGTATTAATCGCTGCTTGGGTTGTTGCGCTACATGCACCTGAACCACCTAAGCTCATGTTAATTACAGATGCAGGGTTGGCATTTGCAGTTGTACCTGACACTGAACCACCCGATGCCCAAATGATGCCGTCAGCGATATCTGAAGTTAAACCACCACATTTACCAAGTACACGCACAGGCACAACTTTAGCGCCATAAGCAACACCAACAACACCTTCGCCATTGTTAGCAACTGCAGCAACGGTACCTGCTACGTGAGTACCGTGCCAGCTTGAGTTTTGATCAGCGCGTGGTACTGGTTGACCTGAACTGTCTGTACCACATTCACCTCTGGTTGTTGCATCACCTGGGTCACGTGCATCGCTATCACGACCGCCACCATCATTTGCCACAAAAGTGTTAGAGATCATATCGTAACCAGGTAGCAGGTTAGCACTTAAATCAGCATGTGGGCGGTAGCCTGTATCAAGTACAGCAACTGTTACACCAGCACCTGTTGCTTTATCCCAAGCACCAGGCAGATTCAAACCACCCGTTGACTCATAGTAGTGCCACTGATCTGAGTATTGTGGGTCGCTTGGTGTTGCAAATGGCTTTAACATTTGGTCGATTTCGATGTACTCAATATCGCCAGACGCAATCATGTCTTGCATATATTGCTGAGTTTGCTCAGCAGATAGCTTACCGTCTACTTTTACAACGTGAAGACCTTCAAGTGCCATTGGGCGAACATAGCGTGATTGCTTATTTAATTTTGTTTTGAAGTTAGAAACAAATGATTGTGCAGAAACACGAGGCACGAATGTTTGTTGATCGGCCTGATGGTCAAACTCAGCTAAGGCTGGGCTTTGATTTTTATATTTAATGATGAACTGTGTTGATAATTGCGTTTGGCCCACAAGTTTTGCTTTTACTTCAGCAAGTTGTGTTGGCTCTGCCAATGTATTTGCATTAGCGCTTATCGCAAGTGGTATTAGCGTTGCTAATAAACTCTTTTTTAATAATTTATTATTATTCATAGTATTCCCTAAGTTATTTTGTTGCTTAATATTTTGTGCCCATAATGGGATCTATTGTTAATTTAATGTGAAAGCTAAACAAATAAATTATTAAAAACGAATAACTTAATAGCAAATAGTTATAAGTAAGAGGAACTCTTGCACAGCGCTGCTTTTTGCAGTGTAAATGGATGTTAATGGATATATTTCAATGGTTTATGAATTGTGCGACAGGGCATTTGTCCGGTTTAAGCATAATTAATACAAAACCATGAGGTGAAATTAAGATAATTTGAAGTGTTATTTTTGCTTTTATCGCAACAATGGTGCTTTATTACGAAAATGGTTGTAGTTATAGTGGGTGATAGCCAAACCAGGCTGGTTTTATATCTTGGCTTTTGCCTGAGTAGGTTAATTCAATAAAATAACCGTCTACTAAATCAATGGGCAGTAGGTCGTCAACTTCCATTAATCGGTCTTTGTGGGTTTTTTGCAGTTGTGTAGGTGCGCGACTGAGCGCGATTTGTTTTGCTTGCTCTGGTGAATTGGCAACAATTAATTCAAAGCTATGCTGCTCCATAATATGTTCAGGATAATAAGCACCTAAGTTGACAAAGTATAACCTCTGCTTTGACTCTGAGTGTTGCTGCGTTAAGGTAATATCAAAGCCATCAACATGCTTGATTTCACAATAACTATCCATGTGAACATTGGCTTTATCGCCGCACCACTGCTGCTTGAGCGTTGTAAATGTGTGCTCAATGCTTTCGCCAATAACAAAGCGAATATCATGCATTTCAATATTACAGCCCGTGACCTTACCGCCTAAACACACCATAAATAATCGATTCATAATATTCACTCACGTTGCAGTTTTAGTTAGTCACGCATAAAAGTTACGCGTTTAATTAAACCGTTTTCAATTTGGTAGCTGGCAATCACCACAACATCGTTATCAAGGTTTTCTGGATTGTTTGATGCGCTGCAAGCACGCTCTTTGTCTACTAAAAAATTGCCATTTACAATACGGCTTAGGGAAGTGGCATTTAAATAAACCAGCGACGCAAATTTAGCGCCATAGCGTTTAATTAGCTCGTCTTTTCCTTGGTATTGTAATCCGCCAGGAAACGCATGAATTTCAACATCATCATGGTAAGTTGCAGCAAATGCATCTATATCGCGGTTGTTATAAGCATCTAGTTGTTTATCAACAATTGCGATTGTTTGTTTTTCTTGTTCCGTAAGCGTCATTTTCTATTCTGTATTAGCCCAAAGAAGGGGATTGTAGTAAAGTTTTACCTTTCAAAATATGATTTTGCGATGAATTTTCACCAATCATCCAATATCAATTATTAGTGAGCCGAAATGAATCAAACACAATTGCAGCAAGCCCTTAAACACCATTTTAACTTTGATGAATTTCGTGAAGGACAAGGGCAAACCATTACTCAATTGCTGAATGGTCATTCAAGCCTGGCTGTTTTCCCTACCGGCTCAGGTAAGTCATTGTGTTATCAGCTCACAGCACTTTTGTTACCGCATTTAACCTTAGTGGTGTCACCCTTACTCGCGCTGATGAAAGATCAGGTGGACTTTCTAAATAGCAAAGGCATCAAAGCAGCTAGTTTAGATTCAAGCCTTGATAAAGATAGCTACTTTGATGTGGTAAACCGCGTAAGACAAGGTGAGATTAAGATTTTAATGGTCTCGGTAGAGCGCTTTAAAAACGAACGCTTTCGACAGTTTATTAATTCGGTTGCCATTTCAATGCTGGTGGTTGATGAGGCCCACTGTATTTCTGAATGGGGCCATAACTTTAGGCCGGATTACTTAAAATTACCTCAGTACCGCGAAGACTTGAAGATTCCTTTGGTATTGCTGCTCACCGCAACAGCAACCAAAAAAGTAAAACTTGATATGGCTAACAAGTTCGCTATCAATGAGTCGCATATTGTGCAAACAGGCTTTTACAGGCAGAACTTAGACTTATCGGTTATTCCTGCGCTTGTAGGGCAAAAAGAGTCGCAATTAATTGAACTAGTACGCTCGCAAAACGGCTGTGGCATTGTGTATGTTACGCTGCAACAAACAGCCGAAAGTGTTGCGGAAAAATTAAGGCAAGCTGGCGTAAATGCGGTGGCTTATCACGCAGGGCTTGGCAGCGACGTGCGCCAGCAATTACAAAACCAGTTTATGCAAAGCAATAACCAAGTGGTAGTTGCGACGATTGCCTTTGGTATGGGGATAGATAAAAGTGATATTCGCTTTGTAGTGCATTACGATTTACCAAAATCAATCGAAAACTATTCACAAGAAATTGGCCGCGCAGGGCGCGATGGGTTGCCATCTAACTGTTTTGTTTTGGGTAATTTAGATGATGTCACCACGCTTGAAAACTTTGTTTATGGCGACACGCCAGAGCAAGCAAGTTTAGAGCGATTTTTTGCAGATATTCGTGAAAATACCGAGGATAACCAGTGGCAGTGCCAAATTTATGCATTGTCGCAATTTACCAATATTCGCCAACTCACTTTAAAAACTTTGTTAGTGCAGTGCGAATTACTTGGTGTACTGGTGCCAAAATACAGTTACTTCGCCGAGTATCGTTATTATTTTAAGTTAGATCGTGCTGCAATTTTGACTAAGTTTAATAGCGAACGCCAAACCTTTTTAAATCAGCTTTTTAATGCTACCGACTTTAAGAAAAAGTGGGGCAGTATTGATGTAAACGAATTTGCGTTGCAATCGGGGCTTGAGCGCTTTCGAGTGTTATCGGCACTTGAGTATTTACATGAGCAAGGTGATATCGAACTTGAAAGTAAACAGCTTATCGATGTTTATCAAGTGGATAGTTCGCAGCTTGAAAACCCTGAGTTGGTATCGCAGTTAGCCACGTATTTTTTAAACAATGAAAAAAGTGAAGTGGCGCGTATTAATACCATGCTGCGCTATTTTCAGTTAGACACCTGTTTAAGCTACAACTTAGCACGTTATTTCGATGACCAAGGTGCGCCACAGCAGTGTGGTCATTGCAGTGTGTGCCGTGGGCAAATTGCTCAGTTGAATTACATTGATACGCAAAAACAGTTAGTTGAAAGCCAAATTAACGATTATTTAGCACCGTTAGATATTGCACTTAATGGGCAAGGATTTGCACTAAGCGACACCCTTGCAGCGCGATTTTTAACAGGCCTAACACAACCTGTATTCACTAAAGTAAAGGCGTCGAAAATGGCAGGGTATGCGGTGTACGATAGCGTGCCATTTGAAGCCGTTAAAAATGCAGTAGCGCGAAATCGCTAAGCGATTTTTTCGATGTATTCAAGCGCGGTCATTTGGTGATAAGTGACATCGCTATGCATTACATGGGTTGGATTTGGGTCAACAATCTCAATAGGAATTTGATTTTGCCGTGCAATTTCGAGCGCCATTTGGGTAATGTTGACACTAAAAGATGTACCCATAAACACCATTTTATCGGCGTTAAACATGCGGTTTTGCGCCTCGGTTATTTGATAAAGTTCGGTATAAAACTCATCAAATAAAAGTACATAAGGTTTTAATGACACATTAAGCTCAGGCCCGTGTTTTGAAATCTTAAAAATATCGAGTAACGATGTTTTAAGATTTTGCTCGTCTACTTCATGCCATGGCGCTTTAAAACGCTCAACCACAGGCCCTTGTTCATGAAAGTAAGTTACTTCATCAATACGCCCGTGAATTGAAATGTAATTTTCATTGCCCGCTTTGCCATCAAGGCCATCAATGTTTTGTGTGATCAGGTCTTTATCGGCAAGCCAATAGTGTGCGCCGTTCGGACCATGGTTTCGGTAAGTCACAAATCGTTTGTAATACCAAGCTAAAAACTCAGCTGGATTGTGTTGATACATGGCGCGGGTAGCCATTTCCTGTGGTGTGTAATTATTACTGCCAATGGTCCAGTAACCATCTTCACCGCGAAATGTAGGAATACCACTGGCGCTACTTACGCCAGCACCAGTGATGTATAACGTGTTATTCATAGCCTAAAGCACTTCTTTTTCGAGTTTTTAGTAGTTTATCGCCAAATTGAAATAAACCAAGGCTGACTAGAATAATCGCTGCACCTACTACTAACGACACTGACAACGATTCATTATTCAGTAATGTACCAAGCGCAATAGCAAACCCCGGAGTTATTAACGTGATAAGCGCAACCGTGCTGGCATCTAGCTTTTGCAGTACGTGAAAATATGCCAAAAAGCCAAGCAATGACCCAAAAACACCAAGGTAAATAATCGAGCCAATAGCGCGCTCACTCCATAAACTTGGATTAAAAGTGCCATCAACTAACAACCAAGTGATAAAAAAGAGTGGCGTTACAATCACCAGCGCGCCAAAGGTAGTTGCCATTGGGTGAATTGCTAATTTTACGGTTTTTACCATGACGCCACTTAAACTAAAACAGCATACCGCAGCAAGTACGCACAAAAGGCCAACATTAAATACCGATTTACCTACCAGTTGATCTTTACATACCAGTGCTAAACCAAGCACCGACATTACCAGTGCGACCACTTTTATTTTGCTGAACTTGGCTTCATTTAAAATACGCTGTGCCAGTAACCCTGACAAAATAGGCGCAAGGCCAAATACCAGCGAAATAACACCTGAAGGCACTGATTGTGCGGCGAAATAGCTCAGCATCATACCGCCATAAATCCCGAGAGCTGAATAGCTGTATAATTTTATCGCTCTGCCATGCCAAGGTAGACGGATATTCGCAATTGCCATCACAAATGCGCCAAGCACAAGCGCGATTAACATGCGTAAAAATACCGACATGGTTGGCGGAATAGAGTCGCTGCTCCAGACAATGCCAAGTGGTGTGGTCGACCAAATTAGCACGACAAAAAAATACGATACCTTAACAGGCATGATAGCGTTCCTAAGTTTGGCAGATAAAAGAAGTGAGGAGGAGAGACTAACCGCTTTTACCTGCGGTTATTACATTTAACCGCGTTAAGTACGACGAAGTAGGGCACTGACCATATTGGCCTGCCATGTGTTCCATACTTGTAGCGAGTTAATTGAGTTCATTGCTATAAAATAAATTTTACTTAAAGAAACTATAGAGTCGTTTGGAATGGGTATGAAGTCAAGCAGAAAAAAGGGTAATTAAATTACCCTTTACGATTTAAATGTAAGTAAAGATTTCTAATTAATTGGCGCTAATAACTTTGGGTTGGTTACTAACTGGCGTACGCCATGCGCGTGGTCTTCTTCAAATACGTTTGCTTCACACCATTTACCAATAGTATTGATGTTTAGCTTTGCACACTGTGGACGTACATTCCATGTAACTTGAAGTGGAGAACATGACTTTTCAGTGAAGCTTGGACCTGTAGTTGAACCTAAAAACTCAACCGGTGCACCTGTATTATTTGGGATGTGCTTTGCTTGATGATAACCATTTACTACATTGCCGTCGTAGCTTAAGTCGTTAAAATCTAACGCATCGTTATCATTTACTAAAGTAAATACTTGAGTCTCTACGCGTAAATCTGGGTTTGCACATTTTTCACTTAAGCATGAGCCTAAACCTTTACCCGGCTTAACATCACATGACGTATGTACCCAGTGTACTTCAATGGTGTCACCCGGCTTTAAACCTTTACAGATTGGCCCTTTTGGTGCTTTTAATTCAGCAGCACTTAATGACTCAGAGATATTACATTGGTAACCGCCATATTTACCATCACCTGCGAACATTGAAAAATCCTTCGCTTTGTGTTCGGCATTTTTATGGAAGTGGATATTACATAAATTAAGTTGTTCTTTTGCTGGCGCTTTGCTGAATACTACTTTGTTTTCGCCAAGTAGGTCATCAATATCACGTGGTGTTTGCGGACCAAAGCCTTCACATGTGTCTGCGATTGCAGCTGCGCTAAAACCAAGTGCTAATGCAGGAAGAAGAGCTTTTTTAATCATATTTAGTTTCCCTTAAAAGTGTTGAAGCACGCAAAATCAACCAAACAAACAACACCTCATGTTTTATAATCTGCTGCGTAATATTGGCGTCTTTACGTTTTGTCTTTTCAGGGGAGTGCGAGTGTACCATGGCTGAAATGGCTTTTTGTGAATTTAATGATTTTTTTAATTGTTTTTTATTTAACATTATCGCAACAATAAAAGCTTGATAAGAGGTTGCTTATTGCCTTATAGGGGCTTATAATCCTCTGCATATTTTTGGTCGCGCTCAGCGCGTCTCACAAGTAAATGTGACGATACAAAGATTGTTTGAATTTCAAACTTTCTTTATCAATGTCACTGTCGAAGGTAAACGACATTAAACTTTACTTGATTGGCGCGGGATGGAGCAGCCTGGTAGCTCGTCGGGCTCATAACCCGAAGGTCGTCGGTTCAAATCCGGCTCCCGCAACCAACACCCTGTTACTTTAGTAACTTGCGCGCATTACTTAATGCGCGTTTTGCGTTTAGGCAAAGTGTATTTGCCTAATTTGGTTTTCGACCCGCACCAAGCTTGGCCGACGGCCACACAGATTAGTTTTTGATGTGACGCCCCGCTTGGTTCGGGGCGTTGTTGTATCTGAAACGCTAGAAGTTGGGGCATATGCCCTTTTTTTGTTTGTATGGAGAGATGTTGTGACTAAACTCGAACAAGATTTAATAGCGATGTTTGAGCCTACCATTGAGGATATGGGCTTTGAATTATTGGGCTTAGAGTTAGCGCAAGCGGGCCGCAATTCGACGCTGCGCGTGTATATCGATCATGAAAACGGCGTTAATGTAGATAACTGTGCCGATGTCAGCAGACAAATTAGCGCTATCTTGGACGTTGAAGATCCGATAACGAATGAATATAACTTGGAAGTTTCTTCTCCGGGCATTGACAGACCATTATTTAAACCAGAACACTTTGTTAAAGCTACAGGTGAAGAAGTACGTTTACGTACCAAGCTTCCACAAGACGGTCGCCGTAATTTTAAAGGCGACTTAACTCAGGTTAATGGCGATATGATTACGCTTAACATCGATGGTGCTGATTTTATGATCATGCTATCGAATGTTGAAAAAGCGAACATCATCGCTAAGTTTTAATCGTGCGAAAGGAATAGGGCAAGCGAGGCAAGAAGATGGCAAAAGAAATACTTTTGGTGGCAGAAGCTGTTTCGAATGAAAAAGCAGTACCACGAGATAAAATTTTTGAAGCACTAGAGTTCGCACTAGCGACAGCGACAAAGAAAAAGCACGAAGGTGATATTGATGTACGTGTAAGTATTAACCAGAAAACTGGTGAGTACGACACTTTCCGTCGTTGGATGGTAGTAGAACCTCAAGAAGACGGTAGTTTAGAGCACCCATTCCGTGAAATTACAATAGAAGCTGCGCAGATTGATGAACCAGAAATCCAGCTTGGTGATTTTGTTGAAGAACAAATCGAGTCAGTTAAATTTGACCGTATTACAACGCAAACTGCGAAGCAAGTAATCGTACAAAAGGTACGTGAAGCTGAGCGCGCACTTGTTGTTGAAGCATACAAAGATCAAGAAGGTGAGATGATCACAGGTGTTGTTAAAAAAGCAACACGTGATGCAATCGTACTTGATTTAGGTAATAACGCAGAAGCGGTTATTTACCGTGATGATATGCTACCACGCGAAAATCACCGTCCAGGTGACCGTGTACGTGGTTTATTATATTCAGTTAAGCCTGAGGCACGTGGTGCACAATTATTTGTGACACGTTCTAAGCCTGACATGCTTATTGAACTTTTCCGCATCGAAGTACCAGAAATTGGTGAAGAGATGATTGAAATCAAATCAGCTGCGCGTGATCCTGGTTCGCGTGCAAAGATTGCGGTTAAGTCAAATGACAAGCGTATTGATCCAGTAGGTGCGTGTGTGGGTATGCGTGGTGCACGTGTACAAGCCGTATCAACTGAGCTATCAAACGAACGTATTGATATCGTGCTTTACGATGATAACCCAGCGCAATATGTAATTAACGCAATGGCACCTGCAGAAGTAGCGTCAATTGTTGTTGATGAAGATTCGCGTTCAATGGATATCGCAGTAGAAGCCGATAACCTAGCGCAAGCGATTGGTCGAAATGGTCAAAACGTACGTTTAGCAAGCCAACTAACTGGTTGGGAACTAAACGTGATGACTGTTGAAGATATGCAGAAGAAAAATGAAGAAGAGTCAGACAAGCTGATCTCATTATTCACTGAAGGTCTGGATATTGATGAAGACTTCGCTCAGTTCTTAATTCAAGAAGGTTTCTCTTCACTTGAAGAGGTTGCTTATGTACCTGTTGCTGAATTCCTTGAAATTCAAGGTCTAGATGAAGCGACAGTGGAAGAACTACGCGAACGTGCTAAAGCGGCATTAACTACGCAAGCACTTAAAACAGAAGAGTCTTTAGAAGGTGCAGAACCTGCAGAAGACTTACTAGGCCTAGAGGGCTTAGATCGTCACCTCGCATTTGTAATGGCGAGCAAAGGTGTAGTTACCCTTGAAGATCTTGCAGAGCAAGGTGTGGACGAACTTGTAGACATTACTGAACTAAGCGAAGAACAAGCGGGTGAGCTAATTATGGCTGCACGTAACATTTGCTGGTTTGGCGACGAATAATTATTGACGGAGGTAAAGTAAATAATGGCAGAAGTAAGTATTGATAAACTCGCCAGCGACATAGGTACAACTGTTGATAAGCTAGTACAACAGTTTAAAGACGCTGGAATTGAGAAATCTCCGTCAGATCAAGTTACTGAAGATGAAAAGAATCAGTTATTAGATCATTTAAGCCGTGCACATGGTGGCGAAGGCACAAGCGCGCCAACGCGCATGACGCTACAACGCAAAAGCAAAAGCACATTAAGCGTGCCAAGCGGTTCGGGTAAAGCGAAATCTGTACAAGTTGAAGTACGTAAAAAGCGCACTTACGTGAAGAAGAGTGCACTTGAAGAGCAAGCGGCTGAGCAAGCAGCAGAGCAAGCACGTATTGAAGCTGAGCAAAAAGCACAGCAAGAAGCAGAGTTAAAAGCAAAGCAAGAAGCTGAACTTAAAGCGAAGCAAGAAGCTGAGCAAAAAGCAAAAGAAGCGGCTAAGCAAAAAGCAGCTCCTGAAGCAAAAGCAAAACCAGCTGAAGCGCCTGCACCAAAACTAACTGCTGAAGAAAAAGCGGAAGAAGAGCGTCTTAAGCGTGAAGCGGAAGAAGTAGCGAAGCGCAAAGTGGAAGAAGAAGCTAAGCGAGCTGAAGAAGAAGCTAAGCGTCTTGCTGAAGAAAACGAAGCGCGTTGGAAAGCTGAAGAAGAAGAGCGTAAGCGTCGCGAAGAGACTGCTGATTACCACAGCACATCTTCACAAGCTGCACGTTTAGCTGAAGACGAATCTGACATGAAAGAAGAACAGTCAGCTCGTCGCGCAGGTAAGAAGAAGAAAAAAGGCAAAGAAGAAGAAGTAGTTGTTCGTGGTAAAGGTAAAGCTGCTAAAAAAGGCAAGCTTAAAGCACCTCAGTCACTGCAACACGGTTTCCAAAAGCCTACTCAAGAAGTAACACGTGACGTTCGTATCAGCGAAACAATCACGGTTTCTGAACTTGCTTCACGTATGGCAGTTAAAGGTACTGAAGTTATCAAGACCATGATGAAAATGGGCGAAATGGTAACAATTAACCAAGTACTTGACCAAGAAACAGCATCTTTAGTTGCTGAAGAAATGGGTCACAAAGTGGTACTTGTTAAAGAAAACGAGCTGGAAGAGAAAGTACTTTCAGACCGTGGTGATGAAGGTGAGCAAGCACCACGTGCACCAGTAGTTACTGTTATGGGTCACGTTGACCATGGTAAAACATCAACACTTGATTACATCCGTTCTAAGAACGTAGCAAGTGGTGAAGCAGGTGGTATTACACAGCACATTGGTGCATACCACGTAGAAACTGATAACGGTATGATCACGTTCCTCGATACTCCTGGACACGCGGCATTTACGTCAATGCGTGCTCGTGGTGCGAAAGCAACAGATATCGTAGTACTTGTGGTTGCAGCAGACGATGGTGTAATGCCACAAACAATCGAAGCGGTACAACACGCAAAAGCGGCTGAAGTACCACTGATTGTTGCAGTGAACAAGATTGATAAAGAAGGTGCGGATCCAGATCGCGTTAAAAACGAACTTTCACAGCACGATGTAATCCCAGAAGATTGGGGCGGCGATGTACAGTTTGTGCACATCTCTGCAAAAGTAGGTACAGGTGTTGATGAGTTATTAGAAGCGATTCTAATGCAGGCTGAACTACTTGAACTAACAGCTGTTCATGATGGTATGGCATCAGGTGTTGTAATTGAGTCTCGTCTTGATAAAGGTCGCGGTCCAATTGCTTCTATACTTGTTCAATCAGGTACGCTTAAGCAAGGCGATATCGTTCTTTGTGGTTTAGAGTACGGCCGTGTTCGTGCAATGCGCGACGAAGATGGTAAAGACATCAAAGAAGCGGGTCCGTCAATCCCTGTTGAGATTTTAGGTCTATCAGGTGTACCTGCGGCTGGTGACGAAGCAACGGTAGTTAAAGACGAGCGTAAAGCACGTGAAGTTGCACTTTACCGTCAAGGTAAATTCCGTGATGTTAAACTTGCACGTCAGCAGAAAGCGAAGCTTGAGAACATGTTCTCTAACATGACCGAAGGTGATGTGTCTGAAGTGAACGTGGTACTTAAAGCTGACGTACAAGGTTCAGTAGAAGCTATCTCTGATGCACTTGTTAAGCTTTCAACTGATGAAGTTAAAGTTAAGATTGTTGGTACTGGTGTTGGTGGTATCACTGAAACTGATGCAACACTAGCTGCAGCGTCAAACGCAATTGTTGTTGGCTTTAACGTACGTGCGGATGTTTCTGCTCGTAAAGTAATCGATAGCGAAAACCTAGATTTACGTTACTACAGCGTAATCTACGACCTAATCGATGAAGTTAAGCAAGCAATGTCAGGTATGCTTGCACCAGAATTCAAGCAAGAGATCATTGGTCTTGCTGAAGTACGTGATGTGTTTAAGTCACCTAAGATTGGTGCAATCGCTGGTTGTATGGTTACTGAAGGTCTTGTTAAGCGCAATAACCCAATTCGTGTTCTACGTGATAACGTTGTTATCTACGAAGGTGAACTTGAATCACTACGCCGCTTTAAAGATGACGTTCAAGAAGTTCGTAACGGTATGGAATGTGGTATCGGTGTTAAGAACTACAACGACGTTAGAGTTGGTGACCAGATCGAAGTATTTGAAGTTGTTGAAGTTCAGCGTAGTCTGTAACTTTCGCTTCAATAATTAGATAATTCTTTGGGGGCTTTATGCCCCCTTTATGCTATTTTTCTCAAATAGTATTTAAGAGGAATAAGAAAAGTTTATGAGAGAATTTTCTCGTACCGATAGAGTGGGTCAACAGATCCAAAAAGAAGTGGCACTAATTTTACAACGTGAAATTAAAGATCCACGTTTAGGCATGATCACCGTAAGTGCGGTTGAAGTATCACGAGATTTATCTTATGCCAAAGTGTTTGTCACAACACTAAGTGATCATGACGAAGAAAAATCAAAATTGATTATGAAAATTTTAGGTGAAGCACAGGGCTTTGTTCGCTCACTGCTTGGTAAACGTATTCGCGCGCGTATCGTACCTGAAATCAAGTTTGTAATGGATACCTCACTATTAGAAGGTATGCGCATTTCAAATCTCGTGGATAAAGTGATCCGTGACGATAATGAAAAGCGTGGCGATGCAGCTCCAGAGGACAAAGAAGACTAATGGGGCGCAGACAAAAAGGCCGTGCAATTGACGGCATTTTACTGTTAAACAAGCCTACAGGTATCTCATCAAGCAAAGCGCTGCAAATTGCCAAAGGCATTTATTTTGCACAAAAAGCGGGTCATACCGGTGCGCTTGATCCTTTAGCAACCGGTATGTTGCCAATTTGCTTTGGTGAAGCGACTAAGTTTTCGCAGTTCCTGCTAGATACAGATAAAACGTATGTGGTACGTGCCAAATTAGGCGTACGTACAGACACCTCTGACTCAGATGGTGACGTTGTTGAAACTAAGCCAGTAAATATCACTGAGCAGCAGTTAGTTGATGCGGTAAAGTCATTCGAAGGTGAATCAGACCAATACCCATCAATGTATTCGGCACTTAAGTTCGAAGGTAAACCACTGTATTACTATGCGCGTCAAGGTATTGAAGTACCGCGTAAATGTCGCAAAATTAATGTGTTTAGTTTAACCCTAGACGAAGTTGATTTTGACAATAACGAAATTCAAATGACCGCGCATGTTAGCAAAGGCACGTATATCCGAACGATTGTAGACGATTTAGGTGAAAAACTGGGCTGTGGCGCGCATGTGATTATGCTGCATCGCAGTGCTGTTGGTCATTATCCTGCCGAGCAAATGATGACGCTTGATGAATTGCAAGCGATTCTTGATGACGCAAAAGCAAACGACATCACACCAAGCGAAAAGCTTGATCCATTATTATTACCAATGGATACCGCGTTACATGGCATGACCGAAGTGTGGGTAACGGATGGCCAAGCGAAAGCATTTAGCCATGGGCAGGCGGCAACCATGCCAAACTTACCGGATGGTGAGTTTAAGGTGATGCGAAAAAGCGACAATCGCTTTATCGGAATTGGTGAGCGTAATAGTGATGGGCAGCTTAAATCTAAGCGTGGCCTGTCGAATACGCAGCCAATCGAAAGCAAATAAAGTTATTGTAGTAATTTAAAATGCTGGTAGAATACGCCAGCTTATTTGCTTTGGCTGAATTAGTGATCGGCTAAAGTAATTTAATTAACTCACTAAATTTTGGAGTCTAAAATGCTAAGCATTCAACAAAAAGCTGAAATCGTAGCTAAATTCGCACGTTCTGAAGGCGACACAGGTTCACCAGAAGTACAAGTTGCTCTTTTAACTTTCGACATCAACAAGCTTCAAGGTCACTTCGCAGATCACAAGCATGATTTCCACTCACGTCGTGGTCTTCTTCGCAAAGTAAGTCAGCGTCGTAACCTACTTGACTACCTAAAGCGTAAAGACGTTGAGCGTTACACTGCGCTAATCAAAGAGCTTGGCCTACGTCGCTAATCAATTTGATTCTAAGAAAGGAGCCTCGGCTCCTTTTTTTGTGCCTGAATTTTATTGTTTTACAGTTAAGTTGCTTACTAAATGAATCTTAGTCGTAATGCACTTATAAATTGATAAAAACCAAGCCTATTAAGTCAGCGTGTGATTTTAACGCTACTTAACACTCTAAAGCGTAAAGACGCTCCGCGTTACACTGCGCTAATCAAAGAGCTTGGCCTACGTCGCTAATCAATTTGATTCTAAGAAAGGAGCCTCGGCTCCTTTTTTTGTGCCTGAATTTTACTTTTGTTCAGTAGAATACTTCATCGGATGGAATCAAAAGACTATCTTAAAGCCCTTTTTTGCGCTGCGAGACTACCATCTTTCGCGCTATGCAGTATACTAGCGCACAAGTTAATGACTTAGCCTCAAACATTGCTAAATCATTTACTTATTAAACTGATGCCAATTGTAGTAGTTAATCGATTTTGACTTTGAAACTGCAAATACGATTACCTACTGTAATTGGTGTTATTCAAATAGTTATACATTTTAAAGGATTTTTTAATGCAACCAATTATTAAAAAATTTCAGTTTGGTCAACATGAAGTGACTTTAGAGACGGGTGCTGTTGCTCGTCAAGCAGATGCAGCAGTTATCGCGAGCATCGGTGATACAGCAGTACTTATCTCTGTAGTAGGTAAGCGTGACGCGGCACCTGGTCAAGATTTCTTCCCACTAACAGTTAACTACCAAGAGCGTATGTACGCTGCTGGTCGTATTCCAGGTGGTTTCCTTAAGCGTGAAGGTCGTCCAAGCGATGGCGAAACATTAACTGCACGTCTTATTGACCGTCCAATCCGTCCACTTTTCCCAGACGGTTTCGTAAACGAAGTACAAGTAATCGCGACAGTTGTTTCAATTGATCCAGAGATCAAGCCAGACATCGTTACATTAATCGGTACTTCAGCAGCACTTGCTATTTCAGGTATTCCATTTAATGGTCCACTTGGTGCGGCGCGCGTTGGTTACATCAATGACCAGTACGTACTTAACCCATCAACAACTGAGCTTGTTGAAAGTAAACTTGACCTAGTAGTAGCTGGTACTGAAAACGCAGTACTTATGGTTGAATCAGAAGCTGAAGTGCTTTCAGAAGACGTGATGCTTGGCGCAGTTGTATACGGCCATGAGCAATCACAAGCGGCTATTCAAGCAATCAAAGAGTTCCAAGCTGAAGCGGGTAAACCTGCATGGGATTGGACTGCACCAGAAAAGAACGTAACGCTTGCAGACAAAATCGCAGCGATTGCAGAAGAGAAAGTAGGCGCAGCTTACTTAATCACTGATAAAGTAGCACGTAAAGAAGCGATTTCTGCTGCAAAAGCTGAAGTAGTTGAAAAACTAACTGCAGAACTAGCTGAAGACGAATCACTTGATGAGCAAGAAGTAGGTAAACTATTTGGCTCATTAGAGAAGAAAATCGTACGTGGCCGCATCATTGCTGGCGAAAAGCGTATCGACGGTCGTGAACCAGACATGGTTCGTGCACTAGACGTAATGACAGGCGTATTACCGCGTACTCACGGTTCAGCTATCTTCACTCGTGGTGAAACGCAAGCACTTGTAACTGCAACACTTGGTACAGAACGTGATGCACAGATGATCGACGACCTAACAGGTACTAAGACTGATCGTTTCATGCTTCACTATAACTTCCCTCCATACTGTGTTGGTGAAACTGGTTTTGTTGGTTCACCTAAGCGTCGTGAAATCGGTCACGGTAACTTAGCAAAGCGTGGTATTGCTGCAGTAATGCCAAGCCTTGAAGAATTCCCATACTCAATTCGTGTGGTTTCTGAAATCACTGAATCAAACGGTTCTTCTTCAATGGCATCAGTATGTGGTACATCACTTGCGCTTATGAATGCAGGTGTACCAACTAAAGCATCTGTTGCTGGTATCGCGATGGGTCTAGTAAAAGAAGGCGACGACTTTGTTGTTCTTTCTGACATCTTAGGTGATGAAGATCACTTAGGTGATATGGACTTTAAAGTTGCTGGTTCATCAGAAGGTGTAACTGCACTACAAATGGATATCAAGATTGAAGGTATCAACAAAGAAATCATGCAAATCGCGCTTAATCAAGCAAAAGCGGCTCGTATGCACATTCTTTCTGTAATGGACCAAGCAATCGACAAGCCAAGTGAAGAGCTTTCTGAGTTTGCACCGCGTATCTATGTTGTAAACATTCCACCTAAGAAAATTGCTGATGTTATCGGTAAAGGTGGCGCAACAATCCGTGCACTAACGGAAGAAACGGGTACAACTATCGAAATCGAAGATGACGGTACAGTTAAAATTGCTGCAACGAACGGTGAAAGCGCACGCGCTGCAATCGCACGTGTTGAGCAATTAACAGCAGAACTTGAAGTAGGTACTATCTACTCAGGTAAAGTTGTTCGTATCGTTGACTTTGGTGCGTTTGTAAACGTATTACCAGGTAAAGACGGCTTAGTACACATTTCGCAAATCAGCGAAGAGCGTGTAAACAACGTAGCTGATCACCTAAAAGTAGGCGACGAAGTACAAGTTAAAGTACTTGAAGTTGACCGCCAAGGCCGTGTGCGTCTAAGCATCAAAGAAGCGATGAAGAAAGACGACGCACCAGCTGAAGTAAATGCTGAAGAAAAAGCATCAGAAGAATAAGTCGATTAAATAGACTTAGCGATAAAAAAGGGGCTGTATAGCCCCTTTTTTTATGCTCTAATAGCAAAGAGGTAAATTTTAAGGATAGATTTTAGTGAATAAATTGAAACGGTTTTTTGCAACGTTAGCGATAGGCGCAAGCCTTGTTGGTTGTCAGGCAACAAATGAGACTGAAACGGGAGATCACCCGGTTGTAAACGTTCCATTTGCAGGCCCATTGCAACATGACTTTCGTAAAGAGTTGGAAATTGCCCGTATCAATCAAGCACTAAATAATGTTGATATCACCACTGAGCAACGAGCTGGTTTGCATCATAAACGTGGTGCCTTATATGACAGTGTTGGCTTATCAACGCTCGCTCGCCTCGACTTTAACTATGCCTTAAAACTAAAACCTGATTTTGCTGAAGTGTATAATTTTACTGGTATTTACTACACGTTAAGCATGCAATATGACCAAGCATATGAAAGTTTTGATGCGGTAATTGAATTGCTGCCCGATCATGAATATGCCTACCTTAACCGTGGTATTGCACTTTATTATGGTTCGCGTCCCGATCTCGCTGAACATGATTTAAAGAAATTCCTCGCAGCAGATAAAACCGACTCTTACCGTGCAGTATGGGTTTATTTAGCAACGCGTAAAGTAGATGCAGAGCGTGCATATAATGAATTAAAGCAACATGCAGTTGAACTTGACCAAACGCGTTGGTCTTATCAACTGGTACAGTACTTTTTAGGCGAGCTTTCTGAGCGTGATTTATTGTTTAATGTGCAAAAAGATTTAACCAGCCATCGTGAGTACCTTGAGCGTCTTTGTGAAGCGTATTTCTACCTTGCTAAAGATGCAGTATCTGACAATAAGCCGTTAAAAGCAGAAGACTATTTTAATTTAGCAATGGCTACTAACGTGTATGAATTTGTTGAATATAAATATGCACGATTAGAATTACGTTTACTTTATAGCGATGATCAAACACCTGACGAAATCCAGTGAAGTGGTTAATTGTTGTTGTTTTAAGTAGCTTACTTTCATCAAGTTACTGTTTTAATGAAAAACGCCTATTACAGGCGTTTTCTGCTTATCCAAGCCAGCTTTATGCTACCTTAGCTCACTTTGCAATTTTGCCCGATGTTGATGATTTTCGAGACTCAACTGATCACCTACGAGTGTATGCTAATTTCAAAAACCCAGATGCAGAAGCTTTATTAGCGCAAGCCTTTATTGAAAATGCGAGCCTCTACCAAAGCACCTTATTAACTGCGGGTAAAAATGGGTCGATGCTTGCCAAACGAAAGCTTGAAGATTATTTAAAATCAACCGAACAATGGTTAGCAATTCAAAATCTACCTTGGCAACTACCCGAACAATTACACACTGATGCAGCGATGTCGTTAAGGCAACCGCTTGATAATACTGTGCTACAAACATCCTTAATTTATCCATCAAAAAACTGTGCTGAAAAAGTGATGCTAGTGGTTAGTGATTTAAGCAGTTTTAATCACGTTAAAGCGCTTAAAAAACGCTTTGAGACAACGTTTGACTTACCAATATGCTTAAGTGAGCCAGTTTATTTTGATGCGACAAAGATCAAGTGCTCAAATAACCCTAAAACTCGTATTCAGTGTGTGCTAAGCAATAATAAGGTGTTGGAGCGTTATACTTACGATAAATTAGCTTTCTTTAGTAAACAGGGGATTGCTAATGCCTTTGCAAATCAGCTGCATATGAGCTACTTGCAATCAGAGCGTGTATTACTGCATGAACTGATGCATTTATATGGCTTTATAGATGAATACCCGCTAAAAAAAGCGCTGGCACAGCGTATGTGTAATGTTGAGAAGAAAACTCGAATTGCCAAAAACATTGTGGTATTGCCAAATCCCGATAATGCAGCAGAGCGAATTTCTTTCAAAGGTCAAGATTGGTATAAAACAAATACCTGCGATAATGCAAAAGGGCAGGCATATAAACCCGTTTCAATAACGTCAAATTTAGAGCTGTTAGACTTGCCATTACCGAGCTTGTATAAAACCTGGTTAACACAAGCAATGCTAAACGAGAACAACTTGTAGTTAATAGATTTACACGGTTTTTCAATAGTCTTTATTCAGTATTTACACTATATTTATTAAAACCATGAAATGGCTCGTTTTGTGTTCAATTACATACGCTTAATCTAGACATGATAGTCGTTTCTAAAGTATAAATAGAAGAATGTATGCATAGCGCAATCACGCGCGGCTACGCAACTTACTTGCTAGCATAACTCATGCTTTAACCTTGTTGTAAAAATAGGGAAAAGCCAAAGGATAAAACTATGTCATTAATGTGGATACCTGTGTTATCCCTGTTAGGCAGCTTATTTGCAGCGACGACGAATAAATTTTCTCGTACAAATGCTGCATTAGCGATTGCGATATTTCCAGTTGTAGCGCTCGCCATCGTTCTCTATCACACTGCGAGTGTATTGGATGGCAACGTCATCCGCGAAAGTGTGCAATGGATCCCACTACTTGGGATCAATATTAGTTTTAGGCTTGATGGCCTCGCATTATTATTCTGCTTAATGATTTTAGGCATTGGCCTTTTAATTATTCTGTATGCCCGTTATTACTTAAGCAGTAATGATAATATGGCGCGCTTTTACACTTTCTTAATGCTGTTTATGACTGCAATGCTCGGCATTGTGCTGTCTAACAACGTTATTCAAATGTGGGTGTTCTGGGAACTTACCAGCATTAGCTCATTTTTGTTAATTAGCTATTGGTGGCATACATCAGAAGCGCGTCAAGGTGCGCGCATGGCACTGACTATTACAGGTGGTGGTGGCCTTGCGCTGCTAGGTGGTTTAATTTTACTTGGTAATATAGTTGGCAGTTATAACCTTGATGATATTTTAAATAATGGCCACATTATTAAAGAGCATGCGCTTTATCCGGTAACGCTTATTCTGATTTTGTTAGGCGCCTTTACCAAATCAGCTCAGTTCCCATTCCACTTTTGGTTACCGCATGCAATGGCTGCACCTACACCAGTAAGTGCGTATTTACACTCAGCTACTATGGTTAAAGCGGGTATCTTCTTACTGGCGCGTTTTTATCCTGCATTATCAGGTACCGAATTGTGGTTTGCGATTGTGACGCTAACGGGTTTAACAACCTTAATTGTGGGCGCTTATGTAGCGCTGTTTAAGCATGATTTAAAGGGCTTGCTGGCTTATTCAACAATTTCGCATTTAGGTTTAATCACGCTGTTATTTGGTCTAGATACCGAATTGGCCGCAGTAGCAGCGATTTTCCATATTATTAACCACGCGACGTTTAAAGCTTCGCTATTTATGGCAACCGGTATTATTGACCATGAGACAGGTTCGCGCGATATGCGAAAGCTAAATGGTTTATGGAAGTATTTACCTTATACAGCAACGCTCGCCATGGTGGCAGCTGCGTCAATGGCTGGTGTACCGCTGTTAAATGGCTTCTTATCAAAAGAGATGTTTTTTGCTGAAACACTGCATCAACATGTTCTTGGTTCAATGTCTTGGTTAATCCCTGTGCTTGCAACGTTAGCAGGTGCTTTCTCAGTGGCATATTCAATGCGCTTTATTCATGATGTTTTCTTTAATGGTGAACCTATTGGCATCAAAAAGGATATTCATGAACCGCCACGATATATGCGCGTTCCAGTAGAAGTGCTGGTTGCCCTGTGTATCATTGTGGGTATGTTCCCGAATTTCGCAGTGGACTCAATTTTAGCAAGTGCATCGTTAGCGGTAGTCGGCGATGGCACTTTGCCTCAATACAGCCTTGCGATTTGGCATGGTTTGAATTTACCCCTATTAATGAGTTTCTTAGCGGTTACAATAGGTTTGCTAATTTATTGGCAACGTAAGTATTTATTCCAGTTTAATGCTTCATTGCCTGAGATAGATCCAAAGAAAGCATTTTTAAACGGTCTTGACCAAATTGCAGCATTATCTGAAAAAATTATGTTTCGCATGGAAACAGGCTCATTACAGCGCTACATAGCATGGCTATTAGTTACTGTGCTTATATTTGCAGGTATTCCACTATTTGACATGCTTGAATTAGCTGGTGACCAACCTTTACAACCACTAGATCCGCATAATGTGATTGGTGCAGGCCTATTAATTGTGGGTGCAGTTGCAACGGTTATTTGTCATCGCTCGCGAATGACATCATTGCTGATGATATCAATTGTAGGTTTGATGGTATCGGTGGCATTTACCCGTTTCTCTGCACCTGATTTAGCACTAACGCAGTTAACAGTTGAAGTTGTAACCATCGTATTGTTGATGCTTGCGCTGTTTTTCTTACCGCACCGTACACCGAAAGAGTCTACCTCGTTACGCCTTGTTCGCGATGTGGGTATTGCGTCAGCAGTAGGGGTGATTATTGGCTCTATTTGTTATGCAATTATGACCCGTCCACTTAATTCAATTTCGCAGTTCTTCGTTGAAAACGCGAAAATTGGTGGCGGTGGTACTAATGTGGTTAACGTTATTCTGGTTGATTTCCGTGGTTTTGATACTTTAGGTGAAATTACCGTATTAGGTATTGCTGCACTTGGTATTTATAAATTACTGCTCAATTTACCACTCTTTATGCCCGCCAGTGATGGTGAAGGTCGCCCATGGGCAATCGAGCGCTATCCAATGTTGCTTGCAAGTATTTCGCAAGCACTTCTACCGCTTGCGTTAATGGTGAGTGTGTATATTTTCCTTCGTGGTCATAATTTGCCTGGTGGTGGTTTTATTGCGGGTCTTGTCACCGCGATAGCGATGATTTTGCAATATATCGCACGAGGCTCAGATTGGATTTATTCATGTTTAGATATCAATTACCGTAAGATTATTGCATTTGGTATCGCAATTGCCTTTATAACGGGTATTGGTAGTTGGTTCTTTGACAGACCATTCTTAACATCATGGTTTGATTATTTCGATATTCCACTTATCGGCAAAATTGAATTAGCAAGTGCCATTGCATTTGATTTAGGTGTTTATTTAACGGTAGTAGGTGCAACCTTAATGATTTTAGCAAGTTTAGGTAAACTGACATTAGCAAGCCAACATAAGGAGCCAAAATAATGGAAGTACTTTATGCAACTTGTGTTGGGGTGTTATTTGCCTGCGGCGTGTTTTTGATTTTACGTGCTAGAACGTTTCCTGTGGTATTAGGTTTGACCATGATGTCGTATGGTGTGAATTTATTTTTATTCGCATCGGGTCGTATTCATAGTAACAAAGCCGCGGTGTTAGGCGAATCAGCACAATATGCTGATCCATTACCGCAGGCTTTGGTGCTTACAGCGATTGTAATTGGCTTTGCAATGACCGCATTTGTGGTGATTTTGGCTATCCGTGCTCGTGCGGACTTGGGGCATGATCATGTTCATGCACGTTTTCCTAAGATTAAAGGCAAGGAGTAGTAAGCGTGCCACATTTTGTATCTTTGCCGGTATTAATGCCGATGTTGGCAGGCATTTTATTATTATTGCCACCATCAGGTAAAAACCTTAAAGCGCGCCGAATTGTATCGAGCATAATGGCTGTTTTAACGTTTGCAGTTAGTGCTTACATGTTAAAAAATGCATTGAGCGGCGAAATTTTTGTTTATGCCATTGGTAACTGGCAAGCGCCATTTGGTATTGTGCTAGTTGCAGATGTAATGTCATCACTGTTAGTGGCATTAACCTCGTTTCTTGCAATGGTCTGCGTGTTTTATTCGTTGTGTGGTGATGATGAGGCTGGGAGCTTTTTCCACCCTCTATTACATTTTTTACTGCTAGGGGTGAATGGTGCGTTTTTGACAGGTGATCTATTCAACCTCTTTGTATTCTTCGAAGTATTGTTGATTTCATCTTATGCACTATTAATGCATAGCTCAGATAAACACAAAACCCAATCTGCTTTGCACTATGTTGTCTTAAACTTGGTGGGTTCAAGTGTTTTCCTAGTTGCGCTAGGTATTTTATACGGAGTGCTTGGTACCTTAAATATTGCCGATATGGCGCTTAAAGCTGCTGAATTATCAGGTGATGACCGTGCACTGTTAAATATTGGTGGCATGTTACTGCTTATTGTATTTGCACTAAAAGCGGCGGTGATCCCACTGCAATTTTGGTTACCAGCGACGTATTCTTCGGCATTGCCAGTTGTTGCAGCGCTATTTGCCATTATGACGAAAGTCGGCATTTACGCCATTATTCGTGTTTACCCAACGATTTTTGTTGAACCAAACAGCGCATCTACACATATCGCACAAGATTGGCTGTGGCCTGGCGCAATCATTACTTTGATTATGGGTATTCTTGGTGTTCTTGCCAGTAAAGATCTACGTATGATCGTGGCAAACTTGGTGATTATTTCAATTGGCGCGCTTATCGCTGCGATTGCATTTAACACGCCAGGGGCAATTGCAGCAGCACTTTATTATTTAATTCATTCAACCTTAGTTACTGCAGGTTTGTTCTTATTAGCCGATGTGATTGGTAAACAGCGCGGTAAAGTAGCGGTACGTTTAGTACCTGCAAAACCGATTGGTCAGCCGATTTTAATGGGTACTAGTTTTATTGTGTTTGTACTTGCTGTGGTTGGTATGCCACCATTCTCAGGTTTTATTGGAAAAGTGTGGTTATTACAAGAAGCGTTAAACGTTGATAAAGCACCTTGGTTTTGGTCTGTTTATTTAGTGGTATCGCTACTTGTATTAGTGACGCTAACGCGAGCAGGTTCGCAGCTTTTCTGGCGCCACAATGGTCAAGAACCTTCAGAAACTAAAGCGACACCTTGCCAACTTATTGGTGTTTTAAGTTTATTACTTTGCTCTCCATTACTGAGCATTTTTGCCGGTCCAATTAGTGAAATTACTACACTGGCAGCAAGTCAGGTTTTTGATATTACAGGCTTACAACAAGCTGTGTTAGGAGGTAAGTAAGATGCGTACTGAAGCTCGTTTTAGTTTATTCCCAACACCATTTCGAAGCATTTTATTGTTTTTTGTCTGGCTGTTATTAAACAACAGTTACTCGCTAGGTCATATTGTACTAGGTGCAATTTTAGCAACTGTGATCCCGTTAATTACTTTACGTTTTAGAGAGCCTCAGCCTTTAATAATGCGTAAGTGGCTAGCATTTAAGCATTTCTTACTGGTGCTTTACGATATTGTAACTGCCAATGTGCAAGTGGCATTTTTGATTTTAGGGCCAATTAAAAAATTGCGCCCGGCATTTGTAAAGGTACCGCTAGATTTAACCCATGAAATGCCAATCACTTTACTCGCTAGTACAGTATCACTGACACCAGGTACTGTTAGCGCTGAAGTGTATCCGTTCCCAGAGTCTTTAGCTGAAGGTGAAGAGATTAAGGAACGTTATTTACTTATTCATGTACTTGATTTAGATGATGAAGCAGAGCTAATTGCTACCATTAAACGTCGTTACGAAGCACCGCTTAAGGAGATTTTTCAATGTTAAGCACTGTTATATTAATTGTATCGGCAATGATAGGTGTGTCACTGTTACTTAATTTGTGGCGCTTATTACGCGGCCCATCGGTACCTGATCGCATTTTAGCGCTTGATACCATGTACATAAACAGCATTGCGCTGATTGTACTGTATGGCATTAAGGTGGCTTCAGAACTTTACTTTGAAGCGGCACTACTGATTGCAATGCTAGGGTTTGTGAGCACCGTTGCGGTGTGTAAGTTTTTATTACGTGGCGATATTATTGAGTAAATACCATGGCAGAGATTATTGTTTCATTACTATTGTTGTTAGGTGGCGTATTTATTCTAATTGGCTCAATTGGAATGAATCGTATGCCTGATTTTTTTATGCGTCTTCATGGTCCAACTAAAGCCACGACGCTGGGTATGGCTGGAGTGTTGATTGCGTCAATTGTTTATTTTAGTGCGATTGTAAACGAGCCAAGTGCAAAAGAGATTTTGATTTCTATTTTCTTGCTGATCACCGCGCCAATTAGTGGTTATATGCTGATTAAAACAGCAATACATCACAAACTGAAAGCGCATAAAGGCACAAAGGGTATCGAAAACATCGAAGAAGATTAATTCAATAGCTTATTTTAGGTATTAAAAAAGACGCGATTTGCGTCTTTTTTGTTGGGCAGAAACGGGATTACTCCGCGTTTTTAATATTTGAATAGGTCACTTTAGCAATTAACTCAGCTTTCTTTTGCTGCTTATCGTTCTGCTTTGTCGTGTTATCTACCTTGAAACGTACTGTGTTTTCAGCTTTTTGCTTTGCGAAATCAGTGATTTCAGTTTTAAGCTCATTATGAATGCTATGCGTAAACTCTTGAATAATAGTTGCTTCTTGTTTTGAAGGAGCAGCTACTACACTTAAGCTTGTCATTGCTGTAAAACACAGAATCCATTTAGTCATTTCAGTTCTCTTCCTAATTGAACAAATTATATTTATGCTTCTGGGCAGCATAAATATTAAATTTTTTAAAACATTACTTAATTTTTTAAGAGGAAACCTATGGTTGGTTGGCGGTTTTTTCTCTTGGTGTAAATATTAACCAAGTTAATTGCCTTTTAAAAACGATGATTTATAATGCGTTCAGATAAAAAAAACTAATGAATTCGTCATCAGGTTGTCATGTCTAGAAGATTGCCCCCGTTAAATTCGCTTAAAGCGTTTGAAGCTGCTGCCCGCAACTTGAGTTTTACCAAGGCTGCAGATGAATTGTTTGTAACGCAAGCTGCCGTTAGCCACCAAATTAAAACATTAGAAGATCACTTAGGCTTAAAACTATTTTTACGTCGAAATCGCTCTCTTTTACTCACAGAGGAAGGGCAGGCGTACTTTCTAGATATCAAGGAAATTTTTACCCAATTAGTTGATGCAACTGAAAAGCTATTGGCACGCGGTGCTAAAGGTTCGGTGGCCGTGAGTTTAACGCCGAGTTTTGCTATTCAATGGCTGGTACCAAGATTACAAGCGTTTAATGAACTTCATCCTGATATTGATATTCGAATCAAAGCCCAAGATTTAGATGAAAACTCATTAACCGATGATGTGGATGTGGCAATTTACTACGGCCGCGGCCATTGGAGTGGTGTACAAAGCCATAAACTGCATACTGAGTATTTCGTGCCTTTGTGTAGTCCTTTATTACTTAATGGCCCTAAACCCTTAGCCGAACCCGCAGATCTACAGCATCATACTTTACTGCATGATATGACGCGTAAACCTTGGAAAAATTGGTTTAAAACTTTAGGTGTAAATAATTCGCGGGTAAACCAAGGGCCAATTTTTAGTCACTCGTCGATGGTGCTGCAAGCGGCAGTGCACGGGCAGGGTATTGCTCTTATCAATAGTGTATTGGCAAAGCCTGAACTTGACGCAGGGCGACTCGTTATCCCATTTAATCACCACCTAGAAAGTAAAAACGCGTTTTACCTTGTACTACGTGAATCGCAAACTGAGCTTGGTAAAATTGTGGCATTTAAAGAGTGGATGTTAAGCATGGTTGAAAAAGAACAAATTGAGGCAGGTTTTAATGATTAATTGGGTTAAAGCTGATAATGCCAAAACTCAGCTGATTTTTGCGCATGGTGCTGGTGCGGGTATGGATTCTGAGTTTATGGTAACCATGGCAGCCAATTTAGCAAAATTAGGTGTAGACGTTGGCTTATTTGATTTTGAATACATGCAACAAGCCAAGGCTGAAGGTAAGAAGCGCCCGCCGCAGCGTGCACCAAAACTGTTGGAGTACTTTGCCAAAGTGATAGAACAAGCAAACCCAAAACTCCCCTTATTTATAGGCGGAAAATCAATGGGCGGACGAGTGGCCTCTATGCTTGCATGCGAACACACCGTTAAAGGCGTTATTGCTTTTGGTTATCCATTTCATCCACCAGGCAAATTAGATAAGCTGAGAATTGATCATTTCCCAGCGCTAAAAGCGCCGCTTGCGGTGATCCAAGGCGAACGAGATACCTTTGGAAAAAAAGATGAGGTAGAAAGTTATCCAATATGCGATAATGTGACCACTTTTTGGATCTCCGATGGAGATCACTCATTAGTACCACGAAAAGCGAGTGGTTTAACCCAACTGCAAAATTGGCAAACAGCTGCTGAATTTGCATCTCAATTTATCGCAAAAAAATTATGAATAAGTTTATCTTAGCCACCGGCGGCATATTATGTGCGCTTGCGGTGATGTTAGGTGCGTTTGCTGCGCATGGACTTAAATCACACATTAGCCCAAGTATGATTACGGTGTTTCAAACGGGTGTTGATTATCAGTTTATTCATGGCTTAGCGCTTATTTTATTCGGTATATTGAGCCATTTAGGGTACAGATTAAAGTGGGCCAGTATTTTTGCCATGTTAGGTGTTGTCTTTTTTAGTGGCAGCCTATACTTGTTGGCAACAACAGGTAGCAAAATTTTTGGCCCAATTACGCCAATAGGTGGCGTGTGTTTTATTGTGAGTTGGCTGATATTTACCATCAGTGTTGTAAAACATCAGTCAGTTCAAACTAAGTAAGTGAGAAAAATGTCAGCGATTGTTATTTATTGTCGACCGGGTTTTGAAAACGATTGTGCCGCTGAAATCAGCCACCATGCAGCACTGCGTGAAATTGGTGGTTTTGTAAAAGCGAAAGACAACAGCGGCTATATTACGTTTAACTGTTATGATCCGCTTGAAGCAGAAGTTGTTGTACGTAAACTGCCGTTTAAAGAAATGGTTTTTGCACGCCAGTGGTTTGTTGGTCAATTGGTAGATAAAATGCCAATTGAAGATCGTGTATCAGCGATTTCCGAAGCGGTTGCTGAGTTCCCACTATGTGGTGAATTACGTGTAGAAACACCAGATACAAACGACGGTAAAGAGCTGCAAAAGTTTTGTAAGAAGTTCTCTGTGCCACTTCGCAAAGCACTGGTTGCACAAGAGACTTTATTAGCTAATGAAGTGAAAAACCGTCCAGTATTACATGTGATGTTTTTGTCAAACAGCGCAGCTTATGTGGGTTTTTCTTACAGCTATAATAATTCACCGTTTTATATGGGTATTCCGCGTCTGCGTATGCCAAAAGATGCGCCAAGCCGCTCAACCCTAAAACTGGATGAAGCATTTCATGTATTTGTGCCTAAAGATGAGCAGGAATCACGTTTGCAACCAGGTATGCGTGGTGTTGACCTAGGTGCATGTCCAGGTGGTTGGACATACCAACTTGTTCGCCGTGGTATGATGGTACAAGCTATCGATAATGGCTCGATGGCAGAATCGCTAATGGAAACAGGCCAAGTTAAACATAAACGTGAAGACGGTTTTAAATTCCGTCCAGATAAACGTAATATCGACTGGTTGGTTTGTGACATGGTTGAAAAACCAATTAAAGTGGCAAACTTAATGATTGACTGGGCGGTAAATGGCTTTGTTAAAGAGCAAATCTTTAACTTAAAACTGCCAATGAAAAAGCGTTTTGATGCGGTTTATCAGTGTTTAAATCTGATCCATGAAGAGCTAACTAAGTACAACATCAAGTATGAGCTACAAGCGAAACACTTATATCATGACCGTGAAGAAATCACTGTGCATATTCAAATCTTAAAAGTACCGCAGAACGTTTATAGTTAATTGTTCTGATTACTTAAATTAAAAAAGGCTGCGTTTGCAGCCTTTTTTGTGTTTGTTTTAAGCTCGGTAATTAATACGATAGTTCTCAACAAATAACCGTGTTGCACCACATACAGCCACAGGCATTACGATTAAGTTAACAATCGGCACCATACTAAAAATTAATACAGCAGTACCAAAACCATAACTTAAGCCTTGTTTTTGTTTTAAGTGCTGGCGCGCTTCAACAAACGGAATTTTGTGATTATCAAACGGGTAATCAATGTATTGCACGGCAAACATCCACGCACTAAATAAAAACCACATTACCTGACCAAACACCGGAATAAATAACAGTAAAATCAAAAACAGCAGTGCTTTTGGTAAATAATAAACCAGTTTGGATAATTCGCGGCCAAGCATGCGCGGCACATCTTTTAGTAAGTCAGCTAGCCCATCGTCATTAACTCGCTGTCCTGTTAAATACAGTTCAACTTTTTCACTCAGCAAGCCATTAAATGGTGCCGCAATAAAGTTAGTAATAACAGTAAATACCATTGAATAGATAAATAGCACGAGCAGTAATGCAATCGGCCAAATAATAAATTCCAGCCAAGATAAAAAGTCTGGCAAGTAGCCATTGACGTAGTTAACACCTTGCTCAATCCAACCGATAATAAAAAACAGCGAGCTACCAAATAACACAAGGTTAATTAATAGCGGGATCAGCACAAATCGCTTTAACCCTTTTTGGCTAATTAAACTAAAGCCCGATAAAAAATATTCGAACCCTTTTCCTAACTGCATGGAAAACTCCAAAAAACAATGACTAACCTTGCTTAGTATAATAAGTCGATAAAAGGCTTTAAACCAGATTTTACTGTTAAGCGTTACAAGTTGTTTCAGTTAGGGTAAATCTGATAAAGTTGAGCTTTATTATTCTCATAAATTAGACAGTCAAATAAGAATAAAATGCGTCTAGCCTCAATTAAGCTCGCAGGTTTCAAATCGTTTGTTGAGCCAAGCAAAATACCATTTCCTGATCAAATGACTTGTGTTGTTGGTCCAAATGGCTGTGGTAAATCAAACGTAATCGATGCTGTGCGCTGGGTGCTGGGTGAAAGTTCAGCGAAAAACTTGCGTGGCGATGCCATGACAGACGTTATTTTTAATGGTTCAACCGAGCGTAAACCAGTGTCGCAAGCATCTGTTGAATTACTGTTTGATAATACTGAAGGGCGCTTGCCTGGCACGCTTGCATCGCGTAACCAAATTGCAATTAAACGCCTAGTTACTCGTGAAGGCATATCACAATACTATTTAAATGGTGAAAAATGCCGAAAGCGTGATATTACCGATATTTTCCTAGGGACAGGGCTTGGACCACGCAGTTATGCGATTATTGAACAAGGCATGATCTCGCGTTTAATTGAGAGTAAACCGCAAGATTTACGTATCTTTTTAGAAGAAGCTGCGGGCGTTTCTAAATACAAAGAAAGGCGCAGAGAAACTCAAACACGGTTAAATAGCACACGTGACAACCTCGAGCGTTTACTCGACTTACGTAATGAACTCGAAAATCAGCTTAACGTATTAACCGAACAAGCAGAAAAAGCGCGTACATACACCACGGCGAAAGCCAATGAACGTACCTTAAAAGCACAAATTTGCGTGCTTAAATGGCAGGCACTTCAACAAAAGTTACTAGAATGCGAAGCAAAACTTAAAGACATTGATGAACAGATTGCCTTTTTAACACAGGCCCATACTGGTCATGACGATGTTATTTTGGCTCTTAAATTAGCTATAGAGCAAGCCACTGACATGGTTAACGATGCGCAGCATCAAGAGTTTCAGTTGCGCAATAAATTAGCCCGAGATGAGCAGGATAAAATTCATAAACAGGGGCAAAAAACGCAACTAATTCAGCGTATAGAGCAACTGCAAAGGCAACATCAGCAAATCACCCAAGACCAGCTCGACACCAAAGAAAGTCATCAAGAACAACAAGCGCAGTTATCACTTTGCCAAGTAGAACTGACCGAATATGAGGAGCTGCTTGAATTGAGTTATGCAAAGTATGAAGAACAAAAAATACAGCAAGATGACTTTTATAACGCTTACCAAGCCAGTTTAGGTGAAAACCAAACCTTGATGCAAAAGCAGCAAACTCTACAAACAGCTGTTTCATCGCTCAAGGTAAAAGAAGCAACCCTTAAGCAACAACAATGCGCTGCCAGTGAGCAACAACTAAAGCTTCAAGATGAGTGCGCCAAGATTAAAGCGCAATTAACGTCATCTAAACTTGATGACATAAAAGCAAAACATAGTAAAACGCGCAGCGATTTAACCGAGTTAAATAGCGAAGTGCAGCAAGCACAAACAACGCTTTTGCAAAAACAATCTTTGCTTAATGAGGCTCAGCGTGAATTACAGGCGCTTCAAAGTAAACGTGATGCATTGGCACTGGTGTTAAGTGAACACACGGATAATTCGACAGCATCTAAAAACCTGCTTTCTTCACTTAAGGTAAGTGATGACTGGCAACTTGCCGTTGAAGCGAGCTTATTTAATTTAAGTTTTGCAGCACTTGTTGATGAACTTGATGAAAACTTATTACAGCCACAAATTTGGCCACAGCAAACAAGCGCAGTGGTTGGAACACTTGCTGAAAAAGTAATTGTTGGTGAATACCCAAGTTATTTTAATGAGATTGCCGCTGTTGAAGATGTAAACGAGTTACAACGTGACTTTTGGCAAAGTGCATTCCTGTTTGCTGTCGACAAAAAAGGTAACTTACGAGGCGCTAATTGGTTTTTGCCTTGTCAATTTGACCGTGAAAACTCACTGTTGGTTAAACACCAAATACTAAATGACATTGAATCATCACTGCCAACGTCTGAGCAAAACTACAAAGCAGCACAGACTGCCTTAAATGCACAGCACAAAACGCTTGAAAAACTTCAAAATACAGAGCAAGCGTTACAAATCACATTTAGTGAACTAGAGCGAGAGCTCACGTTAAAACAAACTGAATATAGTTATGCTGAGAAGCGCTTAGCTGAGCTAACACAGCAAGGCGAAACACAAACGCAATTGCAGTCACAATTTGACGAAGAGCTAGTGAAACTTGAAGCTAAGAAAGCGCCACTAGAAGCAGAATTTGATGAGATAGAAGAGAGACTCACAGCAAGTAAAGAGAGTCAATCAAGCCTAGAGGCGGCTTATCACAATGCCAAACTAGTTACCCGTCAATTACAAACAGCATGGGAAAGTGAAAAAAATCAATTTCACAAAATTCAGTTGCATCTTCAAACACTGCAAAACCAAGCTGTACTGAGCGAATCTAAACTAAACCAGTTTGCGTCGCGTTTTGAAGAGCTAAATGAGCAGCTTGAAGAAGCAAAGCTTGCCCTTGAAGAAGTGCAACTGCCGCTCGTTGAGCTTGATGAAGCCATTGCTGAGCAGCATTTAATGCTGGAAGCGCAAATAGAACAAAAAGCGCTAAAACAGCAAGCACTTGATGATGCCAAAGAAAAATTAAAACAAGCAGAGTCAGGTATAGGTACTGAGCAACAAAAATTAGATGCACTTAAGCAAACAAAACAAAATATTGTACTTGAGCAGCAGAGCTTCCAACTGAAATCAGAGGCGGCACTTGCGCCTCTTGCTGAACTAAATACGCAGTTAAAAGAGGTAATTGCCCAGTTGCCAGAAGATGCAAAACTCGCCTCATTGCAAAACCAATTAACCAAAGTTTCGAATGAGATTAATGAGCTTGGTGCAATTAACTTGGCGGCCATTGAAGAGTTTGATAAAGCATCTACGCGTAAAAATTACTTAGATCAACAATATGAAGATCTAGTAAGTGCACTGGATACATTGGAATCTGCCATCGTTAAAATTGACCGCGAGACTAAGCAGCGCTTTAAAACCACTTTTGATCAAGTTAATAGTGGTTTACAAAACCTGTTTCCAAAAGTATTTGGTGGCGGCTCAGCGTATCTTGAACTGACATCGGACGATCTACTTGATACCGGTGTTGCAATAATGGCAAGGCCGCCAGGTAAAAAGAATGCCACAATTCATTTATTAAGTGGCGGTGAAAAAGCACTAACGGCGTTGTCGTTGGTTTTTTCAATTTTCCAATTGAATCCCGCACCATTTTGTATGTTAGATGAAGTAGATGCACCACTGGATGATGCGAATGTAGGTCGTTTTTGCCGTTTAGTGGAAGAAATGTCACAAGACGTGCAATTTGTGTATATTAGTCATAACAAAATAGCCATGGAAATGGCTGCACGTTTAACGGGTGTTACAATGGCAGAGCCTGGTGTATCAAGGGTTGTTGCTGTAGATATCGAAAAAGCACTAGAAATGTCTGAGTCAGCGTAAAGCCAACTCAATTTGGTATAAATTATCAGCAACTAGTCTTATCTGTTCACTTTGCAATGGATAAGCAGTTGAAATTAATCAGCGGTTGCTTAATAATTTTGTAAATCGGAAAAAAATATAATTTAAGGGTACTTGAATGAGTGACGAACTAAGGTGGGTGTTAATTATTGGTGGTGCGTTAGTAATTGGCGGCGTACTGCTTCATGGCCTTTGGTCGATTCGTAAAAATGACAGCCGCACACTTGTTCAAGAACCAAGTGCGACCCCAAATAAAGATGATGTTGCACCAGCAAGTGAAAAATCAACCGTTGTTGAGCCTAAAATGGATGCAAAGTTGAATGTTAATGATGAACCTGAACTTGGTGATATATCGATTAGCATTGATGACGATGAACCAAAAGCACAGGTTGAACAAGAACCAGAGCAAATTGAAGACGGTAAAACAGCGGTTCAAGATTACATTATTATTCATATTCAAACGGAAGAAGGCTTGCCAATGCAGGGCTCTTCGTTACTGCCGCTACTTTTAACGTTAGGCTTTAAGTATTCTGAAGATGGTTTCTTTAACCGCCATGAAGATGCATCGGGTCAAGGGGCTGTTTTATTCCGTTTAGCAAACATGTTTAACCCTGGCACGTTTGATATCGATAATATGGAACAGTTTTCAACTGAAGGCGTAAGTTTATTTATGACTCTGCCATGTGCAGGGGATAGCTTACCATCGTTCAATATGCTTCACAGTGCAGCAAAGAAAATTGCCGATGAATTTAGTGCGACAATTTTAGACCATAATCGCCAAGAACTTGATGTTGCTACTGTTAGACAGTATGTGGAAAAAATTAGAGAGTTTGACGGTCTATAACGTCAACGTCACACATTTTATAAAAGCCACCAAACGGTGGCTTTTTTAGCTATTAAGAGGAAGTCACCGTGAGTGCGGCTGAGCAAATTAAGCAACTTAAAGCACAGATCGAAAACCATAATTATCAATATTATGTGCTTGATAACCCAACTATTCCTGATGTTGAATATGACCGCTTAATGCGAGAACTAATCGCATTAGAAGAAGCCAATCCAGAACTTAAAAGTGCTGACTCACCAAGTCAAAAAGTGGGTGGTATGGCGCTGGCAGCGTTTGACAAGGTAAATCATGAAGTGCCTATGTTGTCACTTGATAACGCATTTGATGAAGAGGAATTTTATGCGTTTGATAAACGTATGAAAGACCGTTTAAAAGATAGCACTGACCTTGCATTTTGCTGTGAACCAAAGCTTGATGGCTTAGCGGTATCTATTCTTTACGAAAATGGTGTGCTGGTACGCGCTGCAACACGCGGTGATGGCCAGGTCGGTGAAAACATTACTGAGAATGTAAAAACCATTCGCAATGTGCCACTGCGTTTACGTGGCGACTCTATTCCTGCGCGTTTAGAAGTGCGTGGCGAAGTATTTATTGATGATAAAGGCTTTGCCAAGCTGAACCAAACGCAACAAGAAAAAGGGGATAAAACCTTTGCTAACCCACGCAATGCAGCGGCAGGTAGCTTACGTCAATTAGACCCTAAAATTACCGCATCTCGCCCATTAATGCTCTACGCCTACAGCACAGGTGTTGTTGAGGGCTTTGAGTTAGCAAATACGCATTTTGAGCAACTAATGCAGCTGAAAGAGTGGGGCTTACCTGTATGCCCTGAAATCCGAACTGCTAACAATGCCAAAGAAGCCTTTGCCTATTATTCAGATATTCTTGGCCGCCGTGCAGCACTTGGCTATGAAATTGATGGTGTTGTAATTAAGGTTAACGATAAAGCCATTCAGCAAACGCTCGGTTTTGTCGCCCGTGCGCCGCGTTGGGCTATTGCTTGTAAATTTCCAGCCCAAGAAGAGCTTACCACGTTATTAGATGTTGAATTTCAGGTTGGCCGCACAGGTGCAATTACACCTGTTGCCCGTTTAGAGCCAGTCTATGTGGGTGGTGTAACCGTATCAAATGCAACATTACATAATGCAGACGAAATTGCCCGTTTGGGTGTGCATATTGGCGATACGGTGATTATTCGCCGTGCAGGAGATGTGATCCCGCAAGTAGCGAGTGTGGTGCTCGAGCGTCGCCCAAGTGATGCTAAAGAGATTGTTTTCCCAACAACGTGCCCTGTGTGCGATTCGCACATCGAACGCATTGACGGGGAGGCCGTTGCCCGTTGTGGTGGTGGTTTAGTATGTGAAGCGCAGCGCAAAGAAGCGATTAAGCATTTTGCCTCACGTAAAGCACTTGATGTGGATGGTTTAGGCGATAAAGTGGTTGAGCAACTGGTTGATCGCAAATTGATTCAAACCCCTGCAGATTTATTTAGTTTAAGCCAAGGGCAGATTGAATCTCTTGAACGTATGGGGCCAAAATCGGCCGAGAATTTAGTTGCTGCACTTGAAAAAGCGAAGCAAACCACACTCGCGAAATTTTTGTACTCACTGGGTATTCGCGAAGTAGGCGAAGCGACAGCGCAAAACTTAGCAAATCATTATAAAACCTTAGAGGCACTTCAAAACGCGTCTATAGAGGGCTTACAGGACGTATCTGATGTAGGTGAAGTGGTTGCCAAGCATGTTTATTACTTCTTTAAAGAAGAACACAACCAAACGGTTATTGAGGCATTAATTGCTGCTGGATTACACTGGCCAGCGATTGAAGAAAAATCGCAAGATGAAATGCCTCTTGATGGCTTAACCTATGTGCTTACCGGCACTCTTAATCAAATGGGCCGTAGTGAGGCAAAAGCAAAACTGCAAGCACTCGGGGCAAAAGTATCGGGTAGTATTTCAGCAAAAACACATGCGCTGATTGCTGGTGAAAAAGCGGGCTCTAAACTTACTAAAGCACAAGATTTAGGTGTTGAAGTGTTGACGGAAGATGACATGCTAGCCCTTTTTGCAAAATACGAGTAAACAATGTCAGAGGTTGTAAACTTTTTTTCATCGTTAAATAGCCAAGTTGCGACTTGGCTTTCACCTTATCTTAGCCAGATAGTATTAATCGCCTTAATTTGTTTAACTGCGATATACGGTGCCAGTCTAAATAAGGCGGTTAAACGGTTAATTGGTCAGCAGAATTTTTTTGCACGTACGCTGGTGTTCGTTCTTGTTACAGGCGTCGGTGTTGGCAGTTTAATTGTGTTTGTGAATCCTTATTTGGTGCGCTTATTTCAGCAATTAGAGCGAGGTTTCTTACCTCTGGTTGTGTTTGCTTTGTTTGTGGTACTAGGCGTACTGGCTGATAGGAAAAATCAAGTATGAGCCGTTTTGGCCCAGAGTATTGGGATAAAAACGGTTATTTTAGAGCGCCATTAGGTTTTGTGCTGGTGTTGGTATTGCTGTTAAGGCCTTATATTTTGTGGCTATTTGCAGCGGCATCACGACGCGAAGATTTAAACTTAATGGCGATTTTCTACCCGCAAAAACAACAGTTTTTTGTTGCCCTTGCAATCGCTGGGTTAAGCATCATCGTCACCTTTTGCTATTTGTTTAGGCGCCCCAATGCTATGCAGTGGCCTAAATACATTTGGCGTTATGCGCGCTGGTTATTGCTTGCTAATGTTGTGATGGATTTAACCTGGTCGCTACTACAAGCAAAAAGCCAGTATTACAGCTTCTCAATCGGCTTGGCAGTACAGTTAGTATTGCTCAGTTGGGCAGGGCTATACTTGCTTAAAAGTCGTTATTTAAGCGTTTATTTTAACGAGTGGCCAGAGCCAGAAGAAAAAGAGAAAGATTAGCAACTTATAAAACCGATTTAATCATCGGTTTTAATTTTTCAAGGCGTGCTTGCTGTTCGTTATCTAATTTAGCGCTTTGAACCGTTTCATAACATCGTGAAATAAGCTCTTTATTGATACTGGTAGGGTGCTTGTTGTCTAACATCACTTGCAATAAGTTTAATGCAATATTGGCATTTTTTGGCATTATGCGAAATGCTTGAGTAAAGAAGCTAAGTGCCTCTTCATATTTGCCTTTTTCATAGCTGTGTACTGCATTGTTATTGAGCTCTTTTGGCGAGTAACGTATTTCATCGCGCTCTTGTCGCTCTTGTTTTAGGTAGGCGTTAAGTGCTGTATTCTCGCTTTGATATTTTTCGCAGTGTTCAGCTAATTGTGTAAATAGCTGATTTGCTTTGTAATGCATTCCTAGCTCATGAAAGGCTTTTGCTTTATCTAAGGTATCATCAATAGAGCGAATGATCGGTTGATCTTCCAGTTGCTCGACTAATGCAATGGCTTTGGCGTGCTCATCTTTTAAATAATGGATCCGTGCATTAATCACATCTATTTGTTCTTGCGCTTTGCTGTCAGGGAATTGCTTGCGTAATTGTGATAAACATTCATTACTTTGCCGAGTAAGACGATTTACCATATCAGCCTGATCAAGTGTTAGCGCATAATCAATGCCAGCACGGGCAAGATTAAGGTAAATATCAGGTTTGTCGTGCATAGAATGCTTGGCATACTTCACTATTTCTTTATTTACTTTAAAGTGCTTTTCATGATCGTGATTGTATTTTGTGAGTACGATAAGATCTTCTTGGCGCTCAATATTGCGCGGTGCTAATTTGGATGCAAGTGATAAGTAATGTTGTGCTTGGCCGTAGTTTTCTAAATAAAGCTCAAGTTTTCCCAATAAATTATAACCAACTAAACGTGTTTCTGGCTTGGTTAACATTACCTCTAAGATGTTTTTAGCTTGTGTAAACTCACTGTTTTGAATATAAGCTTCAACTAACCCAACCCTTGCCCAAGTGAACTTTTGAATATTGAGTACTGATTTAAAAAAATCGACGGCTTCAGCGGTGCGATTTAATCGCAAAAGCAACTCACCACGAAGTTTTAATAAAATAGGGGAGAGGTTGTTTTTGCTGCTGTCAGAGAGCATTTCATTAACATAGCGAAGCGCTTTTGAATCATTGCCTACATCAATAAAATCATAAATTTTAGCCAGAGCTTGTTTGCGCTTTAGCAATTTAATAATGCGCTCGCCAAATACTTTAAGTGAAAATGGTTTAGCAAGAAAATCATCGGGCTGTAGCTCAATTACGCTATGCACTAAGCTAGTGTCGGTTTCTGCACTAATAAAAATAAAGCCGCAGGTATGTTTAATTAAACGCTTTGCTTTTAACTCTTCGTAAAGTTGATAGCCATCTTTAAGTTTACCTAGATTAAACGAGCACAAAACTAAATTAAAGCTGTGCTCTTGGCATAGACCAAGTGCCATTTTTGCATTTTCAGCAATTGAAATATCACTAAAGCCTAAGCTTTCAAGCGATTGTTTCATATAGCTTAATGCTAATGGTTGGTCGTCTATCAGTAAAATACTAGATTCGTATAAGCGTTTATTGTTCATCGCATTCTTGAGTGCGCGGTCATACTTAAACTATATAAAACGGCAGCAATTGTAGCAATAAAATAGGGGGTTTTTAGGATAATTGTTTTGATTTAAAAGGTGTTTTAGTAAAAAGGTAGGTTCAATATGGTGGGTCGTACTGGACTTGAACCAGTGACCCTCGCCTTGTAAGGGCGATGCTCTCCCAACTGAGCTAACGACCCATATTGATATTCTATAATGGTGGGTCGTACTGGACTTGAACCAGTGACCCTCGCCTTGTAAGGGCGATGCTCTCCCAACTGAGCTAACGACCCATTATAGATTTTTAATTTAGTGGTGGGTCGTACTGGACTTGAACCAGTGACCCTCGCCTTGTAAGGGCGATGCTCTCCCAACTGAGCTAACGACCCGCTAAATTAAAGTGTTTTGCAATGGTGGGTCGTACTGGACTTGAACCAGTGACCCTCGCCTTGTAAGGGCGATGCTCTCCCAACTGAGCTAACGACCCATGCAAAACTGTGACTAAATGGTGGGTCGTACTGGACTTGAACCAGTGACCCTCGCCTTGTAAGGGCGATGCTCTCCCAACTGAGCTAACGACCCCAAATAGTCATTTCTAAAGTGGTGGGTCGTACTGGACTTGAACCAGTGACCCTCGCCTTGTAAGGGCGATGCTCTCCCAACTGAGCTAACGACCCGCTTTAGAATCACAACACATTGCTGCGTTGTTGTGGGGCGCTATTATAGATTTAGTTCAACTATAGTCAATACTTGTTTTCACAAAAATGTGTTAAGTGGACTTAAAATGAACAACTTGACTAAATGTCAATCGCCTTGATTGCTTTTAGAGCAAGGCTTAGCTCTAAAAATACGATTTGCGATTGATTTTTAGTCATTTATCTATCGCGTTTAAATTAAGCTTTATAAAAAATTAGCATTTATAAAAAATAAATTTAATGGTTTTATGTTTAATGCAGCACTTAAATAATCCTCTTTTGAAGATAATGTTTAATTGCTGCAATTAATTTTGTGGCATTTGCATAATTGCAAACAAATGCTCATTAACAACTGAGCTTTGCTTTATTAAATGATTCATTGCAAAGTGGCCTGCATTAAAATCAACAACGAAATTTGATAAACAACAGCTTGATAGGCACTTTTAATATGTGGGATGAATTTCGCTTTAAATTATTATTAATAGCTGCGTATTTTTATTTTGTTAGATAACAATAGTTAGACACACTCATAAATAAGGTGAAACACTCTTTTGTCTTTTCGAGGTTGAAGGAACGAAATAGACTGTTTTATTAATTTATAAAGACTAATGGTGGAAGATGTTTCTTTACATCAGTTAGCTAACAACGATTTGAAACTATATAGACAATGGAAACTACACATAATAAATAACACACAGCTACAAGCAATTGTTACCCGCAAACAATAACCAATTTATTTTATTGAGATTAAGTGAAACGGCTTAAATTGAGCCCTGCCATAATTAATGCAAACCTAGTGCTAGCCTTTAATAAAAGTGGTGAAATACAATTTAACTGCGAATTCTCTAATAGACTCTTTATAAAAACTTCAACGATAAATTCAAAGCAATGGCAGCATTAAATAAGGCAGTGTAGCCAGGTTATCTATTGTTGTTAGCTAATCAAGCGCCAAATTATTCTTTTGGCAAAAGATAGAAATATAAGTAGGAGCAATATAAAGCAGAGTATTGAATTTGATATTTCGGTTTTTATCCGAAATTCTTACCTGTTGATAATCTACTTTTGGTTAAGCATTTAATTAAGGTTAAGTTAAATCCAAATTTGCTTTCACTTTATTAATAAAAGTACAAGCCAGCTGTTTATTTGTGATTTTGAAGGAACCTTTATTGTGTTGAACATAATAAAGCGATTAAAAACTCAATAGAGAAGGGCGAATTACCATTGTATTAAGAATAAAAGGTTATTCACATGATGATCTTTATACTCATAGAAAGACGTTAAATGCATTTATGAAGAAAATAATAATGACAATGTGCTTTGCATAAACCCAAATAGCGGCGAAGACCTGAGCGTATTAATGCACTTATATTCAATCTTAGTTGGTAAAGTGAAAATCTATATTCAGGTTTTACCAAGTATCAGCTTTATTTCGACTATAAAGTGTTTACATTAACTTGATAACGCACTAATGGCCTCTCTAACATGTATAAAATTTGATAGCTAGGATCTTGAAACTGGTCGAAAAATCACAATCTTGATGAACAAACGTGCATCTTGATTAAAAATGGTGCGAACAATGCACTATGCTTAAAAAAATGTTGACTTTATTTTGCTGGCTCCATAAAATGCGCCCCGTCTTCAGCGATACACGAGTTATCTCTTGAAGATGCAGTTTGGGGCTATAGCTCAGCTGGGAGAGCGCCTCGCTGGCAGCGAGGAGGTCTGCGGTTCGATCCCGCATAGCTCCACCAATAACTCTTATGGTTTGAGTCTAAATAACCAGTCCTAGTGACAACGCCATGTTGTCCCCTTCGTCTAGAGGCCTAGGACACCGCCCTTTCACGGCGGTAACAGGGGTTCGAATCCCCTAGGGGACGCCACTTACTTTTAAACTTCGGTTTTAAAAAAGTGGGGTGAGTCATTAAAGCTCGTATGGTAAGAGTCTAAATAACCAGTCCTAGTGACAACACCATGTTGTCCCCTTCGTCTAGAGGCCTAGGACACCGCCCTTTCACGGCGGTAACAGGGGTTCGAATCCCCTAGGGGACGCCACTTACTTTTAAGCTTAGGTTTTAAAAAAGTGGGGTGAGTCATTAAAGCTCGTATGGTAAGAGTATAAATAACCAGTCCTAGTGACACACTATCTTTATAGATATTGCGTCCCCTTCGTCTAGAGGCCTAGGACACCGCCCTTTCACGGCGGTAACAGGGGTTCGAATCCCCTAGGGGACGCCACCTTCTCTACATAGCACAGTTTTATTTTTCTTATACTTTCTTCTCTAATTTAATATAATCGCTATATCTATCATAAAGTTATCTTCTTATGAACTATCGTGGTTTTACATTAATTGAATTGATCATTGTGATTGTTATTTTAGGCGTTATAGCGGTTACCGCATTACCTAAGTTTTTAGCAATTTCGAGTGATGCACGAGCAAGTTTTATTGATCAACTTGAGACAAGTGTAAAAACAGCAAACCAAATGGTTAATGGTAAACTTCACATCAAAAATGTTGTTAAGCAACAACACAATAGTTTATCGCAAGTGATTGATATTGCCTTAGACGGTAATGGTAGCTTGGAAACACGCCTCATATGGCATTATTTAGATAACACTTATATCCATAAGTGGTTGGATGCTTCCAGCGATACTATCTTTGAATTAGAGGGTATAACCCATGCTTATGTCGGTTATGATTTTGATAATGACGGGCGAGTGAAAGACGATAACTGCTATTTTCTATACGTTCAGGCTCAAAGTGTCGTTTTAGGACCTAGCTACGAAAAGATGCTAACGGGTTGTTAGCATCTTACAAACGCATACTTATTTTGCTTTCTTTTGAATAAGTTCAATGGCATAGCCATCAGGGTCTTTTACAAAAGCGATTTCGGTGCTACCTCCTTTTACAGGGCCAGGTTCGCGCGATACTACACCGCCTAATGCTTTAATCTCTTCGCATGCTGCGTAAATGTCATCATATTCAATGGCTAAGTGGCCAAAGGCATTGCCGTGATCGTAGCTGTCAGTATCCCAGTTATAGGTCAGCTCAATCACTGCGTTTTCTTTTTCGTCGCCATAGCCTACAAACGCTAGTGTATAACGATACTCAGTATTTTCTGAACGTCGCAGTTCTTTCATACCAAGTACTTTGGTATAAAACTCAACAGACTTATCTAAATCCGCCACACGGATCATGGTATGTAATAAGCGCATATGTGCCCCTTAAAAAATGAAGTCTATTTGAACACTTAGTTTAAAATCATTTCTGATAGTGTAATAAGTGCCAAATAAGTAAGGTATTTATAAATTTAGGTTATTGGGTTTGATACGAAGTTTTTAAAGGTGTAAAGGGGAAAGGTTCCAAATTAATGGAACTTACTTTAGCTTGGTTAGATACTGCGTTTGCCAATAAAGAATGTGAGTGTTCAGAGGTTTAACAAACTGTTTGAGGTTAGTTTCAAAAGGCCAACTGCCATACATTATACATCTAATATATTGATTTAAATTGAAAAAATTTAACTTGGAAAAATAATTTTAAATTTATATAAAAATATATTGCATCTGCAAAAAAGTGATTTATTATTCGCCTGCTTCTTGTTGATAGCCAATCCGAGTACATTGCAATTTATTGCAGCAAGGCGATAGAGCAACTATCCAAGAGTGAACTTGAATATTTAAGTATGTTTAACTCGCTCGAACTCAAAAATGAGTTTATTTGATTAGTTTAGTTTTATTGACACTGCTCGGAGAATCGCTATGTCTTTAACACCTGTGATGGCGGCTGTTGCGCCTATTACCAATCTTGATGTTTGCCATGGTTTAGTAATTGAAAAACCACAAGCTGAACAATTAGTTGCACAATTTGGTTCACCATTAATGGTGTTAGACTGTGATCTTATTCGAAGCCAGTATCGTGCTTTAAAGGCCGCATTACCAAATGTTGATTTACACTATGCGTTAAAGCCATTACCACATCCAGCGGTAGTAACTACATTACTTGCTGAAGGCGCGTATTTTGATTTAGCAACAAACGGTGAAGTCGATCTTGTACAATCGGTAGGAGTGCCGAGCGAGCGTACAATTCAAACGCACCCAATTAAACGTGATATTGATATTTCACATGCGCTAGCGTATGGCTGCAATGTGTTTGTGGTAGATAACATCAACGAAATTGATAAGTTTGTTAAGTACAAAGATCAAGTTGAGTTATTGGTACGCGTAAGTTTTCCAAATCCTGAGGTATTGGCAGACTTATCGAAGAAATTTGGTTGCTTACCTGAAGATGCTGTAACACTCATTCAGCACGCTTTTGATTTAGGTATTCGCATAAAAGGTTTATCCTTCCATGTTGGCTCACAAACCAAAAGCGGTGTGAAATACGCAGATGCGATTAGCAAATGCCATCACATTATGACGGCGGTAATTGATGCAGGTTTACCAGCACTTAGCACACTTGATATTGGTGGTGGTTTCCCAGTGAAGTACACACCAGAAGTGCCAAATATTGCTGATTTTTGTGCACCTATTCGTGATGCATTAGCGAAGTTACCTGAAACAGTACGCGTGATTGCTGAACCAGGGCGTTTTATTGTGGCAACGGCAGTAACTAATATTGCATCAGTAATGGGCCAAGCGGTGCGCGGCGGTAAAACATGGTATTACTTGGATGACGGCTTATACGGTTCGTTTAGTGGGTTAATGTTTGATGAAGCTAAGTATCAGATAGAATCAGCTCAAACAACTGGTGAGCGTTTTATGTCAGTACTTGCAGGTCCAACATGCGACAGCATTGATGTGATCCGTGAAGAAATTATGTTACCTAAACTGGAAAATGGCGACCTTATCATCTCGACCATGATGGGTGCATATACCTCATGTACGGCGACGGATTTTAACTTCTTTAAGCGCGCAGCTACTGTAGTATTAAATGAAGTTGAAAGCACTAATCTAGTTGTAAGTGCTTAATTACTTTATTTAAGTAAAATATTCGCAAAAAAGGGCATTTAAAATGCCCTTTTTACTTTATTAAATACCTGTGAATTATAAATCAACCTTATCTTTAAATTCACACAAGTCTTCGATAATACAGGAACCACACTTAGGTTTGCGAGCAACACAGACATAACGGCCGTGTAAAATAAGCCAGTGGTGAACATCAACTTTAAATTCGGCAGGTACTACTTTTTCAAGTTTTGCTTCAACAGCATCAACGTCTTTACCCATGGCGAATTTAGTGCGATTTGATACACGGAATATATGAGTGTCGACTGCAATCGTAGGCCAGCCAAAGGCGCAGTTTAAAACAACATTAGCGGTTTTACGGCCAACGCCGGGTAGGGCAACGAGGGCTTCTAAGCTTTCTGGCACTTGGCTGTTGTGTTTTTCAATTAAGATTTGGCTTAATTTATAAACGTTGTTAGCTTTTGAGTTATACAGGCCTATGGTTTTTATATATTCTTTTAAGCCTTCAACGCCTAAAGCCACAATCGCTTCAGGTGTGTTTGCTACAGGGAAAAGCTTACGGGTGGCTTTATTTACCCCAACATCAGTTGCTTGCGCTGATAAGGTAACCGCTACCAATAATTCAAATGGGTTTGAATATTCTAACTCTGATTTTGGTTCGGGATTGTCAGCGCGTAAACGCTCTAAGATTTCAAGGCGTTTTGTTTTGTTCATATGATTAATCCAAACTTGTTACGCGCGCGCGTGGTGCCTTTTCAACAACAGGTTGTATTTGTTTTGCTTGTTGTTTGGCATCGATAGTGTTTTTAAGTGCGATTAATAAACCCATACCTAAAAAAGCGCCAGGCGATAAAATCGCGAGTAAAAATTGCGTATCTGTTTTCATTACTTCAATGCGCAACACTTTTGCCCAATCACCTAATAACAAATGTGCACCGTCAAATAACGTGCCTTGGCCGAGTAATTCTCGCATTGCACCTAACATTACAAGCACAATTAAAAAACCTAGCCCCATCATCAAGCCATCAAAGGCGGCAAGTGGCACAGAATTTTTAGAGGCAAATGCTTCAGCACGGCCAATAATAGCGCAATTAGTAACGATAAGAGGGATAAAAATACCCAGTGATAAGTAAAGCTCGTGACTAAACGCATTCATTAATAATTCTATCATCGTCACAAATGCGGCGATGATCATCACAAACACAGGAATACGAATTTCTTTCGGTACCCATTCGCGCACGATTGCGACCGTAACATTTGAGCCAAGCAATACAAAAAGAGTAGCAAGGCCAAGGCCAAGTGCGTTGGTAATGGTTGCAGAAACAGCAAGTAACGGACATAAACCGAGCAGTTGCACCAGCGCAGGGTTATTCTTCCAAAGGCCTTGATTAATAATATCGCGCAGTTGTTCAGTCATTGTTTACTCCGCATATATTAGCACTATTAAATAAGTCTTGATGTTGATTTTGTGTGTAAAGGCTTGCACGTTTTACAGCACTTATTACCGCTCTTGGGGTAATTGTGGCACCAGTAAATGCATCAAACTCACCGCCATCTTTTTTAACAGCCCAAGTTGTATCTTTAATTGAAGTAGGGCGCTTGCCATTAAAACTTTTGATCCAATCTGAACGGCGGATTTCTACCTTGTCACCAAGCCCTGGTGTTTCTTTATGTTCAATAACGCGTACGCCAGCGATGGTGCCATCAATATAGATGGCTGATAAGATTTCAATATTACCGCTATAGCCATCAGGTGCTGTTGATTGTAATACGACAGCAACTGGTTTACCGTCTTTCTTCGCACGGTATACTTTGGTTGGTGCTGAATGATTTAAGTAATCCTCAGCAATCTCAGTACAGTCTAAATACAGCGTATTAGTGTATTCATTGCCATCAATCACCTGACTTAATGTGGTCATCAATTTTTGCTGTTTGTTTTGTTCAATTGCCGGTTTGGTTAAAATGTAGGTGAGCGTAACCAAAGCAGTACTGGCGATTGCAAATGCCCCTAAAATAAGGGAGTTCTTTGAGATTGATTTAGTTAACATTATTGCTCCCTCGCCCCATAAACTTTTGGCTGGGTATAATAATCAATTAATGGCACAGCCATATTGAGTAACAGCACAGAGAAAGCCACAGCATCAGGGTAACCACCGTAAGTACGAATAATGTACACAAGCAAACCAATTGCAGCGCCATAAATTAAACGCCCTCGATTGGTGGTAGATGCAGACACAGGATCAGTGGCGATAAAAAACGCCGCTAACATGGTTGCGCCGCTGAATAAATGCAGAATAGGACCTGTGCTGACTCCAGGGTGAAAAACGACGCCAATACTTGCACAAATGGCCAAGCTCGCTAAAAAGCCAACGGGAATATGCCAATTAATAATACGCGACTTAAGCAAGTAAATACCGCCAAGTAAGTAAGCAACATTCACCCACTGCCAGCCTATACCTGCAAACTCACCAAAAATTGGACTTTGCAGGCTTTCAGAAGTGGTTAAACCTTTACTTAAACCCGTTTTAAGACTGTCGAGAGGTGTAGCCATTGATACACCATCTACGCCAAGCCTTAGTTGTTCTGTCGTGAAGCCACTTTGCGTTATGCCAGTAAAAATAACACTAATCTCATCAAGCAAAGAATGTTGATTAAAAGCGAGTTCTAATGGTGGCGACCAAGTTGTCATTTGTACCGGAAAAGAGATAAGCAACAGGACATAACCCGCCATAGCTGGGTTAAATAAGTTAAAACCAAGTCCGCCATAAAGCTGTTTAACAAAAATAATCGCAAATGCTGTGCCGATAACAATTACCCACCAAGGTGCTAGCGGTGGAATACTAATCGCGAGTAAAAGAGCGGTTAATACTGCGCTGTAGTCAGACAATGCAGTTTGTATATCACGTTTTCTTAGCTTAAGTACCAATGCTTCAGCTACAACAGCCGTTGTGATGGCAAGAAGGAGTTGAATAAGAACACTAAAGCCAAAAAAATAGGCTTGGCAAACAATGCCTAAACTTGTGGCAAGACACACCTTAAGCATAATCGTACTAAGCGATTTATGACTGTGATTATGCGGTGAACTGGTTAAGGATAATTGCACGTTATTCTGATCCTTTATCTTGTTTGGCTTTTTTTGCTTTTGCCTTGGCTATCGCAGCTGCAATCGCGGCTTTTTTTTGCGCTTCAGCATCTAGAGGCACAGCTTGTTCTTGGCTCATTTCATCTTTAGGCAAATCGCGACCTTCGATTTGGCTATTGTTCTGTTCATTTTGCTGAACATCACCTGCTAATTGTGACTCAGCTTCTTTTGCTGCTTTTTTCGCTTTAGCGCGAGCAATGGCTGCGGCAACGGCGGCTTTACGCGGATCTTCTTCACTTGGCGTTTCTGACTCAGCTGCTTGCGTGTCAGCGTTTTGTGATTCTACTTCTTTTGCTGCCTTTTTCGCTTTAGCACGAGCAATGGCAGCAGCAACAGCAGCTTTACGCGGGTTGTCTTCACTTGGTGCTGCTGGTTCGGCAACTTGCAGGTCAGCGTTTTGTGATTCTACTTCTTTTGCTGCTTTTTTCGCTTTAGCGCGGGCAATGGCTGCGGCTACGGCGGCTTTACGCGGATCATCTTCACTTCGCGCTTCTGACTCGGCTGCTTGCGTGTCAGCATTTTGTGATTCTGATTCTTTTGCTGCTTTTTTCGCTTTAGCGCGAGCAATGGCAGCAGCAACAGCTGCTTTACGCGGATCGTCTTCACTTGGTGCTTCTAACTCGGCTGCTTGCATGTCAGCGCTTTTTGAGTCAGCTTCTTTTAATGTTTTTTTCGCTTTAGCGCGCGCAATGGCTGCGGCAACGGCGGCTTTGCGCGGATCTTCTGTGCTTGCTGGTTCAGATACAGCAGCTTCAGAAGCCACGGTTGTTGAATCAAGGTCACTAGATGCTTTTTTAGCTTTAGCGCGAGCTATGGCTGCGGCGACAGCTGCTTTACGAGGGTCACTTGCAGTATCATTTACATTTGACGCTTCAGCTTGCTCAGCTTTTTTCGCTTTAGCACGCGCTATTGCAGCTGCAACAGCATCCTTTTTATTGTCACTAGCGACAGATGCTGGTTTTTCTTCTTTATAGGCACGAGCTTGGGCTTTACGTTCTGCACGCAGTTTTGCCATTTCGGAGTTGTCAGGCTCACCATTTTCGGAACGTTTGGCTTTAGCGCGAGCAAGCGCTGCGGCAACCGCTGCACTTTTATCATTTGATGCAACACGTTTAGAGGCTTCTTCAACTTTCGATTTAGCTTCGTCAGTGGTACGTTTTGCAGCACGTTTGTGGCGATTTTGACGTTCTTCTTGCTCTCGTTTTAAACGTTCGTTACGTGCTTCAAATCGCTCTTTGGCGCGCTCTGCTTTTATTTTATCTTCGCGCTCTTGGCGGATTTCTGCTTTGGCGACACGGTAATATTGCACTAACGGAATTTCGCTCGGGCAGACATAGGCGCAGGCACCACATTCAATACAATCAAATAAGTTATGTTCTTCTAATTTGTTGTACTCTTTACTTTTTGCAAACCATTGTAATTGTTGCGGTAATAAACTGGCAGGGCAGGCATCGGCACACGCGCTACAGCGTATACAGGCTTTTTCCTCACCAGGCATCGGCATTTCTTGCGAACTTGGCGCCAGTACACAGTTACTGGTTTTAATGATAGGCAAGCGCACGCTGGGTAAGGTAAAGCCCATCATTGGGCCGCCCATAATCACCCGTTGCCACTGCTGTGGTTGAAAACCAGTTTGTTCTAGTAAAAATTTAATTGGCGTGCCAAGTAAACTCCAAACATTACAAGGGCTTGCAATGGTGTCACCGGTGACTGTTACAACACGTTCAATTAATGGCTTACCATGGTAAATAGCTTGGTATATAGCGTATATGGTTCCAACGTTATGCACCACCATGCCAATATCAGATGGAATGCCGCCTTGTGGTACATGTTTAGATGTCAGTATTTGGATAAGCTGCTTTTCACCACCAGAAGGGTATTTGGTAGGTACCGGACATACTTGGGTGTAATGGTCGTTTTCGCACGCTTTTTTTAGTGCTTCAATTGCTTCAGGCTTATCGTCTTCAATACCAATTAAGATTTTTGTTGGTTGGTAAAGCTTGCGAAGCACCTCTATGCCTTTAATTAATTCATTAGCATGTTCACGCATCAGCATATCGTCAGCACTGATGTAAGGCTCACACTCAACACCATTAATAATTAAAAACTCAATCTCGTTTTTTGGCTGAGCCTTAATATAGGCAGGGAAGCCTGCACCACCCATACCACTAATACCGGCATTTTGGATGCGGTCGACGATTTCTTGGTTAGATTTAGCGTAGAAATCAGGCCAAGGGGCAAGCTCACACCAAGTATCTTCACCATCAGGTGTTAACACTACACTGGGTTCAGGTAGTGCACTTGGGTGAGTTGACGGCTTCATTGCGATTTCGCTGATAGTACCTGATGTTGGTGCGTGAACTGGCACACTCCAGTGGCCAGCAGCCTCTGTCAACGGCTGACCTTTAAGCACATAGTCACCAACGTTTACAAGTAATTTGCCGTTATCGCCAATATGCTGCTTAATCGGAATGGTTAAGCTTTCAGGTAGCGGTAAACGCTTAATCGGTTGTTGTGTTGAACTTGCTTTATTACTCGCAGGGTGAACTCCCCCTGGAATATTCCAAAGCTTACCGCGTTCAATTTGTTCTAAAATAGATTCCACCAACAACCTCTATTCGATATTTGTAACAGGAATGGTTTCTAAGTCCCATTTCCAGTTTTTACTTGTAGTTTTTACTGGCACCATGTCTATGCAATCAACTGGGCAGGGCTCAACACACAGATCGCAACCTGTACATTCATCTATTAATACCGTGTGCATTTGGCGAGTAGCACCAACAATGGCATCAACAGGGCAAGCCTGAATACATTTGGTACAACCAATACATTCGTCTTCACGAATGTATGCAACTGTTTTAATGGGCTCTTTTTCTTCACCGCCAGCTAAAGGTTTGGCTTCAACCCCCATTAAATCTGCAAGTTTTTGTACTGTAGCTTCACCGCCCGGCGGGCATTTGTTCACATCATCACCATTAGCTATGGCCTCAGCATAAGGGCGACAGCCAGGGTAACCACATTGGCCGCATTGCGTTTGTGGAAGTATTTCGTCAATTTGGTCAACGATTGGGTTACCTTCAATTTTGTAACGAATAGCTGCAAAGCCAAGCACAGCACCAAATAACAGTGCCAAGCCGCCAAGAGCAAGTAGGGCGTAGAATAAAGTCATTTACAGTTTAACCAACCCGGTAAAGCCAAGAAACGCAAGCGACATTAAGCCCGCAGTGATCATTGCAATGGATGCACCTTTAAATGGTGTTGGTACATCTGCAGCAGCCAAACGCTCGCGCATTGCAGCAAATAAAATTAAAACTAATGAAAAGCCAACCGCGGCACCAAAACCATAGATTGCGGATTGTAAAAAAGAATGTTGTTCACGTGTGTTAAGTAGCGCAACACCAAGTACGGCACAGTTTGTGGTAATCAAAGGCAAGAAAATCCCAAGTAAGCGATAAAGTGTCGGGCTGGTTTTTCTTACTACCATTTCAGTAAATTGTACTACCACAGCAATTACTAAAATAAAGCTCATAGTGCGTAAAAAGGTCAGCTCTAAAGGCACCAAAATATATTGATTAACAAGGTAACTAGTGACCGAGGCGAGGGTAAGAACAAACGTTGTGGCAAGCGACATGCCAATTGCAGTATCAAGTTTGCCAGAAACACCCATAAAAGGGCATAAGCCTAAAAATTGAACTAGTACAAAGTTGTTTACTAATACAGTTGCAACAAGTAACAGTAGATATTCGGTCATTGATATATTTTACGCGCTAGATTTGGCGTTTATTATCCGAATTTTCGGATTAAAGCTCAACTTATTCTGCTAAACAATGCGCATTCAATATAGAAAGTTTAATTTACGCAAAAAAATAAGGGACATTTTGTCCCTTATTTAACTAAATTTTTAAATAAAATTTGCGTGAGATTAAATCTCTTTTGGCTTTTCGATGTAATAGCCTTGCGCGCCATCTAAACACAATTGTTCAATAATGTGCTTTTCTTCTTGGCTTTCAACACCTTCGGCAAGTACTGTTACTCCAATGCGGTGGGCCAAATCGACCATTAATCGCATAAAGTATTGGTTGTTTTTATCTTCTTCTAAACCGCGGGTGTAGGTAGCATCCATTTTAATAAAATCAGGCTTAAGGTCGCGGAAGAATTTAAATGAAGTTAAACCAACACCAAACCGTTCAACTGTAATACGCGCACCGACACGGTGGATCATATCAATAAAGCGTTTTGATGCTTTTACATTTTGTTGTAAGCCAAATTCACTTACTTCAAAAATTAATTTTGCAGCAATCGCATTATCTTTTAATAAACGACGTTCTAACCAAATTGAAAACTGCTCATCATGTGCACTTTTAGCCGACACATTTAGGCCAAAAAACTGATCGTTGAGGTTACGCGTTTTAATTGCATTAATCGCTTCTTCAATTACTAGTCTATCAACATGCGCATGTTGATTTAGCTTTTCACTCATCGCAAGGAACGAAGAGGTTGGTAGAATATGATCTTCGGATGTTTTGAAACGTGCGAAAATTTCCGAGTAGGCCTTTGCGCTGCGACTCGTTGGCATAATTGTTTGTATCATTAACTGAATACGGCTGTTATTAAGCACATCATCAATTACTTGGCGCCAGTTTTGGTTACCAAAGCTCGCAGATACATTATCAAGAATGTCGCTTTCTTTTTGAATATGGTAGCCATTGGTTGTTTTACTTTGTGCCATGCTAAGCGCAGTGTCTACTTGTGCAAGCAATGGGCTTAGCGGTTTGCCTGTTTCAAATGACACAATACCAGTATTGGCAACGCTAGTAAGCTCGACATGTTGCTGAAACTCAGTAAATTTACTTTGTAATACTTCACCGAGTTTTTCAGCTTCTTTAATCGGCACATTCATTAATAAAATAGCAAAGTCCGAACTATTTAGGCGATAGCTGCTACTGCCTGAATATGTGCCAATCGCTTGTGTAATTAATTCAGATACATCTTTGATATATTCATCGCCTTGCTGATAACCTCGGGTTTGGTTAATTAAGCTCAGCTCAGTACAACGCACAACTGCAAGTGTACCAAAACATGGCTTTTCAGCATTTTCCACTTGATGTTCGTAATGTTCGATAAATAAGTTGCGATTACCAAGACCTGTAACAGTATCTTTATAGGCTTCACGTTTAATATCAAGCGCTGACGATTCAATGTCTTTTTGCTTGCGCTTTAAAAAAGTATTTAAACGCACAATGCTTGGGAAAATATTACTAATTGTGCCATCTGCAAGAGATGAATCTAACTTGCCATCTTTGTTATCATTTTCGATGTACTTATCAACCATATTTGAAATGGCATCGCCTACTTTATTGGAGGCTTGGAGTAGGGTGAGCTTTAACGTAATAAAAGGCACTAGGGTTAAAACTAAAATCACCAAGAATAAAATCAAAAATGCGTTTTGCATAATTTCTGCGGCTTGCTCTAGGCGTAGAGTAAACTCAATTTTTAAACCTAAGTCGCTGCCAGCGCCATGTTGAGAGCGAATAAAGGGCTGATATTCTTGTAATTTCTTTACTAACACCGGCAGGTAATCTTGATTACCTTGATTGCTAAAAATAGTTTCGTTTTCTTTGTCCTTAATAACCAATTTATCAAGGCCGTATTGTAATTTAATATTTTTTGCAAATGCTTCAATGTCTTCATCTGGTTTTAACTGCGTTAATTCCAAATCGATTGCACGTTGAACTTTTAATTGTTGCGAGTTCGCGTATTGGTGCAGCGCGGAGTTGAGCATATAACCCGTCAACGCGGTCGCCAGTACACAAAAAAATACTTGAATCGTAATAAAGCGAGTCAGTCCTGCCATGGTTTTTCTTATCTCACGATGTAAAAAATTGTTAGATCGTATTAAATGAAGTAGGGGACAGCTAGTTGTTTCCACAGATGTCAATTTTGTGTAACAAACGCACCATCATTAATACAAAAAATCGCTTATGAAATGGTAAGTTATATTCTAAGAAAAGTCTAATATTGGTGATAAGTTGTAATAGATTGAGATTTGGCTCCCCCTCCCCGACTCGAACGGGGGACCTGCGGATTAACAGTCCGTCGCTCTAACCAACTGAGCTAAGGGGGAACAACAATAGAGTAGTGCTTTGGCTCCCCCTCCCCGACTCGAACGGGGGACCTGCGGATTAACAGTCCGTCGCTCTAACCAACTGAGCTAAGGGGGAACAAGCATACTTAAAAGTAGATTAACGATTGGCTCCCCCTCCCCGACTCGAACGGGGGACCTGCGGATTAACAGTCCGTCGCTCTAACCAACTGAGCTAAGGGGGAATCGTTAAATGTTAAGAATTTGGCTCCCCCTCCCCGACTCGAACGGGGGACCTGCGGATTAACAGTCCGTCGCTCTAACCAACTGAGCTAAGGGGGAATGGCCTTCTCAACGGGGCGAAATATTAATGACAGCATGGGGAAGTGTCAACAACTATTATTTAAGAAAGTTAAAAAAGTGGTTTGAATGCGTATTTGTTGTTCAACTTGCTAGTTTTTTGGCTTTTTCTGTAGGTTATTTGGCCAGTTCATATTATTTTAGAAGGTATTGCAGAGTAGGGAATATTGCTTTTCATAAGGAAATATAGCTTAAATTACCTAAATGTAATTTTTAAAAGGGTATATTTTGCTTCCAATTAAAGTGTGTTTATAGATTTAAAGTTTTAATAAATGCCACTTTAATTAATCCAGCAACCAATAACGTTTTTAATGCAAGCCAACCTGATCTACTTACTTAAAAAAACACCTTTATTATAATTAAGTAATAGCCACATTTTAGTCAGAAGACTCAAATTGCTATGCATTTGTAGTTACACCACGATATCAAGTTTGCTTAAACAAAACCGTTAAAGGCATTTTATTAAGCTCGATTATTGCGGCTGATTGCAAAAAATTTGTCATAAATATGTGCTAATGAAAAAGTATCAATATTAAATTTCATTCACTAAATATTCTAAAATTAAGCTTTGTAATTTCATTATAAAAATTTACAACCGCTTATTAATAAAGGGCTGTATTTAGTTATCCACTAAATCTGTGGATAACTCTGTTTATGAAACTTTGAGAACATATTCGAGCCCTTTATTTCTCGGCCGTAAGAGAAATGCAATAGTTTTAAGTAAAAAAATAATTTCTATAAAAATCATTCGGTTATGTAACTTGGTTCTTTTTGGTTAAGAAGTGTGCGAAATCTTGTTGCGGTATATTTATTGCTCAAGTTGTTGTGCAAAAACTAGTCTGAAGGCATGTTGTTAGCTGTTACTAACTGAGTATCTATTGCAATTCCGTCATATTTCTTTGTAAAAGTTGTAAACCAAATGACTTTCGTGTTTACTTTTTGTTTACATGGTGTTTTTGCTTATTCAAAATCTTAAATTGAGATGGTATCAACGCGTTCATTTCATTAGAATGTTGCCGTGCTTATATAAGGGTTCTCATGCAACAATCTAAATCGCAAAAAGAAAACAGTACCGCATCGCTTCTTGAAGCGCCTATCGATAAAACGCTTGTGAAAATGACAGTTCCGATGATCTTTGGCATGATCACATTAATGCTGTTTAATATAGTCGATACTTTTTTTGTCAGTATGTTAGGCACAGATCAACTCGCTGCGATTAGTTTCACCTTTCCAGTGACATTTACCGTAATTAGTTTGGCGATAGGCCTAAGCATTGCAACATCAGCGATTATTGCAAAGGCACTTGGCGCTAATAATAAAGCAGAGGCACGCTTTGATGGCGCAGTGGCATTAATTGTTTCAGCTTTACTGGTACTTATTACTTCATTTATTGGTTATCTGTTAATTAATCCAATTTTTACTTTGCTGGGTGCAACACCAGAGCTGTTAGTTTATATCCATGATTATATGGCTGTATGGTTTGTTGGTAGTGCACTGTTAATCACCCCTATGATTGGTAATGCGGTATTGCGTGCCAGCGGTGATACAAAAACACCGAGCATCATTATGGGTGGCGCTGGTGTAATAAATGCCATTCTCGACCCAATTTTAATATTCGGCTTTGGCCCAGTACCTGCCCTTGGTATTCAAGGTGCAGCGATTGCCAGTGTGATTGCGTGGTCGTTTGGTGTTGCTTTTATTCTTTATTTACTCATTGTTAAACGCAAATTGGTTGCATGGGAAAAATGCCAACAGAGTTTTATGACAGCTACTATTAAGATGCTTAAAATTGGTGTGCCAGCAGCCAGTGCAAATATGCTCACGCCCATTGCGATGGCTATTATGACTGCAATTGTTGCCACCTATGGCGCACATGCCGTAGCTGCTTTTGGGGTAGGTAGCCGGATAGAATCTATCGCGAGTATTGTTGTGCTAGCACTTTCGATGACTTTACCTCCTTTTATTAGTCAGAACTTTGGGGCTAATCGCTATGATCGTGTAGAAGAGGCGTATTTGATCAGTCTTAAATTTGTACTCGTATGGCAGTTTATTATTTATTTAGTACTGATAGCACTCAGTGGCGTAATTAGTCACATATTTGCACAAGAGCAAAATGTTATCGATGTGATCAAGCTGTTTATTTATATTTTACCGCTAGGATATGGTTTACAAGGCATAATCATTCTAACCAACTCTTCTCTAAATGCGCTGCACAAGCCAATGCATGCATTGGTGTTAAGCATTGTTCGCTTATTTGTGTTCTATTTACCTTTTGCTTATGTAGGTAGTCTAATAGCTGATTTAGAAGGGCTCTTTATTGGAGCATTGATTGGTAATCTTTGTACCGCAATAGTTTCGTATAACTGGTTTAAAAAGCAAATTGCACAGTGCCAAAATAAAATTTCACCACAAACGGCGTAGGAGAGAGCATGAGTAAGGATGGAGTAACTGATTTTAAATTAGTGTCACCTTTTAAACCAAGTGGTGATCAACCAACTGCAATCGCTAAATTAGTTGAAGGTTTAGAAGCAGGACTTGCGCATCAAACGTTATTAGGCGCCACAGGTACAGGTAAAACCTTTACCATGGCCAATGTTATTGCTGAGTTAAACCGACCAACCATTATTATGGCGCATAACAAAACGCTTGCAGCTCAGCTATACGGTGAAATGAAAGAGTTCTTTCCTGAAAATGCGGTAGAGTATTTCGTTTCGTACTACGATTATTACCAACCTGAAGCCTATGTGGTTGCCAGTGATACCTTTATCGAAAAAGACGCTTCAATTAACGATCACATAGAACAAATGCGTTTATCAGCCACCAAGGCTTTATTAGAACGTAAAGACGTTATTATCGTTGCGTCAGTTTCTGCCATTTATGGTTTAGGCGATCCTGACTCCTATTTAAAAATGATGTTGCTGATTAAACAGGGCGATACTGTTGATCAGCGCGACTTACTGCGCAGACTCGCTGAACTGCAATACACTCGTAACGATATTGATTTTCAACGCGGTACGTATCGAGTACGTGGTGAAGTCATTGATATTTTTCCTGCTGAATCAGAAACCATGGCAATTCGGATTGAAATGTTTGACGATGAAGTAGATCGCATCAGTATTTTTGATCCGCTCACAGGTGCGGTGGAGAGGCATATTATCCGTGCCACGATTTACCCAAAAACCCACTATGTAACGCCACGGGAGAAAATTTTAGCGGCAATTGACAATATTAAAGAAGAGTTGAAAATTCGCCGTAAACAGCTGCTCGATAATAACCGTTTAGTTGAAGAGCAAAGGCTTGCACAGCGCACCCAATACGATATTGAAATGATGAGTGAGCTGGGGTATTGCTCTGGCATTGAAAACTACTCGCGTTATTTATCAGGTCGGGCGCCTGGCGAGCCACCACCGACGTTACTTGATTACTTGCCAGATGAAGCCTTAATGATCATTGATGAATCGCACGTTACAGTTTCGCAAGTAGGTGCGATGTATCGTGGCGATCGCAGCCGAAAAGAAAACTTAGTTGAATATGGTTTTCGTTTGCCATCAGCGCTTGATAACCGTCCATTAAAGTTTGAAGAATTTGAAGCGATTTCACCGCAAACCATTTATGTATCAGCGACCCCTGGCGATTACGAATTAGAGCGCTCAAATAACGAGGTGGCCGAGCAAGTTATTCGTCCAACAGGTTTACTTGACCCTGAACTTGAAATTCGCCCTGTCGCCACGCAAGTTGATGATTTGCTCTCTGAGATATACAAACGAGTGGAACTTAATGAACGTGTGCTGGTTACAACCCTTACTAAACGCATGGCGGAAGACCTCTCAGATTACTTAAACGATCACGATGTCAAAGTACGTTATCTGCACTCAGACATTGATACCGTTGAACGTGTTGAAATTATTCGCGATTTACGTGCTGGCGTATTTGATGTTTTGGTTGGTATTAACCTTCTTCGTGAAGGCTTAGACATGCCTGAAGTGTCACTTGTTGCTATTTTAGATGCCGACAAGGAAGGTTTCTTACGCTCAACGCGCTCGCTTATTCAGACCATAGGTCGCGCTGCGCGTCACATTAATGGCCGGGCTATTTTATATGCTGATCGTATCACTGATTCAATGAAACGCGCGATTGATGAAACTGAGCGTCGCCGTAGCATTCAGCATCAGTACAACCTTGATCATGGCATTACGCCACAAGCACTGAATAAGAAAATCACCGACATTATGGATGTCGGTGAGCAAGTTGATGCCAAAGACGCTAAGCCTCGTAAATCACGTTCAGTGGCTCACAAAGAAATTTTATCTGCGGATGAAATTAATAAGAAAATTAAACAACTGGAATCTGACATGCTGGCGTTTGCACGCGACCTTGAATTTGAAAAGGCAGCAAAAGTACGTGACGAAATCCAACAACTACATCAAGAACTGATTAATGCCTAAGATTGATTTAACCCATTTACTGGCTGCCATTGCACAGGGCGCGCCTTTTAGTGATGAAGTATGCCGTGTATACCACGGTCGTGGCGACAGCCAAGGCGATACCAACTTTATTAACTTGGATTGGTATCCGCCATATTTATTTTTAGCTTGTTATAACCCCATTGAAGATGATGTTCAAACTGAGTTAACAAATGCCGTTTGGCAAGCGCAGCAACAAGCAGGCTTGAATGCAAGTGGCCTAGTATTTCAATATCGGGCAGGGCGCGATACACAGGTCTCTGTGCCATTTGGTGAAGTACCCGAGCGGTTTGAAGTAAATGAGCTCGGTGCGAGCTATTGGGTGCAACTGACAAAAACGCAAAATACCGGGATTTTCCCCGATATGCGCGAAGGGCGTGCATTTGTTAAAAATAACAGTAGAGATGCAAAAGTTCTTAACTTGTTTTCCTATACCTGTGCATTTTCGGTGATTGCTAAATTAGGTGGGGCGCATCAAGTCATTAATATGGATATGAATAAGTCCGTGTTAAGAACCGGTGCTGATAATCATCGTTTAAACAATGTGGCTGAAAATATAAGTTATTTACCTCACGATATTCTGAAGTCCTTTGGTAAATTAAAAAAAGCTGCGCCATTTGATGTGATAGTGGTTGATCCGCCTAGCTTTCAAAAAGGCAGTTTTGTGCTGACCAAAGATTATCAAAAAATACTGCGCCGTTTACCGGAACTGTGCCATAACGACACCCAGTTATTGTTATGTGCAAATAGCCCAGATGTCAGTGAAAGCATGTTTATTGAGATGATAGCACTTGCCACCGAAGGTAAGTTATCACTGGTAAAACGCTTACCCGCTGCGCCGCGCTTTGAAGAACAGGATGGTGCTAACTTAAAAGCTATGGTGTATCGATTATCGGTAAATTAGAGTATTTATTTCAATAACTTATAGTAATTACTCTAATTAGAATTATTTCATATTTATGGATCTTGTGTTGCCTTGCTAGGATGGACTTAGTGTGTCTTTCACACAGCATGGAACTCAAATAATAAATTGGAATAATTATGAAATTAAAACTCGCCCTTATTGCGAGCTCAATATTAGGTTTAACCGCCTGTGGTGTTGACTACGAGGTTGAACCTATTACTCCTGAGCCCGAGCAACCTTCCGTATTACATGCTTTTGATCCTGATGGCACTTTATCTGCCTCAATCCGCTGGACAGATTACGGTGTGCCGCATATCACCGCAGATAACTTACAAAGCTTAGCGTTTGGCTCAGGTTATGCGTATGCCAAAGATAATATGTGTATTTTGGCAGATCAAATAATCAAAGTAAGTTCCGAGCGCTCTAAATACTTTGGCCCAGATAAAGTACCTGGCTCTGGTGATAGCGCAAATATTATCTCCGATTTCGGTCATAAAGCATTACGAGTAATGGAGCAGGCAACAGCACGTTACGATGAAATGAGCGAGCGTTCACGTGCACTCGTTGAAGGTTATGTGGCAGGTTACAATAAATATCTTGCAGAAACACCAGTTGCAGAGCGCGATCCTCACTGTGGTGCTGCACCATGGCTTAAACCTATCGAAAAGGAGCAGCTTGTTGCATACATGTTCTCCACCTCGCAACTCGCTAGTGGCTTACGCTTTTTAGATACGTCATTTTATGCCAATCCAGCGATGGGTGATGAGTATTTACCGCGTTTTCCTCGTTTAGAAGGCAGTGAAAAACCTTTTTCGATGTCATTCCAAGCCAGTGCCCCCGATTTAGATTTGGGCGATTTAGGTTCAAATGCCTGGTCAATTGGTAAAGATGCAAGCGAGAATGGCAAAGGTATTTTACTCGCTAATCCACATTTTCCATTTACTGGTCACCTGCGTTTTTGGCAGTCGCATTTAACCATTCCAGGCCATATGGATGTAATGGGCGCTGGCTTGCAAGGAATGCCGGGTATTGTCAACATCGGTTTCAATCAGCACCTTGGTTGGACTCATACGGTATCTAAGTCACGCCGTTTTGTTACTTACCGTTTAGACCTTACTGAAAATAATCCGATGCAATATGTGGTTGATGGCGAAACCAAAGACATTTCAAAACAAACTTATTTAGTTGAAGTGATGATAGCGCCGGGTTCTACCATGTACTTGGCAAAAGATTATTACTACAGCCACCATGGGTTAATGATAGAAACCCCGCCGACAATTCCATTATTCCCTTGGGATGACAAACACGCGTTTACTTTAAAAGACGCCAGTGAGTTTAATATGGATTTAATCGACCATTGGTTGGCGCTTAACTTAGCAACTAATTTGGATGAATTTCAACAAGCATTCAAAGACTACAACGGTATTCCTTGGGTTAATACTATGTATGCTGATAATGCCGGTAATGCCTTTTACATCGATAAAAGCAACGTACTTAATTTGAATGACACCGCGCTTTCACTTATGCGTACAGAGCCAACATTAGTGGCAACACGTAATATGCTGGGTTTTGATGTACTCCCTGGCAATACCGCGCTATTTGAAGCCAATGGTTTAAATAGCTATGAACAAGCGCCAAAACTATTGCGTAGCGATTATATTCAAAACTCTAACGACTCTTATTGGGCAACCAATCCAGCAGAGCCTTTGTCAGGTTATTCTATTTTGTATGGGGATGATCTATCGCCTCTGTCACTGCGTACCCGTATGAGCTTAAAAATGTTGGCAGACAGCCGAGGTGAAGATGCACTCTTTAATGCTGCGGAAGTAGAGTCGGCACTTTTCAGTAATCGTAGTTATTTACATGAATTAGTTGGCAATGAACTGATTGCTCAATGTGAAGCAAATGGTGCAAATCCGATTGCAGTAACAGACTTGGTATCGGTTGATGTGTCAAAGGCGTGCACGATTTTGAAAAATTGGGATGGGCGCTTTAATTTAACCAGTAAAGGTGGCCAAATTTTACGTGAGTTTGCGTATAACTTTAATGCACAAGCGCAGCTTACCGTGCCGTTTGATGTAGCCGATCCGGCGAATACACCAAGCTCATTGATTGCTGATGGCTCGGCACTTTGGTCGCTAGCCAAAGCCGTTGCGGATTTACAAAAAGCCAATATTGCCCTTGATGCGCCGTTATCAGAAATTCAATTTGCTGAAAAAACATTAGCGAATGGTCAAGGCAGTGGGGTTATTTACCCTTGGGCTGGGGCAAAGCACGTAGAAGGTGGGTTTAATATCTTCTCATCAGCAGAAAGTGACGATACCCTTTACGCTATTCATCAATACCCACGAGCTAAATCGGTAACAACCGATAGTACTCTTGCGTCAGGCCTCGCAAATGATGTGGGTTACCATGTGAATTATGGTTCAAGTTGGATGTTTGTTGTTAACTTTAAAGAAGACGGCCCCGAGGCACGTGGTTTATTAAGCTATTCACAATCGAGCAATGACAACTCAATACATATGGATGACCAAACTAAACATTACTCTGAGACAACTCGTTTGCGTCCAATAGTATTTAAAGAAAGCGACATTGCTGCAAGTACCATTGAATCAATGGAAATCAGCCAGTAATTTTCAGACAAATAAAAAGCGCCAAGTGGATACTTGGCGCTTTTTTATAGTTTATTAATCTCTTTGGCTACTTGATAACCTTCATCAGTCACTATTTTTTCAAGTACTTGCACACGTTCAGTTAGCTTATTTATTTGTTGTTTTAGCTCATCGGTTTGTGCGTCACTTGCTTGATTATGCTTTAGTGTTTTTTCTTTAAACTTAATATGTTTGTTATACATATCAGCAAGTACACCAAAACCCACAGAGAAAAACACAATCATTACCACCATCGTTGTTCCGCTCATTGTCACTCCTAACTTTTTCTTAATGTTGTAATTAGCTTAATGCAAAACGGATCAGTAAGTGAAGTTTAATGATAAACGGCTATATTTGGTGTTTTTCGAGCCGATACAAAAAAGCTTTGTAGCTTAATCCTAATAATTTAGCAGCAGCGGTTTTGTTATTATCAGCACGTTTACAAGCTTGCAGTAAAATATCGCGTTCAAATTGATGCCAATCAATGCCTTCATCTGGGATCACAAATTGCTCGCTTTGAGCAGGTGATTGGCTATTGTGGTTAAGGCTTTCTACTAACTCATTTTCATCACCAAGAAGGGCATAGCGCTCAATACAGTTTGATAATTGCCTTACATTACCTGGCCATGAATAACTAAGTAACTGTTTTAAAGTAGTTGCACTCAATTGTTGCTCTTGGCTGCCATACTGCTGACAAAATTTAGTTTTAAAGTGATGAATCAATTTACCTATATCTTCAGTACGCTCACGAAGGGCAGGCATATGAATAGGCACTACGTTTAAGCGGTAATATAAATCTTCACGAAAAAGGCCTTCTTCCACTTGTGCTAACAGCTGCTTATGGCTTGCTGCAATGACACGCACATCAACCGAGACTTCCTCGTGGCAACCAAGTGGGGTAATTACTCCCTCTTGTAAAAAACGCAGCAGTTTTGTTTGTAATTGTGGGCTTAGCTCGGCAACTTCATCTAAAAAAAGTGTACCACCATTTGCGGCGGCAAATTTACCGAGTTTATCTTGGTTTGCACCAGTAAATGCGCCTTTTTTGGCACCAAATAATTCTGCCTCTGCGATGGACTCAGGAATGGCGCCGCAATTAATGGCTATAAAAGGGGAATCTTTGCGCGGTGATATTTTATGTAATGCGCGCGCGGCAAGCTCTTTACCCGTACCACTTTCACCACTAATTAATACGGTTGCGCTGGTGGAGGCGACTTTTTCGATGCGCTGAAATACCTTTTGCATACAGGGCGCGCTACCTATCAACTCGACCATGGTATCTTGCTGGCTAAGTTGGCTATTGAGCGTTTGATTTGCTAACCGAAGTTGATTGGCTTTGTTTGCTTTAGCCAGTGCTAGCAGCAATTCTTGGCGCTGAAAAGGTTTGGCTAAGTAGTCATCGGCGCCTTTTTCAATTGCAAGAGCAGCGTGATCGATGGAGCCATAAGCGGTTGCGATTACAATACCAACAGGAAAATTATTGCTGCGCGCAAATTCAAGTAAATTAAGGCCACTTAATTGACCTAACTTCCAATCACTAAAGATTAAACTAATTTGGTTATTAGCTTTTAAAGCGACGATAGCTTCTTCTACGCTCGTAGTTGCCTTAACAATAAAGCCTTCAGCACTAAGCATTGACGCAATAAGTTCATTTTGCGCAATATCATCTTCTACCAATAAAATATGTGCGTTTTCCATTACAGCTCTCTTTTAAAAATTGCACGAAAGTGACTGCCATGAGCGTCACTATTTATGAGTAGAATATCACCACCGTAATATAAATTAATGATTTGCTTGGCAAGGTAAAGACCAATACCGGCGCCGTCGGGTTTATCACTGACGTGCGGGCTAAATAAATGGGGCTTTATTTCAGCGCATACACCGTTGCCCTTATCGAAAACATCAACATGTATTTCAGACTCTTTTTCACACACGTCTACTTTAATTGCGTTGTTATTTTTGCCAGCTTCAACGCCATTCACAATAAGTGTATGGAGAATGCTGCGTATTTCCGTTTCTAACCCGGTTATTTTAAGGTGGTTATCGCAATTAATCGTGATCGGGGTTGCTTCGTTTAATAACTCTAATTTGATGTCATTAAGTACCGCATTAATAGGTACTAGTGCGGTACGCTCAACTTTGCCTTTCGATAAGGTAAGCAGGGCATTAATGTTTTTGTCGATATGCTCAATTTTGGTATGTGCAATTTGCTCAAGTTTGGCGCGATTTTCCTCTGGTGCTTTAAAATACTGATCAATGGTTAAATTAAGAGTATGCACAGGATTACGCAGTGCATGGGCAATGCCACGGCTAAGTTCACCTAGTTGTGCTAAGTGTTTTTTCTGCTCCATTTTGTGTTGTTCTTCAGCAAAATTGGCAAGCTTAGTGCTCATAGAGTTAAATTGTTGAGCACAACGTTTTAATTCAGTCACGCCCTTTGGCGGAATTTGAATGCCCAATTTATCTTTATCTAATTCATCCATTGCACTGATTAGTTGATTAATCGGTTGCGTAATTTTATTGGTAAGCCAAAGCGCCAATAACAGAGCTATTGCCGATGAAATTGCAATGCTCCAGAGAATTAAATGGGTGAAACGCTCAAAGCTCGAACTGTCTGTCAGGTATTCGGTTGAAATTTGATGATGTAACTGCATATTATCGAGATTATCAACCGCCATAAACACCGCTTCGATTTGTTCGGCATTTTTGCTAAAAATTTCAATACTGCGCTCGTTATCTTGGTCTAGCACTATTTGTCGTTTTACAACGGTAGTGGTGCCGTCTGATGTCTCAGAACCACTTGACCCATGACTATCATTTTCGGCGCTTATATGAAATTCAAATTTAACTTCTTTGTTGCTACCATCGTTAGGTGCAATTTCAACTAATTTTTTGCGAACTTTGTCTTTTGTGCTTGTTAAAATCTTTTCAGTTAAACGTTCACTTTTATCAACAATTTCATTTTCAATTTGTTGTTTAAAATAAATCGTCAGAGCCGTTTGCACTAATGCGACACTTGCAAACAAAAACACCAACGTAATGATTAATAGTTTTCGAATACTCAAAAAGCCATTCCTTAGGTTAAAAGTGTAACAATCCACATTACAAACTTTGTACCATAATACTTGCATTCATTTAAGCTGTTATAACACATTGAAAATTAGCTGATAATTTTTAAAAGACAAAAAAGTAATAGAAGAAGTAAATCGTTTCCAAGTTGATATATCCCGATATCAGGAGATTAGTAACCGCATATCAGTATCTATTTCAAGATGCCTCATAATGAATTTTTATAAATTACAATAAAATCAATATATTAAAAATTGGCATGGTATTTCCAATAGGATTGGCTGTAACAAATTAACACAACCATAGAATAAGGAATTCATTATGTTACTGAAAAAAACACTGCTATTACCTGTTATTGCGACATTAACCTTTGCAGGTGCGAGTGCTATTGCTGGCGAACAAGAAAAGAAAGTAAAAGTGGTAGAAATGAAAACAGACATAGAACTTGTTTCTGCTGATGGAGATCATGCGCCAATCAAATTGGTATTTGACGGTAAGCCAACTGAAGAGGAAATTGAAAAGGCAATTGCTGATTTATCACCTGAAAAGCAAGAAAAAATCCGTAAAATTGTTAAAAACTTAAATGTTGAACACAGTGATGATGGCGTAAAAGTATTTGCCTTTAAAACGGGTGATTCAGATGTTGAAAAGCATATCGAAATTCATTCAGATGCAGAATTTTCAACAACCGATGGCAACAATGTGTTTGTGATGAGTGATGGCACCAAACATGCCCAAGTATTTAAGTTTAAATTTGAAGGTGAAGAAGGTGATGGTGCGTTCAAAGCAATTAAGCATTTACTTGAGTCAAGCGAGTTAACACCGACTCAGATAGTTGAGCTGCAAAATATTTTAAGTCAAAAATAATCGAAATATTTCATCAATCGAAGCCAAACAGTGTTAACAATATTTGGCTTCGTTTCTTCCCAAATTTCATAAATTATTGAATTTATATCTTTTATTTGATGTAACAACTCACCTCTTGCTTATTGAGTAGTATCACGCTTTTTTCGTATATTAATACTACATTGTAGAATTAATTGGACGCATCAATTTATTTATTCTACATTGTGATAAAAATAGTCATTAGTATCATTATGCAAGAAAAATATTTGGGCGAGTTTGAACAAATGGTAATGCTCGCCATTTTAAAATTAGCTGACAATGCCTACGGTGTTTCAATTCGTGAATTATTAATCGATGCAATTGGACGCGATGTGAGTGTGGGGGCACTTTATACCACGTTAGAGCGACTCGAGAAAAAAGGGTTGTTAACCAGCTCGCAGGGAGAAGCGATAGCACAGCGCGGCGGTCGTGCCAAAAAATTCTATGTCGTATCAGGGCAGGGCAAACAAGCATTAAATCGCTCTAAAAATGCGTTAGAAACACTTTGGCAGGGTATCCAGCTAAAGCAAAAGGCGCTTTATGCATAATTCAGCTCCACTCAAACAACCTGAAGGTGAGCCGCTTTTAAAAGTGCTTGCGAACAAATTATTAGCATGGTCATTGCCAGAATCACTGGTTGACGCAGTGATTGGCGATCTTGAAGAAACGTATTTATTAAAACAACAACAAGGGCAAGCAAGTATTGTTCTTCAATACTGGTATTGGCAGCAAGCGCTGAATCTTGCATACCGTTTTATGCCGACAACACAACTAGGGTTAATTATGTTTATTCTGAGCTTAGTAGTATTTCTATCAATGATGGTATTTGGCATGGCAATGGGCGCAGATGTTACTGCCTTTATTGACGTACCATCTGCTATGTTGGTGTTTCCACCGGCCATTTTCTTTGCTATTGCCGCCACCTCTTGGCATGATTTTCTGTTTGCTTTTGGCTGTGTTGTTAGTGAAAAAGGGCAATTTAGTGAGCGTCAATTGATACAGTCAAAACGTGTTTTTGCTGTGCTCGGCAATGTTGCTATTGGCTGTGGTGGTATTACTACACTGATAGGTTGGGTTGCCATAGGATCAAATATTAGTGCTGAAGAGTTCAGCAGTATTATTGGCCCGGCGTTTGCCGTATCAATTTTAACCTTTTACTACGGTGCTATTTTAAAAATGATTTGTTATGTAGCCGAGCAGCGCATCGCATCAAAAATGCTGGATGAATAAGTAATAAATTCAAGCAACAAAAAAAAGCCCGTAATTTTCAAATTACGGGCTTTTTTTATTAGAACACGTTAGTTGACTTTCTTTCTGCCAGAAAATGCATGTGAAAGTGTCATACCATCCACTAAATCCAGTTCTCCACCTACAGGCACGCCGTGCGCAATACGTGATGCACTGACATTTTGCTTGGCACAGATATCGGCAATGTAATGGGCTGTTGTTTCACCTTCAACAGTAGGGTTCGTTGCTAAAATCACTTCTTCGATGGTGCCCGATTTAAGCTGTTGCTCAAAAATATCAAGGCCAAGCTCCATAGGGCCAATACCATCAAGAGGGGATAAATGCCCCATTAAAACAAAGTAGCGGCCTTGAAATTGGCCTGTTTGCTCAATCGCAAGAATATCCGTTGGTGATTCCACAACACACATTAGCGCAGAATCTTGACGTTTTGGGCTTAAACAAATATCGCATTGATCGGTTTCACAAAAAGTACGGCAGCTTTTGCAATGGCCAACGTTTTCCATTGCAAAGGTAAGACTTTGACCTAATTGACGACCACCATCACGATCGTGCTCTAACAAATGAAAAGCAATACGCTGTGCTGATTTTGGACCGATGCCCGGCAAGCATCTCAATGCTTCAACAAGTTGGCTAACGCCAGAGGTTAATTTCATACGGAGTTTGTATTTTCCAAATTTGCTATAACATACACTAAGTTATTAACTGAGCCAATTATTCGAAACTGAGATTACTGGGTTTCGTTAACATTTGGCTATTAAGAGGTACAGGCTCATATAATGGCTCAACTTTAGCATTGCGCAGCCATAATTTTCCGTTTCGAATGAGCAAAGCGCCAAATGAAACAATTTCAGCGTTTTCACTATATGGCAGTACAACTTCAATATCTTGCCAATCACTGCTACCGCCACTTCTCGAATAGCGTAAGTTATCAAAAGCAAGATTATTTCTGTCTTTGTCCTCAATACGCAACCAAATACTGGCCATACTTTTAACAAATTGATGCTTAATTTGAGCACTAAATTTGATTGCTTTGACACTTTTATCTTTAAAACGAAAACGTTTTAAAGCAACACCAAATTTAGGTTCGTTTATTACACTTTCGAGCAATAATGCATTACCATCCTGGCGTAAAGCGTATTCGCCTTTTAGTTCATCGCTTATCCACCATTGTTGAATATCGGAAGGGTGCTCTCCAAAGGGTAATTCACCAAATGGTTCAGTGTTATAGCCAACAATATTAAGGTACTTTGTTCGCTCTGGGCTTTCAGCTTCTTTTTTAGGTGATTGAATTTTATATACTTTACTAATGTCTTTCGCGTCAGCCGGTGCGTTACTGAAGTTAAAATCATCAAACCATACTTGACCCGAGCCAAGTAACTTAGCAGAGTAGCTGAGCACAGATGCATTCTCAGGGATCAGTGCAATAATCGAAAATCGCTGCCAATCTTTATTGTATTCACTAGCACTGAAGCTCACTTCAGCTCGTCTTATTACGTCGTCATTTTCATTAAAGATATCTAAGTCGAATAAGACCTTACCAGTTAGATTTTGCGCTTTAAAATAGCCTGAAAATTCAATTTTATTACCAGTATAGGTGGCAGCGTTGACGGTTTGACGTATTAAGCCGACACCTTCATCAATGGGTAATTTATTAATTATAAAAACGCTTTTATTGCCCTCATGAACCTGGTTTTTAGAAAAACCATAACGGTAATGACTGTAAGGATAAGCGAAAAAATGCCAGTCTTGTAACTCAGGTGCGTTGTTTATGGTAAGCATTTGATGACTATTTAAAAAATCAAAATGCGTTAATTGCACACTGCGGTCGTGAATCGCTGAATAGATAAAAGCGGTACAGCACAAAATTAATAAAAAACCTATGGTACGAATAGCGATTGTCATTATTGTTATTTACTCAATGCAATTTAGCTCGCGATTGTAGCGAGAATAGGAACCATTTAAAACAAATCTTGGTTTGTTTGCTGATTAATTCAACAAGTGCCTAAGAATTAAATTTTTTCCCTTGAAATCTTAAATCTCAACCTTATATAAGTTTCAACATGGTTAAGAACGAAGATTTTGACGGAGTAATCAATGTCTGCCCAAAAAGAAACATTTGGTTTTCAAACCGAAGTAAAACAATTATTACAGTTAATGATCCATTCTTTATATTCAAATAAAGAGATCTTTTTACGTGAACTTGTATCAAATGCCTCTGATGCAGCAGATAAGTTGCGATTCTTAGCGCTAGAAAATAACGACCTTTATGAAGGTAACGGTGAACTGCGCGTTCGCATCAGCGCCGATAAAGAAGCTAATACAGTGACTATTTCTGATAACGGCATCGGTATGACACGTGATGAAGTGATTAGTTCACTGGGTACTATTGCTAAATCAGGTACCGCTGAATTTTTCCAAAATTTAACCGGTGACCAAGCGCGTGACTCACAGCTGATTGGTCAATTTGGTGTTGGTTTTTATTCAGCGTTTATTGTTGCCGACAGTGTTACTGTGCGCACGCGTAAAGCAGGTGAAACTGAGGCGACAGAATGGCATTCGAAAGGTGAGGGTGAATACACGCTCGCTGATATCGAAAAAGCGGAGCGCGGTACTGAAATTATCCTTCACTTACGTGATGATGAAAAAGAATTCCTTGAAGAGTACCGTTTACGTTCAATCGTAACTAAATATTCGGATCACGTTTCAATTCCAGTTGAAATGTACACACCACCAACGGAAGAGTCTGAAGGTCCTGATGGTGAAAAAATTCCAGCAACACCAGGTGAATGGCAAGCAATTAACAAAGCAACCGCACTTTGGACGCGCGATAAATCAGAGATTTCTGAAGAAGAGTACAAAGAATTCTACAAACATGTCGGCCACGACTGGGAAGAGCCACTAACGTGGGCTCACAACAAAGTTGAAGGTAAAACAGAGTACACTAGCTTACTTTATATCCCGAAGAAAGCGCCATTTGATATGTGGAACCGCGACCGTCAACATGGTTTAAAACTGTATGTGCAACGCGTATTCATTATGGATGATGCTGAGCAGTTTATGCCTAACTACTTACGTTTTGTTAAAGGTCTATTAGATTCAAATGATCTACCACTTAACGTATCACGCGAAATTCTTCAAGATAACAAAGTAACGCAAGCAATTCGTAAAGGCTGTACTTCACGTGTGCTTAAAATGCTTGAGCGTATGGGCAAAAATAAGCCTGAAGAGTATCAAACATTCTGGAATGAATTTGGTCAAGTGATCAAAGAAGGTCCAGCGGAAGATATGGCAAATAAAGAAGCGATTGCGAAGTTACTTCGTTTTGCGTCTACTGATTCTGACCTAGAAACGCAAAATGTATCGCTTGAGCAATACATTGAGCGTATGAAAGAAGGCCAAGATAAAATCTACTATGTAGTAGCAGATAGCTTCCAAGCTGCGAAAAGCTCGCCACATCTTGAAATCTTCCGTAAGAAAGGCATTGAAGTACTGCTTCTTTCAGAGCGCGTTGATGAGTGGATGATGAGCCACTTAACGGAATTTGATGGTAAACAGTTTGCGTCAATTACCCGCGGTGATTTAGATCTTGGTAACTTAGATGATGAAGAAAGCAAAAAAGAGCAAGAAGCATCAGAAAAAGAAGTTGAAGGCTTAATTGAGCGTGTTAAAACGGCACTAGGCGACAAAGTAAAAGAAGTGCGCTTTACTCACCGTTTAACTGATTCGCCAGCGTGTGTGGTTGCTGATGAACATGATATGAGCTCACAAATGCAAAAGCTGATGGAGCAAATTGGTCAAAAGGCACCTGAAACGAAACCGGTATTTGAATTAAACCCAGAGCACCAATTAGTGAAACACCTAAATAATGTTCAGGATGAAGATAATTTTGCACAATGGGCTGATGTGTTACTCGACCAAGCATTACTTGCTGAGCGTGGTAGCTTAAAAGACCCTGCGGGCTTTGTATCTCGCTTAAACAAACTGATGTTAGATTTAAGCAAGTAACCAGTTTAAGGTTAAAAGAAAAGGGCGCTAAGCGCCCTTTTTTATTAAATAAACTTCATCTTATGTAGTTTATTGCTCAGTTGTTTCACTTGCGTTTGGCTCAATTTGTTTATGTTGTTTTATCACGGTCCACGCTTCAAACATTACTAACACACACACTACAAGTACAATAATATCAAGGCTTACAAGTAACCAATTACCAGCACTGTAGTATTCTTGCAACTTAAGAATACCAGCCAAGAACGCCATCACTAAGACAAATAGCATGGGCACTAAAGTGTATCGGGCAGGGCGTCCCATCTTAATCAGCATCACAGAGATAACCAATAAGGTAAGGCTTGCTAAAATTTGATTTGTAGAGCCAAATAATGGCCAAATGATCATGCCGCCTGAGCCTGACGAACCGCCAGCACCAAAGGCCAACAGTAAACAACAGGCAACCGCAATTAGGGTTGCAATAATGCCATTTCTAAACGCACTGATTTGGTAAATTTCACCCCACTCTTGAATGATATAGCGTTGTAATCTCACGCCAGAGTCCATTGTGGTACCGGCAAATAACACTACCATTACTGCAAGTAATGTGGAGGCAAGTTCTGCTGGAATGCCCCAGCCTTGATAAATCAAGTTAGAGCCACCTTGAATAAACGCACCAACGCTGCCTGCACCAAGGTGACTGTACACTTCGTGCCATTCTTGTGGACTCATTGCAAGCGTTACGCCACTGACTGCAACAATAGTAATAAGCGCAAGCGAACCTTCGCCTACCGCGCCTAAATAGCCTACAAAGCGGGCATCAGTGTCTTTATCTAACTGTTTAGAACTTGTACCGCTCGACACAATACCGTGGAAGCCAGACACTGCACCACAGGCGATGGTGACAAACAGCAGCGGAATAATACTTGGAGTAGATTCAGCAACTTCAGTATTAAAAGCAGGCGCTGTGATGTCTGGCATAAACATAAATACCGCACCGTAAAGTAGGATTAAGCCAACTAATAGTTGTACGCCATTAATAAAGTCGCGCGGTTGCAGTAACACCCAAACAGGTAAAAGTGATGCAATTGCGGCATAGACAAACAGCAAGATAATCCAATTAGCTTTATCACTTAAACCAAACATTTCTTTTGGCAGAGCCATTGGCATTTCACTGCCTGCGTACACTGTGAGGTAAAGTGCTATAACACCTAACACACAAAGGAACACAAGGTTAAAATTACGGCGAATTAACTGACCTATAATTAAGGCAAATACAATTGCAGCCCACGCAGGTAAAACCGCTGTTGGTTGGCTAACAAATGAGTTTGCGATAACCACACCAAACACTGCGTTTACCATTAGCAGCACTAAAAACACCACAATCATAAAAAGTGCGCGGGTACGTTTACCGATCACCTCTTCAGACAAGGCGCCAATCGATTTTCCTTTATGACGACTACTTGCCCATAGCGCGCCCATATCGTGAACGCCAGCAAAGAAAATGGTACCTAATACAACCCAAATAACCGCAGGTACCCAGCCCCAATAAACAGCAATGGCAGGTCCGACAATTGGCGCAGCTCCAGCAACAGAGGTAAAGTGATGACCCCAAAGTACGACTTTTTTAGTGGGAACAAAATCAACGCCATCGTTAATTTCGTGGGCGGGGGTAATGTATTTATCGTCCATTTGAAAAATACGCGAGGCGATGAATTTTGAATAGACAAACCAGCCAAACAACATGCCGATAATGCCCAGTAACACTATAAACACGGATTGCATATAAGTTCCTTGTTATTGATTATTATTTGAACCAGCTTAAAGCAGCCTAAGATAAAAGCAAGCAAGAACACCTCGACTTTGGCATTAGTTAGGGGATTTAGTTGTGAACTTAAACTGCAAAATGGCGATTGCGTCACAGTAATTAAACAAAGATTAAACTTTTGGCTAATCACTATTGAGAATCAGTTGTCACTATGAAAGAATCCCCACAATTAAAAAACATCTTGAGGAAAGGTCATGCGCATTATTCTTTTAGGAGCGCCAGGTGCAGGTAAAGGTACACAAGCACAATTTTTAATGGATAAGTACGGTATCCCACAAATTTCGACAGGCGACATGTTACGTGCTGCGATTAAAGAGGGCACACCACTTGGACTTGAAGCTAAAAAGGTAATGGACGCAGGTCAACTTGTATCTGATGAAATCATCATTGGTCTTGTTAAAGAGCGTGTTGCAAAAGCTGATTGCGAAAACGGTTTCTTGTTAGACGGTTTTCCGCGCACTATTCCTCAAGCTGACGCAATGAAAGAAAATGGCATCACTGTTGATCACTGTATTGAGTTTGATGTTGCTGATGAAATCATCGTTGAGCGTATGGGCGGCCGTCGCGTTCACCCAGGTTCTGGTCGTGTATATCATGTAGTTTACAATCCGCCAAAAACGGAAGGTAAAGATGACGTAACGGGTGAAGACTTAATCATTCGTGATGACGATGTTGAAGAAACAGTACGTAAGCGTTTAGCAATTTACCATGAGCAAACTAAGCCATTAGTAGATTACTACCGTGCAGAAGCTGATGCGGGCAATACGCAGTACCAAAAACTAGATGGTACACAAGCCGTTGAAGCAGTAAGCGCACAGCTTGCAGAATTACTTGGCTAATTAGACCAAGCATTAAAAAAACCGCCAATTGGCGGTTTTTTTGTGTTTATTTTTTACAGCTTTTTCAGTGCAGCTTCTACCGAAATATAATCGGGCTCCTTGGCAAGGTTAGTCACCAGTTGTTTATAAACCACGGTATGCTCTTTATCTAAAATGATCACACTGCGCGCCAGTAAACCCATATCTTCAATTAACAGACCATAGTTTTGGGCAAATTCGCGCCATACTGCATCCGATAAAGTATGTAATTGCGTGATGTTTTCTGTTTTACAAAAACGGCTCTGTGCAAATGGTAAATCCATACTGATGGTAAGCATCACCACATCACTGTAGTTATTGGCAATTTTATCGTTAAAGTGTTTGGTTTGAAGGCTGCATATACCAGTATCGAGACTTGGTACTGTACTGATTAACACAGCTTTACCTGTAAAGTCACTTAATGACACTGGCGCAAATTTATTGTTTGCAGCTTTAAAGTTGGGTGCTGACTGACCAAGTTCTAAAGGCTTACCACGCAAAGTTAGCTTGTTGTTATTAGCAGATACTTTGCCCGAATCTACTTGGTTCACAGGAAATTGGTATTGTTCTGCCGATACAGTCAATGCAAAAACAGAAGCAGTCAGTAAACCAGTTAAGGTGATCATTTTTTTTAACATCATAATTTCAAATACACAGCGGCTAAAAGTTAGGTTAATTTAGCATAAGCCTAAACTGTTGATAAAGCGATAGTAATGGATACTCAACAGGGATATAGTAAAAGAGGTACAACCACTGGCTAAATTGTGAAGATTTAGCTATTTTGTGAACTATTTTTTTGTAATTTGTTACAATTTTTAGCACAATAGTCGTAGTTTCCATGCAGTGCTAGTGAAATCCAACTTCCTGCTCTAAACTTAAAAAGACTAATAATAAGAGTGATAGTATGGCTACCCCAGTTTTAATATGCGATGACTCACGTTTAGCGCGACGACAACTTGCTCGCTCTTTACCTGACGATTGGGACATACAAATCGAATACGCTGAAAATGGACTTCACTGCTTAGAGCAAATAAAAGCGATTCAACCGGAAATATTGTTCCTTGATTTAAATATGCCCCAAATGGATGGCTATGAAGTGCTGCAAGCAATTCAAGAGCAAAATTTACATGTCTTAGTTGTCGTGGTGTCTGGTGACATTCAGCCAACAGCCAATGAGCGTGTAATGGCATTAGGTGCAATCGACTTTATCAAGAAACCGTGTGATGCCGCTAAGCTCGAAGAAATCATTGAAAAACATGGCATTAAAGACAAAGCCATGCGAGAGCGTCTGCAGCATTCGCTAGGTGAGCAGCTCGACCCAGAATTACGCGATATTTACCAAGAGATCACTAACGTCGCCATGGGGCAAGCAGGTAATTTACTTGCGCGTTTGCTTAATGTGTTTGTTGAATTGCCAATCCCGAATGTTAATGTTTTGGAAGTAAACGAACTTTCCATGGCATTACAATCAATTGATACCAACGCATCGACATCAGGCGTTTGCCAAGGGTTTATTGGTGGTGGTGTTTCTGGTGAAGCCTTATTACTACTCAATGATTCCAGCTTTGTCGAAATTGCTTCATTGATGAATTATGAAGGTGAGCTCAATCAAAAAGTCGAATTAGAACTGCTAATGGATGTCGGCAATATTTTGATTGGTGCAGTGTTAACAGGGCTTGCCAAACAACTCGATATGCATTTTAGCCAAGGTCACCCTGTGGTCATGGGGCAACATTGTAATGTGGCTGATTTGGTTAGTACCAACCAAGACCGCTGGCAGCGTACTTTAGCAATTGAGATAAGTTATGGTATTGAAAACCATAATATTAATTGTGATTTAATGCTGTTATTCACGGAAGACTCATTAAAAACACTGAAGTTTAAAACTCAATATTTATTAGAAGACTAACACTATGAGCGTAGACTTTGAACTCAATGAAATTCACTGGATGATGGATATGTTTAACACCATCGACGTTGGCCTTGTGGTGTTAGACAGAAAGTACAATATTTGCGTTTGGAATGGCTTTATGGAAGCGCATTCAGGTTTATTACCCAGTGCAGTAAAGGGCAAAGACGTATTTGACGCATTTCCGGGTATTGATGAGGCGTGGTTTCGTTCAAAAGCGGAATCGGTATTTGTGCTAAAAACCCGTTCTTTTACTATTTGGGAACAACATCCGTATATTTTTAAGTTTAAAAATTATCGCCCAATCACAGGTAAAGCGGATTATATGTATCAAAACGGTACGTTGATCCCACTGACCAACACTACAGGTGAAGTATCCCATTTGTGTGTGATTATTTACGATGTGACGGATGAAGCAGTTAATAAACTTGAGCTTGAACAAGCAAATGCAAAATTAGAAGAGCTCAGTCGAGTAGATAGACTCACTAATTTGTATAACCGTGGTTTTTGGGAAGAAAGTTTTGCGAAAGAGTTTAAACGTCAACAACGCAGTCATAACAAAAGCTGTTTGTTAATGTTTGATATTGATCACTTTAAAAAGATCAATGATTTATATGGCCACCCGGGTGGAGATGCGGCGTTATGTTTTGTTTCGCAAACATTGAAAAATGTACTTCGAGAATCTGATGTTGCAGGTCGTTACGGTGGCGAAGAATTTGCCGTAACCCTTGTTGATACCGACATCGAAGGGGCAAAGATATTTGCCGAGCGATTAAGGAAAACAATCGAACAAGCTGTTATTCATTATGAAGAGTCTGAAATTACACTGACTATCAGTATTGGTATTGCGCAGTTTGATGGCAAGTATACAAAGTACGAGCAGTGGATTGAAGATGCTGATAAAGCGCTTTATCGCTCGAAAGAATCAGGGCGCAACACAGTAAGCGTTGCTTAAGAACAGTAAGCGCTTTTCAGCGCTTACTCGTCATATTTTCACTTTAATTAGTCGGCGAGAATTCCCCAGCCATCGCCATAACCATTTAATGGGTTGGCAACCGATTCTAAATAATTTTCCATATCTGTTATCAGCTGATGGTCTGGTACCATTTCAATACTAACTAGTACTTCAAACACGCCTGTATCTGCACATTTTTGCTGTTTAGTTGCTGGTGCTAAATCATCTTCACTAATTACTTTTGCGAATTTATCAGCATCACCTTGTGTTTCAAACAAAATGAAAAAGTCCAGTGTATGTATTTTGCTTAAATCCACACCTTCTTGGTGCATCTCAGCTAAAATTTGACCGTTATCGTCAGTTGGAAAGTCCATTAAGGTACTCATATAGTAATTTATAGCGCTAAGTTTACTGTGTGCGTTTGACTGGGTAAATATATAATCGCGAATGTTTTTGTTTATTAGCGCAATTTGTCGGGTTAGAATAATTTATCTTTTCTAAAACTTGAGTTTAACTTGTTACGCTACCTTGTTTTTTTTGCTGTTATTTTTTGGAGCATATCAGGTTTTGCAGCGCAAACAGTGTCAAATATCACTGTAAAAGCAAACGATGAAGCCTTAAAGCGTAATGTTGAATTATACCTTAACGAGCTTAAGCAGCAGACGTTCTCTCCTAGTATTATCAAAAAAGCAAAGACACTTAGCCAAAATGCACTTAAACCTTTTGGTTATTACTTACCTCTGATTGACGTTAAAGCTGAAAATAACGACGGTAAAGTAAAGCTAGTTGTTATCGTAGAACCCAAACAGCAAACCAAAGTAAGTCAACTCGATATCCAAGTATTTGGTGAGGCTAAAAATCAGCAAGCAGTGAATGAGCGCATTGCAAAGCTAGGTATTAAGGTCGGTGATGGGCTTAGTCATAGTGCATACGAAAAAGCCAAAGCCCTTATTAGTGCCACATTATTTGAAAATGGTTACTTTGATACAAAGTGGTTAAAACATGCCATTGAAGTGAGGCGGGGCACCTCATCTGCCATTATTCGCTTACATGTGGACTCGGGTATTCGCTATAAATTTGGTCCGATGATTATTGCTAAAGAGATAAAAGCAAATGACTTAGTTCATCGACTCAATCCGATGATCGTCGGAAATGCCTACGATAATGCCATTGTGAGTGACTTTAATATCCAACTTTCCAATATGCCTTATTTTAAGAGCGTGCGTGTTTATCCCGATATTGTAAATCGTCAAAATGGCGAGGTTTCGGTAATCGTGCAGCTTTTACATAAGCCCGAAAATAGCTTTGAAGTGGGTGGTGGTATCAGCACCGACGATAATGGTATTAAACTTCGGTTCAAATGGACAAAGCCTTGGATAACCAATGACGGTCACTACCTTGAAACAAACATCGAAGCGAGTCAGATTGACCCACAAGCACGCATTAGTTATACCATTCCTGTGAACGATCCTAATAATGATGTTTGGCGTTTTGGTGCAGGCTATATTTATGATGATCTTAAAATTTCACGAAAACTAACAACGCAAGCGCAAAGGCAATGGCTTACCGACAATAACTGGGTACGTACCGCGTTTGTTAAGTATGAAATTGAAAATTATGAAATTGATAGTGTTAACTACCATAGCAATATGGTGTTACCTGGCATTAGCTATGCGCGAAAACGCACGTTAGGCGGCACAACACCTTATTGGGGTGAGCAGTTATTGGTTTCAACAGAGTTTGCGAGCGAGCATTTAGCGTCTGAAGTTGATCTTTTTAAAGTACAAATTTTGGGTCAGCATTTACGCACTTATGCAAATCGTCATATGGTGCTGGGTAGGTTAAATGTAGGCGCAATTGTCACTGACGATATCAACGCTGTGCCAATATCCATGCGTTTCTTTGCTGGTGGTGATAAAAGTGTACGTGGTTATCGCTATGAGTCTATTGCGCCTAAAATTAAAGAGCAAATTGTGGGTGGCCAATATTTAGTAACCGCAAGTGCGGAATATAATTATCAATTTTTACCTAATTGGCGTGCAGCACTTTTTGTTGATGCGGGTACCGCCACTAATGACTTTGATGAAGAAATTCAAGTAGGTACAGGTTTAGGCCTGCGCTGGTTAACGCCAATCGGCCCAGTACGAATAGATTATGCTTTTGCGATAACTGATGATACGCGAACTGGCCGTTTTAGCATTACCATAGGGCCTGAAATATGAACGACGCTGTAAAACAAAGCCCTCCAATGAGCAAACGCATGTTACGTTTTGTACGTAATCTGTTTTGGGCAGTGATTATTCTTCTGATAGGTATTGTTGCATTACTGTTTAGTGGCATTGGTAACCAAGTGCTTGTTTATGGCGCCAATCAATTAGTGCCTAATTTAGCAATTGAGACAGATGGCAAGCCTTTACTGCGAGGTGGAAAATTTAGTGTTAATTACCACAATGCGCAAATAAAGCTAAACCTTAAAAACATGGTACTCGATTTGCGCTTTTATTCTTGTGCCGATCTCTGTTTTGAAGAACTTAGCGCTGACTTAGTGGATATTGCTTTAACTGGTGACACTAAACAACAAGCGAATACAGATGAAACTGAATTAAGCAAAATTTCTCTGCCATTGTCTATTGCTGTAAACACCTTTAGCGTTAAGCAAATTATGTTTTCACAAGGGCAATTAAACGCTTCGATTAGCGATGTTTTTACTCGCTTAAAATTGCGAGAAAATGAACTTAACATTGCGAAAATCACGGCTGGTAAAATTGATATTGGTTTAGCGCAAGCAGAGCAAAATACTGCATCGGTTTCATCTGCTAAAACGATTAGCTTGCCTGAAATATCCCCAATCCATTTTGAAACACCGCTTAATTGGCAAATAGGTGAACTTGCAATTTCGCAATTTCAGTTACAACAGGGCGAAACGACTCAGCTTATAAAGAATATAAACTTGCAAGCTGGGCAACATAACAGTGACATAACGATTGCAAAGTTATCCCTTGTTTATCAAGACTTGCGAGCAAAGCTAGAGGGCAGTTTGTCGTTATCTGATAATAACCCTTTAAAGGTTGCGCTTGACGTTAATAACAAAGAGCATCAGGTTGAAACAACAATCTTTGGTGATTTAGCAAAGCTTCGCCTAGAAAGTGAATTAACAGGGCTTTATTACGCTAAACTTGATGCATCAGCATCGTTACTTGAAAAACAGTTGCCGTTTAATTTGTCAATTGAATCTGACGCACTAAGTATTTCAGAGCAAGCGCAACAAATCACCGTTCAAAATTCAACTATTAAAGCAGACGGTAATCTTTCAACTTTTCGCTATCAATTGAATACAAATGCAACACTTTCAGGTTTACCAAAAATGGCGATTGAAAGTGTCGGTGAAGGTAGTCTAAGCGAAATTGATATTGACCGCTTTTTAATTAAAACAGCTAAAAGCAATTTATCGCTAACGGGTAATCTAAACTGGCAACAGGGCATTGAAGCTTCGCTATTTCTTTTATCAGACAAGATAAGTGTTGAAGAATTTGAACCAACAGTTGCTTCTGATATTGCCTTAAAAGGAGCTGTCGATTTTACTTCTGATGGCATTAATTGGCAGCTCAAAGTGCCAGAGTTTTCTCTCGCAGGTTATGTTAATAATGCACCGATTGATGCCAACATTGTATTGGCACTAGACGATAAACTTCACGCAGAAATTGACGAGTTTACAATTTCAAGCGTAGATAACCAGCTCACGCTTTCAGGTGATATTAACAAAAACTGGAATGTAAGCGGTAACTTAAATCTCGTAAATCCCGAAACTATTGATAGCCGTCTTTCAGGGCAGGGAAAAGCCGATTTTAATATCACCGGTGAGCTCAAAACACCCTTTGTAAATTGGCAAATGGCGCTTAATCAGCTGGCTTTTCAAGAGTATCGCATCGACAAAATTATAAGTAGTGGTACCTTAGATTTTGCCAAAAACTACCTTGCCAATATATCACTTGAAGCTGCTGGTATTAACCTAGATGAGCAATCTATTAATAAAATTGTGCTAAATACATTTGGCGATTTACAAAACCATGACGTCAAACTGCAATTGCACTCTGAAACAGTCAATATTAACTCTCAAATAGAGGGCGGTCTTAACGGTGAACGGTACCGTGGCCAAATTAAGCAACTGGCATTCAAAAATGAAAAGATCAATTTATCGAATCAACAAGCGATAGTGTTTGATTACGATCTTAACAAAGGCCTTGCTAATGTAAGTGAACATTGCTGGTCAGGGACTAATACTGCTTTTTGTCTTGAGGCGATAACGGCCTCGGCAGAGAAAGGCAATGTCGATTTATCACTGACGCATTTCGATTTATCAGTTTTGAGTTTGGTTTTACCCAAAACAATTTCGCCATCCGGTGAAATTACAGGGCACTTAAACGCCCGTTGGCAAGACGCTAAACTCTTATCAATTGATAGTGAGCTGCAATCAAACACCATAAATTTTGGTGTAAATGAAAGTTTTATCAACACGATAGTACCAATTGAGCAACTGTTTTTTAAGTTAAAAGCAGATGCGTCGGCAATTGCTTTAGATACCAATATTAAGTCTTCTGTGCTTGGCAATATTATTGGTGATATTGATATTAGCGATGTGTCAGGCAAACGTCCGCTTAAAGGTAAGCTTGCATTACAGGCGCTGAATTTTACTAATCTAAAAGGCTTTAGCCAGCAAATTGATAAACTTGCTGGCGAGCTAAATGCTGATGTGACACTTGCAGGCAGTGCATTTTCACCGCAAGTTCAAGGGCAGCTCAATTTAAGTGACTTTGCATTTTTAGCGCCGTGGACACCGTTATCGATTGAACAGGGAAACCTGAATATCGCCTTTAATGATGACAGTGCGACGCTAACAGGAAAGTTTTTTGATAATAATCAGGGAAATATTGCCATTGAAGGTAATGCCGACTGGCAGCAAGAGCCAAGCATTAATGCGCGTATTAATGGTGATGCATTTAAAATCGCTCTTGAGCCAAATTTATGGTTTGCTATCTCGCCAACCATTGAAATCAATTATGCGAAGCAGTTTGCTGATGTAAAAGGTAAAGTCCATGTTGTGGATGGCCGCGTAAAAGTAAAAGAAGTACCTGAAGGTGCGGTAAGTGTATCGGATGATGAACTAATTATTGATGCAGCTAAACAGCAAAATAAATCGGTGCCCATTGCGTATAGCCTTGATTTGGCGATTTTGATTGATGATAAAGTACGAATTGATTCATTTGGTCTTCGCTCCAAACTAAAAGGCGATGTGCTATTTAAACAAGTCGACAATACGCCTTTAATTGCAACCGGTGAAATTGCTCTGCTTGAAGGTGAATACCGCGCATTTGGTCAGGAGCTATTGATTGAAACAGGCCAACTTATTTTTAATGGTCCAGTTGATAAACCGTTATTAAATGTGCGTGCTATTCGTAACCCTGATCTTACTGAAGATGGCGTTACAGCAGGTGTTAAGTTAACGGGCAATGTTGAAGAGCCGCGCTTAGATGTGTTTTCAGATCCAAATATGGATCAAGCGATGGCGTTATCCTATTTACTTTCAGGAAGAGCACTTAGCGAGTCAAACTCGGCCAGTGACGGTATGCTTACACAGCTGTTATTAGCAAGAGGGCTTGCAAGAGGTGAAGGCAGCATAAGTAAAATAGGTGAAGCTTTTGGCATAGATGATGTTTCGTTGTCTTCCCGCGGCAGTGGTGAAGAAACCAAAGTTGAAATATCCGGTTATGTAGCGCCGGGTATTCAAGTGCGTTACAGTATTGGTATTTTTGATTCGATGAGTGAAGTTGCAGTGCGTTACCAATTGCTGCCAAAACTATATATTGAGGCGATTAGTGGCATTAATGATTCACTCGATATTTTGTATAAATTTGATTGGGACTAATAATGATAAAACTAACCCAACTTGCCCTTGCAACAGGTTTAATGTCGCTCTGTGCAATGCCGTTAATCGCCAAAGAACAAACACTGTCACCGGCAGCAGTTATTGAAAAATCATCCACTAATGAATGGCGCTCACTTGATTTAGAAAATACTCTCATTTTGACGCTTAACACGGGTGATGTGGTGATTGAGCTTAACCCTGAGCTTGCGCCAAATCACGTAATCAATTTTAAAAAGTTAGTGAGAGAAGGTTTTTATAATGGCCTTAATATCTACCGTTTTGTTGAAGGTTTTGTCGCGCAAGGTGGTGATATTTCTGAAAAGAAACAACCGAAGAGTGCAACTAAAACGGTAAATGCTGAATTTATTAAAGAAACTAAACAACCGATTGAGATTCAGCTGGTTGATACAAAAGATGGTTATGCTGATAAAACCGGATTTTTAAATGGCTTTGCTATTGCACAAAACGCCACAGGTACAAAAACTTGGCAAACTCACTGTATTGGAAACTTTGCAATGGCGAGAGGTAACGATATAAATAGTGGTGGTACCGAGTTTTACGTGATTTTAGGTAATCATCGTTACCTTGATTTGAATATCACCTCTTTTGGTCGTGTGGTAAGTGGCATAGTGCATATTCAAAGGCTTAAGCGTAAGCCAGAAACAACCATTGAAGATGTTAATTTTAATCCAATAAAGGGTTTTGCTGTGGCAGCGGATTTAGCAAATTCTCCAGCTCATAACCTTGAAGTGATGAAAACGCAAAGTGCTAGCTTTAAGCGCTATATCGAATCGAGGCGAAATCGTCCAGAAGAGTGGTTCCAGCATCAAGCAAACTACATTGATGTGTGTGGTTTAAGCGTACCAATGCGTAACAAAACCAGCGAAAAACATTAATTAACCTGAGCTCGGGATAATAAATTACTTTCTAGCAGCTACTTTTTCTTATTACTGCGTTAAATTTGTTTGCAATAGACTCGCTATTGACGCACAAATTTGCCTTGTACTAAGAAAAACTATCAAGCTAGAATGTATGAAACAACATAGCTAATATATTTCAAATACTTAGTTAACTTCTTAACCCGAGTTCAGGTTAATTACCCTGAGTTCAGGTTAAATAAAGTAACCGCTATTGGCGGTTACTTTTTAATTTAAACTGGGTTGTAGCATAATCGCTAGAACGATATGGGTTGATATCTAAGCCACCACGGCGAGTATAGCGCGCGTATACTTCCAATTTGCTCATCGCAAAGGCGTTTTGTAAATCACAGTACAAACGCTCAACACATTGCTCATGAAATTCATTATGGTTTCTAAACGAGATTAAATACTTTAATAAACTTTCGTGATTGATTTTTTTGCCGGTATAACGGATTACGACAGAGGCCCAATCTGGCTGAGAAGTAATTAAGCAGTTCGATTTTAACAGATGGCTGTATAGTGTTTCAGTGACAACTTCAGCACTCTCATCCGCTTGCAATAAAAGGCTATTTAAATCGTATTCAGTTACTTCAATATCTAAATCGTCTAAACAAATACCTGTAAATGGCGTTGGCATTAAACAATCAAACTCGTTGGCATTAAATAGTTTCACTACTACGTTACAGTTTGCAGCTTTTGATAAGTCGTCAGTGAGTATTTGCGCTACTTGCGCCATCGAATCAAACTTTGTTTGATTAAAGCTATTTAAGTACAGTTTGAATGACTTTGATTCAATAATATGACTGCTGGTGGCAGGAAAAATAAACTCAGCAACGGCAACAACAGGTTTGCCTTTTTGATTTAACCAAGAAAGCTCGTAGCCTGTCCAAGTATCTTCACCTTTAAATGGCAATGCACTTTCATCGATATTTAAATCGTCGCGATTGAGTTTACGGGCAATTGGAAACAGTAGCGAAGCATCATAGCTATCTTTATATTCGGTTTGTTGGCCGAGTAAAGCACCTTTTAGCTCAGGTGCATCTTGGTAATGTGACATAATCAGATTAGAATCGATAAATAATTTACTATTGTAACGAATAAATTAGGCAAAGGCAGTATGTCAATTAGCGAAAACTTACAACGCATTTATACCGAGATAAAACAATTAGCAGAACAAAAAACAGGTCAGGCACCGCGTGTCTTCCATGACCCGCAGTGGCCAAGTCCATGCGAAATTGCAGATTCAGTTGAAAATGACAGTGTGGCTTGGCAGCAAGTAGCGCAACAAGGCAGTTTAGATAAACTGGAAGATGCGCTAGAAACACAATTTCCAGAGCAGCTTAAAGCGTACTTTGCTAGTTTTTACAGTGATAATTTATTTGTTAGCTATCAAGAGCATAACCTGTGTTTGTTACAGGCATGGAGTGAGCAAGATTTTGACCGATTACAGCAAAATATCACGGGTCATGTATTAATGAAGCGCCGCCTAAAACAAGCGGATACAGTATTTTTTGCCACCTGTGAAGAAGATGACTTGTTACTTGTAATGGATTTATCTGATGGCAGTATTTGGTTGGAGTATTTAGGTAAAGCACCACATCACAAATTAGCTGATTCGATGGATGCGTTTTTAAGCGAGTGTAAAGGGCTTTATTACGTTCAATAATGAATTATTAAAACGTATTACAAAACAATAAGGCGCATAATGCGCCTTATTGCTGTATTGATATTACTGAAAGTCCCACGAAATATTTGATACCAATTCGCAATCATCACAGCGAAAATCAAATAAGCCAAACCAAGGCTCATCTAAACGCCAATCACCATTACATTTTGGGCACTTGCGCGAGAGCTCTTGCTCTTTAGATAACCCGCCTACACGGTATAAATAGTAATACACAGGCTTTTTGGTTAAATAACGAATACGTTTAGAGAGATCCATGCCTCGTCTAAATAAATCACTATCAATATCAGCGAGCTCTTTAATTGCGGCAAACTCGCAGCGGGTAGCGCCATTAATTTGAATTTGGTCACAGGCTTGCCAATCTTCTTGCCATTTCAGCAGTGCTTTAAAATCGCCATTGGCAACGGCAGGTACTTTGTAAAGCGGTACTGGCATAAAATCATCACCGCAATACAGCGGACTACAGGTATGTAAGTAGGTCGTGTACAAAATATAGCTAGAAGGGGATGTGCAGGTATCTGAGCCATTTGAATGAATATCTTGGCCAATTACTTTTACTTTTGGATGAAGTAAACCCGCTTCATTGAGTTTATCTAAGCTAAATTTAACAAATGGACTGTGGTTTAACGGGTGCAGAGCATCTTCTTCTGGACACATAACTCGGGTAATAAAAAAGCCGTCTTTCAAGGTGGTAGGGAATTCTTCACCAATGATTTGGCCATTAAAACGAAGTGCATTTACAAGGCGTACAATCGCTTGCTCAGCTGCTTCTAGTGTAGTGTCTTGGTAACAGTCAAAAGTCAGATCAACAATATACATAAATCGTTATTTAGTTTCTAAAAGCGAAAGAAGTTTATCGAGCTTTGCTTCGATGCGGTCGAGTTGACTTTGTGTTTGCTCAGTTTGCTTATTTGGTGTAGCAATAATCTGTCTAGCGTTTTGCTCAAAGTCAGATGGATTTTGTTTATAACGTGCCAAAACATCAATAATAATTGGCATAGGCACTGGCTGGGATAAATTAGCCTTTACTAAAGCAACATTCGGTTGCTTTTTTGCAGCTAGAAGTTTGCTGATAGCAGCAATAACGATGTCTTGCATAACGTTGCCCTTTTAAAATATTCGGGCAAGTTTACTGTAAACTAACGAAGCAAGCTATCAAGTTGGTCGATAATTTCACACCAATCAGCATCCAGTTCAAATGATTCTTTTATAAAAGCTGATTGGCTCTGATTCCAAAAAGGCGCATCTGCTAAATTAAGGCTAGGCGCTATTTTATGTGAACTGATAAATGCATCGATTGCATGCTCGCTTGAATCTAATCCGAGCTGTGAAAATAAATCTGCCATAGTGTGCGAGCCAGACTCCATTTGTTCTCCTTGTAGCATTGCTTAAGTCAATATAAAACAATAATAATTATAGAATAGCTCAAATAATGTGCTAACTTGAGATGTGAACAATAATAATAAAGGAAGCGATTATGTCTGATGTAACTATTGATCCAAGCGAAACCAGTGAACAACTCAAAGCCTCTTATCTCACTGCAGAAGATTGCAAAATTGCGGCGAGCGTTCTTTACCAGGCATACCATGATGATGAACTTTTTAAACAAATATTGGCTTACGACAGTGCAAAACCTGCTGTTTATGAAAAAAAATTAAGGTTACTTATTCGCGAAGAACTGGCTTCTTTTTGGCAAAATCACCAGCATTTAATAGGGGTGTTTGCTGATGACAACTTACTTGCGGTAAGTTGTGTACAAAAGGCGAATGATGCACTTGCTGCAGATAGAGTGTGGCATTGGCGTTTAAAGTTAATGTTAAATACTGGCATGCTATCTACTAACCAGCTCATCGAAAAAGAAAAAGCCATTCATCAAGCGCTCGCTGCCTTCCCTAACTGTTGCTTTATCTCATTATTTGCAGTTGATCCCCATGTACAACATCAGGGTATTGGCCGTTATTTATTAAGGGCGATTGATGATGTGGTAAAAAGCGATGATGCAAACTACAGTGCTGTTTTTATAACGCGCGACAGATACAGCGCTCTATTTATTAGTGAAGGCTATCATGCTGAGCAGGAACTGACATTTACCAAAGTATCCGGAAAATTATTTGTGAAGGAAAAAGTCGTTAATGGGTAATTTTGTTGTAGGAAATATCTCACATAGATGTAAGTTTGTGATGTTTTACTTCCCGAAATAATACCATAATTAAATGTAACCTTATGTAATTAAAGAATAATCTAAATATGTCTAAAAGATTAATAAATTTAAATTGAATTTACCTTATTACTCTCAAGAAAAATTGCCCCTATTATTAACACAACAAGGAAGCGAACATAACGGAATTATGTTCTTCTTGCCAAGGAAAGGACTTAGGCATTGATACAGGATGTATCAAGGGATCAAAGGACAAGGACGCAAGGACGATTGTGCGCTAAATGATTTAGCGTTTTGCTGGAAGCAAAAAGGATAAACGCAGGAGCGTTTCAAGGATGGTTTAGGACAAACCAAAATACATGGAAAGGCTAGGACGCGAAGGGATACCTCAGGGAGAGGTTTGGAATTAGGACAAGGATGGCAAGGGGATCAAGGAATGGTTTCCTTCAATGGATGAGAAAGGATGTGCTTCGGCACTATTGGTTACGGAAAACCACAGAAAAAAGGATATTTTTTCGGATTTGAGGCGCGACATTATGTTGCGCCTTAGTTTTTTCTGATGCCAGAAAATGATTTTCTAATTTAGTTTGTGTGGTGGCACATCAACACTGACAATTTTATCATTCTCAAGATTTACAATCCCGGTATAACTGTCTTGCCCATTACTGGAAAATTCCCACGCAAAACTGGATTTTAAACCTGGTTTACCATTTTTAAGAATGCCCACACGCTTTTTAATGCAGGCAATACTTAAAAACTGCACATTAAGTTGTTTGCTATGGCGATTGGCGTATTCGCGCGCACTCTCTGCGGCTTGTCGGTCAAGCCAGAACAGATAAATAACACATGTCACACCAAGAATAAGCCAAATCGACGCCATAAAGTTACCACACGTTTATTGTTGAAATAGTTTTCCGATTGCTCTTGAAAGCTGCTCGCTGCGATTTTGCATTCGGATCATAGCTAACATATGTGGGCGCAAACTTGGAATTGCAACAAGGTCTGCAAAAATGCCAATAAATACATCTTGTTCTTGATGTGTTGCTAAATATTCCATGAGTACGACTAAATGGGGTTCAAGTACATGCCAACAACGGCCTGTAAGCGTTAATACAAGGTCAAGATTAAGGCAATGTTCGTCTGCCATAATTTCAGCGACTGCACGCTGTAAGATACCGAGCGCACTCGTATTTGACATCATTCGTAAGTAATTAATGATGTTTTCAGTATTTTGCTGTTTTAAGGCTTTTTCAAACTGCACATAAAAAGCTTCAGTTAATGATACTGAAATGGTGCTATGTTCAAGGGTTGCAGCAAGCGACTGAACCACAGGCTGAGGCAGTTTTCCAAGCGCATTAATTAGATTTTGCTGATTGCGCTCAGTGAGGCGGATAGCAAAATCGGCAATTCCTTGTAAGCCAAGTTGTTGCCAATCATCAAAGCCCAACTTTCCACTAAAATAAAGCTCAACATGTTCATAATAGGCAGAAGCACTTTGCTTTAATTCATTTTTAATAATCGCGTTGAAGGCCGCAAGCTTATTAGCATTCGGTGTAAATACATAAGGGTTATTATCGAGTTTACTTTGCGCTTCATCATCGCCAGTTAATTGAGTGCCTAATGCTTCAAGTACCATTGAGGCAAAATGATTACGACTTGCCAAAATAAGTTTACTTTGTTCATCCAGAGGCATTTTTAAAAACCAAATGTAAGGAGTTTTTGACTCCTGGCTATTCCAAAACTGAATGGCGAAAAAAGCATGCTGCTGCAGTGGAAATGGATAGGGGATTTGATTATTTTCTATCTGAAGAAACGTTGATTTATCAATTTTTTGAATTCGGCGACCCATATCATAAACACGCCAACTTGTGCCTGCATTATCAAGAAGTTCAGCAAGGCTTGAAATAGATTGTTGCATTAAAAAAGACCCATTAGTGCGTTTTGGCTATTATACAATGAAATACAGGTAAGTTTTGATAAAATGCCGCGATATAAATTTAAAACTAGAATTGTAAAATGATAGATGTTTTGTTCATTGAACTAGAGCAAACCATGAAAACACATGGACTCTGGTCAGAAACGCCACCCAAAGCAGATGCTTTTATGTCTACAGCGCCTTTTTGCTATGACTCCATGTCATTTGAAAACTGGCTTCAATATGTTTTTATTGTACGTTTTAAGCAGCTAATTGCTGCAAAACAAGCCCTGCCAAGAGGAGCAAATATTTCTCCAATGGCAGAGCAAATGCTTGCAGAATATGTTGATGTTATTACCGTAATTAAAAAAATTGATAAGGCACTTAGCTAATGTATGGGGAACTTACCATTTTATACCGTGATGAGTACTTTATTGCGGTTGATAAACCTTCAGGTTTATTAGTTCATCGTTCATTTTTAGATAAACGTGAAATCTACTTTGCTATGCAAATGTTGCGAGACCAGATTGGTCAACACGTTTTTCCACTTCATCGTTTAGACAGACCTACGTCTGGTGTGCTCTTATTTGCACTTAGCAGTGACGTAGCGCGAATCGCGAATGCTCTTTTTTCAGAGCATAAAATTAGCAAACGTTATTTGGCGCTAACACGCGGTTTTGCACCAACGTCAATAGAGGTTGATCACCCTCTTAAATTTAAGCATGACAAAATTGCGGATAAATTTGCAGATAAAGATAAACCTGCACAAGAAGCACAAACGAGCTTTAATTGTTTGCATCAGGCAGTTATTGATAAACCATTAGGTAAGTTCCCAACGGTTCGTTATTCGCTTATTGAATGTTTTCCTAAAACCGGCCGTAAACATCAAATTAGACGCCATTTGAACCATATCAACCATCCCATTTTAAATGACGCAAATTATGGTGATAACAAGCAAAACCATTTTTTTCAGCAAGAGTTTGAAATGAATCGGTTAATGCTGTTTGCTAAAGATTTAACCTTCGCGCATCCAATTACAGATGAAAAAATTCATATAAGTGCATCTATTGGTGAACAAGAACTTGCATTATTTGAAAAATTGGGTTGGCCTAGTAATGAACAAGCTTATCAGTTGGCAAAAATAGATTAGTCTGCATAAACTTAGCTAAGGTATTAAATCAAGGAAAGAAAATGGCAAATATTAAGTGCTTCATAGGTACAGTTTATGGTGGTGCAGAAGCGTTAGCAGAGCAATTAAAACCAATCGCAGAAAAACAAGGCCACGACTTATCACTATTTAATCCTGGCACAGTTGCTGATTTTATTGAAAGTGATGTGATTTTGGTGATCACGTCCACAACAGGTCAAGGCGATATTCCTTATGAATTAGAATCTTTGTATCTTGCGTTAGAGTCGGAATTTCCAACAATGCAAAATAAGCCGTTTGCTGTGATTGCGATGGGTGATAGTAGTTATGGAGACACCTTTTGTGGTGCAGGTGAGAAATTTCGAGAATTATTACTTTCATTGCAAGGTAGTGAGGCGGTCGCTATGTTAAAAATTGACGCGACTGAAAATTACGACCCTGCACCTGTTGCATTACCTTGGTTTAATACATTTTTAACAGCATTAAATTAAAAAAGCGGCAAATGCCGCTTTTTTATTCTTTTTCTTCAAAAGCTGCTTTCTCTTCAGCAAGCTCTTCTTTTAATTTTCTAATTTTTAGCCCTAATTCCTGACCGCGATAACGCGCGTAATAGGTACAACCGATAAACATACAGCTGGCAAAGAATAACTCTAAAAGTACAAACACTAGTTCGCCTTCAGCCACCCATAGTGATGTAAAACCGTGAAGGAAGTAGATGATTACGATAAAATTTGCCCAAGCGTAAGTGTATGGTTTATCTTGAATAATGCCTTTAAGCGGCAACAATAAAGGCACAATGTATAAACCAATAATAAAGCCAATACTGTAACCCTCACGAGGCACCAGCCATAACAGCCAAACAGGCATTAAGATGAGTAATCCGATGTAGCCGAGTAACGCGATTTTTTGATAACGCTTTGTGATTGCTTTCTTTTCTAAGTTGCTCATTGTAATTGCTTAATTAATTTAGCTAGGCGATTGCCAACACTGTGGCAAATACTGCTCTCTTCAACGCTTAGCTGACTTGAATTTGTTAACCCAGAAACATGGCTTGCACCATATGGGGTACCGCCTGTTTGTGTTGCGCTAAGTGCAGGTACATCATATGGTACACCGCAAAGTAACATACCGTGATGTAGTAGAGGCAGAGACATGGTAAGTAAGGTAGATTCATTGCCACCATGAAGACTGCTTGAAGAAGTAAATACGGCTGCAGGCTTGTCGATAAGCTCTCCTGCAAGCCAAATATCGCTGGTGGTTTCCCAAAATTGTTTGGCAGGAGCTGCCATCATCCCAAAGCGAGTAGGGCTGCCAAAAGCAAGTCCTGCGCACTGCTTTAAGTCATCAATTGAAACTTTTAGCTCATCACTGTCATCAGTGAAACAGCGTATTTTTACGTCAACACCGGCATGTTGCGCTGCATCACTTATTTCGTATGCCATGTTTTTAACTGAATCGGTACGAGAGTGATACAGCACTAATAAATATGACATTAAATAATTGCCAATACGCTTTCTGGAGGACGGCCGATTGCGGCTGTATCAACATTTACAACAATTGGGCGCTCAATCAATTTTGGATTAGCTACCATAGCTTCAATTAATTTCGTCTCGTCAGATTCATTGCTTAATTCAAGCTCTTTATAAAGCGTTTCTTTGGTGCGCATTAACTGACGTGCTGAGTCAAAATTTAACATTGAAAGAAGCTGTTGAATGTCATCAACACTTGGCACGTCTTTAAGATACTCAATTACTTCAGGTGTCACTGAATTTTCTTCAAGTAGAGCAAGAGTTTCACGTGATTTTGAACAGCGCGGGTTATGGTAAATTTTAATTGTCATAAAAATCTCAAATCAATTTTTTGCGTGATTGTAATTCGACTGTACTTTAAATTAAAGTTTAGCGAGCTCTTTTTGCATTAAACGGTATTCTTTTAACCGCGCTTTTAAACGTTGCTGCTTGATCTCATCATCAGTATCAACATGGTTTAATGCTTTTTGTACTTCGTTTGATGCTTGTGAATAGGCGCCATAATCGGTCAAAATACTTGCACGTAATTCGTGGTAAGACGCTTTGTCATCTTGCTCTTTATAAGTCTGCGCCATTAACTCCTTGCCCAATACATGTTCGGGCTTCTCCAGTAAGAAATACTTTAAGAGTTTATGTGCAAGCTCAAAGTTACCAGCTGTAATTGCTGCATTTGCATAATTGAGAGTTACCACTTGGTTATTAGGTTGGCGCTGGTATTCTTTTTTAAGCATTTTAAGCGCTTCATCATATTTCTTTTGGCCAAGCAATAAATCAGTTCGTGAATCTAATAAAAACAAGCTGCCAGGCACTTTTTTCTCAAGAGAATCAAGTAACTCAGCGGCTTCATCATATTTTTCTTGATCGATCAAAGTAAGTGCTAAGCCATATTCAGCTGCGGTTGTGTGTGCAAAACGGTTGATGCGAAGGTATTTGCGAAATTCCTCTTCGGCTTTAGCGCTTTCTTGCCCATAACGCGCTAAAACACGGGCTTTTGCAAGGGAAAAATCCAGCGACGAATCGATAAAGCGTTCTGGGTATTGTAGTGCACGCATGCGCACGTCAGAAACACGCGAGTCTGGCAGTGGGTGAGTTAGTAAAAAAGCCGGTGGTTTTGGCATATGACGCATTTGGTCAGACAGTTTTGCTAAAAATTCACTGGATTCTCTTGGATCAAAGCCTGCGCTATTAAGTGTTTGCATGCCTACGCGGTCAGCTTCTTGCTCGGCACCACGGCTATGGGTTAACTGACTTAATTGCGCTTGGGTTTGACTGGCTGCCAATATAGCCATACCTGCATCAGGTGCAACCATGGTAGTTAGAATACCGGCAATCATCCCTGCAATGGTTAAGCCTTGATTATCTTTAGCTTGCTGTAATCGCCTAGCTAAGTGTCTTTGTGTAACGTGTGCAATCTCGTGACCAATTACCGATGCAAGCTGGCTTTCGTTGTCAGCGTTAATGATAAGTCCCGTATGCACGCCAACATGGCCACCATAAAAAGCAAAGGCGTTTATGTCTTTATTGTTTATCCAAAAAAACTCAAAGGGAAATCTTATATCATCAGCATGTGCGACTAAGCGATTGCCTATGTTTGTGAGGTATTCGTCAAGTACTGGGTCTTGCATAACACGCGATGTACCGCGCACCTGCATCATCATTACTTCACCAATTGCGCGCTCTTTCTCAATGGATAAAACCTGCACTGCCGATGTACCTAAGTCGGGCAGCTTGAAATTACTTTGCGCAACTACTGGTAGTGAGAGTGCAAAACAAAAACAAGCAAGTTTTCTAAAAAGAGTCGGTTTTGGCATATTAGTCCTTTTTTTGTTGCATTTCGTTTGCCATCAATTGTGTGAGTGCAAGCTCATCTTCGCATGCCGCCGCTGTGCGTTCGGCTTTTTGGTAGTATTCTTTAATTGAAACACCGGAAAGTTTTACGACGTTGAGTTCACTCTTTAAAAATTCAATGGTTTTATGCACTACTTTATGTGAATGCAATATTAACGCTTTGTCAGCTTCATCGCCGCGTTGAAAATAAAATTGAATGTATTTGTGTAATTGGTTAATACGTAAAATACTTCGCATGCTATGCGGATCCCAAAGGTTAAATTCCATTAGCTTGTTGTCTTTTACGTATTGATCAATTTCTTTCTCTTTGGCATAGGGATAGGCTAAAAGTTCAAATCCGCGGTCGGTAAATGCTTGGTAAAGTGCAATGCGAGGAGGGTTATCGCAGACAATTTCGCCGGAATCTAGCTCCTCGCCCCCGAGTAAATCTAAATTCCAGTTGCGTTTATTGGTAATCCGTTTAATAGCGTTATCGAACCCATGACTGAAAATGCCCTCGGCTTCACTTACCGATGATGCCACCATATGATAAAACGGTGGTAGTTCCCCCCAATTAAGCTGTTTTTTGAACCAGTTAATGTCTTTTAAGGTAGGATTTTTAGGTAAATCATTTTTTTTACTTTGATTCGTCATAAAAAAGAAAACTACTATCATCAAATTCCGCGTTTATAATGAGAATTTAGCATAATCATCAAAAACTTGCTTGCGGTTTGTTAATTAATACTTTTAGCTAACAAAGATGGGCTGTTTAAAGAAAAATAATATGCTAATTTAGCAGCGCTTTTTGCTAACAAAAATAACAAATATGTATGATTTAACTCAGTTTGTATGTCCACAGCTATTTGTTCAATTTAAATATATTTTGAAAAGACATAAAACGAACGAAGCATTGGTGTTTTTATTTGCAGGTAATGCACAGATAAATGATGTGCTACGTTATTTAGAAAATCATCAGTTTCAGTATTCATTTAAAGAAAATCAGTTAACTGTGTCTCATTTTGGTAAGGAATCTTTTTAGTGCTTCATATTTTTAAACAGTGGTATACACGAAAGTTTTCAGATCCTAATGCCATTACTTTACTTATGCTGACATTGGGTTTGGCTGCCGCGTTATACTTTTTTGGTACTTATATTATCCCCGTAATGGTTGCGTTAGTAATTGCCTATTTGCTTGATTGGCCGGTATCTAAACTCATGAAAATGGGCTCGTCCCGTATTGTTTCAAGCACAATTGTGATGTTGTTATTTAGTGGTGTCGTAATATCCATTATCGTTGGCATTATTCCTGTGCTTTGGCAGCAATTGTCAAACTTTGTGCAAGATTTACCTTCGATGCTTGAGCAAGGTAAAACCTATTTATTAACTTTGCCTAGCAATTACCCTGAATTGGTAAACCCGGAACAAATAAAAACAATTCTATCTTCGGTGGAAGGGCATGTTGTTACAATTGGTCAAACGGTGTTATCAACATCATTAAATTCATTAAAAGATGTGGTTGCTTGGCTTGTATATTTAATTTTAGTGCCACTCTTAGTGTTTTTTATGCTCAAGGATAAACATGTACTGCTTTGTGGCTTTGAGCAATTTATTCCAAAAGAGCGAAAGTTAATAAGCCAAGTATGGCAAGAAATGAATCAGCAAATTATGAACTATATTCGTGGCAAAATATTTGAGATTTTGATTGTTGGTTCAACCACATTTATTACCTTTACAATTCTTGATTTAAGGTATGCGGCACTGCTTGGCACGCTCGTTGGCTTTTCGGTTTTGATCCCATTTGTTGGTGCGGCACTTGTAACGATTCCTGTTGCCCTTGTTGCACTGTTCCAGTTTGGTGTTGGCAGTGAGTTTTGGTATGTGATAATCGCTTATGGAGTTATTCAAGCGCTAGATGGAAACCTGCTAGTGCCGATATTGTTTTCTGAAGCTGTGGACTTACACCCAGTGTACATTATTGTTGCGGTATTATTCTTTGGTGGCTTATGGGGATTTTGGGGGGTGTTTTTTGCAATTCCATTGGCTTCATTAGTAAGAGCGCTTTTAAATGCGTGGTCGTTATCAAGTCATGAAAAAGCCGCAAGTGCATAATTTGACAAATTAAACGCATTAAAAAAGCGCATATTTTTATATGCGCTTTTTTTGTCAGATCAAAAAATTAATTTTTTGGTTGAGCATCAATTGACTGACCGTTCACCCCAATTGAATCATCTGACATCAAGTAGAGGTAAGTTGGCATTAAGTCAGCTGGTGTTTTTAGCTTGTCTTTGTCTTCGCCAGGGAAGGCAATTGCACGCATTGCAGTGCGCGTTGCACCTGGGTTGATGCAGTTAATGCGAATATTGGTTTTACCCACTTCTTTTGACCAAGTTTGCATCATGCCTTCTGTGGCAAATTTTGAGATGGCATATGCGCCCCAGAACTCACGACCTTCACGACCAACACCACTAGAAGTAAATACGATTGATGCATGAGGAGCTTTACGTAGTAATGGGAAAAGCGATTTCGTTAATACTGCTTGAGCCGTCACATTTACTTTCATGATATTTTCGAAAGTAGACACACAGAAATGCTCTAACGGTCCGAGTGAACCAATAATTGAAGCATTATTTAACAATCCATCTAAACGACCAAATTCGTTTTCAATGGTTGCTGCTAAATCGCGGTAATGCTGTTTAGTCGCACCTTTCATATCTAATGGAACGATTGCTGGCTGCGGAGCACCAAGAGCGATAATTTCATCGTAAACAGCTTCAAGTTTAGCAACTGTTTTACCTAAAAGAATTACGGTTGCGCCATTCTTGGCAAATTCGATAGCCGCAACTTTACCAATGCCATCACCGGCACCTGTTACGAGAATGACTTTTTCCTTTAAAGCGTCATTACTTGCTTGATAATCATGCATATTAGTTATGGTACTTAAAAATTTTCGCCATCATACCATAGTCAAGTAAAATAGTTTTGCGATTTATTTAAATTTAGGTGGAGAAATTGCTTTGTTTAAGTTAACTTTAACTGGTCTAATGTCTTAATAATAACCACCGACAAATTAAATTTTGGTAATTTATTACCAAAAACACACAATAAAAAAGATCGGGTTTGGAGCAATAAAATGAAAAAAGTGCTACTCACAATGGCAATTACAACAGCATTATACGGCTGTGGTGAAAGCTTAGAAGATGTTAAAAATGAATCAGAAGTTGTCGCACCTAAGGTTGCCGGTTCTGTTGCATTTGATCCCTCAAACGGTGTTGTCTCAGTTCCTAATGACTTGCTTTTCTTAGGTACAACCGATGGTACATTAAATATGCCAGGTGAAGCCGCCGACGAAATTGATTATTCAGACCCACAAACGTCTTTAGGTGCGCTTGATGGTTGGTCAACGCAATCGCCTTATCAATTATCACTTGATGTACCTGCAAGCTTAACGCTTGATGCAAGTACAGTTAATGGTGATTCTGTACGATTATTTGAAGTTGTAATGGGCGCGAGCATTACAGATGCTGAATGTTCACAAGTGCAAGCGGGTATTGCATGTAAATTTGTTAAAGAACTTACATTCGGTGTTGATTATTTTGCCCAAGCTAATGGCAACAACATTGCAATTGTTCCTCTTAAGCCATTCAACCAAGGTTCTTCATACATCAATGTAGTTACTAATTCGTTACGTGATACGCGCGGTGAATCATTTGCGCCATCAGAAACATATGGTTTAGTAAAACTTGATATTAACTCATTACCACTTGTAACGGATGAGCAAAAAGCGCTTCAGGCAGTAATTAATAGTTACGAGAATGTGGTGATCCAGTCTGGTTCACTCACTAAAGCAGATATCATTTATTCAGGTGCCATGACGATTCAGTCGGCAGGTGCCGTAATGAGCATGGTTAAGAATGTGTATGCGATGAGCGCAGCAACACAACAAAACATGCCACAGTTAATGATGGGGCCTTCAACTGGTATGACTGTAGGCGATGTGCTTTTCCGCTCACAAGGTGCACAGCCGCCATCACCAGTATTTGACCAAATTAAATATGAACGTGGTTCAGTTGTATTACCGCATTATTTAAAAACACCTCAAGCTAAAGAAGATTCAGCACTAAATCATACCTATTGGAAAGGTTTGTGTGATAGTGCGGCGACGCTTGCAGGTTTTAGAGCGCAAGGTGGCAATGTGCCAGCAGAGCCAATTAACGAAAAAGATGCTATTTGTTTCAATGCAACAAATGGTCTTTTACGTGATTTAGGTTTAGATGAACAGCGTCACTTAACTAAATACAACCCATTACCAATGCCACATAGCTATGCCAATGTGCCAGTTCAAGTTACTACACCAGCAGATGATTTAACTGTATTAAACGTGGTTCGTTCTCAGCTTGGTTTACCTGCATTAGCAATGCCTGCAACAGGTTGGCCTGTTGTCATGTTACAGCATGGTATCACCAGCACTAAAGAGAGCATGCTAGCAATCACGGCAGCGTTAACCCTGCAAGGCTTTGTAACTGTTGCGATAGACCACCCGTTACACGGTGAGCGTGGTATTGATGTAGATGGTGACGGCGAGTTTGATTTCAATGCATCGGGTGAAGACGGTAATGTACTTCATTACATGAACCTTTCATCAAACTTAGTAGCGCGTGACAATATGCGTCAATCAATGGCTGATTTACTAGGCTTACGTTTGTCGCTTGCTGCAACTAACCTTCAAGGTATCAACCCAACAGATGTGAGCTTTGTTGGTCACTCATTAGGTGCAGTTGTTGCACCTGGTTTCTTAGCTGCGGCAAATGAATCAGTAGCGCCATTAGTTGGTGAGCAGACTGCTGCATTAATTGACCCACTATTTAGAGTGAACACAATTGCTTTAGCAAGTGGTAGTGGTGGTATTGCCGGTTTCTTACTTGAGTCAGATGCTTTTGGTAATGTGATTAAAGGATCTGTACTTGCTGCTGCAGGCACAGCTGATTCAGCAGAGTTTATCGCATTTATGCAATCTGAAGAAGGCATGCAAGCGTGTGCTCAGTATGCAGGTTCACAAAGTGACTATGCAGGATGTGCGTTTGTAGCTTATACAACTAAGCTAACTCTTGCAGGCGAGACTGTAAAGCTAGCGAGTATTTCAGGCACAATTAGCCAGTTTGCATTTGCTATTCAAACGGCTATTGATGCTGCGGATTCGAATTCACTAGCGAGTAAAGTTGCTTCACAAGGGGCTGCAATCTATCAAAATGTGGTTGTAGGCGATGGCGAAGGCAATCCTGCAGATACTGTTATTCCACCTTATTCAACGGTAAGCCCGTTATCAGGTACAGTACCTTCAGGTCAGTTAATGGGTCTTACACCAGTTGCTACTTCACAAGTAACTGCTGAGCCTATGAGCTACATGGTTAAGTTCACAAAAGGTCACCATGGCTCTGTATTAACGCCTGCGCCAGCATACGGTGTTACTCCTGCTGATGCAGCTGCTGCCAATGCTGAAATGCAAGGCCAAGTAGCGTCATTCTTAGCAACAAGAGGCTTAATGCTTCAAGTTGCGAATGAATCAGTTGTTACTGAATAACTAAATATTGATAAAAAGCCGCACATCTTGTGCGGCTTTTTTTTTGTTTGAAATTTAATTAGAGTACGCAAAACAGTATTGATGGAGTTTACTTTGGAATTTTTATACGAATACGGATTATTTTTAGCTAAAACTGTCACTTTTGTGATCGCCTTTGCCATTATCATGGTGTTAATTGTGGTCGCTTCAGTAAAAAACAAGACAACAAAAGGTGAGCTGACAATTGAAAACTTGAGCGAAAATTTAGATCTTCAAAAAAAGCAACTACTGAGCGTTGCGCTTGATAAAGAGGCATTTAAAAAGTTTGAGAAGTCAGAGAAGAAAAAGTCAAAAGAGAAAAACACTGAAGAGAAAAACAAGGTATTTGTTTTATCTTTTAAAGGCGGTATTGATGCTAAAGAAGTTGAATCGCTTAGAAAAGAGGTGACCGCAATTCTTCAAATAGCAGAAACAAACGATAAAGTTGTTGTGAAACTAGAAAGTGGTGGTGGAGTGGTGCATGGCTATGGCCTAGCTGCATCTCAATTAGCAAGACTTAAGCAGGCAGGGCTCGAACTCATCGTCAGTGTTGATAAAATTGCAGCTAGTGGCGGTTACATGATGGCATGTGTTTCAGATAAGTTTGTATGTGCGCCATTTGCAATGATCGGCAGTATTGGTGTGATAGCGCAACTTCCTAACTTTAATAAATTGCTGAAAAAGAATAATGTTGAATTTGAACAAATAACAGCAGGCGAATTTAAACGCACACTAACGATGTTTGGTGAGAATACAGACTCGGGCCGTGAAAAGTTTAAACAGGAGCTAGAGCAAATTCATGCACTGTTTCGTGAACATGTACAATCAGCAAGGCCAGAACTTAATGTAGAACAAGTAGCTACAGGTGAAACTTGGTTTGGCACAGATGCTTTAAAAATGGGATTAGTTGATGCAATTCAAACAAGCGATGATTTGCTGTTATCTTTAAACGAAGAATTTGAGTTGTATATGGTGACCTATCAGAACAAAAAAGGGTTATCAGATAAATTAGGCATTGGTGCAAGTACAGTACTTGATAAAATTTCTGAAAAAATACTCTCAAAAAGCAAAGAGTTATACCACTAGAAAAAGCCGCTATTTAAGCGGCTTTTTTAATGCAGACTGAAATCGGTTAATTTAATTTTTCGAATTCTTTTCCTGCATTTTCATCGTTGAAAATCGCTTCATCGAACTCACCTTCTGATTTAGCAACAATACAGGTCACCATACAATCACCTGTTACGTTTACAGCGGTTCGTGTCATGTCTAGCAAGCGATCCACACCGATGATTATGGCAATACCCTCAACAGGTAATCCTACTTGATTTAGTACCATAGCTAGCATGATTAAGCCTACACCTGGCACACCTGCAGTACCAACAGAAGCAAGGGTAGCCGTTAAAATAACCATTAAATAGTCAGTAAAGCTTAAATCCACAGCGAAAACCTGAGCGATGAATACTGTTGCTACCCCTTGCATGATTGCAGTGCCATCCATGTTGATGGTTGCACCAAGCGGTACTGTGAAAGAAGCTACTTTATTATCTGCGCCAAGTTTTTTAGTTGCTGTTTCAAGTGTCACCGGCATTGTTGCACTAGAACTTGAAGTACTGAAAGCAAAGATTGAGAGCTCTTTAATTTTATTTAAGAAGATTGCAGGATTTAAACCTGTGAATGTTTTTAGTAGAGAAGGGTAGACAATAAGTGCATGCACAAAAAGCGCAAGTAAAACTGTACCGAAGTAGAAAATGAGTTTAACAATTAAATCGCCTTCAATGTAACTAAACAATTTTGCCATTAAGAAAAACACACCATATGGTGCAATGTTCATTAAAATTGTTACAAGCTTTAAGATAATTGTGTTTAAGTCTTCAAAAACGGCGGTAAGACGTTTACCCGCATCGCCACTTAGTGCCATAGCAATACCAAATAACAAGGCAAATACGATTACTTGCAGCATATTACCGCTCGACATTGCATTGATTGGGTTTGTAGGGAACATATTGATAATAACATCAACCAGTGTCGGCGCTTGCTTTGCGTCAAAGGTTGAAGTGGTTGGCATATTAATACCTTCACCAGGATTTATAACTAAAGCTAGTGTCATCGCGATGGTGATTGCAATAGCTGTAGTTAGTAAGTAAAGACCAATTGATTTACCGCCTAATCGACCTAACTTTTTAGGGTCACTCAGGCTGCATGTTCCACATACTAATGAAATGAAAACCAAAGGAACAACAAGCATTTTTAAGCTGTTAACAAAAATTTGCCCGCCGATATGGAAAATACCATCAACAAAAAAACCTTTGAACGAAAAGGTAAATTCACCGGCAGATAATGTGAAATCGCCTGAATCAGCCATTAATGCTTTAAAAATAAATCCGGTGATAATACCCATCACCATACCGATGAGAATTTTGCTAGTAAGTCCCATTCCTTTAGGCTGTAATGTATTGGTTGTCATAATTTAGTATGTATATTTATTGTGATTTTGTGCATAGCCTACCAGTGAACGTAAAAAATTAAAGGAAATACGGTAAGTTTTTTTAAAAATGCTATGATTTTTGTTGGAATATTAGTTTAATATAGATTACATAACTCTAATTATAATTATTTATGCAAGGGAGAAGTTATGCCTTCAAACCGATTACTCTTTGCTTTACTCTTTAGCTTTGTGCTAACTGGGTGTGGCGGCGGTGGTAGCTTAGAGTCACCAAATAATGGCGGCGGTGAAAACCCAGGTAGTGGTACAGATGGTGTTATCACACTAGAAATAACAGTTTCTGATGAAAGTGGTAACCCATTAACAGAGTCAAACCCAATAACTCAAAGTAATCAGGGGATTGTCACCGTAACTGTTAAAAATGATGGTAATGCTGTTACTGAAGGTATTGTTGCTTTCTCTACAGAATATACCGGTAAAATTTTATCAGAAACTGGCACACAAATTTTAGATGCTGACGGTGTAGCAACTGTAAAACTTAGCTCTGGTGATTTTAAAGGTGCAGGAGCCGTTACTGCATTGCTTAGTGGTACAGAAATCAGCAAAAGTGCTTATTTCTTCTCATCAGGTGATGATGCATCTGTTGAAACAGCTCAAACTTTAATAGATATCAAGTTACTGACTGATTGTAATGATGGTTGGGAGTCAAACAGAGATCTAGTTAAGCTTGATCCATTAGAGCCAAGTACCGGTTGTACGGTTCTTTCTAGGGATATCTCTTCAAACCAAATAGGTACAGTTTTTGTTTCAGTAGCTAACGCAAGCTCAGGTGATGGGTTCAAAGATATTCTTATTGATGCTTCTAGCACAGTTGGAAAGCTACTACCAGAGTCTGGGAAGCAAGTGACTGATAACTATGGTATTGCACTCCTTACTTTTGAACCTGGTACTAAGAACGAAGCAGGCGAAATTACTGTTTCTGCTCGAGATGTATCAAAAACAAAAGCAATCAGTGTCGGTGTCGCTGAATTTACCTTAGCAATTGACAATGGACTTAACCTTAAAACCGATAATTCCGGAGAGTATGTGCCACTTGCAGCTGGTGCAACAACAGTTATTACAGTTGATATCATTGATACAGATGGTACTCCATTGACTGTACCTCTTGATGTAGAGTTTAGTTCTGCTTGTAGTCAAAATGGTGGTGCAAAAATCGATGCATTATCTACGAGTATCGGCGGAAAAGCATCTGCTACTTACCTTTCACAAGGCTGTAATGGTAACGGTAGTGATATAATCACAGCTTTTGTAAACGGAAAGTCAATTAGTACTTCATTACCCCTTTCTAGTTCACAAGTGGCGTCGATCGAATTTATTGATTCAACACAGTCTGTTATCGCACTAAAAGGTACTGGTGGCAAAGGTCGTTCTGAGTCGAGTAATATTTCATTTAAATTAAAGGATGAACTAGGAAAGCCAGTAGCTAACAGCCGTTTAGATTTTAAATTAAATTCTTATAATGGTGGTGTTTCGCTAAATCGCTCATCGATCAATACCGATAGCGATGGCATCTCTCAAGTGACAATTACAGCTGGTAAAGTTCCTATGAGTGTTCGCGTTTATGCGTGTTATATTCCTGATAGTGAAATTCCGGATACTTACCCAGTTGATGATGTAACATGCTGGAAAGAGCGTTACGATACATGTAAAACAAACTCAAATGCTGAAGATTGTCCAACTGGAAACTTAAGCTTTGTAGACCTTGATGCTCAGATTATGACGGTCTCTGACCTGCTTACAATTACATCTGGTCTACCAGATAACGATAGCTTTAGCTTAGCTGCAGAAACCTTATCGGTAGAGGCTTTATCACATGATGGTGAAGTAAGTGACTTAACGATAAGCATGGCTGACCACTTTGGTAATTTTGTACCGGATGGTACAGCTGTTTACCTTCGCACTGAAGGTGGCGCTGTGGGTTTAATTGATAGTGAACAATATACAGATTTACTTCGCTGTGAAACGGTAGACGGACAGTGTACTGTTCAATGGAAAAGCCAAGATCCAAGACCTTTCACCGACGGTAAATGGGGTAATTCAATAAGCGCTATCAACCCTAAAACAGGTAACGTTAATTGCGACCCATGGTTTGGTTCACCTGCTCCATGTTTGAACGGAATTGTTAATGCTAATAGTAATGTCAATGGTGTACCTCTTGGTGCAAGAGCAACTATTTTAGCTACTACAGCTGGTGAAGAAAATTATATTGACCGTAATGCCAATGGCATGTTCGATTCAGGCGAGTTTTATAGTTCATATGATCTGCCAGAGGCATTTGTAGATAACAACGAAAATGGCCAGTTTGATGGAAATGTCGATTGTAGTACAGGCGTTAATTGTATCCCAACTAATACAGATGGTGGCGAGTTTGAGGAATTTGTAGATCTAAATGGTGATGGCGAATACACAGCTGCAAATGGCAAATTTAATGGACTAGTATGTTCTGAACAAGCTGAAGCAAATGGCGACTGTAGCAAAAGTTTAGTTGATTTACGTCGTAATATTGAAATTGTAATGTCTGGTAGTACAGCATTTGGGCGTTACACAATTCATAAGAGTCATTATGTCCCATCTTTTCATGGTACTAATGGTTCTATTCCTGCTAATTGTTCAGATGTAATTTTAGAAAAATCAGCTGATGATACTTGGGAGTTTGAGAATGGCCAAGATAATAAGTTTGTACTGTTAGAGCTTGAAGAGTCAGAAAATCAAGATTACTGTGATATTAAATCTGCTGATATTTCACGTATTTACATCCATATAGATGATGATAATAATAGTAGCACCCCTGCTAATTGTGATAGAGAAGGTGCAGTATATGAAAATGGAGCATGTACTTCTGAACTAGATCAAGCTATTGATGTTGGTTTAACGAGTGTTTCATTCCAATTCTACTACAGCGATATTTATAATAACCCACTACCAGCAGGCACAACTGTTGAATATAGTTCAAGTAACGGTGATACAGATGCTGGTTCGTATGTGTTAGCAAATTCAACTGCTACAGTAGCAGCTGGACGTGGACACTCAGTAAGTCGAGAGGGAACACCTAATAAGCGAACTTCAGGTGAATTTATTTATAAATTTTTAACACCAAAAGGGACGCTTTCTGATGTCCCATTGATTATCAGAGACGAAGGTTAATATTTTCTAACGATTTAAAAGCGCCTTAATGGCGCTTTTTTTATATCTTTTATCTTTTCATTTTTTAATCAGAGCGAACATTTTTGCAGCTAACACATGTAAAAATAGTGAGTTTTTTTAAAAATATGCTTGTCACACTGGCACTTTGTCGATATACCTTTAATAATAGCGCCCAAAATGGGTTAACAGATTAAATCGCACTGCGTAAGTAAAATAGGCAAATATGGGTAAGTCGTTAGTTATTGTTGAGTCACCGGCCAAGGCGAAAACAATCAATAAATATTTAGGCAAGGATTTCGTCGTAAAATCCAGTGTAGGGCACATTCGTGATCTTCCTACATCAGGTAATGCGAATAAAGCCGCAACTAAATCACCAGCTGAAGTACGCAAAATGTCACCAGAAGAGAAAGCTAAATATCGTAAAGAAAAGGATTACGCTAATTTAGTTGCTCGTATGGGTATTGATCCAAATAAAGGATGGCAACCTCACTATGAAGTGTTGCCGGGTAAAGAAAAAGTCGTTGCTGAACTGCAAAAACTCGCTAAAGACGCTGATTGTGTCTATCTCGCAACCGATTTGGATAGAGAAGGGGAAGCAATTGCTTGGCACCTAGAGCAAGTAATCGGTGGCGACGAGAGCAAGTATAAACGCGTTGTTTTTAACGAAATTACCAAAAATGCAATTCAAAATGCTTTTGCCGAACCTGGTGAATTAAATATAGATATGGTTAACGCGCAACAAGCGCGACGTTTCCTTGACCGCGTTGTGGGCTTTATGGTTTCGCCTTTGCTTTGGGCGAAAGTGGCGCGTGGATTATCTGCAGGGCGTGTTCAATCAGTAGCTGTGCGTTTATTAGTTGAGCGTGAGCGTGAAATAAAAGCATTTGTACCGGAAGAATTTTGGGATATTCACGCTGAGTTAAAAGCGCAAGAAGAACAAATTCGCTTTGCAGTTACTAAATATTTAGGCAAAGCGTTTGAGCCAAAGAATAAAGTTGAAGCAGACACTGCCGTAGCAGCCCTTAAAGGTGCAAATTACACAGTTTCAGAAACAGAGCAAAAACCTAGTAAAAGTAAACCTTCGGCACCATTTATTACTTCAACAATGCAACAAGCGGCAAGTACACGATTAGGTTATGGTGTTAAAAAGACCATGATGTTAGCTCAGCGCCTCTATGAGGCCGGTTTCATCACTTATATGCGTACTGACTCAACAAATCTATCAAATGATGCTGTAGAAGCGTGTAGAGGCTATATCGAAAATCAATTTGGGGAACAGTATTTACCATCATCTCCAATTCGATATTCATCTAAAGATGGCGCGCAAGAAGCGCACGAGGCAATTCGTCCATCGAATGTTGAAATTTTATCAGGCCACTTAGATGGCGTAGAAGCCGATGCTAAAAAATTATATGAATTAATTTGGCGTCAGTTTGTTGCTTGTCAAATGACACCAGCAGAATATGATTTAACAACGATTATCCTTGCTGCAGGTGATTATGAACTTAAAGCCAAAGGTCGCGTATTAAAATTTGATGGTTGGACACGCGTTCAACCTTCAGTTAAAAAGAAAAATCAAGAAGAGCAAGCACTACCACAAGTTGCAAAAGGTGAAGTAGTTAATTTAATAGAACTTGACCCGAAACAACACTTCACGAAACCGCCAGCACGCTTTAGTGAAGCAAGTTTAGTGCGTGAGCTTGAAAAGCGTGGTATTGGTCGTCCATCAACTTATGCATCAATTATCTCGACTATTCAAGACCGTGGTTACGTGCGAGTTGAAAACCGTCGTTTCTTTGCTGAAAAGATGGGTGAAATAGTTAATGAGCGTTTAGTTGAAAGTTTTAGTGATCTGATGAACTTTGACTTTACAGCTAAGATGGAAGAGCGCTTAGATGACATTGCAGCCGGTGAGCGCGAATGGACCCAGGTGCTTGATAAATTCTATCAAGAATTCTCGACAAACCTTGAAAAAGCAGGCTCTGAAGAAGCCGAAGGCGGTATGCGTACAAACCAAGTTGTGGAAATAGATTTATCTTGTCCTACTTGTAGCCGTAATATGGGAATTCGTACTGCCACAACCGGTGTTTTCTTGGGTTGTACAGGTTACGCGCTACCCCCGAAAGAGCGCTGTACTCAAACCATGAACCTGGTGCCAGGCGAAGAAGCCGTTGCAGCTGATGTTGAAGACGAAGAAACAGAAGTGCTTCGTCAGATGAAACGTTGCCCTAAGTGTGAAACAGCAATGGATTCATACTTAATCGATGAAGCCCGAAAATTACATGTATGTGGTAATAATCCAGACTGTGATGGTTACTTAATCGAGCAAGGTAGCTTCAAAATCAAAGGCTACGATGGCCCTGTTATTGAATGTGACAAATGTCAGTCAGAAATGCAGTTAAAATCAGGTCGTTTTGGTAAGTATTTTGGTTGTACTAACGAAGAGTGTAAAAATACGCGTAAGTTACTTAAAAACGGTGAAGCTGCGCCACCAAAAGAAGACCCAGTTCACCTTCCTGAACTACCTTGTGAGAAATCAGAAGCGTATTTTGTACTACGTGATGGTGCTTCAGGGATCTTTATGGCAGCGTCTACATTCCCGAAATCGCGTGAAACACGTGCACCTAAAGTATCTGAACTGAAGCGTTTTCGTGATCGCATTTCGCCTAAATTCTATTATCTTGCAGATGCTCCAGAGAAAGATCCTGAGGGTAATGAAGCAATTGTTCGCTATAGTAGAAAAGCAAAAGAGCAATATGTTATGTCTGAAGTAGATGGCAAAGCAACCGGCTGGACTGCGCTGTATGCGAATGGCAAATGGGTTGAAGAGTCAAAAGCCAAGGCTAAGCCTAAAGCGAAAACAAAGGCTAAGAGTTAAAATTTATCAAAAACGAAAAACGCAGCTAAATAGCTGCGTTTTTTATTTGTAATAAAAATATCCAAAAATAATTTTTATAAATTTTAGATTGAGTAAAAGAAATCGAAGCACTAATCAAAGAAAATATATTATGGATAGGGATAAGGAAAATGGTCGGCATAGCAGGATTTGAACCTGCGACCCCTGACACCCCATGACAGTTTTAACCCCTGTTAAAATAACATATTAACCTATAATCTCATTGTTTTTATTGAGTTTATCAATTCTTTAAAATTCTGGTTATTTCACAAAATTACGCTATAGTGGCTACATATTGGCTACACGAGCGTAAAAAATGGCTACTCCCACCAGCATTACACAAGCAAAACTCAATGCGTTTTTAAAAACAGCTAAGGAGCGTGAGCAACTAGGTTGTGACAAGATTAAAGGTTTTTTCTTTGTTAAGTTAAAAACAGGTGGTGCATGGCGTTTAAGATACACTGACGTAACAGGTAAACGCAGAACCTACACCATAGGGGGTATTAACCTAAAGCCAATAGAAGCGGCTGAAGTAGCCTTAGAAAAGCAGCCGTCAATTAAAAATGGAAAAGACCCAATAGCCGAAAGAAAACGCTTAGCCACTGAACAAAAGCAAGCTGAACAAGAAAACAAAGCTAAACAGTATCTAAATACAGGTGTTTACTTTGAACAGATTTACACCCCCTATAAAGAACAAAATTCAAAAGCAGGTAACGATACGCTAAAAGGTATCAAGCGCAACTTTGCACACTTGTTTGATAGAGATATGGATAAAATTACCAGTGCGGATATTTTAAGCTGGTATAACAAACGCAGAAAAAAAGGCATTATGCGTACAACGCTTGTGCGCGATTTTGGCGCATTTAAAGCTATGCTGAATTATGCCACCCGTTCAGCCGATACAAACACACAGCCAGTGTTAAGTAACAACCCAATTAAAAGTTATGTATTGCCGCAACTCACTAACCAAGAGTTAGAACAATACGAAAAGCACACTGAGAAGCTTGGTGCTCAGCGCGATATATTCACCCAACAAGACAAAGCCGCTATAACAAAAGGCTTAACCCTATTTGCAGATAAAATACGTGAGCAAAGGCGTTCAAGCCGCAAACATGGCAAAGCGCATTTACAAGATTTAGACAGTGCCACCTTTGCACATTGGTTTGAGCCGTTTTGCCACATTGCTAGGTTAACAGGTATGCGTCCAGCGGATATATACGCCCTAAAATGGGAATACGTTATTTATAACCAGTTTAACGATCAAACAACCCTAGTTTTCACCCCAACTAAAACTAAGCGCAACGGCAAAGGTAAAAAGGTTAAGTTTCCTGTCACCAAAGAGTTAAACAAAATATTGAATGACTGGCGTTTGCAATGTGGTTCACCCGAAACAGGTTATATATTCAAATCAGAGCGCACAGGCACAAAGCTCGATAGAAAAGCTCACCTAACACACTGGAAAGCAGTAAAAGCGCTAGGAGAGGTCACAGAGAGCCTAGATTTCTATTCATTTAGGCATAACTTTATATCTGAATTAGTAGCGCGTGGTGTACCCGTATTAACCATTGCTGGTTTAGTAGGGCATAGTGACGGATCAATGATTGCCGAAAACTATTTAAAGCATGATGAGCAAGTAAACGCAGCAATTTTAGAAGATATTTTCAAATATAATGACGTTGATTTAAAAGGAATTAGAAATGTTAGATAAATTAGTTTTTAAAGTTGAGCCAGAGGAAAAAAAACTGATTTTAGAGCATGTGCCAAAACAAGAGTTAATAGACGCTATTAATTTAGTTTCTAAGTATCCACATATTGTGATTGAGATTGGTGCATTTAGGGTTGGCTATCAAGGCAATGAATTATGCTTTTATAAGATGAATAGACCTCCGACTAGGATTATGCCTGAGCATAATAGAGTTTCTAGAGACTCAGATAAAAGGGAAATTAATTGGGCGTTAAAAACATTCGTTGAGCGTGTAGAGTCAGATGTTGAAATACCAGAGAATTTAATTAGGTTTGTGTCAGGCGGAGTAAAAGAATTTCTTAACGGGGGGAAGCCTTGGTTACAAAAAACAGATAAAAGTATAGAAAATGCATCTTTGATTGCTCTTATTCAAATATGTAAGGAAAGATACAGCGAGATTACTCTTACAGAAATAGGTGATTGTATTGGCACTACAAAATCAGGCGTATCAAGGCTACTAAACAAAGTAAAATCAGAAGACAAAATAGCAATAAACTTCCACAAAGGTATTTATAGAGAAATGTACAAAAGTTCAAATAAAGCAGATTTGCTAAATGCATTATTTGAGCTTAAGAGCGGTTCACAAAACTAATTTTAAAAATGTGAACCGCAGTAATATACCAGTTGATAGTATTTCCCTTGAATTAAACAGAAACAAAGGGCTATGCTATGAAAAATGAACATTTACGTTTAAATCAATCTGCTAACTATATTGGCGTTTCATTAACTACGCTATGGCGCTTAGGTGAAACAGATCCAAGTTTTCCACCAAAAATTCATATAACTAATCGCTGCTGCGTATATCGCAAATCCGATCTTGATGCTTGGCTTGCAAGTAAGGAGGTTTAGCTATGATTGATATTACTAAGCTTACTTACCCTATAACATTAAAAACCCTTGAATATGAAGCACCAGAAGCTTATCAAGAGCTTATAAGTATGGACGCTGAACTTCGTACTGTTTTGCTTACTTGGCTTAATGGAGAAGCCACCAGTCCGCCAAAGCGTAACAACGCAGATAGAGAGTTCGATAAAGAAGATGCAAAGCAAAGTGAGTTAAAACTAAAACATTTTGTTGAGTTTGAATCTGCGCCCGTTGGCAATTCTAAATTTGTAGTTCATTTAATGACAGAACAGCAAAGGCATGACTTTTTTAATGAACGTGAAGCAATGAAAGAACGCGTAAAAAGAAAAGTTAAGTGCGAGCAGGTAAAACGGGCAAAGTCAGACTTAAAGCGCGTTTATAAAATATTAGGGCAAGCTACTAAAGCAGAACTAATGCAGCTCGAAGCCGCAAATGATCCACTCTATAAAAAAGAAGCTGAATAGCCTATCTAGCTAAACAGCTTTCCTATTAATCAAGCTGGTGGGTGGTCGGCAAACTCAACCCACTAGCTTTCTAAAGGGTATATCAAATGCCAAGTAAACGAAAGAAAAATCCTTATCAAGTTGACTACTATAATAAGGCTCGTGGGGGGGTAGTTGTATTACCAAATGTTGTTCTAGAAAGTAAACGATATTGCACTTTGAACCCCCAATCAAAAGTCATATTAAATTACATTGCAAGCCAGTATAACGGTTATAACAACGGAGATTTATGCGCCACTTTATCTGTATTTAAAAAGTATAACTTTACCAGTAATGACACTATCTCAAGGTCACTAAAGCAGCTTGAAAACAATGGGCTAATTTTTAAAACAAGAGTAGGTGGTAAAGACTGGCGTACAGGCGGTAACTTACCAAGTTTATATGCCATTACCTGGCAACCTATTGATGAGTGCAAAGGTAAGTTAGATGTAGACCCAACAACGAAACCGCTAGTGAATTTTTTAGAAGAAAGCCGATTAAGAGCTTAAATATTGCTTGCTCCGATTTTCGGTAGTTGGTTAGCTTATAATAGGTGCGTGGTATAGGGCTGTAGCGTAGTTGTTATAAAGAGCATAAACCGATAATCGGTAAGCTATAAAGTAGAAAAATAGTAGCCATAAACCGTTTATCGGTAAGCTTTAATTATTACCATATAAGACGTATGATGATTTAAAATTGAAATTAATGGATTGATTATGTTTAGACGTTTAATAGGGCTATTTCGTTCAACAAAGAAATTAACCTCAAAGGAGCTGCTGAAAATAGCCTCTCAATTAAAGAAAGAGAAAAAATATGAACAAGCTTGTGAAACTTTAGAGTCTGCTTTAAATAAAAATGATGGTGAACTGATCTTTTTAAAAGATCGATTGAGACTTCCAATGTATTTACAATTAGCAGGAAGAAATGATGAAGGCTGGAAAGAGCTTAATAGATTAACGCTAGAATATACCGACCATTTATCGCAATGTGATATAACCAATCAGATGAGGGTATTTCTACAGAAAGAAAAAAAATTCGAGTTAGCATTTCATGCTTACACTTGGAATATATGCAAACAATTGGAATTATATAATCATCATTTACGCGAAATAGAAAAAAGCACTGATTATCTTAGTAAGACTATCTATTCAACAAAAGATAAAACAATCTTTGGCTATACCGATAAAGGTAACGCTATTACAGATAAATCCTACGAGCATTTCAAGAATAAAGTTGATAGCCTTACAAGTGTCCGTTCAATTGAAAATATTCTAGGTTCAACTATAAAAAAGGCGAAATTAGATTATTGTTCTTCTGAAATCTGTAATTACTTGAACAGATATTTAACAGAGAACAAGACATTTCAAGCTACAACTATGCGAGATAGTTTAACTCAAATTATTTTAGCCAATAGATCATAAGCTATTTTGCTAGTTTCCGTGGCATATAAAAAGAGTTTTCCCTCACTATAAAAAAGGAGTCTAGTGTTTTTTCGACCAATACGCGCGAAAACCTATATGACTTCCGAATACTAATTTTTGAGGTATATAAAAAAGGCTTCTACTTCTCGCCTGAGAAACCTAACAAAACCTGACATAACCTGAAGTTTATTAAATACTGGCTACATATTGGCTACACGGAAGATAAAAGGGAATATAGAAGAAAAGAAAAATGGGTGTAAGTCTTTGAAAAGAATGGTCGGCATAGCAGGATTTGAACCTGCGACCCCTGACACCCCATGACAGTGCGCTACCAAGCTGCGCTATATGCCGACATTTGTTGCTAGTGTATTCTTGCAAATAGTTAAAATCAACTACTGTGCGTTTTAACTGCGTGATAAATATACGATTTCATCAATAAATATAATTGAGCCCTTTTCTTTAGTTTCTTTGCAAAATGATTTCATCAAAATGTTGCTTCATTTTCTCGCTTAGAAGTGGCTGAGCCTCTGCATTCGGGTGAATGCCATCTGGTAGCATTAAATTAGATTCAGTCACAACCGATGTGATAAAAAAGGGTATGATAGGAAGCTGCTTTTCATTTGCCACTTGCTGATAGGCATCTTTAAACATTGTTGCATAACGTTTACCAAGGTTTGGTGTTATTTCGATTTCCATCAGCAGCACTTTCGCGTTTGCAGCAATACTCTTATCCACAATTTGTTTTAAATTTTGTTTTAATAGCTTAACGGGGTAGCCGCGAAGGCCATCATTGCCACCAATTTCAACTAAAACCCAGTCCGGTGTATGTTCAGCTAATAAAGCAGGCAAACGTTGTAATGCGCCACCACTTGTCTCACCGCTAATACTTGCATTTATCAACAAGATAGGGGATTTTTCTTGGTTGTACGCATTTTGTAACAACTGAACCCAAGCTTGGTCTTGTTTTAGGCCATAGCCTGCGCTTAAGCTGTCACCTAATATAAGAATTTTAGTTGTTTGATTACTATTGCTTTTACCATCACTGTGATCGGTGTTGGCAGTTACTGAGTAACTAATAACGAAAAAGATAACAAATAAACTACGTAATAACATTGAGAGTCCTATGAATAAACTTTCGCAAATGAATGTGATTCAGGTAAAAGACCTTGGAAAAACTGTCGCAACACTTGATGGCGACCTAACTATCCTCTCTGGCATCAGTTTTAATGTCAAGCCGGGTGAGTCAATTGCGATTGTTGGCGCGTCGGGTTCAGGTAAATCTACTTTACTTGCGCTTCTTGCAGGCCTTGACAGTGTAACTAAAGGCGAAATCTATTTAGATGGTGAACCACTTCACAACCTAGATGAAGAGCAGCGCGCAGCAGTACGTGCTAAAAGTGTCGGTTTTATTTTTCAATCATTTATGTTGGTGCAAAGTTTAACGGCGCTTGAAAATGTCATGTTGCCAGCAGAATTAGCAGGTGAAACAAACGCTGAAGAAAAAGCAAAAGAGTTACTTGATAAAGTAGGGCTATCGCATCGCTTGCATCATTTTCCATCACAGCTATCAGGTGGTGAGCAGCAACGTGTTGCTATTGCGCGTGCATATATTGGTGAGCCAAAGGTGCTTTTTGCCGATGAGCCATCAGCCAATCTTGACAGTAAGAACGGCCGCAGAATTGAAGAATTGTTGTTTGACTTAAACAAAGTGGTGGGCACAACCTTAGTGCTGGTTACCCACGATGAGCATTTAGCTGAAAAATGTCAGCGCACCATTCATATTGATGCAGGGCAACTAATTGATGACCGTATCGGAGTTCAGGCAGATGTGGGCTAAATTAGCGTTTAAACTCTTTCGCCAAGAATTAAAACGCGGCGAACTTAACATTATTTTGTTGGCGATTGCCCTTGCGGTTATGACAGTAATGACATTGTCATCCATTACCGACCGTATTGGCCTTTCTATTAATCAAAAAAGCAGTGAGTTTATAGCTGCAGATAGAGGCTTACAAAGCAATCATAAACTGCCTGAAGAGTTTCTTACTAAAGCCATCGATGATGGTTTGCGCACCGCCACTTGGTATGGCTTTGATAGCATGTTGTTTGCTAAAGATGAAATGCAAATTGCTTATATTAAAGCAACCGATGAAGGCTACCCACTTAAAGGGCAATTAAAACTAAAAGATAGTTTTGATGGTGAAGAATATGTAACAGAAGCACATCCACAACCAGGCAATATTTGGCTGTCCGATACGGTATTTTACAGCTTAAATATTGAAGTTGGAGATCAGGTAGAAATTGGCGAAGCCACTTTTGTTGCTGAAAAAATACTGGCTGAAGAGCCAGATGCCCCTTTTGCCATTTTTTCGAGCTCACGTCGCGTATTAATGAACATTGCTGATGTTGAAAAAACTCAAGTGATCCAACCGGGCAGTCGTGTTTCTTACCGTTATTTATATGCGGGCACAGAGCAACAATTATCCGACTATTATGCCTGGTTGAAACCACAACTACTTGAAAATCAGCGCTGGTATGGGGTTAAAGATAGACAAGGCCCTGTTTCTGACTCAGTAAATCGTGCAGAGCGCTTTCTGCTGCTTGCTGGTTTACTCGGCATTATGCTTGCTGCAGTGGCAATTGCCGTATCAGCAAGGCGTTACTGCGAGCGCCAGTATGATCCCGTGGCAATGATGAAAACACTAGGTGGTTCGCGTACCACAATCCGTAATATTTACATCACGCATTTGCTTTTAGTAACGCTTTTTTCGGTAGTAATTGGCTTACTACTTGGCTTTATATTACAGGTGGTTGCAATTGATTTACTGAGTGAAAAAATGGGTAAAGCATTGCCAGCAGCATCCTTTTGGCCAATGGGACTTGCCACATTCACCGGTATTATTTGCGCGGTGATGTTCTCACTTAAGCCATTAATGGATTTATTTGATATTCCACCAATGCGCGTACTACGCCGTAATTTAGGTGATTCCCTTAAAGTATCTAAACTTCACGTATTGTTAGCAACACTCACGGTATTTGCGCTGATGTGTCTATTTAGCCGCAGCTTTGTCATTGCTGGCATCATGTTTGTGTCGTGTGCATTACTTGCAGCCATGTTATTTGGTTTAAGCAGATTACTTTTTACATCATCACGTAAGCTTGGTTTAAAACCAAGTAACAGTTGGTCATTGGCCATTGCATCACTGCAAAAACGTGCCAATGCCAATGCGGTACAAGTGATTAGCTTTGCGTTGGCAATCAAGCTCATCTTGTTTTTGGTTGTTATGAAAAACGATTTAATAGCGGATTGGCAATCGCAACTACCCGAAAACGCACCGAATGGCTTTTTAGTTAATATCAGCGAATATGAGCGAACAGATATTGCTAACTTCCTTGCTGAGAATAATATTCAGCAAACTGACTTTTATGCGGTAGTACGTGGGCGCGTAAACAGCATCAACGGCGAATTAGTTGCGCGCTCAGTTTCAGCAGAAGAAAACGAAAAGCGTGATGAAGAAGCGCGTTCTGGTGTTGGGCGCGAGCTGAACTTAACATGGCGCGACACTTTGCCAAACCACAATACCATAGTAAAAGGTGAGTGGTTGAATCCAGATGAAAATGAGCTTTCAATGGAGCAATCCATGGCTGAGCGTTTAGGTGTCGATATTGGCGACGAGCTTGAATTTTTAATTGGTTCACAACGTTTTAGCGCCAAAATTACTAGCCTCAGAGAAGTAAACTGGTCAACCATGCAGCCAAACTTCTTTATTATATTAAGTCCTAAAGTACTCTCGCAGTTTCCAGCAACGTATATTTCAGCGGTAAGTACACCTAATGAATCTAAACGTGCTTTGCAGCAACTTGTTCGTAATCATCCGAGTGTCAGTATCATAGATGTGGACTCAATGATTAAACAAGTGCGATCTACCATTGATCAAGTCGCAACGGCAATAAGCTTTGTGCTGGTCATTGTTGTGATATGCGGCGCATTGGTGCTGGTGTCGCAAGTGCAAGCAAGCCTTCATGACCGTATGCAAGAAGTGGTGATACTACGAACTTTGGGTGCTAAGGCTAAGTTAATTAAAAATGCAGTGCTTTATGAGTTTGTATTACTTGGGCTATTTGCAGGTATTGCTGCAGCGCTTTTCAGTGATGTAGCACTACTCATAGTGCAATATCGCATGTTTGAGCAATTTGGTAACCTTCACCCAACGATGTGGGTGTACGGCCCTGTTGTTGGTGCTCTTTTTGTTGCGTTATTAGGCTATGGTTTAGTCGCGAAAACCTTACGTAAAAATACCCAAGGTTTGGTACGCGCTCTATAAAAAAAAGTGGGCGTTAGCGCCCACTTAACACATTTTCTAATGCGGGTTTTAACTCGGCATATTGAAACTTAAAATCTGCATCATTTAGTGCTTTTGGTAACACAGCTTGGCCAAACACCAATAAATCAGCCATCTCACCAAACAACATTCTTAAAACAAACTCGGGCATTCTTAATAGACTTGGCCGGTTAAGCGCTTCACCTAGGCTTTCACTAAATTCATTATTTGTTACTGGGTTTGGTGCAGTGGCATTAAACACTCCGTGAAGTGACTCATTTTCAATTAAATATAAAATGATGTTCACCATATCGTTAATATGGATCCACGACATATATTGCTTGCCATCTGCAATTGGGCCGCCAAGATAAAATTGAAATGGCGGTATCATTTTACCCAGTGCACCACCTTTTTTGGCAAGCACAATACCAGTTCTTAAAATACATACGCGGGTTTTCTCAGAACTCGCTGATAGCGCAAGTTGCTCCCATTTTTTACATAAATGATGACTGTATTCATCAAAAGGTTGGTTATTGTTTTCGGTAACAGGTTCGTTTTGCCTGCCATAAAAACCAATGGCACTGCCTGATATAAAGGTATGGGGAGGCGTTTTTGCAGCTTTAATTTTCTCTGCGATTTGCGCTGTTATTTGCCAGCGACTGGCTTCTATTTTGGCTTTTTGAGAGGCTGTCCAGCGTTTATCTGCAATTGGTTCGCCTGCTAGGTTAATCACGCAGTCAATTTCATTAAAATCAATGTCATTAATAGTTTCATGGGCATCAACATGATGGCCTAATAGTGTAAAGGCTTTTTCTTTGCGACGCGTTAGCACCACCAATTTGTGATGGTTTGCAAGGTGCTTACATAAGTGCGAGCCAATTAGGCCTGTGGCCCCTGTTATTAAAATATTCATAGATAAATCAAATAGCTTCCTATTTGCCACGCTTATACTGTAGCATAGCCTTAATTAGAACAATGTCATAATACGAACTAAGGATAGCCATGGTTCAGCAAAATTTGACCGGCGCCAGTAAAAGCTTGCTCGTCTTTGCAGCACTAATTGTCGTACTTGCAGGTTTAAAATTAGCGAGCGCAATCGTCGTACCATTTCTTCTGTCTGTTTTTATCGCCATTATCTGTAGCCCACTTATTGAATTATTAGGGCGCTATCGCGTACCGAAAGGGGCCGCGATTACCATTGTTATATTGCTCATTTTATTGGTGGTTGTCAGCCTAGCAGGGCTTGTGGGGCAATCTGTAAATGGTTTTTCGCAAAATGTACCTGTTTACAAAGCACAACTGCAAAATGAGTTTTCCGGTCTGTTATCCACTTTAGCGCAATACAATATATTGATAGATAAAGAACGCATCATGTCGTTCTTAGACCCAGGTAAACTGATTGATGTTGCTGCCAATACCCTTGCAGGTGTAGGTGGCATTATGGCTGATTTATTTCTGATTATTTTAACTGTAGTGTTTATGTTGCTTGAAGCGCCTTATATTGGCAAAAAAGTGCATTTAGCGTTAGACGACCCAGAAATGAAACAAAAACAAATTGATTTATTTTTGGATTCGGTAAATTCATACCTCGCAATTAAAACCTTAGTAAGCCTTGCTACCGGTTTATTGGTAACCTTAATGTTATGGGCTTTTGATATCGACTATTTCATTCTTTGGGGCGTATTAGCGTTTTTCCTAAACTACATACCTAATATTGGGTCGATTATTGCTGCAATTCCTGCTGTGCTATTGGCGGTTGTTCTACAAGGTGTCGGTGTTGCTGGCATTATTGCTGCCGGTTATATGGCAATTAATACCGTAATGGGCAATATGGTTGAGCCACGTTATATGGGCAAAGGGTTAGGTTTATCGCCACTTGTGGTGTTCTTGTCGTTACTGTTCTGGGGTTGGCTGTTAGGCACGGTTGGCATGTTACTTTCTGTGCCCCTCACTATGGTTGTAAAAATAGCCTTAGAAAACAGTGAAGAAGGAAAATGGCTTGCGGTACTGTTAGGCGGTGAAGAGCAAGTTAATGAAGAAATTGAACAGTAAATAACGGTATAAAAAAGAAAAGGGTTAGCACGTGGCTAACCCTTTTTTTGTTTACAGGTATTTAAGAAATGTCGATAAACTGGATTTTCGCTCATGGTTTTCTTCATGGCTAAATACATTGGCCTTGTTAAACCTAGGGCGCCTAATGGAATTGATTTAATTAAGCCTTGGCTTTCATACGGTGTTACTAACCAATCAGGTAGTGCAGCAACGCCCATACCAGCGCTTACTAGTTGGAAAATCAATAAGCCTTGATCAACGGTTTTTAAAGTGCCATCAAAGCGCGCGTTTTGGATAAAGTGTTTAAAAATATCTTGGCGCTCGCGTGGAATAGGGTACGAAATTATGGTCTCGTCTTTTAAATCGAGCGCTGTTACATACGCTTTTTTAGCAAGTGGGTGATCTGGGCTCACAATCAGCTTTAATTTAAAATCAAATAAATGGGCGTATTCAAGACGCTCAGTTTCGCGAATATCCGATGTTAAAACTAAATCTAACTCATCATTTAATAGCTCTGGGATTGCGTCGTAGCTAAAACCGCGCTCATAGTCGACTTTTATATCAGGCCAAAAGTTATTGAACTCTTTAATGGTTGGTAATAACCAGTGAAAACACGCATGACACTCAACACTTAAACGTAATTGTGAAATGGGTTGGTTCAGGCTTTCTTTTAAACGACACTTTGTTGCTTCAACCTTAGGCAACACATCGTGGGCGAGTTCTAAAAGCAGCATACCTTGTGGTGTAAAACGCACTGGGTGGGTTTTTCGCTCAAATAACTGGCAATCAAGTTTGTTTTCTAAGTCTTTGATTTGGTGTGATAAAGCCGATTGTGTTAGGTATAGCTCACGTGCCGTATTTACTAAAGAACCCGTTTCTTTTAGCGTGGCGATGGTTTTCAGGTGTTTTACATCTATCATCTTTAAGAATACTCATATTAAACTTGAACGATCATGAGAGAGCTTCGATACTAGCTGTTTATTTTTCATGTTTCAATGCTCAGAAGCTCAAATTAACGCCATAATGATAATAAATTGCTATTTTATATATTTTTAATAGTTATGATAGCGCTGTCATTAATCTTTTGGTCGTGTACCTTATTTGGTCTGGTGTTTTCATTATTAGTTTTTCTCAAGTTAATTTGGAAAAACTTGCGATTTAATTGAAAGAAATTTAAATCTAGTATTTAGCCGTCTAAACGTCTCAAATAAAAGGATATCAAGATGGCAATTACACTACATAATTTAGGCTTTCCACGAATAGGCAAACAACGTGAACTAAAAAGAGCAGTTGAATCTTATTGGCGTGGCGAAAGTTCGTTAGCTGAGTTAAAAGCAAAAGGACAGGCGATCCGCAAAGACAACTGGCAGTTACAAAAAAGCCAAGGCATTGAACTATTACCCGTTGGCGATTTTGCTTGGTATGACCATGTACTTAGTACATCTTTGTTGTTTGGTGTTGTACCAAAACGCCATCAAAGTAGTACAGGGGCAATTGATTTAGATACTTTATTTAGAATTGGTCGTGGTAAGGCGCCTTCGGGTTGTGCTTGTGCAGCCAGTGAAATGACTAAATGGTTTAACACTAATTATCATTACATCGTGCCAGAACTGTGTGAAGACCAAGTATTTGAAATAAGCTTTACTGAATTGTTTGAGCAGGTAAAAGAAGCAAAGCTACTTGGACACAACATAAAGCCTGTGCTTGTCGGCCCTGTTACCTTCTTGCATCTTGCGAAAACGGACACTGATTTTGATAAATTATCCTTGTTGCCACGTTTGTTAGTTGCCTATCAAGAGGTGCTTAGTCAGCTAGCTGAGTTAGGTGTTGAGTGGGTACAAATAGATGAGCCTATTTTCGCACTAGAGTTATCAGAAGAGTATCTCGAGGCACTTTCTACTAGTTTTGCTAAGTTGCATGGGCAGGGCGTTAAATTACTGCTCGCAACTTATTTTGGCTCAATAGAACATCACCTAGATACCATAGTCAATTTATCAATTGATGGTTTACACCTAGATTTAGTGGCTGAAACACAAGACATTTACAAGATTAATCACGCCATTGGCAATAATAAAATTTTATCACTAGGGGTAATTAATGGGCGTAACATTTGGAAAGCGGATCTGCTATCAATCTATCACCAAATAAAAAATGTGGTGTCATCGCGAAGTGATGTTTGGCTTGCGCCTTCATGCTCTTTACTACACACCCCCGTTGATTTAGAACAAGAAAGTGCGCTTGATAGTGAGATTAAATCTTGGCTTGCCTTTGCTAAACAAAAAGGCTTTGAACTTAAATTATTAAAAGATGCGTTACTCACAGGTGATTTAACCACACTTACAGAGTATTCAGCGCCAGTAATAGCGCGTAGCAAGTCATTAAGGGTAAATAATCAAGCGGTTAAGAATCGTGTTGAGGGTTTAACTGCAAATGATGGTAAACGCATCAGTTGTTTTTCAACGCGCCAGAAAATCCAAAAGTCAGCGCTTGGCTTACCAATTTTGCCTACTACAACAATTGGCTCTTTCCCACAAACCGATAACATTCGTAAAGCAAGGCGTGATTTTAAAGCAGGCAATATTACGCAAGCGCAATACACAACCCAGATGGAAAATGAAATTGCCTATGCCGTAGCGCAGCAAGAAGCCGTTGATTTAGATGTATTGGTTCACGGTGAAGCTGAGCGCAATGATATGGTGGAATATTTTGGCGAGTTGCTTGAAGGCTTTGCCTTTACCCAATTTGGCTGGGTGCAATCGTATGGCTCGCGCTGTGTTAAGCCTCCGATAATTTGGGGCGATATAAGCCGTAAACAACCAATGACAGTTAACTGGACTAAATATGCCCAGTCATTAACAAATAAAAAAATGAAAGGCATGCTTACTGGCCCCGTCACTATTTTGTTTTGGTCGTTTATTCGTGATGATCTTGATAAACCAACGATTGCCAATCAAATTGCACTCGCGCTTAGGGATGAAGTGGTAGATTTAGAAAAAGCTGGCATCGATATCATTCAAATTGATGAACCCGCATTTCGAGAAGGAATGCCATTAAAAGCATCAGAGTGGCAGAACTACCTAGACTGGGCGGCTTATGCATTTAGAGTAAGTGCATCAGGGGTGAGCGATCAAACCCAAATTCATACTCATATGTGTTACGCCGAATTTAACGATATTATCGCGGCAATTGCTGATATGGATGCGGATGTCATTACCATTGAAACGTCACGTTCTAATATGGAATTACTCAATGCCTTTGAGGATTTTGACTATCCCAATGAGATAGGACCAGGTGTTTATGATATTCACAGTCCAAATATCCCAGACGTTAACTGGATTAAAGCGCTGATGAAAGAAGCCGCCAACAAAGTGCCATTAGAGCGATTATGGATAAACCCTGATTGCGGTTTAAAAACACGTGGATGGCCTGAAACAATCGCTGCGCTTAATAATATGGTAACTGCAGCAAAAGAGCTCAGACAAGAGCTCGCATAAGGAAAGTGTAACTTACGGGAAAACTAACTTAGTTTTCCCGTTGTTAAGAAGGTATAGGCTTGTTTTGCAGGCATAGGTTTTGCCACTAAAAAGCCTTGGCCGTATTGGCATTTAGTTTGTTTAAGTACATCAAGCTGCTCTTCAGTTTCAATACCCTCGGCAACAACATCAAAGTCTAAAGAGCTTGCCAGTGTCAAAATCGCATCAACTAATGGGTGGCTTTCATCGCGTTTTAAATTATCAATAAAGCTTTTATCAATTTTTAAAATATGAATAGGCAGTTGATGTAAATACCCAAGTGCCGAATACCCTGTACCAAAGTCATCTAAGCACAGTTTAACGCCACAGGTTTTTAGTTTTTCAATTATCTCAGTTGCAAGGGCCAAGTTTTCAATTAAGCCCGACTCGGTAATTTCAATACATAAACTACCAAGCGGTAATTGATACTCGTAGTAAAGTCGTTGAATAAAGTCAGCAAACTCTAACGTTGAGAAATGCTTAGACGAAACATTAACTGTTACCTTAAAGCTTTCAGGTATTGCACCTTGCCAAATTTTAATTTGCTTAGCTGCCAGTTCCAAAATATGTAAATCGAGCGCGAGAATTTGCCCTGTTTCTTCTGCAAGTGGAATAAAATCAGCAGGTGAAACAAAACCACGTTCAGGATGATGCCAGCGCACAAGCGCTTCAAAGCCAATAATTTCACCCGTTTGAATGGTAAAAATTGGTTGATAAAACAGAGCAAATTCATGTTTCATCATGCCGCTTTGAATATCACTTTCTAAAAGCGCGGCGCCTTTTAGTTTTTGCCTCATGGTGTCGTTAAAAAACTGTACTTTGCCACGGCCAATTGATTTTGCTTGGTACATTGCTGCATCCGCGCGCTGCAAAATTTTATAGGCTTCGTCAGTTTCTTTATTGGCAAATGCCACGCCAATACTGGTTGATGCCTGCAATAAATGGTCATCAATAAGCAGTGGATCTTTTAATGCTAACTTTATGCGCTCAATTACAGGGGTAACATCTTCCGCACCAAAAATATCACACAGTAAAATAGCAAACTCGTCGCCACCTAAACGGGCGAAAGTGTCTGTTTCACGAATGCATTTATTAATAATCTGGCAGATTTTAACTAAAAATTTATCGCCGACTTGATGCCCTAAGGTGTCGTTGATTATTTTAAATCGGTCAAAGTCTAAGTAGAGCAGGGCGTGTATTTTTTGGTTTTCTGTGCGCCCTAAGGCATGTATCGCATGAGTTAGACGGTCGATTAACAATGCGCGGTTGGCAATGCCTGTGAGTTCGTCATGCATTACTTTGTGTTGCAGCGCTTTTTCAGCAAAAACACGATTAAGCACTAATCGAATTTGTTGGCTGATATAAGTTAATAAGTCTTTATCATGTTCGGTATAACACACACTTTGGTTATAACTTTGCACCACAATAATGCCCGATAACTCATCGTTTAAATCAAACGGTACGCCAAGCCAAGAGTTAGGCAAAGCGCCAATTAAATGAAAATCGTCATTTTCGATGTGTGCTTGATACTCATCACCATTTAAAAGTACGGCTTGTTGTTTATTAATGGCGAATACAGAAGCTGTTTTTTGAATTTGTGCATTACTAAAGCGTTTAAGCGTAATGCGCTCAACACCATGCTCAATAATATAAGGGATTTCTAAACCGCGAGTCTGTTTGTTGTAGTAACCTATAAATAAGTTTTCAGCAGGTAAAAGGGTATTAACAATATCGTGTAACCCTTTATAAAAATTATCCATGGTTTGCGAATCAGAACTTAAATTGGCAATTTGCAGCATGCCTTTTTCTAATCGCTGAGCATAGTTAAGCTGGTTGATGGTGTCGGTTAAATTAGCAACGGTTTTACATTGATCAATTTTGGCACTGAGCATAGATGCAACGGTGGTCAAAATACTTAAGTGATCTTTGGTGTAATAATTTTTTTCAGGGTGCTCACAATCAATAACGCCCAATACTTGGCCGTCATACACCAGCGGCACACATATTTCAGAATGCACATTACCGCTTATTTGCAAATAACGCGGATCAGTCGTTACATCGCTAATAATTTCCGCACAACCAGTTTCAAACACATGACCGCAAATGCCTTCATTAATCGCAATGGAAAGTTGATCACTTTCAGCTTTGTCGTGTTTATAGATGGAAGAAACTTGAGTAAGGGTTTGTTTTTCTAAATCGGCTAAAAAAATAGAACACTCATCAAATCCCAAGCGTTTAACTACTTGGTGTGTGACGTAGTCATACAATTCATCGAGATCAACAATACGAATGAGTGATGAGGCAAACTCATTAATGATGCTGAGCTGATTAGCTCGATTGGTCATTGCGTCTACATTATCGCTTGATGAATACTGCATAAAAGCGCTTGCTAACCGTTTGTAATTTTAAATTAACACAAATGTAACTCAGCAAGCACTTTTGCTCAATAAAAGTTTGTTTTTCCGTTATAAAATATGATTATGTTCGGCAGTGATTTTAAGCGCTTTTGGCATTAGGTAATCACGATACAAATAGCGGTACAATTTGTTTGGTTTCGCTTTAACAGCGGCTTCTTGATAAGGATTAGCTTGTTTGTACGTTGCTAAATAGTTTGTAAAGTTATCACCATGTTTAGCTACCAGACTATCAAGCAACTCACTGTAGCCATCAAAGTAATCTGTACGCAAAAAGTGTGCTAACTGACGATAATCATCTAAGGCATTTTCAGATAAATAACGGTGCGCTAAATACGACCATTGGTAAACGCGTTTTGACCCATCCTTATAAGTCGTATCAAATACTTCACGTAGGCTAGGCCATTTTTCTTGCTCTGTTTCATGTAATAATTTATTTACGCGATCGTTGCTTTTACCCTGTGCAATTAATTCAGCACCACCTTCGCTCCACCATACTAAGTGGCTAGGGAAGTGGCCAAAACCGTCGTATTTATTAAAGCGGCCATCTAAGTAGTGGACGTATTCGTGGTTTAGGTTCCAAACCGAAAAATCTTCTTTCCAAAAAGCTTTAAAAGAATAGAAAGTAGCTTGGTTACCTGGTTTGCTTGGCTTACCTTCAATGTACATACCGCCATTGTCGGTGCTGATATCAAAAATCATTTGGCCGTGCTGGTTGTAGCCTGTGTAGTTATCAAAAATAACAACGCGAAGTGCTTCATTAAAATCGTTTGGCACAGGTTGGCGGTTGGTGGCATATACGTCATGGAAATGTGATTCTTGCGAAATTAAACGCTCACAACTGATATTTAGCTGCTCGGTAGTTAAAGTTTGCGCGCGAATAAACAGCGAATCTGAACATTTATGGTTAATTGGTAAGGCGTCATCCAGTGTTATTTCGCTGCAGCGGCCTTTAAATTCATCATCACAAGCTGATTTACCACGGAAGCTATTAACTAAATAACGCTGTGAAAAGATAAACTCTTTATTTGTTTTTGGGTTTTGCTCAAGTGCCGCCCACACTTTTTCATCAAGTACTTTTTCAGCTGCTTCATCATCTAAAATGTAATGAAGGTAGCCAAGCGCCCAAGCCGCGTGCGCTTGCTGCCAGCTATTATCGTTTTGAAGTAAATCGAGTAATTCTTGTTGCCAATTAGTTTGTGCAAGTACCGCTTGTTTAATCTCATCCTTACTGCGTGCTTCAAATGCTAAAAAGCCTATTGCTCGAAGTTGTTCCCACTTAGCATATTGTGCTGCAAGCGGGCTTGCATCGCTAAGCGCTACATTTGGTAATAAAGGTAAGTGTTTAGCTAATTTATCTTTTAAATTATCAAAGTAGTAATAACGGTAAAGCGTTACCGCGTAGTTTTCGATAGCACGATAGTCGTCTTTAGCGATGGTTTGCATACGGGCAAACAACGCGCTATCAAGTGCTGTTAATTGCTCAGATGTTAAATTCTTCGTATTGCCAAAATAGCTAAAACCACGCAGGGCATAAAGGGTTTCATTAATGTCGGCGCCAGCGTTTAAATTGGTAACTAGGGCATCAAAGTCACTGCTGGTTAAACCTAATTGCCAATAAGCTTGTGTGTTAATTGTGATAGGGCTTTGTAAAAGCGTGGCTGTTGGCTCGTTGATTGTCGATGCACAACCCGAAGCAAGTAACCCTGTTAATAACAGAGAAGTAGCGCGTGTTAGTTTCATTTTTGGTCTCTATTTTTAGTAATGTGTGCGCTAACTTATCAAAAAGGGATATTGTATACAATTATTATCGATAAACCTCTACGCTAGCGCTTTACAGCAGCATCACAAGTCAATAAGATCAGCACAATCGGACGTTCGTCCGCTCACCGTCAATAAAAGGTAGGATCATGACAGACACAACTGCTAAATTAACCATTACTCGCCCAGACGATTGGCACATTCACTTACGTGATGGCGACCAATTAAAAGACACCGTACGTGACGTAAGCCGTTACATGGGTCGCGCGATTATTATGCCTAACCTTGTACCACCAGCAACCTGTACTGATTCTGCCCTTAGCTACTACGAGCGAATTCAAGCGCACAATAACAGCAACTTTGAGCCGCTAATGGTGTTATATCTAACAGATAAAACAACGTCAGAAGAAATTAAAAAAGCGAAAGCGAGCGGTAAAATTGTTGCTGCTAAATTATACCCAGCAGGCGCAACGACTAACTCAGATTCAGGCGTAACTTCAATTGAAGGCATGTACCCAGTATTTGAGGCAATGGCTGAAGTAGGTATGTTGTTACTTATTCACGGTGAAGTAACAGATTCAAGCATTGATATTTTTGACCGCGAAAAAGTATTTATTGAAAACATTCTGTGCAAAATTGTGGATGATTTCCCAAATCTGAAAATTGTACTTGAGCACATTACGACGAAAGATGCGGCAGAGTTTGTAGCGGCAGCAGGTGATAATGTTGCAGCGACCATTACGGCTCACCATTTACTGTATAACCGTAACCACATGCTAGCAGGTGGCATTCGTCCTCATTACTACTGTTTACCAATTTTAAAGCGCAATATTCACCAAGAAGCGTTAATTAAAGCGGCAACAAGCGGCAGCAAAAAGTTTTTCTTAGGTACGGATTCAGCGCCACACCTAAAAGATAAAAAAGAAGCGTCATGTGGTTGTGCAGGTTCTTACACTGCGCACGCAGCACTTGAGCTATATGCAGAAGCATTTGAAGAAGCTGGTGCACTTGATAAGTTAGAAGCGTTTGCGAGCTTTAATGGCCCAGACTTCTACGGTTTACCACGCAATACCGACACAGTGACACTTGAAAAAGACACTTGGCAAGTACCAGAGTCATACCCACTAGGCGATGACGTGGTTGTGCCAATTCGCGCAGGCGACGAAATCACGTGGAAAGTGAAGTAACAAACACATTTTCAAATGTAAAAAAAGCCCGCTATTTGCGGGCTTTTTTGCTTGTGTTATTAAATAAAGTTAGCTTGATGGCTACGTTTTTTCTTCATTCTTTTTTAAGGTTTGCTCTGAACTTGTATCAAAATCTGGGTGTTGCTGCTTAGTAAACTCTTGGTCATCAAATTCTTCATCGTCTAAATCTTCAGAGCTAAGATTTTCTTCTTCAACCACCAGCAATTGCTCGTGCGCAGTGGTTTCTTCAATACGCGGATCCATAGTTGCAGCCAGTGGCGATGCAGTAACATCGGATGTACCCACCACGTAATCGGTTGGCTCTGGTTGTTCCGCTTTTTGTTTCGAGTTAATAAAACTCAATGACACAAACATCACCACAGTAAGTGAAGCGATTGAGCCATATAAAGCTTGATGACCAAAATGCGCCATTATTTGGGCATTCACTGCCGACCCAACGGCTGCGCCTGCGCCAAACATAATCAGTAAGGCAGAGGACACGCCTACGCGATCTTCGTCTTCTACACGCGAGTTTGCCAGTGCGGATGAAAGCGGATAAAGCGTAAAGGCGAATAGGCCAAAAGCAAACGTAAGGGCATAGGCAAAATACTGCTCAAGCGGCAATAAAAATAACGCTAAACTCACAGCACAAATAGCAACGGCATTGGTACGAATAAGAATACTACGGCGAATTTTGTCAGAGATAACACCCATCGGCCACTGGGCAAGTAAACCTGCAAAAATGGTAATCGACATAAATAGTGCAATTTCTTGTGCGCTAAAGCCCGAAAGGCTCGCAAAGGTAGGTGCTAAGCCGTAAAAACTACCATTAATAATGCCAGCAAAAAGCACCGCAGTAAGTGATTGCGGCACCTTTTTAAAGTAGTCAAATAAACTCACTTGAATTGGTTTGAGTGGTTTAGGGTGAATTCTTCGGGTAATAGAAATCGGAATTATACCAAGCGACAACGCCATACAGACTAAAAAGAGCGGGGCATAGCCAAGCTCTGGGAAATGCGATAATGCATATTGACCAAGCACCATACCAAGGTAAGAGGTGATCATATAAAACGAAAACACCCGGCCACGGGATTCAGGCGCTGCTTGTTCATTAAGCCAACTCTCTAACACCATGTAATTACACATCATACTAAGGCCAACTATTAACCTAAGCACTAACCACAGGTAAATATTGTCACTGAGTGCATGCGCTGCAACGCAAGCTGTTACCGCCGCGGTGCTCGCGACAAAAGTACGAATATGACCAACCGATTTGATTAAGTGGTAACCTAATTTAGAACCAAGTAACAAACCTAAATAATAAAATGAGGTGAGTAAACCAATCCAAAATGTAGAGACATTATGTTGGCCTAAATAAAGCGCTAGGTAAGTGGTGAGTAAACCCGTTCCACCAATCAAAAATAAGTTTGTGAAATAAAGCGAAGGGAATGATTTCATTGAAATACTTTTTTGCACGGTTAGGCAGTAATACTAGAGGATTGAGAGGGGATTTCCAAGGGATAAGTTGGGGTTTTTGATGTTGAATTTTATTGGTATTAGTTAGCGAGTAAAGTCGTGACTTTGTGTGAGTGGAAAGGGGAGTGAAGTTAATTAAAAAACCTGTTTTTAGTAAATCAAGGAGTGATTTTAAGTTAACAGGCAAAGTGCAAGACCTGACCCTCAAGCCTTGAAATCTAAATATACGCAGACAATTTTTATAAAAATTAACTATATTTGTCGCGCTGGCGACGGCAGCCAAAAGGGGGCTAACGCCAGCCCCCCTTTGGATTCCCCTGGCGCTCCCAAAATCAAACTTAATCTTCAAACGTCTTTTAAATGTGAACATAAACGCCATGAATCGACATCCATGCCTCAGCATGGCTTGCTCGACCGCTACGCTCCCTGTCTCGCATTATTCATTTAAAATCAGTTTTCAGGTTTGATTAAGGGGGAAGTTAATCTCAGCAAAAGACTTCAAGGTCGCAAATGAGCGAGGAACAGCCGTTCACAATTATGATTTCAAAAGATCATACCTATGTTAACTTTTGATTTCGTTGAATACCTGAAAAGTATGTGTATTTGCACAGGTATAATAGCTAACCAATCAAAAATGTGATTTTACTTCCTATTAAATAAATATATTAATTCTCGCTTTACCTAGCCCATAAAATTCAACTTATTGATTAATAATTAGATTTTTAAAGCTATTTCGTATTTAATAGGACACAACTGAGGGCTCGATAAGACAGGTCTCGCTTTCTTTTCGAAAATTAAATACGTTAGCGCCCTTTAAAATGTAATTTATTAATATTAATCAATTGCTTATTGTTATTTTTTTATCAAATTTTAGGTGATGTCTGAAAATTACATATCCGGCATTCTCGATAATAAGCGTTATGTTTTAAATAAGGTTCAGCATGGTTGATGATAATAAAAATAACCCACCTGAGGCAGCTTTTTTAGGAATGCCCAAAAAGGTTACAGAACTTGTTAAAAATGAGTCTGATCGTGGCGCAATCTTGATCCTTTCAGCATATTTAGAAGAAATATTGGGTTTGTTACTTCAGTCGATCTGCGTGACAGAAAAACATGGACAAAAGCTACTAGAATTTAATTCTCCTGCTGGGGACTTTAATTCTAAAAGGGTTCTTTGTACTGCTTTAGGCTTAATCAGTGATGATGAAGATAAAGCACTAAAAATCATTCAAAATATTAGAAATAAAGCTGCTCACTTTGACAGAAAAGGTAGAGGCTTTGATGTTCTATTTGATTCGGAACCTACCGTAAACCAAATCATAGAACTTTCGAAAGCACTTAATACTAAACTTAGCTCAAAAGAACCATCTGCAGTGAAAGAACAATTCAATAGTAATTGTAGGCTTTTATCAACAAAACTATATGTTCGGCTTCCTAGGGTTAGAAGAATGGTTCAACCTAAATCTAATAAAGATGAAGCGTCAGAAATTCGAAAGAAATTTAAAGGAACAGAGGTTGGGAAAGCTTTAGAGAACATGAGAGATGAAGCTAAAAAAGGGAACTTGGATAAACTAAATGAAATGATAGGGCTTATTGGTCATTTGGCTAGTAGCTCCAAAGATAGCAAGAAAAAAACATAACTAGAATTTAAAGCGGGACTGCAAACAGTTTGCTCGGTTTCGCTACGCTACACAATTTTAGTAAACTATTATCAGCCCCTTAAATTGGCGTTAACTTTATATCAAGCAATTGTGCTTTCAATGAGTGAGATGAAATGGATTTAAAAATTAAACTAACAAGTAAGCCGGATAGACTATCTACAAGCACTTTAGCCGCTTTGATCTCGCATTTTACGACTGCAATAGAGCAAAGCGTTTTTGAAAGTATGTGTTCAATGAATAAAAGTACAAGTAGAAATCAAATCAGAAAAAGTGTGTATGGAAATATTCATTTAGACGTTGAAAGAGTTGAAAAAGGATCATTCATTCTTTTTATTACGGGTGCTATTGCAGGGACAATAGCCTCATGTTTCTATGATGCAGTCAAGAAAAGGCTATCCAAAAGACTTTCACAGGAAGAAGTGATTGAAGTGGTAAACAAACATTTGCCTGTTATTACTAAAAACTTAGAAGAAGACTTGAAGTCAAAAAAACGATTTGGTTCATTGTATGTAGACGAAATAAATATCTCTGTGAATAACAATGGGAAATTTCCAGAAATGGCGATAGATGTATCGTTAGGGTTACCTGAAAAAGAACATATGCCAATAGATTCCGAGTCCCAAATAGAATACGTAATCCGACTTCAAGAAATAAAAAGAAATAGGAAGGACAAGTAAATGTTAGAAAAACTTATTGCACCTTTTGTAGTAGGAATTGCGGTCGGCTTTGTTTTGTTATTTGGTTCAGATGTTAAACAATTTTTATTACCTGACTATGAAGTTACATATAAAGTGGTTTCTTCAAAAAAGTTATTAGGCCCTGAGGATGTCGGCAGAAAAGAAATACCTATTCTGGGAAAGAAAGTTTCAGATGTTTATGTGACACAAGTTGATTTGAAAAACTCAGGAAAAAAATCAATTAAAGATATTGAAATGTTATTAGACATAAACAGTATTAATGCACCTGAATTGTATAGAGTATTTTATATAACTAATCCTGAAGAAATGTTCGGTGATGTAGATTTTAATAACTTTAAGTCAAAGTTATCAAAAAAAATAAAGCTGAAAGAGTTTGTGGAAAAAAATGAAATAACTATATCTGTGATTTCATCAGAACAGTTAGAGCTGAAATTTATAGCAAACAAAGCAGGAGTTAACTTTAAAGAGTTTACAGAAGAAGAGACCGTTGAAGATCATACTTATGTTGCAATAATGTCTGCGTTATCTGTGATTATTGGTAGGTTATTGATTGATTTTTTTGGGTTTTTAGTTGCTTTGTACCGAAGAAGAACGCGCTGAGAAAGTTAACAAGTTGCTTAAACGGGCAAAAAACAGTTGGCTTTTGCTCGTTCCTCGCTAATTTTAGCCAACAATTTTATTGCTGCTTAGCAAAGCGTTTTGTGTTCTAAATGGAGTTTGAAAAACTATGAAGTACGATGATGCATCATGGCATTATGGTGGTGACTACCCCGCAGGATTGCCAGAAAAAAATGCTTATACTCATACTGGAGTTTTCCTTGCGTGGGCTCTAGTTCATGGCATGGTTGGTGAAGTACATAACTTTGAGCGGCCAGAAGATGTGCAAGCCGTAAAAAGCAAACTTAAAACTGGCGGTCAATTTCTTGCTGATAATTGTGATGGTAAATTCACTGATGAAGATCTCAATGATATTGGCAATAAGTTTGCTTCGGAGTTCTACGAAAATGAGTATTTTTCCGTATATGTTGAGGCTGTTGACCCAGAAGAAAAATACGAAACTATTTATCATGTACCAGATACCTGGGAAACATATGATAAAGTGGCACCAGTAATCTCTAAACATTTTGAAATGTGGTCTCAATCGAACACATAACAAACTGTTTAAAATGGACATTTTAGGGAAATTGAGCGTGTCGAAAATTATCTTACAAGGACATATCTTAGTTCCAGACCAAGAATTAGTGGTTGTTAAAAATGAGCTAGCTACCCACATTGAGTTGACTCGCCAAGAAACTGGTTGCATTAAATTTGAAGTTGTTCAAGATAAATTCCAGTTAAACAAATTCACGGTCTATGAAGAGTTCATGGATCAAAAATCATTCGACAACCACCAACTGAGGGTTAAAAGCTCTGCTTGGGGCAAGGTTAGTCGCAATGTCGAAAGGCATTATCAGATAACTGGCAGTGTCAAAAACGTATAACGAGAGAGTATGGTACCGAACGTCCGAGTTTGGCACTGAACAGTCTTTAGAAGAAGGTATTTAGATTCACTCCTTCACCCCTTAATCAAACCTGAAAACAAAATTTAAATGAATAATGCGAGACAGGGAGCGAAGCGGTCGAGCAAGCCATGTACAACAGGGACGTTGTTTCATGGCGTTTATGTTCACGTTTAAATTTTGTTTGAAGAATTAGTTTGATTTTGGGTCGGCTTTTTCTTGGTTCGTTCTTTTTGGCCGTTTAAAAAGAATGAACGAGGGCGCCATGGATGGCGCTAGATACCCGCATGGAAGCAAGCTTTACTATAGTTTTAAACTATAAAACCGAATATTCCCTCATACCTTCTATCCCAAAAATCATTCCACTGCGTTCTCCATTGGGTAATAACAGTTGAAATGGTTTGTTTCGAAGGGCGATTGGGCGGTAATCGGCAACGTTAACGAAGCGTTCAACTACGCTGTAATGCACAAGTGGCATACAGTCTTCCATACAATCAACGCGCACTTGCCTTGGGTTTAATGTTTTTGATGACATAAAACCAGTGCGGGCTTTTTGGTGCAGTGGGGCATCAATTTGCGGGAAAATGGCGATATCGTCAGAGCCGATAGATACCTCATTTTCAGAAAGTTTTGAGTAATCTACTTGATTAAGTTCAAGTACTTTTAAGCCAAAGTGTTTTGCCTCTTCAAGCATAAAGCTTAAGCAAATATCGGCAAGGCCATCATGCCAAAAGCCACCGCCAATATCTGAGTGTACACCTGCAAACCACACTTCTTTTACGTTGGCGCCAGGTGCCATAAGTAAAGGTTGAAAGGCTATGCGGCGTTCGTCAATTGCAACCAAATGCACTGCTTGTTGAATGAGCGGGCTAACGCTATTGTTTTCAAAAACCACATCACTTGCGGGTAGGGTATGTGCGCTTAAATCAGGCATGCCGATAGACGCAACAGTGTCATAAACGCCTAAAAAGGTGATTTTTCGCCCTTGCTCAGTCAGTTTGCTAGCAAATCGCCTTGCAATTGCGGCGCCGCGACTAAAACCAAAAATAAAAATCTGGTCATCACCTGTTAGCGTTAAGTAATCATCATAGGCTTGCTTGTAAATGCTTTCTAAGTCAGCGTACTCTGGCGCAAACATGGTATTAAACACTTGGCTTAACCAATTGCCGTAGGTGCCAATGCCTGCGTAATAAAAACTTTTTTGCTGCTCAAAGGCGTGGCTTGTATTGATTAAATCACCACCGCAAAAAATATGGGTTTTTAAAACGTTGCTGATGCTGCTGTTATAAAATGCATCATCAGCGTCATTTGGTTCGTTACAGGTGCCATCAAAACAAAATACGGCATTCATTAAAACTGTCCTTGTTTGTAAACGTGTTATTTCATGATTAAATTAGTTTGTTAGGCTAAGGGCTATCATACTTTGTGCAATGTAGTAGGTTGCTAAAATAGCAGGTTGGCTCCACACATACTCTTTAACAAAACGGCGATATGCCAAAATTGAGTCCGACACCATAAAAAATAGTGCGCCAACAAAGGCGTAAAGGCTCATGTAGTGCCACGATAGCTGGAAGAAGTTATAGCTGGTAAGTACCATTAAGGTCAGTGCCGTGGCATAGGCATAAACCGGAATTCGCAGCTTGCCTAAATGCTTATTTAAAATGGCAATTAATACCCCTGCATAGGCTAATAAAAAGAGTAGCAACCAGCCATTAAATTCAAAACCTTCGGTATCAGTAAAGGCGATTACATAAGCAACATGGGCGATAAAAAACGCGATAAGCCCTTGCAAAAAATAATCTTTTTTAAGCATTAAGAATATGTCGCCAATAAGTGAGAAGACTAACCCGCCAAATACCCAATAGTGAACAGGGGTAAAAGTGTTAGTTTGCATATACGCAAGGCAAATGATCAAAATGGTGGTTAACGGCTTAAAAATATAACAGAGAGCGTCTTTTTTTAAGCTATCAAAGTAAATATGACTGTATGCCGAAATAAAAATAAAAGGCAGGAGTGTATTAAACATAATTAACGGTTTTACAACAAAATTGTGACCAAAATACGCAAGAACTGCGAAGAACTCAACAATTTAAAACAAAAAGCGGCACTTATTTTGTGCCGCTTTTAAATAATTTGCGCTCTGGTTAAATTAGCTTGCTGCTAAATTACTTTCAGTGTCGCTAACTTCAATCCAATCGTTTTCATCCACCCAGTTTTGTTTACCATCGCTTACTGTACGAATAGGTACGATGTATTCACAGCTTACTTGCGGTTTAACTGAGGCAAATAGCGGGACAAAACCAAAACTGTAAGCTGTTTCAATAATCGCTTGTTGGTTTTGCGGGTCGATATCTGCCGCTTCGTCAATGTAGATAGGAATACGGTATTTGCTTTGTTCTTTATCTGCCAATAAGTAGCGAATAAACAACATGCCGCACAGTAGCTTAATGGTAATACGCGTACCGTTTGAGCCAGCAGAATCGATTTTATCAAAAGTATCTTGCTCGCCTGCGCGATTGACTACTACAAAGCGAATATCAAATAAATCACTTAAGGTTAAACCACCATTACCGGTGGCAAGTTCAATTAAATGATCCTTCGCGCGATTAATCTCTTTTTCATCAAACGCTTGTTGGCTAAGTAAGTCGAGCGTGTCTCCGTTATCGAGCTTATTTGAGGTAGCGATAATGGTATCAATACTTTCAATAAGCTGTTTGCGCGGCAGCACTTCAATTTTAAAGCTCTTTAAGTTTGAAATACGGTGCTGGCTAATGCCGCCATTAAAGCTATTCATTTCACGGCGCAGGCGATCTAAATCTTCGCGCAGGCCTTTAATGGTCGCGGCTACTTCGGTCAATGCCACACGCGCTTGGCGTTCCACCGCTTGTTGTTCGTTATCAAGGTTATGATATGCATTAATCACTTTTTGATACTTTAAGTATTCGTCCGTTTCGCCATCAAACTTTGTCAGGCCTGCGTTGTAAATATGCAGGTAGGTGTTTGATACGTTAACCGCAAAATTTCTAAGCTCATGACAATCTTTGTTAAAGCCATGAATTAAATCGGCTAAGTTATCAAAATCAATGGTGATATCAATTGGGTAGGGCGTTGATTTTCCAGAGTAAAAATCAAGAGTATGGTCAATACGTTCTGATTTTACTTGCGCTAAACGGGCACTTTGGCGCGCCAGCATATCGCGGTTAGCTTTAATTATTGAGCGTCTATCAGCAATGGTGGCAACAGCATTTTGCACTTCGCTGAGTAACCCTTCTACTTCGTCTTGCTCGCTTTCAAGTTGTGACAGCAATAACTCTTGCGCCTCAATTGAGGCAAGCATAGTAGTGTATTTAGCAAATTGACTCAGTGCGGCTTCATGCGCCATTACCGTTTGATACAGGGTTTCTTTTTCCTGCTTTTTGCCTTCTAAATCAACGGCAACTTCTTTTTGTGCCAGTAATTCTTTTAGCGATGTTTCAAACGCATTAATTTGCGCTTTAATGGTTTCTTTATCATCGCCCGATTGCATTTTAAGAGCGCTCAAGCCCTTTAATGGAATATCAATGCCGGGCAGTTTTGCGACATTACCTTCAATTGAACGGGAAATTAAATCAAGCAGTTCACTAAATGCAGTTTCATCATGAATGGTAATGTCGTTTTTACCCGACGTTGCCATGGTCATAATATCGTGGTTAAGCAGGCACGAAATATCTTCTACTTCTTTCAGGGATAAGTCTTCACGCATGCGAGTAAATAAATTGTACTCAAGGTTTTTAAGCTGCTGTTTTAAGCTCTTAATTTGCTTGGTGGCATCTTTAATGCGGAAATCAAGGGTAACAAGTGATTGCCCTTCGGCGCTGGCAAGGGTATGCGAGAGCGCATCGTATTCTTTTTTAACTTGTGAAAGTTCGGCTTTTAACTGCGCTTCGTTAACCAGCTCAAACTCACTTTTAAGGGTTGAAAATTCACTAAACCAAGCATCTAGCTGGGTGCGTTTACGTTCTATTTCACGTAGTTGACCTACATACAGGCTTTGGCGCTGTTCAAATTCGATTTTCTCGCTTTCAATGCCTTCTAGCTGCTCGGTGATTTCAATTAGCTTGTTGTCGTTAAAGTCGCTGTAATCAATTAAGGCTTTATCAATTTTTGGCGCAAAGGCCGCAAGTTTACCTTTTAGTGCACTTTGATGCTCTAACATGCTTTCAAGCGCAGTGATGGCTTCGCCATTTTGCTCAAGCGCTTTTAACTCTATTTTTGCACGATTTACTTTTTCAAAGGCGCGTTGCCACACATCGTAAAAGTCCACCTTGGCGTTTGACATATGACGTTCAAACACTTTTAACATAAAGCGTTTTACATCTTGCGCGCCAAGCTTATGTAAGTTAAGAATTCGGCGGAAGATCTCTTTATAAATCGGTGCGTCATGGGCATGATTGAGCGGGATCATTTTAAGGTTAAGCACGCTATCAAACGGTGTTGCACCACCCGTCAGAAGGGCATTTAGCTCTTGTGCTTTAAGTTCATACGGGGCGTAACCTTTTTCACCTAACTCTTTAAATAGCTGAGTGTATTTTAAAATGCGTTTGTTTTGTGTGTAGTCGGCTAAATCTAATTTACCGTGGTAGCAAAAATACTGGTAACCATACCCTGCGACTTTACCAAGGCCAGCAACACCAATAACTACTGAGCCATGTGGGAGTTCTGCTTCTAGTAGAATATACGATTGATCAGACGCGAAATAGAATTTACGGGTTTCGTCAAGGTCGTGTCCGTCCCATTCGGTTAAACGCAAATCGTTAATCAGTGGAAACTGTAATGCGTTGATAACCGAGCTTTTACCTGTGTTATTAGGCGCACAAATAGAGCTACTTTTATTGAGTGGAATCACACATTTTGCGTAACCTGCGGTATTTAAGAGGGCAAGCTTGGTTAAACCATATAATTCAGTCATTACACTTGCTCCTCATCCATGTGACTTTGAAAATTGCTAATATCGTTTAGGGCATCTAAATAGCGGTGCGCTGAGGCAAGAATACGAAAACCCAGTTCGGTTTCGCGGGCAACACCAAGCCTTACCATACGTAAAAACACATCGCGGCGCATATCGCTACCCGAAAAGATCTCTAGCTGATCAAATAAGTGCTTGTTGTTTTGCACTAAGGTCATCATCAGTTCAAGGTCGATATCGCTATCGAATAGGGCAACTAGTGGATCTTTACCGAGGTTGGCATAGTGCTCAATCAACACGTAAATGGTAAGGGCAAATGAGCGCGAGATTTTCCCCATATTTGGGGTGCCCTCATCCACTTGCAGGTAATAAAACCCGCGGGCATCGTGAACAAGGGTTTGGCCAAGAGCAGCAAAAAGCGCTTCATAAGCATCAAATTCTTGATCAAGTTGTTGAAATAGTTGGCTGTCTTGCTCGCAAATATGGTAGCCAGACACCAGTTTTTTATTGATTGCTTTAAGCTCTGAAAGCAATGATAAATCGATTTGAGACATAAAAGTTAATCCGATGAAACTGAACTTGCGAGATACGGCTTGAGCGTAAGCTGTTTATTACCACTTTGAATGGTTACTTGCTCGCCGTGTGAAATAGCGAGCGTGTTATCGCTAGCTAGTTTTTGGTAAAGGTATAATAACTCGTCAGTTTCTAGTTCATCATAGGTGGTCGTTAAGAAATCCATAATAGACGCTTTTTTGCTGCGTTTAGCTTGCGTAAAGCGTTGTTTTACTTGATTGTAATCTGGAATGTTCGGTGCCGTGTATTGATTCACCGCACTCATATCCGGTAATTCGTACTCGTCGTGCTCAAACTCCGCAAGCTCGGCCATATACGCAGTGATTTGGTTGTTAGAACCAAGCGACAATCGCTGCGCCTCTGAGCTAAAGTACGGCATAAATTCGCCAAGGATTTTATCCACCCCTTGTTTACGAATAAGCGCAAGTACCTCTGAGGTTTGCTTGGTTAGCTGGGTATTGCGGCGCAGCTCTTCTCGCAGTGGCAATAATACATCGGCACTTTTGGTGAGAGATTGCTGACCAATTAAATACATATCTAAAATACGGCTGCGCAATTGCTCTAGCTGGCGCTTTTCGTGTTTAAATTTGCCAAGGGTCGTGAAGTGAATTATCAAGTCACTCAGTGAGGCTTCAATTTGCTCAAAACACAGCTTAAATTCGCCGCCAATATCCACCATATTGAGCATTGGTTCAATGTATTCATCAAATGCTTCAATGACCGCTTTATAGCGTTTTGCCAACGTTAAATTAGAGTCGTTAGATTTAGCTTGTTCAACCAGGTTAAAAATAGCGTTTTGATTATGTTGAAATAATTTAACAATTTTACGCACGCGCTCATCCATAATGCGTGCATTTCGCTTGATTTCCATTTCGTCATCATTAAAACCGGCATGTGACAAACGTTGGTTTAAGCGTGCTAAATCTTCTACCAAAACATGAATTTCGCCAACTAAGCCAAGGCTTTCTTCTTGCAATAAAAATTGCGAGAAATCAGCAATTGCTCGGTTGATTTCAAGTTGTGATGATTTTGCTAGTGGAATGATAATTTCTAGCTGGATCAACTTGTTAATTTGTTTAAACACGGCCTCAGATGAGAGCTTTGAGTCTAATTTTTTTAATAAGCTCTGAGCATCTTGGAAACTAAAATCACCAAAATCAAAGCGTTTTATTAATGCTTCAATCAGTGACCAGTTCTCTACCAAGGTCGTTAGAATTCTTTTAGGTGGGATCATATTTATCCACGTTAACTTGATATTTATCCAAAAAGTAAATTTTTTATAAAAAAAGTGTGTTATTAGACTAAAACCGTAGTGGTTTTAGGTAATCTACAATGCTACACTTCGCGCCGCTCTGCTGACTAACGTTTTCAGTAGTGTTCGTTCAAATTTTTAACTCAACTCTACAGGTTAAAATAACAAGATGGTGTCAGGTGTTATTCTCGCGCTGATAGCAATCGCTTTCGTGCTGATTGTTATAGAGGATATTATCCATGTAAACAAAGCCAAAACAACGCTATTTTTTGGAACTTTGTGCTGGATTATTCTCTTTATTTCCCCTTTACATGGGCAAAGCCCAGAATCTGTTCAAAAAGAACTCGATCACAATATTTTAGAAATTGCGACCTTGTGGTTGTTTTTGATGGCGGCGATGACCTTTGTTGCTTATTTAAACTCGAAGGGGTTTATTCAAAGCTTGGTGCATAGGGTATTGCCTAATGAAATGAGTGAACGCAATTTAATGTATTTAATAGGTGCGTTTGCGTTTTTCTTCTCGTCGATTTCTGACAACATCACTGCAACGCTGATATCGCTTGCGGTTGTGATGTCGCTTAAGCTTGATGCCAAAAAATTAATTAAATATGCCACGCTCATTGTATTTGCGGTGAACTCAGGTGGTGTATCGCTTATCACGGGTGATGTAACTACTTTAATGATCTTCCTCGCTGATAAAGTAACCATTGCTAACTTGTTGTTATTAGTTGCACCAGCTGCTTTTTCTGTATTTATTTTGGCAGCGATGCTGAGCATGGGCATGAAAGGCACCATTACCTTTGAAAAAGTAGAGCTACGCCGCATTGAAAAAACCGACATTACCATTGCGTGTATTTTTGTTTCGACCATCGTAGCAACGCTAATGTTTAGTGTGTGGTATCACATTCCACCTTTATTAACCTTTTTGTTTGGCTTATCGCTGATGTTTTTGGTGGCGCAATTCTTAATGCGCAAAAAAGATGTGAACAAAAAGATCATCGACTATGTACGTGAAATTGAGTACGACACCTTATTATTCTTCGTTGGGGTATTACTGCTTGTTGGTGCAATGAAAGAAATTGGTATTTTAAACCAGTTTACACACCTGTATGAAGTGTTAGCGCCAGAGTACGCAAACTTTATTATGGGTATTTTGTCAGCCGCGGTTGATAACGTTCCGCTTACTGCAGCACTACTAAAAGCAGATATCGTAATGGATACGCGCCAGTGGTTAACCTTCACCTATGCAACAGGTGTGGGTGGTTCAATGCTGATTATCGGTTCAGCTGCAGGTATTATTGCGATGAGCAAAATTAAGGAACTGACCTTTGTAAGTTACCTGCGCATGTTTATGTATTTGATGATTGCCTACACCATTGGTTATTCATCATCGTATTTAGTTGGTTGTTTATTTCTTAATTAGTGATTGACAGCTAGACGGCTAAACGGTAAATTTCAAAAGCCTTCTTTTTAGAAGGCTTTTGTTTGTGTGCTTATTAAGTATTCAAACACAGAAGAGGTGCATTAACCAGGTAGTAGATTCGAGGGCACATTCCCGACGACGGTCTATCAGGGGGTTAACTGCCGAGGAGTGATCTGGATTTGTGGCCAGTTTGCTTCGGTTCTAGAAGTTGAATCTTCGGGACTGTCACCTGTAACAGGTGGAGAGCTTCTGGCAGAGACTATCCTGATGTAATCAATATCGTTCCTTGCCAAGTTCTCCTTATTAAGATTTAAAGGAGAGACTGTGTCTAATTCAAATATCAATGTAGCAAAATTTGGTGGTACCAGCGTCGCTGACTATGACGCAATGGTGCGCTGTGCTGAAATTGTTTTATCAAACCCAAATACCCGTTTAGTGGCGGTAAGTGCAAGCTCAGGTGTTACTAATCACTTAGTAAGCCTTGCCAATGACAGTTTAACGGTTGAAGAGCGCCAAGCACATATCGATGCGGTTGTTGCAATTCAGCACAATATTACCGATAAACTAACATTAGATGCAGATATCACTGATGGCTTTTTAGCAACACTTGAAGCATTCAAAACCCTTGCACTTGAAAATGAATTTGACGACAAAGCAACCGATGAGCTTTTGAGTTTTGGTGAGCGTTTATCATCGTATTTATTTACGCAAGTATTGCGCAGCTTAGGCGCACAGTCTCAGCGTTTTGATGTACGTGAAGTGCTTGCGACAAATTCACATTTCGCCAAAGCAGAACCGAACGTTGCACGCACACGTACTTTAGCAACTGAAAAACTTTTACCATTACTTGAGAATAACATTGTTGTAACTCAAGGTTTTATTGGTGCAAATAGCCAAGGTGAAACAACAACCTTAGGCCGTGGTGGCTCTGATTATAGTGCTGCGTTACTAGCAGAGGCAGTAGACGCAAAAGCCGTTTACATTTGGACAGACGTTGTTGGCATTTTTAGTACAGATCCACGTTTATGTGCAAAAGCAGCACCGATTGCAAAGCTGAGCTTTGATGAAGCGGCCGAAATGGCAACCTTTGGTGCCAAAGTATTACACCCTGCAACTATTTTACCAGCAAGCCGCAGTGGCATTAGTGTGTTTGTTGGTTCTAGCAAAGCGCCAGAGCAAGGCGGTACATGGATTGAGAAAGAAAAGTCTGAGCAAGCCGGTATTCGCGCAGTAACCCAGCGTAAAAATCAGATTTTATTGACCCTTAAAAGCCCAGAAATGCTTCTTGCGAGCGGCTTTTTAGCACGCGTTTTCACTATTTTAGCGAAATACAATATTTCGGTAGATTTAGTGACTACCTCTGAAATCAGTGTTGCGTTAACGCTTGATAATGCGCCAAATGCATTACGCCCAGAGCTTGATCAAGCTTGCCTTGATGAGCTAAGCGAATTTTGCCATGTAACGGTTGAGAATAATTTAACCTTGGTGGCATTAATTGGCTCTGAAATTCAGTTACGCCATGGTGAAATTAACCTAATGGGTGTACTTAGTGAATTTAACATTCGCTTAATTTGCCATGGTGCTAGTAAACACAATCTGTGCTTTTTAGTAGAGCAAAGTGAATCAGATAACGTTGTGCAAGCGATTCACAGCCGTTTGCTCGAAGCCTGTTAAATTGGGTTTAAGCAAAACTTCAATAAGCGCTGGTGGCTGAAAGACAGTTGCTGGCGCAGCTAAAGAAAAGTCAAACTGCTTGGTTTGACAGCTATAAGCGAGCAAATTGTTATTGGCATAGCCTTCGTACACATTGGGTGCTAATAATTTAGCAATGGGAACCGCAATGGCTTTGGCCAGCGCTTCTTTTAATGTCCAGATACGAAAAAAAGTATCGGACATAGGGTTTGCTCTCTCAATTTCATTAATTTCATCAATATGATAAAAGTGCTTGGCTAATTTTAGAAAAGGGCGCTTTTCTGAAATAAATTCTAGGTCGATACCCATACGCTCAGGTGTGCTTGCCAAATAAACCGCAACCCAACCTTTAGAATGACTGATCACCAGTGACAGTGGCAAAGTGCTGTTTTGATACTTAATTACCAAACGGGCACTTGGTTCGTCAAAAAACGTTGTAAGTTCTTTGAGTTCAATCGCGAAGTATTGCTGTGCTAAGCATTTAATTAAATAACGAGATGCTAAATATTCCCGTTTTGCGCTGTCTGATTTGCGCCTTTGCATAATCGCGATTTCACTTGGTGACAAAATAGATTCGATGTTTATTTGGTCAAAATTAAGGTATTGGCTATTGGCTATAACTAAATTGATTGGTGACTTGGGGTTTAGCACGCTAAAATGCGCGCGCTCAGGCGAGTTGCCTGTTATTGGTGGTTTTTTGTTGTTAATCGTTTCCATACCCGATAGATTAGTCTTTTAGCCAAGCGTAGCCATTATATTTGCTGCAGTATATCTTGCTTGGTTTTATAAGTCGTGGTGTAGATAATAAAAATAAGAGTTCAATATGGCACAAATTAGAGATGGCTTTCAAAGTCGTTTAGGTTTTGTCTTAGCGGCAGCAGGTGCAGCCGTAGGTTTAGGCAATATATGGGGATTCCCGACGCAGGCTGCAAATCACGGTGGCGGCGCATTCTTACTGGTTTACTTTATTGTAATCTTTTTACTCGCATTACCTGCGCTTTTTACTGAGCTTTATATTGGCCACAGTGCACAAGCGAACCCAGTAAAAGCATTAGCTGAGGCGTGCCAATCAACAAGTAGAAAAATGGGTGCAGCTGCAGGTTATATTGGCCTTGGTGGTGCAATTGTGATGCTCAGTTTTTACAGCATTGTTGCTGGCTGGATGCTGGCGTTTGCCTTAGAGCCAATAGCAACTATTTTAGGGCTCACTGATATTGCCACTTTTCTGAAATCAGACTCCTTACTGCGCAATGTTATTTTTACCCCGCTGATGTTGATTTTAACTGCCAGCATTATTTTAAAAGGTGTTAAGTCTGGTATTGAAGTATGGTCACGCCGTTTAATGCCAGTGTTATTAGTATTGCTACTTGTCTTGATTGCTTACATTGGCACACTTGAAGGTGCAAGCGATGGCTTTAAGGCCTACTTATTACCTGATTTTAGTAAAGTAACCGACCCGGATTTAATTATTGCAGCGATGGGACAGGCGTTTTTCTCATTGTCGCTGGGTGTTGGTTGTATGATGATTTATGGCTCATACCTTAAGCGCGATGCAAATGTGGCAAAAATGTCGATTTCGGTTGCCATGCTTGATACCAGTGTTGCATTTTTAGCGGGTTTACTAATTATTCCGGCACTTTATGTAGCGCAAGCGCAAGGTGTAGAGATTATGCAAGGGGGCAAACTAATAGGTGAAGGCCAGCTAATCTTTGCTATTTTGCCACAGCTGTTTGCAACCTTAGGTGCGTTTGGGCTTGTAGTTGCTTTAGTATTTTTTGTACTGATGTCGATTGCATCACTTACGTCAACCATTTCATCTACAGAAATCCCTGTATCTTTTTTAGTTGAAAATCATGGTTTTGATAGAAAACCTGCGACATGGCTGGTAACAATTATTGTAGGTCTTTGTTCAAGCGTTATTATTGTCAATTTTGATTGGTTATTTGGGCTAGTGATAACCGTATTTACGCAATACCAATTACCATTAATGGGGTTATTTTACTTTGTGGTTGTTGGCTGGTTTTGGCAGCGTGGCAATATGCTTCATGAATCAAATAAATTGGGATATAAACTACTTGCGAACTATATCCGCTTTATTTGCCCAATCTTAATGTTAGCGGTATTTGCTAACGTAGCATTTAAATAGTTTTTAAAAAATAGAATAAAAAAAATGCGCGTTTAAAACGCGCTTTTTTTATTTAACTTCATTAGTTAATGGTGAATTGGCAATGAATTCATTCACATTGTGAAGTGTAGTAGCAACAATTTCACTCACAGCTTCTTTTGTGAAAAAGCCTTGATGACCAGTAATAAGGACATTAGGGAAGGTGAGTAGACGTTGGAAAACATCATCGTCGATAATTTCACAGCTCATATCTTTAAAAAACAGTTCAGACTCTTGCTCGTACACATCGAGTGCTAAGTATCCCAATTTGCGTGATTTAAGCGCAGTTATACATGCTTTCGTGTCAATTAAAGCACCGCGGCTAGTGTTAACAAGCATCACCCCTGGTTTCATTTGTTCGAGTGCTTCTTCATTGATGATATGCAGCGTATCGTTGGTGAGCGGGCAGTGAAGGGCAATAATATCTGATTGCTGGTAAAGGGTTTCTAGGCTAACTGGCTTCGCTAGCTCACTTTCGGCAAATGGATCAAAATAGATCACGTTAGCACCAAATCCATTTAAAATTTTAACAAAAGCGCTGCCAATTTTACCAAGGCCAATCACACCAACTGTTTTGTTATGTAAGTTAAAACCAAGTAAGCCATTTAAATCAAAGTTGTTTTCTTTAACGCGGTTATAGGCTTTATGAGTTTTACGAGAAAGCGTTAGAATAAGTGCTAAGCAATGCTCTGCTACAGCCTCAGGGCTATAAGCAGGGACTCGCACCACTTTAATGTTATGCCTTTTTGCGGCGTTTAAATCTACATTGTTAAATCCAGCACAGCGTAGCGCAATCAACTTTACCCCAAGCTGACTTAAGTTTTTAATCACAGTTTCATCAAGCACATCATTCACAAAACAACAAATACCATCAAACCCTTCAGCGAGTTTTACGGAGCTTTCGTTCAGTGGCTGCGAAAAATATTCGGCAGAGATATGTTCTGGAAATTGACACTCAAATGCGGAGATATCGTACTTTTGTGTACTAAAAAATGCGAGTCGAAAGGACTTAGAACCCATGTTGCTTTCCTTAACCAGATGTAAGCCTATAATTCAATGCGTTAAATGATTATACTCAAACGCAGTTTTGTAAAGATTAAAAGTGAGTAAGTTATGTCGATTAAGGTTGCATTTATTGGTTTGGGTGTAATGGGTTACCCGATGGCAGGGCATCTTAAAAATGCTGGCTATGAAACCTGTGTTTATAACCGTACCACAGCAAAAGCGCAAAAGTGGGCAAATGAATATTTGGGTAGCTTTGCACAAACGCCTAAAGCTGCATCTGAAAATGCTGACTTTGTGTTTGTTTGCGTGGGCAATGACGACGACTTACGACAAGTTGTGAAAGGTGAAGATGGCATACTTGCTGGCATAAAGCCTGGTGCAATTATTGTTGATCACACAACGACATCAGCTGAAGTAGCGAAGGAGCTAGCTGAACTTGCAAAAGCGCAAGGCAATGATTTTATAGATGCGCCTGTTTCAGGCGGACAAGCTGGCGCAGAAAATGGTGTATTAACAGTAATGTGTGGTGGTGATGAAGCGGTATTTGCAAAAGCACAGCCGGTTATGGCTGCATTTTCACAGTTTAGTCAATTATTAGGCCCAGTAGGTGCAGGCCAACTTTGCAAAATGGTAAATCAAATTTGTATCGCGGGTGTGGTACAAGGACTTGCAGAAGGCATGCACTTTGCGATGAATGCAGGCCTTGATGGTGAAAAGGTTGTTGAAACTATTGCTAAAGGTGCTGCAGGCTCGTGGCAAATGGTTAATCGCCATAAAACCATGCTTAAAGGTGAATATGAATTTGGTTTTGCGGTTGATTGGATGCGTAAAGATCTTGGGATCGCGTTAGATGAAGCACGCAAAAATGGCTCGCAATTACCAATGACTGCGATTGTTGACCAATTTTACAGTGAAGTTCAAAACTTGGGTGGTGGACGCTTTGACACCTCGAGTTTATTAGCGCGTTTAGAATCATTTAAACAAAAATAAACACGCTTTAAATACAATAATGCAGCCAAGCTTACTGGCTGCATTACGATTACAAAACCAGCTCAAAGTTATGGTTTTTAATATTATTGCCTATTGCACAAAGCGTGCTAATTTCAGCTAAATTAAAACGCTTAATCTCACCACAATTTAATGCAACTTCAATGTATTCAACACCCTGACTTGTTCTAAGGTTAATAGCTTTGCCACGATATGTAATGTCGCTATGTAACATGATTTTAATATTGCTTTGGCGCATACAAACTATTTCAAAATAATCATGTAAATCGCAGTTAATTAGTTGTGTCATAAGTTTACCTACACACCTACCAACTCGATTATTGCATGACCCTGCTGATTTATTTTTTGTATGGTTTCGGGGTTCGCAATTTCGCTATGGCAAAATTGACAGCGACTTTGACTTATTTGGCTTACCTCAATGCCATTGGCTTTCAAATATTGTTCAGCAAACTGTTTTACCTTAGACACATTGGCATCATCCACCAACACATCAAAATGAAGGTAATGGCCGTTATTTGTTGTGACATGGGTATCATAAATGTGTACTTGCATTGTTTTCTCCTTCTTTACAGCTTTTTGCCAGGCAATGATAAATCGCCAGATGCAATATCAAATACGTTAGTGACACATAAAAGAGGTGCGTGGATCTGTTGATTTACCTTTAGTGCTGCTGTTACGGCATCAAATTGAAAATCAGCATTGTCGGCAATTGCACTTAATGGCACTTTGATTGTGACTTGGTTTTGATGAAGGGTAAAATCATAACCTGGGCTGTCGATGAAAATTGGTAGCTTTGGCCATGTTTTTGGCAGCTTAGGTTGGGTATTTTCTGGAATATCTTTTACTTTTAAAGATCCTGAACCACAAGCATCGTCTTTAGTTAAGACCACCCAGTGGCTGTGCCATAAATCGCCGTCGTTAGTTAGCACACCATCGTTGTTCTCATCATAAAGTGGTGTATCGTCAAAGTCAGGGTGAACGGTAAGCACTAAAGCCAGAATACCTTGATCGGCTTCAAAGCCAACTGCGGCACTATTTAAACTCGTAGGCCAAACATAACTGTAGACTTCAGCTCCGCCTAAGGCGCCAACAGTCATTGGTTGTGCGCTGCCAGCCTCACCACTTACTAGCTGTTGAAATTCTAAAAAGCCGTTTTTGGTTGTCACTTTTGCATGAATAATGTCAAAGCTCGGTGCGATATTTTCATTTGCAGGGCTTTGTATATGGCCTGCATGTTTATCGTGTGCATTCACAGCAGATGAAAGAATTAATCCTAGGGTAATTGCCGTTAGTGATTGTTTGAAATAGTACATAATAATCTCCAATTTAATATGGTGTCGACTCGACATTTGTTTATCATGCGCAGAAAAATTTTATCTTGTCAATATTGTTTTGACTCGATACTATATTGTTTATGAAAAATGATATTTACTATGTTCTTGAGCGGCTCGCGAATGTGTTGCGTCAGGAAGTCAGATATATTGGTGCAGAGCAGGGGTTATTACCCGTGCAGCAAGAAGCGCTGTATTATTTATCGGTATGTAACCGCTACTCAGATACGGCTGCTGCAGTAACTGATTATTTAGGTTTAACAAAAGGGACTGTGTCTCAGACACTTAAGGTACTTGAAGGCAAAGGGCTAATAGCTAAAGAAAAAGACACGCATGATAAACGGGTAACCCACATAGTATTGACGCAACAAGGCAAAACATATTTAGAGAAAACCAGCCCGCCTGCGAATTTTTTAGGGGCACTTGACGAACTTCAACAAACTGATATTGCTCAATTACATGGTAATTTACATGCATTACTTAAGGCGTATCAAAATCAGCGAAATCGTACTTTATTTGGTGTGTGCAAAGCGTGTAAGTACAATTTAAGTGAAGAAGATGGCTTTCGTTGTGGGTTAACAAAACAACCTCTGTCATCTCACGATGTATCACTTATTTGCCGTGAATATCTAGAAAAATCAGAGTAATCAAAACCTAAGCGTGTTTTACATCGCTTAGACTGTTTTATAATGTGTAATTGAGTTCTTAAGTTGTTGATTTGAAGCTAGAAGGCCTTCAATTAGTTGATTTAGCGTTTCCATGTCATTGGTGATTGTGTTTGATTCTTCACTAATCACCGTGACTTGTTCGGTTATATGTGAGGCTGCTTCTGATTGTTCCTCCGTTGAAAGTGAGACTGTTTTTAAGCGGTTTTGTATGCTGCTGATTTGGTTGTACAAAGTATTAATATTTTCAAGCGATGAATTACTGTTGGTAGAAGTGAATCTGCTCGACTCATGAATATTTTCCATTAAACCCTTTAACTCTTCAGCGTCGTTTTTAACCAGTTCTAATACACTGCTAATTTCACTGGTGGCATCTTTTGAGCGTATAGCAAGCTGTCTAACTTCATCGGCGCCTACGGCAAAACCACGACCTTGCTCACCTGCACGGGCTGCTTCAATAGCGGCGTTTAATGCCAACAAGTTGGTTTGTTCAGCTATGCTATTAATACTTTCGAGAATCGACACGATTGACTGGCTTTTGTTATGCAGGCTTTCGGTGGAATTAAAGGCACTTTCATTTAGTTGGATCAGGGTATCAAGGGAACCCTTAGATTGCTCAGTGATTGCACGTGTATGCTTAGATACATCATCTAACTTTGATGTGCTATCCATTGATTCATCCATTTGACTTTTTATACCCAAGGTAGTTTGAAAAAGCTGTTCGGTTGAACTTGCAATACTATGTAAAGCACCATCATTTTTAATTATTTGTTCAATAACATGGCTGCTGACATCTGAAATTTTATCGATGCTTTCACTCATTACTTGAAGCGCATTTGATAAGTGACCAACCAGATTTTTTTGTGAGTCTAGCAATTTGTCAACATCACGACTAATTGAGCCCAATTCGTCATAAGAATCATCATTTAAGCGAATGGTCAAATCACCAGAACCTGAGATATACGAAAGAGTTTCTTTTATGTGGTTAATTTTAAAGGTAAGTCCTTTTATTACACGAATATTCGCCCACACTATAATTATTGCTGCGATTACGAGTCCGATTAGTTTCAAGTAAAGCGATTGGTAGTAACTAGAAATTGTCTGCTCTGTTTGCAAACTAATTTGGCTTGTTAATTCAGTTGCATGTGTTTTTACGTTGTTTATATAGTCGGTGGTCGTTGCAAACCATTGACTGGGCTTTGGCCATTGTGATGAATCTATTTGACTAATAAATATATCCGAAATGGTTTTTTGAATATAGTTACTGAATTGTTGAACAGAATTTTGAGTAAAAAACTGCGCTTGAGTATCATCATCTGATAACAGTGATTTGAATCGATTTATGCTGGCAATATATGCCGATATTTCTTGCGCTTGTGTCGCATTAAACGCTTTAGCACCAAGAATGCCGTTAAGTTTTCCCCGTACTTGGCCTAAGTGTTCTTTTAAATGCGAGAAAGAATAAACTTGAGTAAATTGATTACGGGTGTGGCTATTGGAAATAGAGAGGGTAATGGCCCGAACTAAATCAAGTGCCATTAAATTAATTTCAGAGTAATAGTTGAACGCTTCTTTACCATTTCGATTATCAACTTGTTGGCGAATGCTTGCGCGGTTATTGATCTGGCTTTCCAATCGTGATCTTAGTTTAGTAATGCCAGGTGTTAAGTTATCCATTTTTGCAGATTTAAGCTGTTGCCAAGCGTTATCGGCTTTATTTCGTTGTTGTTTTACTTTTGAAAGCTGTAGAGCGGCCCCTGAACCAATGTAACCTGCAGATAACCCTCTCTCAACTGCAAAATTATGCGCGACGTTATCGGCTTTTAAAGCAAGTGTAAGCAGCATTTGGTCACGCTTTGCACTCTCAATATTAATAAGGTCTTTTTGCATTGAAATCGCAATTAAAAGAAAAATAAACAAGGTAGTCACAACCGAAATTGCGATAATTGCTTTTTTAAAAGAGAGATTTTTGAGCATGCTTACTTCCTTGTTCTGCTTGGGTGAGTACTTTATTAAAGTTAGAACAAGTTGTTTGATTTTCAAGCAGCTGAATCGACTGAAACAATAATAGAATGCTTACAAATACCTGTGAGTTCGTGTATTTAGAAATTAGCGGTAAAATTATGCTGCTCGATTGGGCTCTCGATAGCTTTAAGTTGTTTTATATTAGTAAGATTGATATGAATAAGCGCATTATCTAACTGAGTAATAGCTAGATATTCATTGCCATCACGATTAAGTAAGCCGTGAGCAGTACCACAAAACTGCTGGTCGGATACCAGAGTGACGACTACTTTTGAGTGGCGCATACACACAATCTCAAAGTAGTCGTAATCAATACATGAAATTTTCTTTTTCACTATAAGCTCTGTGCATAGTGGTAAAGCGATTTTAATATCGCCATTTTTTTCTCGTCACTTTCATGTTCATGGGCAAGGTTTTCTAGTGTCAGCATAAAATCGTTTGCATCAAGAGAAGGGTTATCTTCGCCATGCATTAATTTGGCTTGGCAATACTTGCGCCATTTTTCGAGCTCTTGATGATTAAGGCTTTCAGGCCAATTACGTGCACGATAGCGAAACAGCATTTCACTGTATTTCGCATCATCAAAGTCTAATTGAAGACCTGCTAACTGGCTCGGTTCAGTTGAACGAATAATATCGAATTTTGATTTGTCGCCGCTTGAGGCAAATCCTTGGTAAAGTGCATAATCAGGGTTTGTAATAGGTGTTAAATGGCTATCATCGTTAAATACCTCAACCACTTTTTCGCGAAGCTCTGGGTGCGCGCGAAGTAACTTGAGGTTTGCTAAACAGGCTTCTCTATTTATACCCAGTCGTTCTGCGTTTTCAGGTAACAATGTCTTTGCTGGTGCAATAAACGGACATTTATTTATATGCACTTGCTTTAGGCCAATTGGCAGTTGATCTTCGCCCAGATTTTCACGTTTTGTATAAAGACGCTCTCGAATTTCTTCAACACTTAATTCAATTAACGGGGTAGGGTCTAGCGCTAAATTCACACAAATTACCGCGTTTTTATTTTGATGGTGAAACGCAATTGGCGCAATCCAAGTAGTGCAGCCTTGGCTTGCAGGAATTTTTGAAGAGACATGCACTAAAGGCGTCATATTAAATACATCTATTAGCTCTTGCGCTGCTTTTTTAAAACGTAAGCCAAAATAAAAATGATAGAGTTTGGGCTGTTTTTCTTTTATAAGTTTTGCTAGCGCAATTGTGGCTGTCACGTCACTCAGTGCATCGTGAGCATTACCATGATCAATACCATTTGCTGCAGTTAATTCTTCTAACTTAAAACTCGGTGAACCATCTTCTTTTTCTGGCCAATTGATGCCTTCAGGGCGCAGTGCATAAGTAGCGCGAACTAAATCGATAATGTCCCAACGGCTGTTACCATTTTGCCATTCACGTGCATATGGGTCGTAAAAATTACGATAAAAAGTATACCGTGATACTTCATCGTCAAAGCGAATACTATTGTAACCTGCAACACAGGTATTTTCTTTGGCAAATTCTTGATGAATCTTGCTAATAAAGTCAGCTTCGCAAATACCATGCTTCATTGCATGTTGCGGTGTAATACCTGTAACCAATGCCGCCATTGGGTGAGGCAGGTAATCTGCTTGTGGTTTGCAGTAAATAACCAAAGGCTCGCCAATAATATTTAGATCGTGATCAGTACGAATGCCTGCAAACTGGCTGGGCCTGTCTTTTTGAGGGGTCGCTCCCCACGTTTCGTAGTCGTGCCAGTAAATTGTTGGTTGTTCTTGGTTATTCATAAAAAAGCATAATTCGTTTTGAAATTGAAAAGGTGATGGTCCAATTAAACTCGTGACTTTAGCCTAAAAATAGCGCTTTGATAGAGATAGCTTTGGGCAAAGTAACTTCAAACTTTTCAAAGATTTTTATTTAGCCTAATCATAACATTTAACATTGATAATGTCCTTGCTTACACTGACATGGACTTTTTGTGTCGTCTATTTGTTGCATTTTAGTTAAATGTTAAACCTTAACAACACGCGGTCACAGCTTGGTCACACTTTCCCACAGATGCTTACTTAACCTTACTTCGCTTGATTCATATCATTATGTTTTGTTTGAGGAAAAGGAGCTAAATATGAAAAAATTGGGATTGGTTACATGTATCTTGGCGGTGATTGCTGGGTGTAATAATGAAAGTAATAATTCGACAAGCAAGCCTACGGTTAGCACAGGGCAGGCAAGTAAAATAGATGAAATGTTTTTTCAACAAATTAAACAAGCTGGCGAATATGATACACCGTGGCAGGGTTACCAATTTGATAAAGTTGGGATGTATCTGATCCATGCCGAGGATAAGCAAGTTAAAAACGCTTATATAGTTAATGCAAAAGAAACTATCCCAGATGCTGTTGCATTAGATAAGCATTATGGCATTACCGTGCAACAACTAAACGAAGAGAGTGTTGCTGCGCATGACAAATTACTAGAAGGCAATGGCCTTTTTGATTTTTATTATAAAATTAATAACCACCAATATTATTTGCAAAGCTATAGTGAGCAGTCGGTCAACATCTCAGACATGTTAATTACTCCAGCGATTTCATTGGCCTATCACGAAGCATTTCATATTTATCAACACAACACTTTTAAACAGCCAACAGGGCGAGAACAACTCGATTTTGATGAACTTTGGAAATATCCACTTGATGAAGAAATGGTGACGCTCAAAGTAATGTTGTTAGCTTTAATGTCAGATTTGCCAAATAAAGTGTTAAGCAGTGAAGAAACATTACATTTTATAAAACAATATACCGTACTAACGGATGAAATGATGCGAATTGATAGTTCGCGTACTGGTGATGCATCAACAGGTTGGGTTTATAAACATGGGTTAGGGCAAGAGCTGTTTGAAGGCAGAGCACTGTATGTTGATGTTATGATGTCACGAGAGGTGATTTCTTCTCATAAATATAAACCCTTTAGTTTATTAAATCCGCTTAGACTTGATGAAGAACAATATGGCTACAAACAAATAAGTTCAAAAAAAGAGAAAGAGCAATATTTTGCCTTTAATATGTTTTATGAGTCTGGCGCATCGATTATTTGGCTGTTACTTAATTACGGCATTGACCCTAAACAGCTAGAAAATGGGCGATATCCATATTCGATAGCTAACGAAATTGCCAATTTGAGTGAGCAAGACAGTTATTATTTACTGCGCGACTTAAAACAAACAACACTTTGGCATCAAGCCGAGCAAAGCGCTAAGCGTTACAACGCATTTAATTAATCAAACGGATGTATTGCTAATAGAGTTAAAGGTGCAAATAAAGTACGTTATCAAATTGACTTAAATCAAAAGAAGATAACTCATAACATGCGTGCGGACATTCGTCCTTATAATCTATAATCACTTTAGTGAGAATGATGCGTGCAAAACACATCCCTTGAATTATTTGATAAGTGTATGAGCCAAAAAGGCTCTTCACTTTTTTATTTTGGTGAATCTTATGCAATTACCTACGGTTGATTATACCGCTGAAAATGCGGCTGAGCAGTTTGTTGAGTCGTTACGCAATACCGGCTTTGGTGTATTAAAAAACCACCCAATTTCGCAAGATTTAGTTGAGTCGATTTATAAAAACTGGCAAGACTTTTTCAATTCGAGCGAAAAACATGATTTTCTGTTTAGCAAAGAAACGCAAGATGGTTATTTCCCACCAGAAGTATCTGAGGTAGCTAAAGGTTTCACTGTAAAAGATATTAAAGAATACTTCCACGTTTACCCAAATGGTCGTGTACCTGCACAATTAGAAGCTGAAATTCGTGAATACTACCGTTTAGCTAACGAGTTTGCGTCTACGCTACTAAGCTGGGTGCAAGAATATGCGCCAGCAGACGTGAAAGCGAAGTTTTCAATTGATTTGAAAGATATGATTTCAAACTCAGAGCAAACGTTATTACGTGTTCTACATTACCCACCAATGACGGGCGATGAAGAGCCAGGTGCAATTCGTGCAGCAGCGCATGGTGATATTAACTTACTAACAGTTTTACCTGCGGCAAATGAGCCAGGTCTTCAAGTGCAAGACAAAGATGGCGGTTGGATTGATGTGCCATGTGACTTTGGTAATCTGATCATTAATATCGGTGATATGCTGCAAGAAGCGTCAGGTGGTTACTTCCCATCGACAATTCACCGTGTAATTAACCCAACAGGGAAAGCGTCTGATAAATCACGCATCTCATTACCGTTATTTTTACATCCTCGTCCAGATGTAGTGCTTTCAGAGCGTTACACTGCAGACAGCTACTTGAACGAACGTTTAAAAGAGCTAGGTGTAAAATAATAAAATAGCCCGCAGTTGCGGGCTTTTTTTATCTAGTTATAACCTCGTTCAAAACATTTTTCGTCCTGACTCGGCTGAAACGGCTTACTAGCGTGTTTCGAATTGTCGACTGGTTGTTGGCGGTTAGCAGGGGGGCATAAGCTTCCTGTTGAATTTCCCATTTTCTGTGTTCCTGTTGTCATTAGGTTATTTCAATTTAGCCACGTTAAGTTAGTGCGAAATACTGTTAACTTATAAAAAGTGACCGAAAATTTACTAGAACAAAGGATGACATCAACAAGTTGTAATTGTATTTATCTAAAACAGGTCGTACCTGCCATAGTTGCTGTGTTCTTGCCTAGTGCCTATATTTGTAACAGGATTTTTGTATTTTGTATACACTACAAATAAAAAAGTTTACTTTTTAATCAGCTTTTCTACTGCGGTCAGTAAGCGCGTGGGATCAAACGGTTTTGTTAACCAACCAGTTGCGCCACTGTTTTTCGCTTTTTCTTTTTTATAACTACTTGATTCGGTTGTAAGCATCAAAATGGGAACATATTGATGTTCTGGTAGTCGGCGAATTTTAGGAATTAAACTAAGCCCTGACATATTGGGCATATTAATATCCGTAATCACCATATCAAATTGGTGTGTTCTTAGCTTTTCCATTGCATCCACACCATCTACTGCTGTCATCACTTGATAGCCAGCACCACTTAGGATTGCTTCAATCATTGAGCGGATAGTGTGTTGATCATCAACCGCGAGAATATGCGCCATAACTCACTCCTTTTTAACGCTAATTTTTATAACAAATTAAGTATAGGAGCTTACATTTGAATTTGGCAAAGTTAGTACGCAGGTTGTCTGCTTCAGATCAAGGAAAATAGGGCAACTTTAACAAACTTGGTATTTATAAAATAAAAAAACACTGTACAGAAGTGTAACAGTGTTTGGTTTGATTCAAGAAAATGAAAAGATTAGTTAAACGAAACGGCGATGCCCTTGTTCATAAATTGCATGATGATGTTGATCTATCGCTCTTAAAACATCGCTTCTAGTAATAACACCGACAAGGCGTTTGTTAGCATCAACCACAGGGTAAATTTTGGGTTTGTTGGTTAACATTGTTTGGGCTAAATCAAGTACTGAATGCTCTTCGTCGATGGCAAGTACATCAGTACGCATAATATCAACCACTTTGTAATGGCTCTCGTTTTGGTATGTATCTTCAAGCATGCGCTCTAAACAATCTTGCTCAGATAAAAAACCAACAACATGGCGATGCTCATCAAGTACAGGCCCACCAATTTGATGCGCAATTAGCAATCGCTCAGATGCTTCACTAACTGTCATTTGAACTGTGAAGGTGACAGCGCGGTGTGTCATATAGTCTTTAACTTTAATTGAATGCATGACTTGCTCTCTTTTTCCATATCTTATTTAAAGCTTAGTTCGCAATTTTATGATTTGCCAAGAGAATCAGGTTTGCATTGCTATTTTATAAATGTTGGTTAAAGTGAAGTAGGAAGATGTTACCTATTAGTCGAAGTGACAGATTTTAAAATCTTTAAATTACATATGGTTACATGCATTGCGTTCCTGTAATTGCAAAAACTATAAAAATTTAATGACAACGCTGTCATTATTTGTGTAACATTAAATCAACACATGGGTTGAGGAAATCCGTAAAAGAGAATAGTGACTGCCAGATTTTGGCTCACTAGACAGTGCGCTTTTACGATAAAAAATATAAGAATTGAGGTTGTTTAATGGTTGCAAGTAGTGCAAATAAAGAGCAAATCTTTATTGGAATAGACGGTGGCGGTACGAAGTGTCGTGCAACCGTATTTTCGAGCCAAAATGGGGTGTTAGGTACAGGACTCGGAGGTCCCGCAAACCCATTGCATGGCTTAGATCGCACACTTGAATCCATTATGGTTTCAACCCAACTGGCAATTCAAGATGCTGGATTAAACCTCGACAAAGTTAATGACGTGGTTGCAGGGCTTGGTCTTGCAGGTGTTAACTTACCGGGTCTTTATCAACAAATTCAAGATTGGCATCACCCATTCAAAAAGATGTATCTAACTACCGATTTGCACACAGCGTGCATTGGCGCACATGAAGGTAAAGATGGCGCGGTAATTATCACAGGTACAGGGTCATGTGGTTTCTCATATGTCAACGGTCAAAGTACAATCCTAGGCGGCCATGGTTTTGCACAAGGCGATAAAGGCAGTGGTGCTTGGCTTGGACTTGAGGCGGTTAAAGCTGCATTATTAAGTTTAGATGGCTTAGGGCCAAAAACGTCGCTTGCAGATATCTTATTAGCACATTTTAAAGTAACTGATGCAATGGGCATTGCTGAGGCGATGGCAGGAAAACCATCAAGCAGTTATGCGCAACTTGCTCGCCCTGTTTTAGAGCAAGCAAAGCAAGGCGATGAAGTTGCACTTGCCATTGTAAAAGACGGTGCTCGTTATATCAGTGATTTAGCGTATAAATTATTAGAAAATAAACCACCACGTTTATCTATGATTGGTGGTTTAGCTGAGCCATTACAAGATTGGCTAGATAAAGAGGTTGTTGAAAACGTACAACCTGCAATGCAGCCGCCAGAAATGGGCGCTGTTTATTTCGCACAAAACTCGATAGAAGGTTAATTATGTCGACGACTACCTACTTTGCGACGCGCCTATTTACAGGTGAACAGTTTTTAGAAAATGTCAGTTTTGTGGTTGAAAATGGTGTTATTACCGAGTTTGTGAACGGTCAAGCTGCAGGTGCAATCGCACTTACTGGCACTGTGGTTCCAGGTTTTATTGATGTACAAGTAAATGGCGGCGGTGGTGCATTTTTTAATGCAGATCAAAGCGTTGAATGTGTCGATAAAATTGCAAAAGCACATGGCCAATTTGGTACAACCGCATTGTTACCAACACTTATTACAGACAGTGTTGAAGTAATGGAGCGTGCAGCTGATGCAACAGCTCAGGCAATTAAAGATAAAGTGCCAGGTATTGTGGGTGTACACTTCGAAGGCCCTCATTTGTCTATGCCAAAAAAAGGCACGCACAGTGAAAAATTTATCCGTCCTATTTCGGAAGCTGAATTTGCTGTTTTTGAGCGCCAAGATTTAGGCATTAAAGTAGTAACACTTGCACCTGAGAATGTATCTGTTGCAGATATCAAACGCCTTGTCGCGGCGGGTGTAAAAGTGTCTATTGGTCACACTAATGCTGATTACCAAACAGTGCTAGCAGCACTTGAGGCAGGCGCAGATGGTTTTACGCACTTATATAATGCAATGAGTGCATTTACATCGCGTGAGCCAGGTGTTGTGGGTGCAGCACTTACAGATACACAATCGTGGTGTGGCTTAATCGTTGATGGTCACCATGTTCACCCAGTGTCAGCGAAATTTGCAATTGACAGCAAAACGCGTGGCAAAATTATGTTGGTAACGGATGCAATGCCGCCTGTAGGCACCGATGATATGGAATTTGATTTCTTTGATGGTCGTAAAGTTATTCGTACTGGCGATAGATTAAATTCGACTACCGGTGAATTAGCGGGCAGTGTGCTTGATATGGCTGGCGCTGTGCGAAACACCATCAACACCCTTGATGTTAGCTATGCAGAAGCACTTCGTATGGCATCACTTTACCCAGCACAATATTTAGGGCTGGGCACGCAAAAAGGTCGCCTTGTGGCGGGCGCGGATGCTGACTTTGTGGTGATGAGCGACGATTACTATGCGCAAGAAACCTATGTTGCAGGCGCAAAACGTTAAAAGATTCCTGGGCAAAAACCCTGCTTTGAAGTAACAAGCGGGGCTTTTTTTTATCTAAAAGAAAGTAAAATTAGCGGTCGTATTTTTAGGGGAAGTACGTAAATAGAAATTAAATCAAACGAAAAGTAAGATGCAACGGATTGTTTCTCTCTGTATGATTTTACAAGTTTTAAAACGAGGTTGTCGTGAGCGATACAAATAAAAAAGCAAAAAAGCGTTTGGCGTCATTAGATGCACTGCGTGGCTTTGACATGTTTTGGATTTTAGGTGGCGAGAAAATTTTTGCCGCCTTATTTGTTTTAACCGGTTGGGCTGGTTGGAAAGTTGCTGAAGCACAAACATTGCATAGCCAGTGGCATGGGTTCACTTTTTATGATTTGATTTTCCCACTGTTTATTTTCCTCTCTGGTGTGGCGATGGGTTTGGCGCCAAAGCGCATTGATCACTTGCCATTTAATGAACGAAGACCAATTTATATCAAAGCGTTTAAGCGTTTATTCTTATTATGTTTTTTTGGTGTACTTTATAACCATGGCTGGGGAACAGGTGTGCCACTTAACCCTGAAGAAGTACGCTATGCCAGTGTTTTAGGGCGCATCGCAATTGCTTGGTTTGTTGCCGCAATGTTGGTTTGGCATACCAGCTTCAGAACCCAAATGTTCACCCTTGCGGGTATTTTAATTGGGTATTGGATTTGGTTATGTTTTATTCCAGTACCAGGTGGTGTAGCAGGTGATTTATCTGCAGGTGGAGCAGGTTCTTGGAATGCGTGGTTTGATACAAACTTGTTACCGGGTATCACTTACCAAAATAAGCCAATGGATCCTGAGGGGATTTTGTCGAGTGTGCCAGCGATTGCAAATGCGCTGTTTGGTGTGATTGCAGGCCGTTATATTAAACAAGCGCAAGAGCGTGGCGAGTGGAAAACAGCCGGTATTTTATTTGCTGCGGGTCTAGTTGCACTGGCATGTGGCTGGCTTTGGGATATGGTGTTCCCAGTAAATAAAGACTTATGGACTTCGTCGTTTGTGATGGTAACGGTAGGGTGGAGTTTCATTTTACTTGCGGTGTTTTACGCGGTAGTTGATTTATTAAACCAACAGCGCGCAGCGTATCTGTTTGTTATTATTGGTGCGAATTCAATTGTTATTTATTTGGCATCCAGTTTAGTTAATTGGGAATTTATTTCTAAGAGTGTGTTTGGTGGTGTGATTGCTGCGGTACCAGCACCTTGGCAGCCATTGTTCGCGGTATTTGCCTTATTAGGTGCGCAATTATTAGTTTTACATTGGCTTTATAAACGTAAAATTTTAATTAGCGTTTAAGTCTATGCCCACAAAGGCAGATGAAGAATAAGTAAAAGCTGGCACTGCCAGCTTTTTTATTTGGTGTTTTCATATAACTAATTTTAATTAGCAAATAACGATTATTTATTCACTTTTACTTTACAAATTTGTAATTAGACGCAATAATGACAGCGTTGTCATAATGGTAAAGCCTAATATCGTCAGTATCCCGATTAGGTTTTGTGATCTATGGATTATCTTTACTTGCACGGACAGATATCCATAGATCCCATTTTTATTTAACCCCTTACTAGAGCCTTCCCTATGCAAATAGTTATTTTAAAAGATGCAGCAGCAGTGGCCGAATACGGTGCTCAGATTTTTATCGATCAAATCAACAGAAAATCAGATTCTGTATTAGGTTTAGCAACGGGTTCAACGCCTGTGGCACTTTATCAGGAACTTATCAAAGCAAATCAAGCAAACAAAGTAAGCTTTAAGCAAGTGACAAGCTTCAACCTTGACGAGTACCTTGGGTTAGATGGTGACCATCCACAAAGCTATCGTTTTTTTATGAACGAACAATTATTTAATCATGTTGATATTGATAAGAATAATACCTTTGTACCGCCAGGTGATGCGCAAAACCCAATCACTGCATGCAAAATGTATGAAAATAAAATCTCGCAAAGTGGTGGGGTAGATGTGCAGTTATTAGGTATTGGCCGTAATGGTCATATTGGTTTTAATGAACCATCATCAAGCTTGGCATCACGCACGCGCGTTAAGACTCTAACCAAAGAAACAGTTGAAGATAACGCACGTTTCTTTGCTGAAGGTGAATTCCAACCACACTTATCAATCACCATGGGTATTGGCACGATTTTAGAAGCTAAAAAAGTGGTTCTATTAGCAACGGGTGAAAACAAAGCCGATGCAATTCGCGATATGTGTGAAGGTGCTGTATCTGCGGTTTGTCCTGCATCAGCATTACAATTCCACCAAGATGCAGTAGTAGTAATTGATGAAGCGGCTGCTAGCAAGTTAGTGAATGCAGAGCTTTATAAGCATATTGAAAGCGAAAATCAGAAGTTACAACAATACTTAGCAGAACTACCAAACTAAGCATTTTGTAACATCATTTTTGTTTTAAAAAGCGCCATTGGCGCTTTTTTTATGTTTTAATACAAGCATACTAAATTCAATAAATTAGCTATGCAAAACCTGCCTTTTAGTCAAATGCCGCTGGCACGTTGTTCGCGTGAGCGCAGCAAACCCGAATTTATCAAAACTCAACTTAATCGTGTTGATGCAAAAGTATTGCTCTTTTATCAAGACAATATGCTCTCAACAAGTCATTTGGATGATTTGCTATGGTTAAGTGTGGAACATGTTTCTCAAATTTTAGGTCGCAAACCACACCTATTTTTAGGGCTTGATAATGAAACGCCTTACTTTGCCATGGAAATTTCTCAGCAGGAGTTACAACTGGATGAGCTAAGTTGTTATCAAACTTTGCCTTTTAGAACTCAACTTGCAAGTTTCCCTGCAACAAGTGTTGCGATTGCGGGTTATGCTAAAACCTTACTGCACTGGCATAAAACTCACGTGTATTGTGGCCGCTGTGGCAGAGAGAATATATCATTTGAAGGTGGCTACTCACGAAAGTGTACTAATAAACAATGTGGTCATATCACCTTTCCTCGTCACGATCCTGCGGTGATTATGATAGTGAAAAAAGTGTTTGATGATGGCATTGAACGCTGTTTGCTTGGCCGTCAAGCGTCGTGGCCAACTGGCAATTACTCTGCGCTTGCTGGGTTTGTGGATGCCGGTGAAACTCTTGAAGAGGCGGTTATTCGTGAAGTAAAAGAAGAGTCAGGCGTTGACGTGCATGAGGTTGAATACATTGCATCGCAACCTTGGCCTTTTCCCAGTTCCGTGATGATAGGCTTTATTGCAACGGCTAGCAGCGCAGACATTGATATTGGTGAAGATGAATTAGAAGATGCACGCTGGTTTAGTCGCGATGAATTAGCCGAATTTGGTGAGTGGGGCGATGAAACTAGCACCTTTAAAAAGCCACGCTTTAGTTCGATTAGCCGCTTTTTATTAGAGCATTGGATTAACTCATAACAAATTTGATTTGATTAGACGTCTAAAAGTCTATTTAATATTTGCAACAGAACCAAGAGTAGATTTGATAAATGAAAGCTAATACCCAAATTATTCACGCAGGTCGTAAAACAAAATATACCCAAGGCGTGGTGAATCCGGTCGTTCAGCGCGCTTCAACCATTGTGTTTGACTCTGTTGCGCAAATGAAAGAAAACACTGCAAAACGCGGCGAACAAGTACTATTTTATGGGCGTCGTGGCACGCATACTCACTTTGCCCTGCAAGATGCTATTGCTGAGCTTGAACAAGGCGCAGGTTGTGCGTTATTTCCAAGTGGTGCGGCAGCGGTAAGTAACGCTATTTTGTCGTTTGTAAAAACCGGTGACCATATTTTAATGGTGGATACGGCGTACGAACCAACGCGCGATTTTTGTGACAAAATTTTAGCCAATATGGGCGTAAGTACGACTTACTATGACCCGATGATTGGTGAAGGCATAGTCGAGCTTATTCAAGACAATACGGTACTGTTATTTTTAGAAGCACCCGGTTCCATTACCATGGAAGTGCAAGATGTACCGCTACTTACCAAAATTGCTAAAGCACATGATTTATTAGTGTTTATTGATAACACCTACGGCAATGGTTATTTTTTCAAACCACTTACACATGGTGTAGATGTATCCATTCAAGCGGCAACCAAATACATCGTTGGTCACTCAGATGTGATGATGGGCGTTGCGATTGCAAATGAAGCCTGTTGGGAGCAATTACGTGAAAATGCGTATTTAATGGGGCAATGTACTTCTGCTGATGATGCCTATTTAGCGCTGCGTGGCTTGCGAACCATGCCAGTGCGTTTAAAACAGCATGAGCAAGCAGCGTTAGAAATTGCAAATTGGTTAAAAGACCACCCACTTGTGGATCATGTGCGTCACCCAATGCTTGATTCATGCCCTGGTTCAGAAGTCTTTAAGCGAGATTTTAGTGGTAGTACAGGGCTTTTCAGTTTTGTTTTAAAAGAGGGTAATCAAGCCGCGATTACCGCGTTATTAGACGGTATGAGCCATTTTAAAATGGGCTATTCATGGGGTGGTTTTGAAAGTTTAATTACGGTTACAAGTAGTTTTAATCGTATTCGTACAGTGACTCAGTGGCCATACGCAGGACCTTTAGTGCGAATTCATGTTGGACTTGAAGACGTAGAAGATCTTAAACTGGACTTAAAAGCAGGACTAGAACGTTTCCAAGCACAATTAAAATAAAGGAATTTTATGGTTTCAACTAGCTTTCACCGTGTAATTGCATTTGCACAATTTGAATTTTCACGGTTTTTATTTTCTAAAAGAGGGCTAGTTGCCATTATTAGCTACCTTGCAATCTGGGCACTTATTCTGACCAATGTGGTGGCAAAGGGAGCAGCATTTTTCAAAAATCCCCAGTTTGAGCGTTTTATTGCACAGATACTCGGCGAAGTGGGGCTTGAAAATTTATCAAATTGGCCGGTACCCGAGCTCATTGTGTTTTGGTTAGTTGCGGTGCTTACCTTTCCTTTTTTTGCGATGTTTTCTTCTGCCGATCAACTTTGTGGCGATAAAGCGCGCGGCACCATTCGATTTTTATTACTGCGAGCAAAACGAGAAGATTTATTGCTAGGTCGCTTTTTAGGGCAAGTCATGGTGGTAAGTTCGTTTATCTTACTTGCGTTATTTGCCAGCAATTTTTTGATTGTATGGAACGACAGTACGCAATTAACGGCAGCACTAAATTTAAGTAGCGGCATTTTTATCGATTTGGTGTTTGTTGTGTTACCGATGATCGCCTTTATGCTGTTACTGAATGTCTATTCTACTTCATCTAAACAAGCGATAGTGCATTGTCTGTTATTGCTTACCTTGGGCAGTATTATTATTGGTTTACTAGCCGATTATGTGTGGCAAGGTCTTGAGTTATTAAGTTATTTATTACCTAACGCTAATTTGTTTAACACCTTGTCACTAACTGCCAGTAAAGCAGATCAGTATTTACTTCCTTTAGCGCAGACTGTGGCCTACGGTGCATTAACCTTTACTTTATTTAAGAAGCAAGGGGTATAACCATGATTGAACTTAAAAATGTAAGTAAGCATTTTGCTTCAAATAAGGTATTGGTTGATGTTTCGATGACCATTCCAAGTGGCGAACCAGTTGCAATTATTGGTCCTAATGGAGCAGGTAAAACCACGCTTTTTAGCTTAATTTCAGGGTTTATTTCACCGAGTAGCGGTGAAGTACTGTTTGATGGCAAGGCGATACCACATAGTGAGCAATTTGGAAAACTAGCTGTGCTGCCGCAAGATGCACAGCTTGATCCGCGCTTTACCATTGAAAAGCAATTGGCATTTTTTGCCACACTTCAAGGTTTTACTAAAAATGATGGCATAGCTGAGGTTGCACGTGTACTTGGACTCGTTGGTTTACTTGAACATAAAATCAAAAAGCCTCAAGAGCTTTCTCATGGTATGCGAAAGCGTGCGTGTATTGCACAATCACTGATTGGTAACCCATCTTTTGTATTACTTGATGAGGCCACCGCGGGCCTTGACCCGGTGCATGCCAAAGAAGTCCGAGAGCTTATAGCAAGCTTGAGTAAAGATATTACCTTTATTCTAAGCTCACACGATTTAGCAGAGCTTGAACGCTTGTGCCAACGTGTATTTGTGTTTGAATCGGGCAGTTTGAAACAATACTCAGGTGATAGTGATACTACTTCACAGGCCTATTTAACACTGAGATTGAAACAACATTTAGATAATTTAGACAACGTGATTACTAAGCTTAATGGCTTAAGACACATAAAAATAACCCAATCACGTGAATACCTAATTGAATATGATGCCAGTGTCACTGACTTTGATATTCAATTACTGCAATGTTTACATCAACAGAGCATTGCATATCAGCAAATTTATAATGGAAAAACACTTGAAAACCAGCTATTTGATTAAAAACTTCAATGCATTAGATTTACCAACAGAACCAAGTTATGAGCTTGCCTGTGCTATTTGCGACTTTACCAATGAAAGTCACTGGCAGCCGCTGATAGAACAAATCTGTGAAAATAATGACTTAGCACTTACAGTGTTACAGCGTGCAAGCTCAGGTGAAAATCCAACGTTTGTACTTGAAAGTGCGAGCAAGCAAACGTTCTACATTAAATTTATTGCGCCGAATTGGCTTTTTCAATATCACCATGAGAAAGAAGCACTTAATGTATGCGACGCGGCAACACTTCCGATTGCGACACCTAAATTGATTGCACATGGTGAAATTAACAATTGGGGTTACATTGTCACTGAAGGGCTGGAAGGTCAGTTGCTCTCAGATGTGTATAACGAACTTACACTTGAAGAACAAAAATCGATTGCTGATCAGCTAGGGCGTTTTTGTTTGCAAATGCACAGTATCCCTATGGAAAAGTCGAGCGTATTGTACAAAGGCTGGCAAAAATTTATTGATGAGCAATACCACAATAGCTACGCCCGCCGAAAGCGACAAGGCTTACGAGCAGACTTTTTAGCCGATTTTATCCCTTATATTTCACATACGCCTTACAAAGCACCTGAAACAACTAATTTATACCTTGTTCATAGTGACTTACACCCAGGGAATTTACTGGTAAAACGTACTGATAAAGGAATATTTCTCTCAGGTGTGATTGATTTTGGTGATGCACTTATCTGTAATGAACCTTTGTTTGAACTTACCACCGTGGGTTTATTAATTGCAAAAGGGAAATCAGAAATTTTTCATCAATTTTTAGAAAGTTATTTGTATCAAGTCGACGACAAACGTGCTTTTTTAAACACATTAATGACACTGACATTGTTGCGACACACTGGTAATTTAAATTATCTCATCGAGTATGTGCCGGGTGTGAAACAATGTACAAACTGGCAAGATGCCGAACAGTATCTTTTCCCGTTATAACAGCAAAGGAGCTAACCATGGGACTTTTATCTGGTTTATTGGGTAATGCAAGCGAAGTAAATAGCGAAGAAGTAGAGCGTTTTATAGATTCAGCGCTTATAGACGGTGAGCAAATCGAAAAAGCCTATAAGGTGATCCGCGATGTGATGGTGTTTACAAATAAACGCCTTATTTTAGTAGACCGTCAAGGTGTCCGTGGCAGCAAAGCGGAAGTTTTATCTATCCCTTACGGTAAAATCACTAAATTTAGCAAAGAGTCAGCAGGCACGTTTGATCTCGATGCGGAATTAAAGATCTGGTTAGGCTCAGAGCCAAATCCGCTAACTAAAGAATTCAAAGCGGGTGATGATATTGATCAGGTCTACAAAATTTTAAGTCAGTACACATTAGGATAGTGCAACACACAATATGAAAAAATTAATTTTATCTTCTTTATTTCTCGTTTCAGCTGGCGTAAATGCTGCTAGTTATCAATCGTTTAACGAGTTTAATTATGTAAATGCCGATAACTACGATGGTTTTGCATTGAGCAGCCATTATTTCTTTAAACCACAAGCTATGATAGGTGTGTTAGATGAGTTTGGTTATTTAAATACCGATACTAATTTGTATGGTTCAATTAATAACTTCTACGATGATAATGCTTACAATATTGGTGGTGAATATTTCTTAGAGAATAATGTTTTTATTACCGCAGATGTGGCTAAACAAGGCGACTTTGATGCCTTTAGCGTTGGCGCTGGTTTTTTACTGAATGATGATTTTAAAGTAAGTGCCCGTTACAGTGATACTGATAACGCAGACGGCGAAGTATTTGCGCGTGCTGAATACAATCATCAAATCAACCGCATTGATTACCTTGCGTTTAGTTTTGATACTGAGGTAGACCTAGATAGCTGGGAGTTGGCGTCTCGCTATTTTATGGCACTTAATAGCGCGCAGCATTTAGCAGTTGATGCTTCAGTGACTGAAACTGGAAATGATTTAGTAACGCGGGTGTTTGGTACCTACTATTTAAACCAAGCAATCTCTGCGGGTGTTGGTGTTAATGATGGCAAGTTTGAAGTAAAAGCGAAATATTATACGGACGCCAATTTTGCCTTTTCAATTAGCTATCAAGATATTGATGAAGCTCTTGTTTTTGCTGTTTACGGCCAGTTCTAAAACTATTTAAACAATAAAAAAACCGCTGAATTTCAGCGGTTTTTTTGTTTAAGCTAAGTTATACCAATTCACTTAAATAGCTGATCATCCTAGCGGGCTAAATATCATGCTAACTGCGTTAAAATTTATCAATGTAGAACAACTACATAAGAAAAATTCCGCCTTGTTACCATTTCATTTATCCAGCGCTATCCCTGATCACATACTTAACAGAGTTGGTATTAGATTACCAACCGCACTGGCGGCCTTTGTTTTGCTCATCTAAGTATTTTTGTAATGGTGCAAAGTAATCAAGAATTGCTGTTGCATCCATTTCTGGTTTACCCGTTACGCTTGCAAGCGCTTCTTGCCATGGACGGCTAGAACCCATTTTCAGCATCGTATCTAAACGCTCACCTGCTTCTTTTGAGTTATAAACGCTACAACGGTGAATAGACTCTTTGCTGCCTGCGATTTCACATAATGCGCGGTGGAATTCAAATTGTAGAATATGCGCTAAGAAATAACGCGTATAAGGTGTGTTACCTGGTACGTGGTATTTCGCGCCTGGATCAAAGTGTTCTTCAGTACGAGCCACAGGAGCCGCAACACCTTGATACTTTTCACGCAGTTCCCACCATGCTTGGTTGTAGTTCTCTGGTGTTACTTCACCTGAGAATACTTTCCAGCGCCATTGGTCAACAAGTAGGCCAAATGGGATAAATGCAATTTTATCCATTGCCATTTTCATTAGAAGACCGATATCTTTTGATTCATCCGGTACTTCATCAAGTAAACCGATTTCTTTTAAGTAACCAGGTGTTACAGAAAGGGCGATAGTGTCACCAATTGCTTCGTGGAAGCCATCGTTAGCACTTTCTTGATAGTAAATTGGTTGCGTGTTGTAAGCGCGCTGGTAGAAGTTGTGGCCCAGTTCGTGGTGAATTACCGAGAATTCTTCACCAGTACGTTGGATACACATCTTAATACGTAAGTCGTCTTTGCTATCTAAGTTCCAAGCTGATGCGTGACATTGCACGTCGCGATCTTGTGGCTTAGTAAACAGTGAACGCTCGTAGAATGTCTCAGGTAATGGTGCAAAGCCCATAGATGTAAAGAATTTCTCAGCACCGCGCACCATTTTTAGTTCGTCGTAGTTGTGCTTAGCAAGTAGTTCAGTTACATCGTAACCTGGATCAGCATTTGCAGGTGCAACCACATCGTAGATATTACCCCACGTTTGTGCCCACATATTACCAAGTAAGTGTGCTGGAATTGGCTTGTCTTGTGGTACTTTATCTTCACCATATTTTTCGCCCAGTTTTGCGCGAACATGACAGTGTAGTGAGTTATAAAGTGGCTTAACTTGACCCCAAATACGATCTAGCTCTTTTGCAAAATCATCAGCTGGCATATCGTATTTACTACGCCACATTGCACCTGTATCTGCATAGCCAAGCTCGTTAGCACCTTGGTTGGTTAATTTAACTTGTTGCTCGTAAAGTGGACGCATTGGTTTAGCAACTTCACGCCAGCCAGTCCAAATATCAAGTAATTCGTCGTAATCACGGCTTGTTGCCATGGTTGCTGTCATATCGCCAAGGCTTAAACACTTACCGTCTTCTTTACAGTACTTACCTTTACCATAAAGGCCGCCAAGTTCAGCAACGATTTTTGAAAGCTCAGCTGTTTTAGCCGGATCTTGTGGTGCAGGCAGCGTTAGTGCCAGCTTAAGTTTATCAAGTTTACGGCGGCTATCTTCGTCTAGGTCTAATTTATCAAACTTAGACGCTTCATTTGCTAAACGAACTACAGCAGCTGTCATCTTTTCGTTTGCTGCTGCTGATAGGCCCGAAGTATCGTGAGTGATAAAGTTTGCGTAAATCCACTCAGCACGGCTAACTTCGTTATAAAGCGCCATTAATTCTGTTTCAGTATTCGCTAAAAACGCTTTTGCGTCTTGAGCTGTTACTTGTTGTGTTGCAGTTGATTTTTCTGAATTATTTGCATTACAGCCAGTTAACGCGACGGCTGATGCTACCAAAATTGCTGGTAGTGAGAGTTTAAATGGTGTCATTTTATTATCTTCCTTAGCTGGATGGCTTTGCGCCAATCTTCGCCATAATAGCAGGGCTATAAAACTGGGTAAACGTAGTTAGACTTTTTCGCGGATATGTCCATACTTGAATAAGAGTCAAATAAAGTCCAGGTAAGGTTTTAGAATGTTGATTTTTATAATAATTGTTTTTGCTATTGCAGCGATATTTGGAATTCGTGCAAACCGCCTTAGATTTGTAACAAAACCTGTTTTTAATTACTTCAAAAAAGCCTTGCCACCGCTTTCAGATACTGAGCGTCAAGCTATGGAAGCCGGGGATATTTGGTGGGATGGTGAGCTATTTTCTGGGCGACCAAATTGGCAAACATTTAGAAGTTATCCAAGCCCCAAACTCAGCCACGAAGAGCAAGCATTTATTGATAATCAAGTAACCACATTATTAGATATGTTGGACGATCATCAAATTGTTTCAGAGCGCGATTTACCAAAAGCGGTTTGGCAATATTTAAAAAAAGAGGGCTTCTTTGCTTTAATCGTGCCGAAAAGCCATGGCGGACATGGTTTTTCGGCCTATGCTAACTCCACAATTGTGAGCAAAATTGCGTGTTCTAGTTTATCAGCTGCGGTCACCGTGATGGTGCCAAACAGTTTGGGGCCTGCGGAATTACTTGCTCATTACGGCACTAAAGAGCAACAAGATTTTTGGCTACCAAAACTGGCAACGGGAGAAGAAGTTCCCTGTTTTGCATTAACCGCATTAGATGCAGGCTCTGACGCCGGTGCGATACAAGATTATGGTGTGGTGTGTAAAAAACGTTATAAAAATAAAATGACGTTGGGCATAAAACTCAATTGGCAAAAACGTTATATTACGCTTGCTCCGATTGCAACGGTGATAGGGCTTGCGTTCAAACTTTATGATCCGGATGGATTATTGGGCGATAAAGAGGATTTAGGTATTTGCTGTGCACTTATTCCTGCCAAAACCAAGGGTGTTACAAGTGGTAAACGTCATGACCCGATGGGCATGGCATTTATGAATGGTCCAACGACAGGTGAAGATGTATTTGTTCCACTTGATGCATTAATTGGTGGTGAGGACTTTATTGGCAAAGGCTGGCGAATGTTAGTTGAATGCTTAAGCGCAGGGCGGGGGATTTCCTTACCTGCACTGGCAACTGCTACTGCGCATTTAACCACACGCACAACCAGTGCTTATGCATTAATTCGCAAGCAATTTGGTTTACCCATCGCGCATTTTGAAGGTGTCGCAGAAAGCCTTGCGCATATAGCTGCAATGAGTTATCTCACTGAATCTACACGGCGCATGACCACAACGGCGCTTGATCTCAATTTAAGCCCTGCAGTGGTAACAGCAATAACTAAATATCACCTTACCGAACTTGGTCGAGATATTATTAACCGCGGTTTTGATATCCAAGCAGGTAAAGCAGTGCAAAATGGGCCAAGTAATAGCTTAGCAAGTGCTTATAAAGGTACACCTGTGTCCATTACTGTTGAGGGTGCAAATATTCTGACACGTTGCTTAATGATCTTTGGCCAAGGTGCAACGCGCTGCCATCCGTTTATTTTAAAAGAGATGGAAGCTGTGGCATTGGAGGATGAGCAAACGGGTTTAAGTCAGTTTGATAATTACTTGTGCAAACACATAGTGCATACCATGGGTAATTTTGCTTTTAGTTTTTTCCATTCGCTCACCTGTAATTGGTTTGTGCCAAAGGTAAGTGCTGGTCCGGTTGCGCATTATTATCAAACGTTATCAAAGCTCAGTGCGTCTTTTGCGTTTTGTTCTGATTATGCGATGTTGCTATTAGGTGGTTCGTTAAAGCGTAAAGAAGCTACCTCGGCGCGCCTTGGGGATATTTTGAGTCAGCTTTATTTAGCAAGTAGTGTGCTAAAACGTTATGAAGACGATGGCAGGCAAGTTTCAGATTTACCTTTTGTGACTTACGCTATTGACCATTGTTTGTATGAAATTGGGCAGGCATTTGAGGCATTTTTTGCCAATATAACACTTGGAAAGCTTATTCGTATTACAGTTTTCCCATGGGGAAATCCTTACAAAAAGCCAAGTGATGTTACGTTGAACAAAGTGGTAAACAGTTTGAGTAAAAACACAGTTATGCGCGAGCGCTTGTGTAACCTTTGTCATATTAAGGCTGGTAGTGACATTGATAATATGGAACGCTTATTGGTGCTCTTGGCAGAGCAAAAAGATTTAATTTCTCGCTTTGAAAAAGCCATGAAACAAGCACGCTTTGATATTAAATTTAACCGTTTAACAGCTATCACTTCATTAGATGATTTTAGCGAAGAAGACGTAGCCTGTTTAACTGAATATGAAACGTTAAGGCAAGCAGTAATAAATGTGGATGAGTTTGACGAGCTTTAGTGAATGCGCAAGGGGCTGATGATGTAAGAATGGATCAGCCCTTATTAAATTTTTACTTTGTTTAACGAGCGTAAGGGTCGTCCAGTACTTTTTCGATATACCAAGCACCTTTCACTTTAACTAACTGAATTTGGCGCATATCTGCAACTTTGTTGCCGTTATGCTTACCATGTAAAATAACATTTAATGTTGCGGTATCGCCAAAGCGTTTTCGCACGCTGCGGCTGCCATGGTCAATCTCAATTTCTACTTCGTCGAAGCGCATATTTAAGACATTGCGGGCAAATTGTTTTGTTGAACCATATGATTTAATTACACGGCCATATTTTGGGATAGATGCATTAACAGCTTTATTAATATCATCTTCTAATAAAATCGCGTAAAAGAATTCTGATGCTTTATATTCAGGAGAGTCGTTATCAGCCTTGATTTCAGGGGCCTCTTCTGAGCAAGCCGCAAGAGCGAAAATAAAAAGTGATATAAAGATTTTGCGAAACATAAGCCTAATTGTAGTTTTTGTATTTAGGCTAAGTGTGGAATGATTTTAACAGGATGTAAAGTGCGAAGCGGTGCTTCGCACTTTTAGCAAAGATAATTACTGAACGAGTTCTTGCTCTGTGAACTCTTCAGCAAATAATGGGCTCGTTAAATAACGCTCTGCTGAACTTGGAAGAATAACAACAATCTTCTTGTCTTTATTCTCAGGTAGTTCAGCAATACGCTTAGCTGCAACTACAGCTGCACCTGAAGAGATACCTGCTAAAATACCTTCTTCTTTCATTAGGCGGTGCGCCATTGCAATTGCGTCTTCGTTTGATACTTGCTCAACGCCATCAATCATTTCAACGTCTAAGTTGCCAGGGATGAAACCAGCACCAATACCTTGGATTTTATGTGGGCCTGGCTTTAATTCTTCGCCTGCAATTTTTTGGCTAATAACTGGCGAATCAACTGGCTCAACAGCAATTGATTTAACATCTAGGCCTTTTTCTAATTTTAAGAAACGGCTAGTACCTGTGATAGTACCACCTGTACCAACACCTGCTACGAAGAAATCTAAATCACCGTCAGTTGCTTCGAAAATTTCAGGACCTGTTGTTTCAAAGTGAATTTTTGGGTTCGCTGGGTTTTCGAACTGTTGTAATAGGATGAATTTCTCAGGTGCACTTTGCTGAATTTCTTGTGCTTTTTCAATAGCACCTTTCATACCTTTAGCACCTTCAGTAAGTACTAAATTTGCACCTAGTGCTTTTAATAACTTACGACGTTCAAGGCTCATTGTGTTTGGCATTGTAAGCGTTAGCTTGTAACCGCGTGAAGCAGCAACAAATGCAAGTGCAATACCAGTGTTACCAGACGTTGGCTCAATAAGTTCTTTGTCTTTTGTCAATTCACCTGATTTCTCAGCTTCCCAAATCATTGACGCGCCAATACGACACTTAACGCTGAAGCTTGGGTTACGCGCTTCGATTTTAGCGTAAACATTACCAGAAGTTACGCGGTTTAATTTAACCAGAGGTGTGTTACCAATGCTAAGTGAATTGTCTGCAAAAATATTACTCATTGTGTGTATCCCTAAATGTTCGGATTCATTTAGGCTAAGCATACTGCCTAATGGCAAAAACAAAAGGAAAGTTTGGCTATAATATATATCCCTTTTTTGCATAAAAAAGGGAGTACGCGCTCCCTTAATACTATTTACTGTTAAAGCATCCAAGCATAAGACATTTTTAAAAATACCGAGCGGTCGGTTTTTTCAATTTTAGTTAAATCATCATCCTGATAGCCATTGTCTGAATAGCCAGCAAAAAACACCGTTTGCGGATTTACTTTATAAGAGTAAAGTAATTGAGTTGAAAAGCCTTTGTAATTGGCTGTTACTTCATCGATGTAATTATCTTGGTTTCGCTCAATATCGCGATATATAACGGCAAGCCTTACAAAACTGCGCGTATTAAATTGATAACTTAGACGAGCATCCGTGAGATTGGCAGTAAATAAGTCATCGCCCGCAGCATCCATAGTTTCAAATGTATGACGAAAACGCAGTTCTAAATGACGGTTTAAATTTACATTAATCACCGGCTGAATACGGGTTTTGTCACCTAGGCGGTTATTGGCAAGGTCAATATGATTGCCTGTATTTGCATAAAGCGACGCAAATACGCCTGAGAGTGGTTTAAACTCTAAATACATACCAATTAAATTTTCATTGAATAGGGTTGTATTACCATCAATGGCTAAATTTGCTTTGTTATGACGCAGGCCAACACGGTCGCGCTGCATTAACTCAAATTGAATAAAGCTCTGTAATGGGCCATTAAGTGACAATTCGCCTTGCACTTCTTTTTCTAACAGTTCGCCGTTGTCATTATGACTGATATCCCAATCACCATAAAACTCAATACGATTATACCAATCGACATCTTGCTCGCCGTACCATCTATAGCGACCACCAGTAACAAATTTATTGAAATCGATTTGATTCATAAAACCTAAGTCACCACGAAAATCTTTTCCTAAATTGTCGTAGCGTGCAAATAGGCTCCAGTATTTTTCGTTATGCTCATAACTTAATTTATAAGCAATATCGTTAATTGCATCTTCAGCACTTACACGAAGGTACTGCTCGTTAATATCACAATCTGCTAAGCCATCGCATTGCGTGGTCGCTTGCTCTTTACAATCAGCAAGGCTATCAGCATCACAAATGCTTTCTCTAAATTCATCAGAATATTTTGTTTGTGAGAAGGCAACTTGAGCAATAAAGGTATCGTTTTCAGTTAAACGGTATTTGCTATCGAGTGATGATAAGTAGTTGTAATAATCATCAGCACTACGCGCTGTGGTGGTCGCAGCCATTGAAAAGTCATTGGTAAAATCATAGCGATAACGCGCCGCTAAATTGTTACTTTTACTTTCTAGCGAGACAATGGTTGACCCTAAATTACCAGGAATAATCACATTACTTTGATTGTCATTAGCCATGAATGCACCGAATGTGTGGCCTTCAAGGCTGCCTGTGAGTTTTACCCCTGCATCTGGCTCTGCCACATTGCGGGTGTAAATTATATTCCAAGGTGTTGAAAAGTAATCGGTGTTTTCTAAAAAGAAAGCACGCTTTTCAGGAAAAAAGAGAGTGAAACTATTGTTTATGCCGAGTTGAGCGACATCCGCTTCAACTTGTGAAAAGTCAGGGTTTAATGTTGCAGTAAGGGTAACTTCAGGTGTGATACCCCATTTAACATCAAGACCAGGCTCTAGCGAATTATCCGCTTGCCAATCTTCCATTGGATTAGTTGATACATCGCGGCTTTCACTTCGACCTGCCACCACAGTTGGAACCAGTGTTAAGTTATTGCCTTGTTTTGCTTGTTCAAAGCCAGAAACTGTTTGCATTTGGCAAACCCAACAACTGTTAGCGTGGTCGATGTTAATGGATGAAATACGCAGGCGCTCATTGCGCGGTAAAAACCGAACAAATTCCATCGCCATATCTTTACGTTGTTGACCCTGTTCAAAGTTCAATATGCGAAATGGGATTGATACTTCTACAACATAACCCGTATCGGTAATTTGACCCGCACTGTGCCAAATACCATCCCATGCATCGCTTTCATGGCCTGTCAGTGCATCTTCAATAGAGTCCATTTGCACGCCAAGGGGATTAATAAAAAACTGATAGGCAAGTTTTTCGTTGTTATATGAATCGATTTTTAAACCAACTAAGTCATCACTCCAGTTTTTGTCTCTATCTCGATAAAAAGCGCGGATTTGTTCTGGTTTAGAGTCAGATACCACAAATGCAACATTGAGTGACTCGCCATTTTCATAAACTAATGCATAGGCCTTCTCATCGGCTGTGACATTTTCGTAGGGCCAAGTGATGTTATCAATATTTATTCGTTTAGCTTGTTGCCAAAACGTTTCACTAAGTTGACCGTCAACGTTTGGGGTTTCTGAGATAAAAGGAATTGATAAAGTGGAGTCTGTTTTAGCAATTAAGGGTGTTGATAAAAGGGCTGCACACAGTACTAGCTGTTTTTTCATGATGATTTGCACGAACTTCTTATAATTTGCGCAAAGTTTAGTGCGTGCTAAGCAAGGGGGCAATTTGGATAAGGTTAAGTAACAAAAAATAACGATAAAGCTATTCACTTTATCGTTATTTTAAAAGTATGGGCTAAAACAGAATGGTGTTTAGCGTGCCACTAGCATCATTACGCCAGGGATAACAAAGAAAGCACCTAATACATAACCTAATGCAACCGTTTTGTTATTTGAGCCAACTTCTGCAAGTTTGCTTGCTGCACGAAGTGGTAATTCGCGTAAGAATGGCGTGCCATAAATAAGTGCCACTGCAAATACGTTGAACATTACATGCACTAGAGCGATTGTTAGAGCAACTTCAGCAGCCGCACCTGTAATTGACGTTGCAGCAAGTAGGGCAGTAATGGTAGTACCAATGTTTGCACCTAGCGTGAATGGGTAAATTTGTTTTGTTGAAAACACACCACTACCAGCAAGCGGGATCATTAGGCTTGTAGTTGTTGATGAAGACTGAACCATTACTGTAACCACAGCACCAGAAGTGATACCTGCAATAGGGCCTTTACCAATAGCGCGGTGAAGCATTTCTTTTGCTGTACCCACTAGGGCTTTTTGTAGTAGTTTTCCAAGAGTAGTTACTGCAAATAAAATCATTGCAATACCAACAACAACCATAGCTACACCTAACATTTTACCATCAAAGAAGGCTAAACCATCTTTAACAATACCTACTGCAGGTTTAACAAGCGGCTTAATAAAGTTATAGCTTTTAAGCGATAAATCAGCATCACCCACAAATAAGTGTGCAAGGCTTTGTGATAATTTTTGTAATAAACCAAATGCCAGTTCAAGCGGTAAGAAAATCGCTACAGCAATTAGATTGAAGAAATCGTGCACTGTAGATGCTTCAAACGCGCGCTTAAACTCTTCTTTTGAACGAATATGACCAATTGATACAAGTGTATTGGTAATTGTTGTACCAATGTTTGCACCCATAATCATAGGGATTGCAATATTAATTGGTAAACCGCCTGCTACTAAACCAACAATTACCGATGTTACTGTTGAAGACGATTGCACTAATGCTGTTGCTAACGCACCAAGTAATAATGCTACAAATGGGTTGGTTGCAAAGGCAAAGATTTCTTTTGCACCTTCGCTGCCGCCGGATGCTAATTTAAAACCACCACTTACGGTACTTACTGCTACTAACACCAAATAAACTAAAAATGCGATAGCAGCCCAGTTAATTAGTTTGGCAGCTACACTTTGCTGAGGGTTTATTGGATTTGATGTATTTTCACTCATTACATTTCTCTTCATTTACCGACGACAGATTTTGTCGTTTTTTTGTGACAATAAAATGTCATTTTTATTACGGCGCGGATTAAAACAGAGAAATATGAAAGAAATATTACAGTCGATGTAATATTTTTGTCATGACGATAAATAAATACCGACTTTGCGCTCTAAAATGCTGTTACAAATGCGGATTTTACGAATGTAATCGATTGTAAATGATAAATAATTTATTAAATCGCTGACTTAGTGAACAAACAGTCAAAATCACATTATAAATGCGTTTTAAGTTGTTCGACTTTACTAATTTGTATGGTAAGGTTAGGCCAATTAAATATGTATTAGATTTATAACCGTGAGGTAACCCCTTGATTAACGTACTGTTAGTTGATGATCATGAACTAGTTCGCACAGGTATTAAGCGTATACTGGATGACGTACGTGGATTTAAAGTGGTTGGCGAAGCAAAGACTGGCGAAGAGGCGGTTCAGTTTTGTCGTCAAAATAACCCAGACATTGTACTCATGGATATGAATATGCCAGGCATTGGTGGCCTTGAAGCAACCAAGAAAATCTGTCGTTTTTGTCCGGATGTAAAAGTAATTGTACTTACAATGCAAAGTGAAGATCCTTTCCCAAGCAAAGTAATGCAAATTGGTGCTCATGGTTACCTGACTAAAAGCGCAGGACCAGAAGAAGTAGTTAATGCGATTCGTGCGGTTAAAACTGGTCAGCGTTATATAGCACCAGAAATTGCTCAGCAGATTGCACTTGCGCAATTTAGTGGTCGCAATGACGAAAACCCGTTTGCTTCATTATCTGACCGCGAACTGCAAATAATGCTGATGATCACTAAAGGTGAAAAAGTACAAACTATTGCAGATCAATTAAATCTGAGCTCTAAGACTGTTAACTCTTATCGCTATCGAATGTTTGAAAAGCTGAATGTGGGTGGCGATGTTGAGCTTACACATCTTGCTATTCGTCATAAAATGATTGAGATTGACTCTGATTAAATGATGTCGGCGTTTAACGCAAAAGCCTTTCTTAAAACTGTTACTTCAGAACCTGGCGTCTACCGAATGTTAGACGCAAAAGGGCAAGTAATTTACGTTGGTAAAGCAAAAAACTTAAAAAAGCGACTTTCAAGCTATTTTCGCGAAAATATCCCTGAGAATAAAACTCGTGCACTGGTTGCAAATATTGCTCAAATAGAAGTTACTCTCACCAATACAGAAACTGAAGCATTACTGCTTGAAAATAATTTAATAAAAAAATACATGCCGCGTTACAACATATTGTTACGCGATGATAAATCATACCCATATATCTTACTTACAGATCATCAGCACCCTCGCTTAGCTTTTCACCGCGGTACGCGCAAAATTAAAGGTGAATATTTTGGCCCCTATCCAAGTGCTGGGGCTGTGTCGGAAAGCTTACGCTTAATGCAGAAAATATTTCCGGTACGTCAATGTGAAGATGCTTATTACCGTGCGCGCAGTCGTCCTTGTCTTCAATATCAACTAAAGCGATGTTCAGCACCGTGTGTTGGCAAAATTTCTGATACGGATTATTTGCAAGAAGTGGATATGGTTAAGAAGTTTTTGGCCGGGCGCTCATCAGAGGTAATCGCAGCACTGGTTGAAAATATGGAAGCGGCGAGTATGTCGCTTGAATTTGAAAAAGCGGCGCAAATTCGCGATCAAATATTACTGCTTCGTAAGATGCAAGAGCAGCAAGCAGTTTCGGGAAATGTTGCAGAACTCGATGTAATTGGCTTTGCTGCTAAAAATGGGCTGGTGGCTGTACATGTTTTAATGATCCGCGATCATAAAATATTAGGCTCTAAAACCTATTTTCCAAAAACCCCTAAAGACAGTTCAAATGAAGAGGTGCTCGAATCCTTCTGCGCGCAATATTATGTGCAACTATCAAATACTGGGCGTATTCCAAAACAGTTAGTGGTGCCTTTTAGTTTTCACGGAAGTGACACACTTGCCGATGGTTTATCTTCGATTTGCAGTAAAAAAATAACCTTTATTACTGCACTAAGGGGAGAAAAAGCCGATTACCTTTCGCTAGCAAATAAAAATGCAAACAATGCATTAGAAGTTAAACAAAGTGCTAAAGATTCTATTGCTAAACGCTATGCGCAACTTAAAGACACCCTTAGTTTAGAAACAATTAATCGCATGGAATGTTTTGATATTAGTCATACCATGGGCGAAAACACCGTGGCATCTTGCGTCGTGTTTGACGATCAAGGACCTGCCAATAAAGAATACCGTCGATTTAATGTTGAAGGCATCACCCCTGGTGATGATTATGCCGCTATGGCATTTGCACTTCGTAAACGTTACAACAAATTAACGGATGAAACAAAAATCCCTGACATTATATTTATCGATGGGGGTAAAGGGCAGTTATCGCAAGCTGAAAACTATTTTGCTGATTGGCCGCATAGCAAGTTACCGTTATTAATTGGTGTTGCAAAAGGGACTTCACGTAAGCCGGGTCTTGAAACATTATTAATAGATGGTGGTCGCAGAACGGTAAATCTGTCTTCAGATGCGCCAGCCTTACATTTAATTCAACATATTCGTGACGAAAGTCACAGATTTGCTATTGCTGGACATCGAAATAAACGTCAAAAGCAACGTAATACCTCAGTGCTAGAGGAGATCTCAGGGGTTGGCGCTAAAAAACGTCAAGCTGTATTAAAATATTTAGGTGGCATTCAAGGGGTAAAAAGCGCTACTATTTCTGAACTGGAGCGAGTGCCGGGTATTAGCCGCAGTATCGCAGAACGAATCTATCATCATTTACATGATGACAAATAAATAAAATACCAATATGTGGAACATTCCTAATACCTTAACAACTTTTCGTCTAATTTTAATTCCGATTTTTATTATCTTCTTTTTTATTCCTGCTAAATGGTCTTTCTTTTGGGCAGCCTTTATCTTCTGGTTGGCTTCGGTAACCGATATGCTTGATGGTTATTTAGCAAGAAAGTTGCAGCAGTCGACACCTTTTGGCGCGTTTCTCGACCCTGTTGCTGACAAAGTAATGGTATCTGTTGCGCTTATCGCACTGACGCAACATTACCAATCACTTTATATAACCATTCCAACGATTATTATTATTGGGCGTGAAATTATTGTTTCTGCCTTACGTGAATGGATGGCCGAAGTAGGTGAACGTGCAAATGTGGCAGTATCACAATTAGGTAAAATTAAAACTGCAGCGCAAATGTTGGCGATCATTGGACTAATTTGGCAGTACGATAGCCAAATGATTACGCTTTCGTTTGTTTTATTCTATATAGCGACTATCTTAACCTTTATTTCGATGGTGCAATATTTAGTTGCTGGCTGGGGCGCGCTTTCACAAGCAAACAAATAAATTCGTGTTTATGCATCGATATCGCAGCATAAATGAGTGTTTTTAAATCATTTTAGATAAAAAATAATCAAACGAATTAAATCCGACATTTTTATGTTGACGCGTTTAATAATCTATGTAGAATGCGTCGGTGTTGAGAGGGGAGTGGTTAACTAACTACCCAATTGGAAGAGCGAGTATAGTTCAGCTGCTCGAGGTAATTGTAGCAACTTAGGTTGTTAACTTACCAAGTTAAAAAACGGTTGATATGGATGCGAGTATAGCTCAGCTGGTAGAGCGCAACCTTGCCAAGGTTGAGGTCACGAGTTCGAACCTCGTTACTCGCTCCAACTTCTAATAGAAGTCGGCGGAATGGCAGAGTGGCCATGCAGCGGATTGCAAATCCGTCTACCTCGGTTCGACTCCGGGTTCCGCCTCCATTTTCAACAATCCACATGCGTTAGCAACCCGATGCCCGGGTGGTGGAATCGGTAGACACAAGGGATTTAAAATCCCTCGCTGGTAACAGCGTGACGGTTCAAGTCCGTCCCCGGGCACCATTGATTTTAGAATCAATTTGATGCGAGTATAGCTCAGCTGGTAGAGCGCAACCTTGCCAAGGTTGAGGTCACGAGTTCGAACCTCGTTACTCGCTCCAAATTGGTTTTACTGTTACGCAGTAGCCCGTTGCCCGGGTGGTGGAATCGGTAGACACAAGGGATTTAAAATCCCTCGCTGGTAACAGCGTGACGGTTCAAGTCCGTCCCCGGGCACCACTTATTATGAGTAAACGACTCATTAAACGTTTAGGATGCGAGTATAGCTCAGCTGGTAGAGCGCAACCTTGCCAAGGTTGAGGTCACGAGTTCGAACCTCGTTACTCGCTCCAACTTCTTATGAAGTTGGCGGAATGGCAGAGTGGCCATGCAGCGGATTGCAAATCCGTCTACCTCGGTTCGACTCCGGGTTCCGCCTCCATTATAAATCCACATGCGCAAGCAGCCCGTTGCCCGGGTGGTGGAATCGGTAGACACAAGGGATTTAAAATCCCTCGCTGGTAACAGCGTGACGGTTCAAGTCCGTCCCCGGGCACCACTTTCTTATAAAACTCCTCTTTGATATCACAAGTACCTATTTTAAACGCTTTTTCATAAATTTTTTTTGCTTTGCATTGTCCGATGTTTTAGGATCAGGCACATCATGGAATACAAGTTTAACACATTGAAAAACGCACTGATTTTTACCTTATTGAGTTTACTTAGCTTTTCTTTATTAGCTGTTGAAGTAACTGATCTATATCAATATAAAGCGGTTGTCGATAATAAAACTCAGAGCGAGCAACGACGCGCAAATCGCGTTGGTTTTATTGGCGTACTTGAAAAGGTATCAGGCCAATCGATAGATAGTTCTCACCCAGCTATTAAAGAGGCTTTCCAGAGTCTTTCACGTTTTGTGCTTAAGTACGAATATGAAGAGTCGCAGTATCAAACGTATTTAAAAATTCGTTATCAACCGCAGCTAATCGATGGTGTTCTTAATGAGATGGCGATCCCAATTTGGGGTAATCGTAGACCTCTTGCGCTTATTTGGTTAGCAATTGAAGAAGATGTTCAGCGCAGCCTTGTTACAAAAGAAGATTATCCGCAAATATTCCACTTGCTCGAAACCAATAGTAATAATGCAGGTTTACCAATAGTAATGCCATTGCTCGATCTTGAAGATCGCATGAATTTGAGTGTGACTGATGTTTGGGCAAATTTTCCTCAGCAAATTTTAGCTGCTTCCAGCCGTTATGAGCCTGAAATCATTGTTTCAGCAAGGCTTTATCAACGCGATAATGTATGGTTATTGGATTGGCAATTTACCAATCAATCAAGTTTTAAATTACACCAACTATCAGGTGATAAGCTTACAATCGTTGGCGAACTGGTTGGCAGCATTTCAGAGCAGATAGCAAAGCAATACGCTATTTTAGGGCAAACTGACACATCAAATACTGTGCAAATTTCTTTTTATGGTGTTAGTGGCTTAAAACAATTAGAAGCATTAAAAACAAGGCTGCGTTCTCTGACTCAAGTAAGTGAGCTTGATATTCAATTTCGCCAAGGTGAACGCGTTGATTTAACACTCTATTTAAATACCCATGTTGATAGTTTGAAAAAAGCACTGCAATTGGACTCGCAGTTTGAAGTGATTTTTGATCCATTCAGTCAAAAGGATACTCAGCAACTTGAATATAACTGGCTAAATCTGTAATGAGTGAATACCAACAAATGGCGTTACCCGTCACACTGCCTGACGATGAAACGTTTATGAGTTTTTTTGGTGGTGAAAACTCCCATGTGGTAAAGCAGCTTGAGGTCGGTTTAACTAAGCTAGAAGGTACGGCATTCAATTATGTGTATTTATGCGGCTTTTCAGACTCAGGAAAATCTCATTTACTGTATGCAACGTGTATCCGCGCGCAAGAACTTGGCTTATCGTGTTTTTTACTTTCGTGTAAAGATTTAGCTTGGCTTGATCCCCATGTATTAGATGACTTAGAAAAACTTGATGTGATTTGTATTGATGATATTCAACAAATCGCGGGCGACCCTCTTTGGGAAAAGGCGCTCTTTAACTTTTTCAATCGTTTTAATAGCGATGGCAAAATGTTAGTGGTGGCAGGGGATTTACTGCCAAATATGCTCAATATAAATTTACCGGATTTAGAATCTCGCCTTAATTGGGGCACTACGTTTCAAATTCGCTCTATGAGTGATGATGATAAAGCTGAAGCCCTAGTAAAACGCGCTAAAATGCGGGGATTAACACTGACAGAAGAAGCGACACGCTTTTTGTTGTCGCGAGTTAGCCGTGATATGCGGGCACTGCTTGATATTCTCGATAAACTCGACCACGCCTCTATCGTCGAGCAGCGCAAATTAACGATCCCCTTTATCAAAACTATCCTGAATTTATAATCATAACAAAGCACGCAAAGGGTGCTTTTTGTTTTCCGAATCGATAATTCTTGTTTTGTGCTGATTTTGAGCTAAAAAATGTGTGATAACGTGCTTTTTTGCACTGTGATGCTCTAGTAAAAAGTGTTGCTTTTCGGGTATCATAATGGGCTAATTTTTATTAAAAAATGTCACGTTAATCGATAGTTAAACGTTACGAGAAATCTAACTAACAATTTTGAAAATTGAGTAGTTGGCAAAAACGAGTGAAAAGCCCTTATGAATTTAGAAGCAATCTTGGCTGAAGCCCTTGAAGCTGTTGAGAAAGCCAGTGAAATCGCTCACTTAGAAGATGTGCGCGTAAACTACCTAGGTAAAAAAGGTGAGATTACCAGCTTATTAAAAAGCTTAGGTAAAATGGACCCTGAAGAACGTAAAACTGCAGGCCAGGTAATCAACCAAGCGAAGCAGGAAGTTCAAGAAAAAATTAATGCGAAGCGTGAAGCGCTACAAGAAAAAGCATTAGCTGAAAAACTAGCAAAAGAAACCATTGATGTAACATTACCAGGGCGAACTCAACCGACCGCTGGTTTACATCCTGTAACACGTACTATCGAACGAATTGAGAGCTTTTTTGGTGAGCTAGGTTTTGCTGTAAAATCAGGTCCTGAAGTGGAAGATGATTTCCACAATTTTGATGCGTTAAACATTCCAGAGCATCACCCAGCACGTGCTGACCACGATACGTTTTACTTCAACCCCAAATTAGTACTGCGTACGCAAACAAGTGGCGTGCAAATTCGTACTATGGAAGCTGAGCAGCCGCCGCTTCGTATTATTTCACCAGGCCGTGTTTACCGTAACGATTACGACCAAACGCATACACCGATGTTTCATCAGGTGGAAGGTCTTATGGTTGATAAAAACGTAAGCTTTACTGAATTAAAAGGTATTTTGCACGATTTCCTTCGCAACTTCTTTGAAGAAGATATGGAAATTCGTTTCCGTCCTTCTTACTTCCCGTTTACTGAGCCTTCAGCAGAAGTTGACGTAAAAGGTAAAAACGGTAAATGGTTAGAAGTATTAGGCTGCGGCATGGTTCACCCAAATGTACTTCGCTCAGTTGGCATTGACCCAGAAGAATACACAGGTTTTGCATTTGGTATGGGTGTTGAACGCCTAACTATGTTGCGTTATGGCGTAAACGACTTACGTGCATTTTTCGAAAACGATTTAAAATTCCTAAACCAATTCAAGTAAGAGTGAAGTAACAATGAAATTTAGTGAAAAGTGGCTAAGAGAATGGGTTAACCCTGCAATTGATACTGACGCACTTTCTGAGCAACTGTCGATGGCAGGCCTTGAAGTTGATGGTTTAGATGCTGTTGCTGGTAATTTTTCAGGCGTAGTAATTGGTCAAGTGGTTGAATGTGGCCAACACCCAGATGCAGACAAATTACGTGTAACAAAAGTTGATGTTGGCGAAGACGAACTACTCGATATCGTATGTGGTGCTGCAAACTGTCGCCAAGGTTTAAAAGTAGCGGTTGCTAAAGTTGGCGCGGTATTACCGGGCGATTTTAAAATTAAGAAAGCAAAATTACGCGGTCAACCTTCTCACGGCATGTTATGTGCATTTGAAGAGTTAGGCATGGCTGATAGCTCTGATGGTATTTTAGAATTACCTGAAGATGCAGTAATCGGCACTGACATTCGTGAATACTTTGGTTTAGATGATGTCACCATTGATGTTGATTTAACGGCAAACCGCAGTGACTGCCTTGGCATTAAAGGCCTTGCGCGTGAAGTTGGTGTTCTGAATAACCTTGATGTTACCAATGTTGAAATTACACCAGTTACACCATCTATCGATGACAAAATTGACATCGAATTGGTGAATCCTGAGTCATGTCCACGTTACTTAGGCCGTGTAATCAAAGGCATTAACTTAAATGCTGAATCACCATTATGGATGGTTGAAAAACTCCGCCGCAGCGGTATTCGTTCAATTGACCCTGTGGTTGATGTTACTAACTATGTGTTACTTGAGCTTGGTCACCCAATGCATGCATTTGATTTAAATGCAATTGAAGGTGGTATTAAAGTTCGTAACGCAAATCCTGGTGAAGAGCTTGTATTACTTGATGGCAATACAGCAAAGTTAAAAGAAAGCACGTTACTAATTGCTGATCACCAAAAAGCGCTTGCTATGGCTGGTATCTTTGGTGGTGAAAAATCAGGTGTTACTGAAACAACACAGGATATTTTGTTAGAAAGTGCATTCTTTAGCCCTCTAGCAATTGCAGGTCAGGCGCGTAGCTACGGTTTACATACTGATGCATCACACCGTTATGAGCGCGGTGTTGATTATAAACTTCAGCATGACGCAATGGAGCGTGCAACTCAGTTATTACTTGAGATTGTTGGCGGTGAAGCAGGCCCTGTAGTTGAAGCTGTATCTGAAGCGCACCTACCAAAAGCTAAATCAGTGACATTACGTCGCGCACGTTTAGACCGTGTAATTGGTTATCACATTGATGATGCAACGGTTACAAATATTCTTACACGTTTAGGTCTAACGGTTAGTTTTGACAACGATACTTGGCAAGCAGATGTACCAAGTTACCGTTTTGATATTTCAATTGAAGAAGATTTAATTGAAGAAGTGGCACGTGTATTTGGTTACAACAATATTCCAAATGTTGCGCCTACAGCAAAACTTGCAATGACACAGCATCAAGAAGCTATTTTGCCTCTAAAGCGTTTCCGCAATGAATTAGTAAGTCGTGGTTACCAAGAGGCGATTACCTACAGTTTTGTTGATCCTAAAGTTCAAAACTTACTACACCCAAGTGCAGATGCGTTGGTACTACCACACCCAATTTCAATTGAAATGTCTGCAATGCGTGTTAGTTTGTTGCCTGGTTTATTATCTTCATTGGTATATAACCAAAACCGTCAGCAGTCGCGTATTCGATTATTTGAATCAGGCTTAAAGTTTGTAAAAAATGACGCTGCAGAAAATGGTGTTGAGCAAACGCAAATTATTGGCGGTGTGATTTATGGCAATACTCATAACGAACATTGGGGTGTTCAATCACAGCCAGTTGACTTCTTTGATATCAAAGGCGATGTAGAAGCATTACTTAGTTTAACCTGTGATATGGCAAATATTTCATTTGTTGCAGAGCAAAATGAGGGCTTACATCCAGGTCAATCAGCATCAATTTTAAGAAATGGTAAAAAAATTGGTTACTTAGGCTGTATTCACCCAGAAATACAGTCTAAACTAAATATTAACAATCAAGTTTTTGCCTTTGAAATCGAGCTGTTAGGTTTAGAAAGCCGCGTTTTACCTGAAGCGGTTGAAGTTTCTAAGTTCCCATCAAACCGACGTGATATTGCGATTGTTGTTAAAGATTCGGTTAATGCTGGTGATATTTTAGAGTCAATAAAAAAAGTTGGCGGAAATCAACTAGTTGACCTAAACTTATTCGACGTGTATAAGGGCAAAGGAGTTGAGGCTGATCACAAGAGTTTAGCGATTGCATTAACCTTACAAAATGCAGAGCGAACGCTTGAAGAGAAAGACATTAACTCAATTGTAGACTTAGTGGTGGCCGAATTGGCTGAACAATTTAACGCATCGTTGAGGGACTAGATATGGCGCTTACAAAAGCCGACATAGCTGAACACCTATTTGTAAAACTGGGTATTAACAAAAAAGACGCTAAAGATTTAGTGGAAAGCTTTTTTGAAGAAATTCGTACAGCACTTGAAAGTGGTGAACAAATTAAGCTTTCTGGCTTTGGTAATTTTGATCTTAGAGATAAAAAAGAGCGTCCTGGACGCAATCCTAAAACGGGTGAAGATATTCCAATTTCTGCGCGCAGAGTTGTAACTTTCCGCCCAGGTCAAAAACTGAAAACTCGCGTAGAAGTCGGCACAAGCAAAGACTAACCTTACGTGTATAGCCAATTCGAAAAAGCCTGCTTAAGCAGGCTTTTTTATTTGGTTTTTAATTTAGGTCAGTAAAAACTATCTGGGTGAAGTAAATTTACCATCCTCAATACTACTCATTGTATTGCTAGCAAGGCTGGCAAGCTCACTTAATGATTTACCTTGATTAGTAAGCTCATATTCTAGCGGTGCTAAATCAATATTTTCTACACCAGACTCTTTTGCCACTAATGCCCAAATATAAGACAGTTTATATTCTTTCATTTGATAAAACATATTAGTGAGAGAGGTATAAATTTCTGGTTTAGCACTTTGACCTGCAGGATTTAGCTCGAGCGCATGGTAGAGTTTATCAATCGCCAAATCACTATCAAACTTTGTGTAATAGGTTGCGAGCTTGTATTGAAACTCAGATGTTTCTAATTCACGTTTTTCATCCATAGCAATAAGTGATTGCATTGCACTTTCATCACCATTTCTCGACCAGTGATAAAACAATAAATGAGGGTATTGTGAATTACGTGTTTCTTTAGATAATCGGTTTATTTCTTTGAGTGCTGTTAAATGCCCTTTAACACGCGACGTTGTTTTCTCTTTCAACTTAATGTGTTCAATACTTGCGGCAAGTTCAACGCATTTTGCATAATCATGAAATGCTGTTAGTAATTTGTATTTAGTCGCATCATCTGGCGTTTTCGATTCGGCGTAACGGCCTAAAATTACCTCTGCACGCTGTGTGTTACAGTGACTGTCAGTATTGAGATCAGCGCAAAACTGATCATTTTCATCACAAATTTCACGAATACTTTTGGCGTTATCGCAACCAACTAACATGGTTAGCAGGCAAAGAGCTGTTATTTTCTTGAGCACAGTAAAAACAAAAATTATCCATTAGATTGCCTAAGCTTAGCGAATCCTTGTATTAAATGTAATAGTGCTCAGCTGATAAATTGAATAAATTTGTTTTAGCGCAAAGACATAATCGGGACAGGGCGAAAGTCTAATGCTTAAATGGTGGAAAAAATAATGCAATTAAATTAGAATGCACGCGTCTAAAGCACTTCTCACAATTAACGCTTTAGGCTATCCGTTCAAAATTTTACGTTTAGGTAGACAAAATGACCTCATCTCACGAGCAAGATTATCTGAATAGCTGGCAGGAACGCCAAGACTTCGCTGAAAGCATGCAACCAATTATTGGTAAGCTTTACCGTAACCGTGGCATCGAAATTGCCATCTACGGTCGTCCATTAATTAATGCAAGCACTATTGACGTTATTAAAGCGCATAAAACTGTAGCGCAATTCGAAGACAGCAAATTACGCCTGCGTGAAAGCTTCCCGTTTTTAGAAGCTATCGACAAGATGGAACTGACATCAGCACGTATCGATTTAGGTAAACTAGCTTATGCTTATATCTATAAAAATGCGGGTGAAGGTCGTTCAATCGAAGAATACCTAGCAGCAGAACTTGCTGAAATCCACAATAAAGAAGACAAAATTGAACCGCGTGACGTAGTACTTTACGGTTTTGGTCGTATCGGTCGTTTATTAGCACGTCTTCTAATCGAGAAAAGTGGTCCTCACACAGATTTACGTTTACGTGCTATCGTTGTACGTGGCGGTAAAAAAGGTGACCTTGAAAAGCGTGCAAGCTTATTACGCCGCGATTCAATTCATGGTCCTTTCAATGGTTCAATCACTGTTGATAATGAGCGTAATGCAATCAAAGCAAACGGTAGCTACATTCAAGTTATCTATGCTAACTCGCCAAGCGAAGTTGATTACACGCAATACGGCATCGAAAATGCACTTGTTGTTGATAACACAGGTATTTGGAAAGATGAAGATGGCCTTGGTCAACATTTAGCGGCTAAAGGTGCTTCTAAAGTGCTTCTTACAGCACCTGCAAAAGGCAATATCAAAAACGTAGTTTACGGCGTAAACAACAAAGATATCCTTTCTGAAGATACAATTATCTCTGCAGCAAGCTGCACAACAAATGCAATTACGCCAACGCTTAAAGCATTAAATGATAAGTTCGGCATTAAGAATGGTCACGTTGAAACTGTTCACTCTTACACTAATGACCAGAACTTAATCGATAACTACCACAGTGCAGAGCGCCGTGGTCGTGCTGCGGCACTTAACATGGTTATTACGTCTACTGGTGCAGCTAAAGCGGTATCTAAAGCATTACCAGAGCTTGAAGGTAAGCTAACAGGTAACGCAATTCGCGTACCTACACCAAATGTGTCAATGGCGATTCTTAACCTTAACCTTGAAACAGCAACAACTGTTGAAGAGTTAAACGAGTTCTTACGTGAAACTGCGCTTTATTCAGATTTACGTGACCAAATCGATTACACCGCATCTACTGAAATCGTATCAACTGACTTAGTTGGTAGTCGTTATGCTGGTGTTGTTGATTCGCAAGCTACAATCGTAGATGGTGACCGTGTTGTACTTTATGTTTGGTACGATAACGAATTCGGTTACAGCTGTCAGGTTGTACGCTGTATGCAAGATATGGCTGAAGTAACGCACCCAAGCTTACCTCGCTAATACTTTTTTTGATTAAAAGCCGGCCAATGTGCCGGCTTTTTTATTCATTTACTCGCATATTGTTTCAGCCAACCAGTAATTTTGGTAGGCTTGAAGTTATTGTGCGTTAGGGAACACAGTTAATGAGAATTACAAGTCAATTTGATAGCGGTAATATCGAGGTATTAAGCCTCGAAAATCGCGAAGATATTCAATTAAAAATTAAAAACGATAACCAATCTGAATTTTTTCAGTGGTTTCACTTCAAGCTTGAATCACAAATCGATTTATTACATCGACTTACTATCGTCGATTTAGATAAATCTGCGTACCCAGAAGGTTGGGTTGATTACCAAGCTGTGGCATCTTATGACCGCCAAACATGGTTCCGTGTACCTACACGGTTTGAAAATAATCAATTGATTATTGAATTCACGCCAGAGTGTGAGCAAGTGTATTTTGCTTATTTCGCGCCTTATAGTTATGAGCGCCACCAAGATTTACTTTCTTGGGCTCAAACACATGAAAGCTGCACCATCGAAACGCTTGGTGAAACAATTGATGGCCGTGATATTAGTGTTTTACAAATTGGTGAACCTGCTGATGACAAAAAAGTAATTTGGATGATTGCTCGCCAGCATCCAGGTGAAACAATGGCTGAATGGTTTATTGAAGGTGTACTTCACAAGCTATTAGATGATGAAGATGCACATGCTGCTGCATTATTAAATAAAGCCGTTTTCTATATTGTGCCAAACATGAACCCTGACGGCAGTGTTCGTGGCCACTTGCGTACCAATGCGGTAGGTGTAAACCTTAATCGTGAATGGCAAACGCCATCAATTGAGAAAAGCCCTGAAGTTTATTACGTGCGAGAGAAAATGTTCGCAACAGGCGTTGATATGTGCCTCGATGTGCACGGTGATGAAGCAATTCCGTATAACTTCTTTGCTGGTAGTGAAGGTATTCCTCGTTACGATGCACGTTTAAAAGATCTTGAAGACAGCTTTAAAGCGGCAATGTTTGTAACGACACCTGAGTTCCAAGATGAATTCGGCTATCCGAAAGATGAGCCGGGTCAAGCAAACTTAACGGTTGGCTCTAGCTGGGTAGGCCAAGAATTCAATTGTTTATCTTACACAATTGAAATGCCATTTAAAGACAATAACGGCTTACCAGATGTTGATTATGGTTGGTCAGACCGTCGTTCATACTCATTTGGACAAGACACACTTGCAGCAATCGTAAGTGTGGTAGATAAATTACGATAATAAAAATAGGGGAGCTTATACCAATTCACTTAAAATAGCTGTTCATTATAGCGGGTTAAATATCATGCTAACTGCGTTTGAATTTATCAATGTAGAACAACTACATAAGACAAATTCCGCCTTGTTATCATTTCATTTCACCAGTGCTACTTCTGATCACATACTTAATAGAATTGGTATTGCTACCCAAAATAATAATAAGAGGAACAAGTTGTGGAAGCATTTGGCAATTTTTTAGATATGCTAGATGGTATGTTAGGGAGTGCCTTTTGGTTCCCATACGTACTGCTTGGTGTAGGTCTATTTTTCACCATTTATTTAAAATTTCCTCAGGTACTGTATTTTAAACATGCCTGGAAAATAGTAAGTGGTAAATATGATAAAAAAGAACATGAAGGTGATACAACGCACTTTCAAGCGCTTGCAACAGCACTTTCAGGTACCGTCGGTACAGGTAATATCGGTGGTGTAGCTCTTGCGATTTCAATTGGTGGTCCTGCTGCGCTTTTCTGGATGTGGATGACCGCGTTCTTTGGTATGACAACCAAGTTTGTAGAAGTAACGCTTTCTCACAAATACCGTGTTAAAACTGAAGATGGCACTATGGCCGGTGGTCCAATGTATTATATGGATCGTCGTCTTAATATGAAGTGGCTTGCTGTATTATTTGCAATCGCAACCGTAATTAGTTCGTTCGGTACAGGTTCACTGCCACAAATCAATAACATTGCACAGGGTATGGAAGCGAGCTTCGGTCTTGAGCCAATGTTAACAGGCGGTGTTTTAGCAATTTTACTTGCACTTGTTATTTTAGGTGGTATCAAGCGTATCGCGGCCATCACGTCACGTGTTGTACCATTTATGGCGGCTGTTTACATTATTGGTGCGTTTGGCGTTATCTTCTATAACATTGAAAATATTGGCCCTGCATTTGCGTCTGTATTTACTAATGCGTTTACAGGCTCTGCAGCAGCAGGTGGCTTTATTGGTGCATCATTTGCGTATGCGTTTAACCGTGGTGTAAACCGTGGTTTATTCTCAAACGAAGCAGGTCAAGGTTCAGCGCCAATTGCCCACGCATCTGCTAAGGCGGACGAGCCGGTATCAGAAGGTATGGTGTCAATTCTTGAGCCGTTCATTGATACAATCATTATTTGTACACTTACAGGTTTGGTGATTTTGTCATCAGGTGCATGGACTGAAAAGTTTGATACTCGCTTTGAGCGTACTAGTATGGAATTCATTGATGGTAACTACCACGAGCGTGTTGAAGCACAGCGTAACGAGTTATATGCCTACCTGAATGAACAACAATCAAGTATTAAACCATTTAGCGGTAAGTTGAATGTAATTGAAGGTAAAGCGGTAAATCAAAACTTTACTGTAATTCATAACCGTTCAGTTGGTGAAGAAATTCGTTTCCTTTTAGATGGCGACCACCTTCACACTGGTACAGTAGTGATTGAAAAAGGTAGCATCGTTGATAAAAGCATTGTTGTTCGCGGCAAGTCACTTGTTCATTCTGCGGAACTAACAACACTAGCGTTCCAACGTGGTTACTTTGGTGAAAACGGTCAATACATTGTATCGATTGGCCTATTACTATTTGCATTCTCTACAGCAATTGCTTGGTCATATTACGGTGACCGTGCAATGACTTACCTACTAGGTTCGCGCTCAGTTATGCCGTATCGTGTATTTTATGTTGCGGCGTTCTTCTGGGCATCGTTTGCAGATACAACGCTTGTTTGGAAACTTGCAGCGGTGGCAATTGTTGTAATGACCTTACCTAACTTATTCGGCATTATGTTGCTTCGTAAAGAAATGAAGCAAGAAGTTGATGATTATTGGGTGAAGTTTAAAAAAGACAACAGCCAAGAAAAAGAGTAAACTAAAAGGCGCCGAAAGGCGCCTTTTTTAGTTAGCTTTAGGGAGCAGTAAATGGCGAGGATAAGTTGTCCAGCGTGTAGTAAACCAATCTCTGATAAACACAAAGTATGTCCACATTGTGACACTGCAGTTGCAGGTCTAGATGAGCATGAAAGAGAAAAGCTTGCTTATCGTCGATATATCAAACGTAAACAAGGGTTGCTAAACCATTCTTTTGTTGCACTGATTATTTTCCTTGGTGGTTTTTTATACCTTTACTCCCGTGAGCCCGTGCCTGAGAGCCTAGAACAAATTACAACTTACGGTGCCATTGCCGCAGGTTTTATCTGGTACATCATTAATCGTATTCGCATAATTTTATTGAAAAAGTCGTAACATGAATATCGAACAATTAGTTAACTCCCTTACTCCTGAAGTATTTGCACGCTTAGAATATGGCGCATCGACAGGTAAATGGCCTGACGGTACGCCTTTAAGCGACGCACAAAAAGAACAAACAGTACAGTTAGTGATGCTTTACCAAGCTAAGGTTGCCAAAAGCAACGAACAATTTACTATCGGCGAAGATGGTCAAATGGTTCAAAAATCAAAAGCACAATTAAAGAAAGAATTTAGTCCACAAAATGAGATCGCAAGGTTCGCGCAAGATGATATTTAGTAGTTTATTCACGCCGAAATGGAAAAGTAAGAAAGTAGCCGAACGTTTAGTTGCGGTCAGTAAACTTGATTTAAATAAATCAAAAGAAAATGCGATTTTAAATCAGCTAGCGCAATCTGATGATAATGAAAAAGTACGCATTGCAGCATTAAAGCGCATCAATGATATTTCACTGTGGTGGAAAACATACAAACAAACAACGAGTCAGTCACTGCAAAATAGCGCAGAAAAAGAGATATTTAATCAGCTAGCGCAGCATACACCCGATGAAGAAGAGTTAAACATTCTTATTAAACGTTGTGACAAACCGCAGCAGCTAGAATCGTTATTGCCGTTAATAACCGACTTTGATAAAAAAGTAGCATTGTTAAAACGTATTGGTAATAAAGCGCTTATTTCAGATTTTTTTATTTCAGCCACTGAATCACAACAACCTCTTTTAGTGCCGCTTATGAAAAGCGTACAGCTAGATAAAGCGATTGTTAAACATGCAAAACCTGCACTGGCAAAACAGCTTAAGGAAGAGGCTGAAAAACAACAACGTGAAGCGTTAAAACCACAACAAGTTAATCAGGCTGTAACGCTTGTTTTGGCAAAACTTAATGCACTCAGGGATAAGTTTGATTACATCAAATGCGCTGACGAGTTAACTGTGTTATCAACAGAGTGGCAAAATCTAGAGCTAGAATATCTTGCAGACAAAGAGCAAGTTGAAGAAAAGCACCAAGTCATTTTGGCAAAAGTTGAGGCGCATTTAGCAGCATTAAAAGTAAAGTTTGATGAACTAAAAGCGCAAGAAAACCAAAAAGCACAAATTGAAAACGCTAAAAATAATGCTTTAGCATTGAATAAAGAAGCGGATGGCGCACTGAATACTTTATTAAGTGACCCAACTCCTGAAAATCTGGCGTCTCTTAATGCTGTGATTGCGAAAATGCAGACAGAGCTTGCGAGTTTAAAGCAGTTAAGCTTGCCTACGGCGGATTTCCAAAAACAATTATTGGCTATTGAAGGGCAGTGTGAAGAAGTAAAAGCGGTGATTGATTTACTGCCAGCTATCGCCTCACACGTAAATAAAGCAAAATCTCTTACCATTGCAACAGATCTGCACACGCTTGATGCTGCACACGCTGAAAAAGACGAGTGGTTTAATGCATGTAATGAAATGATTAAGGCGCTACCCAAGCCATTAATGCGTAATTATCTAAATCAATTACGTAGCCATGACAAAGTTTGGTACTCAGCACACAAAGCCTTATTTAATGAGGTTAAGTCATTACAAGCGGGTATTTCTAAACAATTAAAAGACATTAAGCGTTTAATTGAAGCAGGGCGCTTCAAAGTGTGTTTTGGTATTTTCAAAGGTGTGCAAACGTCGTTTAGTGAACTGCCAACATCAGCACAGCAGCGCCTTGAAGCTGACTACCAATATGTTGAGCAAGAGCTTACTAAAGTAAATGAATGGCAAAGAGAAATTAGTTTACCAAAACGTCATGAGCTTATAGCTGAGGTAAATGAAAAAATTGCTGAACAATCAGATAATATTGAAGAGCTGAGCACGTGGATTAAAATTGCACGTAAGCGTTGGAACGAGCTTGGTTATGTTGCAACCGACGAAGAAAAAGCACTTGATGAGCAATTTAATTTGCAATTAGAAGTCGCGTTTACACCTTGTCGTGATCATTATGCTGCTCTTGAAGCGGTGCGCGAAGAAAATGTGGCAAAACGTCAGTTGCTGATAAATGAGTATCAAGCACTTTTAAGCGCTTTACCAAATATCAACCTGAAAGATATTGAAAAACAATATAAAAAGTTAAAGCAAGACTGGCGTGACGCGGGTGAAGTTGATAATAAACGCTACAAACATTTATTAGCGAGCTTAAAACCAATTGATAATCAGATCTTTGCATTTATTAAAGAAAGCCACAGTAACAATGCATCATTAAAAACCCAGTTAGTTAAAGATGCAGAAGCTTGTTTAGCTAATGACAATATTGATGATGTGATTAACCAACTGAAAGCGCTTCAAACACGCTGGAAAGAAATTGGTTTTGCGGGTAAAAATCATGAGAATCAACTTTGGAATGCGTTTCGTGAAATTAATGATAAAGCATTTTCATTACGCGACACTCAGAAAAAAGCTGAGCGTGAGCAGCAAGACTCACAGCTTGTTGCATTTCAAAATCGTTATACAGAGATAAGCAATGCAGCTGTTCATAATGATTTTACTTCACTGCAAACTGCCATAACACAATTGAAATCATTGAAAGCAGAGTTGTTTGATGTTTCGTTACATAAAACAAATGTAGCTAAAGATATCAACGAACTGATTTTGCAATATCAAAACCACATTGAAACGCTAGAAAAAGCAAAATCTCAAGAGAAAATAATTTCTTTATTTGCCGCACTTGAACAAGGTGACATTCCAAGCGAATGGCAGCAAAAAGAAGTAAGTGAGCTTTCAAGGCATCAATTAACAATTCGATTAGAACTTTTAAACGAATTAGAGTCGCCTGAAGCCGATACTGCACTTCGTCTGACTGAACAAGTAACCTTACTACAAGAAAAGGTAAACGGTAGCATGCATGATAATGAATCATTATTAAATGCGTGGCTAAGTCATGGTGACCTTGATGAGGCATCACTTAAACTGCTAGCTAGAATAAAGCCTGCATTTATTTAAAGTTTGCTGAGTTTATATAAAAATAAAGCCACGTTTTGTGGCTTTATTTTTTCAACTCAGCTCGCTCGGTGCGAAGTCGGCTTAGCTTGTCTTTTTCAAGGGAAAGGCGCTCTTTGTAGCTTTCTTTAATGCGTTTTCGCTCTTCTTTTACTTCCTTTTGAAGCGCCTTTTTTTCATCACTATTCATTGTTTGAAGAAGTTTACTATTAAGCTTTTCTAACTCAAGAAAGCGTTCTTGTTTGAGGGAGCTTATTTTATTTAGCACACCTTTAATTTTGCTATCAAAAGCGTTAACCCTCTGATTAGTTGTAAATTCAGTTAGGGTATTTTTATTTGCAAACGGTTTGGATGATGTATTTACTGGGGCAAACGAGCGTTTTTCTTGGTTTAGTTCAGCTTTGCAAGGAAATTGACTGAATGTTGTTCCTTGCTCTGAGGTACATTGGTAATAATCAGGTGTGGATAAGGCTATTAAGGGAATAAACGCAAGGGTAGCGAGATATTTCATTGTAGTTCCTTCTATACTCTAGTGACATCCTGTCATCTACTAGAGTATAGAAAGGGAATGGCTATTGCTCAAATTGCTTGAGTTTTTTAAGGCTTTCTACCAGGAAAGGTACTTCCAGTTGGCTTTCTATTATAAAGCCTTGCTGAGCTGAAATTGTTTCGTGCTTTCCATCGGAGGTCAGCAGTGTCAGTTTATCTTTTTTATAAATTAATAGGGTGTTTCCACTTATATTTACACCGGTTTCATTTTCATTAAATAAGTTATTACCTAGCGTAAATTTGTTTGTACTTTGGCAAGCAAATGTCGTTGCTAAGACACTGGTGATAACATCTTGAGGTGTTGTAATGGTGGCTGGTAGCAGTGATTCGCTAGTGTATAGTGTGGATTTGTGCCAAGCGCTTTCACTATTATCTATAACCGCATAAGCATAATCAGCTTTTTGTCCAATCGCTTTGTTTAAATCATCCTCTGACTTAATGTAAAACATGGTTAAATTACCATCAACATCTTCTGCTAGACGCGGTAAGTTGATAAACGATCCCCTTACCGTATTACTCCATGCTGGTAAAATACCTTGGGTACGAATCGTTTTTTGATAATAACTTGGCAAACCATAAATTAGATTAAAGAGAGACTCTTGTTTATTGGCAGGCTGATAAAAATTTTCAATAGGGTTCAACGCGTGTTTTTGTAAATACGTGTTTAGTAATTCTTCAGAGTCAAAAACGTACACCAGCGCTTTGCTATCCATTGCTTTGCAAGAAAGCGCATCTACAGGGGCTACGTAAGTTACCTTATCATTCGCAAAATCGACACTTTGCGCTTCTTTGTATTCTTCTAAATCAACAAGTTGATAACGTGCTAGTAGGCTTTTTGCCGTTGTCGGGTAAGAAAGAGGTAGCACATTATCTTGCTTTGTAATATCGAGTTTAACGTTTGCATCAGCCCAAATATGAATTAAATGGCTTGCTACAAATGCAAAAATAAAAATCGGTGAAATATAACGGCGAAAAGGTTTTTGTCTTAACTCGGTTAGGTGGCGCCATGTAAAGTTACTGGCGATAAGTTCAAAAAACAAAATGACAAAAATAATGCCGCCTGCGACAAACAAGGACAACGTTGGGTTTGTCGAAATAGTATCACTTATTAATGAGACGATTTGCTCAAAAACTTGAGGTGAAAGGTGATAGCCCAATTGGAAATACACATAAGCATCAAGCGCTAAAAGTGACATTGTAAAAGTGGCTATAACCGCCGCCATACCACGAATATGGCGGGGGTAGGGAAACACTAAACTGAGCGGAAAAATTGTCAGCACAAAACATAAAAACGTTAAAAAGCTGATATGACCAAGCCAATTAAAAATTAAAAAGGCTTTACCTGAGAGTGTCATTGGTAGCGGATCTGAAATTAAATACAGACTGCTCACCACGAGCGCAAATAATATATTTGCAAAGGTAAACCAATGACCCCAACTTAACAGCTTTGCTGCTTTTGAAGAAAACGCCTGTTGTGATGACAAATTCATAGCGTTACTTTACAGAGTCTTTTAAGGCTTGTGTAAAGTTGTCGATCAGTGCTTGTCGTTGTGCAGCAGGGACTTTTTCATTAATAATATGAGAAAGTGTATTTCCTAAACACATTAAGCTTAAATCGAGTGGCGCTTTATGTGCTACGAGGGTTTTTAAAAGGTCATCTACAAGATTTTCTACTTGCTGGTCTGAATATTTTGATAAGATAGGCATCAATTAAGTTCTAATTTTATAAAATTACTCATATTTTAACATTTGAGGCGTGAAAAACAAAGATGACAGTGCAAGTAGAAAGACTCGTCGTTCACTATGTAGACAAAAAAGACGAAACCGTTGAAATTCATCTACGCAATGATGAAATGCCAGTAAATGACAAAGTAAACATTTTTATTGAACAACTACATCATGCTTATAACGGTAAACCAGGCAAAGGTTTTTGTGGTTTCAGCCCTGAGAAAAATGGCGTGGTGAGTTCATGTATTCAAAGTTACCGTCAAGGTGACATGCATTTTTATCATTTAACTGAGCAAGCAGCAGAGGTTTTAAAAGAAGAGCTTAATAAATATGCCTTCAACGAAACCGGCTACTTAATATTTTGTCACTACCGTTTTGTGGCAGATGATTATGTCATGATTGCGCTTGTAAATGTTAAAGAGCATTACTCAATTAACCAAGAGCTAGATTTAACCTCATCGCGTCATTTAGATATTGCTAAAATGCAATTAGCGGCGCGAATCGATCTCAATGGTATGGCGACAGCGCTTGAAGATAATCGTTACATTTCCTTTATTAAAGGGCGCGCTGGTAGAAAAGTAGCTGATTTCTTTTTAGATTTCTTAGGTTGTGAAGAGGGTATTGACGCAAGACAGCAGTCTCAGGCTATGCTTTCTGCTGTAGAGGATTATTTATCTGATAGACAGTTTGATAAATCAGAAAAAGATGATTTACGCAAACAAGTATTTGATTACTGTTCTGATTGTGTCGCAACAGGCAGTGACGCAGATGTTTCTCAGTTATCAAATACCATTAGTCGCGATGAAAGTGTGAGCTTTGATAGCTTTTATAAAGAGCAGGCTTACGATCTTGAAGAATCATTTCCAGTAGATAAGAAAACAGTCACTTCAATGGTTAAATTTTCAGGTCAAGGCAGTGGTGTAAGTGTTAGTTTTGAGCGCAAGCATTTAGGAGAACGTGTTTTTTATGATAAGTACAGTGATACGTTAACCATTAAAGGTATACCGCCAAACTTGAAGGATCAATTAGAACGTTTTTTTGAAGAAAACTAATTAGTTTTTATTTAAAAACGTCAAATTCAGATCGACCTATCTGATTTACTCGATTTAAAACAAAAAAAAGAGCCGCATTTAGCGGCTCTTTTAGTTACAACTTAAGATTAAACTGTTTTTGCCATTGGCGCACTTGCTCTACCCACAGGGTTAATGCTGCCTGGGCGCATTGCACTTGCCACAGGTACTAGACGTTCATCATGGGCCATTGCTGTTGGCATGATAAAGCCTTCTGTAAGTGCTGCACCTGTTGCTTTCGTCATCGGTGCACTTGCGTGAGCGTATACTGTCCCATTCGGTGTTGGCTTAGTATCTTCAGCAGAAATTTCAGCTTTGTCACTTTCAGTGCCATCAGTGTTTTCAACTGCTGGTGCTTCAACTGCCACTTCTTCAATTGGTGCTGCTTCAACTTCTACGTCTGAAGCTGGCTCAGGGGTTAATTCTGGCGCTGGCGTTTTGGCAACTTCTTCAATAACGCTCGGCTCTTCTGAATCAACATTATTAGCTTCAGTGTTTTCAGTTGTGTCTGCTTCAGAAACTGGCTCAACTACCGCTTCAGCTTTGATGTCTTGAACTTTTTCTTGCTCAGCATCAGAGGCTGGAGTCTCTAAAGCAGCTGATTGACTAATTTCAGGTGTTTCTACTGCTTGCTCTTCGATTACAGCTTCTGCTTCTGGCTGCGCTAAAGACTTTTTATCGTCTTTTTGCTCTTCTTCAGCCATTGCTTGATCTGCAACTGGTACAAAACCTGGTGATTCAGTTGTCTCGATTTCGATATCAGATTTGTTATCACTTGGCTTCTTACGACGTTGTCCAGCAGCACGCAAGTGGCGTGGCGAACGACGAGAGCGCGTACGAGTTTCTTTTTCCGCATCAGAAGATGCCTCTTCAGTTGCATTATTTTCTACCGCTTGCACTGTTGTTTCATCTTCTTTTGCAGAAGAAACAACTGCTACAGGTTTTGCATCATTTGCGTTATCAACAACCTTTTCAGTTACTAACTCTTCTGTTGCAACTTCTACTTGCTTCGGCGCTTCTTCAGCTACAGGCGCTGGCTTTTTCGCTTTAGCTGGTTTGTTTTGCGCTTTAGTTGTTTCAACTGGTTTTACTGATGTTTCGCTTGTTACTTCCGATGCACTCGGCGCATCAACTACAGCTGCGTCATTGGTTGTTTCAATGCGTACTTTTTTACGCATATTTCGTCTTTGACGACGCTCTTTAACTTTAACCGGTTGCTCGGTTTCAGCTGCTTCAACAGGCAGTTGTTCTTTTTCGACTTTTGGCGCATTAGAACGATTGTTGCGGCGACGACGGTTGTTATTCTCTTTTGAATTACGTTTGTCTTCACGTGGCTCACGTTGTTCACTTTGCTCATTAGCCGTTTGCTTGTTACGGTTATTTGGTTTGCGTTGATTACGACGACGGTTGTCATTACCACGTTGGTTGTTACGACGTCCGCCACGCTTTTTAACTGGCTTTTCTGGCTCTTCTGATGCGAATAAGCTACCAAACCATTTAGCAATTTTAGCAAATAAGCCTTCTTTAACTTCTTTTTTAACTGGCGCTGGTTCACTTGGAACTACTACACCTTGAAGTACAGGTTGCTCTTTAACCGCTTTTTCAGCATGAATAATGGTTTCAATTTTAACTTCTGGCGCTTGAACTTGATCAAAGCTTACCGTTTCAATTGTTTCGTCTTTCTTTAAACGCAACACTTCATAATGTGGCGTTTCTAAGTGTGGATTCGGAATAATCACAACATGACAGCCATGACGCTTCTCAATACGACGAACACTCTTACGTTTTTCGTTAAGTAAGTAGGTCGCTACAGGCACTGGTACCTGCGCGTTTACTTGCGAAGTATTGTCTTTAATTGCTTCTTCTTCTAATAGGCGAAGAATCGATAGCGCTAATGATTCATTAGAGCGAACAGTACCTTGGCCATTACAGCGAGGACAAGTGCCTTGACTTGCTTCACCTAATGACGGGCGAAGACGCTGACGCGACATTTCAAGTAGGCCAAATCGAGAGATTTTGCCAATTTGAACACGTGCACGGTCAGGTTTTACTGCATCTTTCAAACGATTTTCTACAGCGCGTTGGTGACGCGGAGGAGTCATATCGATGAAATCGATAACAACTAAACCACCAAGGTCACGTAAACGAAGTTGGCGTGCAATTTCGTCAGCAGCTTCTAAGTTTGTATTTAATGCTGTTTCTTCAATATCACCGCCTTTTGTTGCTTTAGACGAGTTGATATCGATTGACGTAAGTGCTTCTGTTGGATCAATTACAATTGAACCACCTGATGGTAAACGCACTTCACGTTGGAAAGCAGATTCAATTTGGCTTTCAATTTGATAGTGAGTAAATAATGGTGCGTCGCCTGTGTATAGTTTTACACGGTTAATAAAGTCAGGACGGAAACGCTCAATGTGTGCTTTTGCTTCATCGAATACGCGTTGCTTATCAATCAGGATTTCACCAATATCACGACGTAAATAATCGCGAATAGCGCGGAAAATTACATTACTTTCTTGGTGTATTAAAAACGGAGCAGAGCCGCTTTCAGATGCTTTTTTAATAGCATCCCAATGTACAAGTAGTGCACGTAAATCATATTCAAGTTCTTCGAATGATTTACCAACACCAGCGGTACGTACAATTAAGCCCATACCTTTTGGTAATTCTAAACGTGATAATGCTTCTTTTAGTTCAGTACGTTCATCACCTTCGATACGGCGAGAAATACCGCCAGCACGTGGGTTGTTAGGCATTAATACTAAGTAACTACCAGCAACACTGATAAAGGTTGTAAGTGCAGCACCTTTTTGACCGCGCTCTTCTTTATCCACTTGTACGATTACTTCTTGGCCTTCTTTAACAACATCTTTAATGTTTGGACGACCGTTGAAGGTATAACCATCAGGGAAATAACTGCGGGCAATTTCTTTAAGAGGTAAGAAACCATGACGTTCTGCGCCATAGTCAACAAAAGCTGCTTCTAGAGAAGGTTCTACGCGAGTAATTTTACCTTTGTAGATATTTGCTTTTTTTTGTTCATGGCCAGGGCTTTCGATATCTAAATCATACAAGCGCTGTCCATCAACCAGTGCAACGCGCATTTCTTCTTGTTGCGTTGCATTGATCAGCATACGTTTCATATTGTTAAACTCTATAATAGTAGTAGAGATCAACAACCATACTTGTTCAGACACCCACGAAATTGTGCAGTCTCACGACTGGGCTGTCTGGGTGGAGTATTACTCCGAGTTTCTGTTAAAGCCTTGCGGCAGGTGCTCGGCATAGTGTTAGCCCAGCACAAAAATTCATTTAAATATATTCTGAACGACGTTTGGTCGTAAATCTCGTATTTTATCTTTTAAAATACGTTTATTAGCTTAGTTTGATGGGGCTTTTCCGGCTCACAATCTAGTACACTCATTGCTTCAGGGGGCCACTACATGCGCTTTAAGATCGTTAAAAGCTTTTGAAAGCTGTCAGAGACCTGTATGATCTGCGTCTTAAAGCGTGTTTCATCGTTAGCTTTGGCTAATAAAACACCAAATTGACTGTTGGAGCGGAATTTTTGCTCTCAAAAGTTCAATTTCGAACGCGATTATCCCATTAAATATGGACGCTTCGCAACTAAATTATTACTCAAATCAGTGATTAGGCAATGTCAGAACAGCAAAAAAATCAGGTCCAATTTGTTGATATCGATGAAGGCAATGATGGCCAACGAATTGATAACTTTTTAATTACCTTTTTAAAGGGTGTGCCTAAGAGTGCCATTTATCGCATTTTGCGAAAAGGTGAAGTGCGCGTAAATAAAAAACGCATTAAACCGATATACAAACTGAAAGCGGGCGATATGGTACGTATTCCGCCAATCAAAGTTGCTGAAAAACAAGAGTTTGTGCCTAAAAATCTCGATAAAATCAATAAGCTTGAAGACGCCATTCTGTTTGAAGATAAATACTTGATGGTTATTAATAAGCCTTCTGGCATGGCAGTACATGGTGGCAGTGGCTTAAGTTATGGCTTAATTGAGGCGCTACGTAGTATTCGTCCTGAAGAGCGTAACCTTGAGTTAGTGCATCGTTTAGACCGCGATACATCAGGTTGTTTGCTGGTTTCAAAAAAACGCTCCATTTTACGTGGTTTACACGAGCAACTGCGCGAAAAAACCATGGAGAAAAATTATTGGGCACTAGTTACGGGTAGTTGGGCAAGCAAAATTAAAAATGTTACCGAGCCACTTCGTAAAAATACCTTGCAATCAGGTGAGCGTGTTGTGCGAGTTGATGAAGCAGAAGGTAAACCAAGCCAAACGCGTTTTCGTGTATTAGAGCGCTTTGGTCAATTTGCGACATTAGTACAAGCATCACCTGTGACAGGGCGAACACACCAAATTCGTGTGCACACGCAATGTAAAGGTCATCCAATAGCATGTGATGATAAATATGGCGTGGCTGAGTTTGACAGTGAAATGAAGAAGAAGGGCTTAAACCGTCTTTTCTTACATGCTCATGACTTAACCTTTGTTCATCCTAAAACAGAAGAGTCTATGCGCGTTGAAGCGCCGTTAGATGGTAATTTAAAAAATTGCTTAAAGACACTTCGTGAAGATAGCCAATGAATAACAAACAATTAATTATTTTTGATTGGGACGGTACGTTAATGGATACCGTGCCTAAAATTGTTAATACAGTAAAATTGGTGGCAGATCGTCATCAATTACAAAGACCGAGTGACGACGAAATTCGTCAAATTATCGGTTTAAGTCTTGATGTTGCTATCGATACCCTTTTTAAAAACCCTGCAATGGCGTTTGAACTCGCAGAAAGTTATAAAGACGTTTATGTATCGGAAGACGATACACCTGCATTACTATTTCCACATGTTAAAGAGTGTTTAACCGCCTTAACAGCAAAAGGGTACACATTAGCCGTCGCCACTGGTAAAAGCCGCACAGGTTTAAACCGCTTAATGGCCGAGACTCAGTTGAGTGACTTTTTTAAAGCCACACGAACCGCCTGTGAGTGCGCATCAAAGCCATCGCCTGAAATGATTTTAGAAATTTGTGATGAACTTAATATCGCAAGCGATAAAACCGTGATGGTTGGTGATACAACGATGGACTTAGCGATGGCAAACAATGCTAAGGCAACATCCGTTGGTGTAAGTTTTGGCGCTCACCCTGTTAGCCAATTAAAGCCACTAAAACCAATCGCCATTATTGATCAGTTTGAGCAGCTAGTAGACTTGTTTTAAATTAAACAAAGCTTAGATTAAGTGGGTCAACATCAAACTCATGTAATAACGATGTGAGCTTGATTAAAGGAAGACCCACTAAACTGTTTGGGTCCTCACCCACAATTTTATCAAAAAGAACAATACCCAAGCCTTCAGATTTAAAACTGCCAGCACAGTTTAATGGTTGCTCTATATCGATGTAATTCTCAATTTGGATTTGCGTTAACTCTCTGAAATAGACCTGTGTAATATCGTGGGTCACATGGAACTTATCTGATTCAATATCAAAAACCGCTAAAGATGTAATGAACTCTACTTTTTGACCTGAAAAAAGAGTTAGCTGTTCAATTGCTTTTTCTGGTGTATGTGGTTTACCTAATATCTGTCCATCAAAAAGGGCAACTTGATCCGAACCTATCACAATACCTTGCTGGTAAAATTGCGTGGCTGTTTGCGCTTTTTCAATTGCTAATCTTTCGACTAATTCAATTGGCGCTTCATTCGTTTTGGCGCTTTCATCAATGTCTGGTGAAAATGCATCAAATTGCGGCAATATTTTTTTTAAAATTGATTTTCGAAACGGTGAACTTGACGCTAAAATAAACGGGGTTTTCATGATAATTTTCAACGAATACTTACTTTTTGCGCAGAATAGGATTCAATTGCCCTAAATGCAAAGGAAAGTTGAATTTTATTTTGACTATAAGTCTAACAATCTATATGATGCAGCCCCTATGCAAAAGGTGAAGATTCCGATCACGCTTGATCCGGTAAGAACAGCGCAAAAACAGGTCAGTTATGACGGTGTTGTGTTGTTTGAACAACTTCCTCGATTACTCGAAGTAGTTGTTAGGAGCGAGGGTGAGGTCGAAGTTAAGATTCATTTCAGAAAAGATGAACAAGGTATTAGTGTTGTCGAAGGCCAAGCCAAAGCCAACATTACTACAGTTTGTCAGCGCTGTAATGAAGAGTTAGGGTTGGATTTGGAACTAGACTTTGCTTATTCGCCAATAGGTATAGGTAAGTCATCTGAGCATCTACCGTCATGTTATGACGTTGTAGAGATGGATGAGGAAGGTGAAATTAACTTACATCAACTTGTTGAAGACGAGTTAATGTTAGCCATCCCAATAGTACCGATGCATGAAGAGTCTCATTGCAGATTTTCAGAAAAGCCATTGAGCTTTGGTGAAATAAAAGCAGAAGATGACAAACCAAATCCATTTGAAATTTTGAAACAACTTAAGAAAGATTCTTAGGAGATAAGGCAATGGCTGTACAAAAAAGCAAGAAGTCTCGCTCTAAGCGTGGTATGCGTCGTTCACACGATGCGATCAATGGTCCAACTCTAACTGTTGATCCAGTATCAGGTGAAACTCACCGTCGTCACCACGTAACTGCAGACGGTTACTACAAAGGCGAAAAAGTAGTTTCTTAATCGAGCTATTTTGATGTCTAATCTAACCATAGCGTTAGATATAATGGGGGGCGATTACGGCCCCCGTTCTTCGTTGCCAGCAGCAATTGAAGCTGTTAATTTGCACGATAATATCACCCTGATTTTATGTGGTAACGAAACACTTATTCGCACTGAGCTTGAAAAGCTCGACGCACTGCAACATCCTCGATTACATATCAAACACTGTAGTGAAGTTGTTAATAACGACGACAAACCTGCTACGGCATTACGTTCAAAAAAAGATTCTTCCATGCGAAAGGCCCTTGATTTAGTTAAATCAGGTGAGGCGCAAGCATGTGTATCTGCTGGCAATACAGGCGCTTTATTCGCAATGGCTTACTGCATTTTGAAAATGCTGCCAGGCATTAGCCGTCCTGCACTTATTAGCTCTGTGCCAACAGAAAAGCCAAAACCAGTCTACCTTCTTGACTTAGGTGCCAACGTTACTGCTGACCCTGAAACATTATTTGAATTTGCTTTAATGGGCAGCGTGGTGGCCGAACAGTCACAAGGCATAAAAAACCCGACAGTAGGTTTACTTAATATTGGCGCTGAAGTAATAAAAGGCCATGATGATATCAAACGCGCAGCAGAAATTTTTGAGCAATCGGACGCAATAAATTACATCGGTTACTGCGAAGGCACAGACATTTTTAAAGGTAAGGCCGATGTTATTGTGTGTGATGGTTTTGTAGGCAATATTGCACTAAAAACCTGCGAGGGTATCGCTAAAATGATCATTCATAAGCTGAATAAAACCCTTAAGAAAAGTATTTTTTATCGTGCAGCGGCACTTTTAATGTTTCCAGTGCTAAAAAAGCTCTATAAAAAGATGAACCCCGACCAGTATAACGGTGCAAGTTTGGTAGGATTACGCGGTATTGTGGTTAAAAGTCACGGTAATGCAAAATCGCCTGCATTTTTAGCAGCGATTAACGAAGCCGTGAGAGAAGTTGAAAAGCAACTTCCTGAAAAAATTGAAGCCCGTTTTGCAGCACTAAAAGGCCAACAATTGGACCTTGAAAATGTGGACAAAGATTCATTTTGTTCACCCTGCAATAAGTAAGCGCATTTTTTCCACTTAAAGAATTTTTATAACCAGCACCTGCTGGTTTTGTTTTGTTATAGAAGAAGAAAACTATGTCAAATAACACAGCGATTTTATTTCCTGGTCAAGGCTCACAATCAGTGGGCATGTTGGCTGAATTATTAGCTGAATCAGAAGTAGTAAAAGCTACTTTCAGTGAAGCAAGCGATGCACTGGGTTATGACCTTGCGGCATTAGTGCTAGAAGGTCCTGCAGAATCACTTAACGAAACACACCGCACTCAGCCGGCGTTATTAACGTCAAGTGTTGCAATTTATCGTCATTATCTTGCCAACGGTGGTGAAAAACCAAGTGCTATGGCAGGTCATAGCTTAGGTGAATACTCAGCGCTGGTTTGTGCTGGTGTAATTTCACTTGCTGAAGCAGTAAAACTGGTTGAAAAACGTGGTATTTACATGCAAGAAGCGGTTCCAGCAGGTACCGGCGCAATGTACGCAATTATTGGCCTTGCTGATGATGCGATTGCAAAAGCATGTATTGATGCAGCTCAAGGTGAAGTAGTGTCACCAGTTAACTTTAATTCACCTGGTCAAGTGGTTATTGCAGGCCAAAAAGCAGCGGTAGAGCGTGCCGGAGAATTATGTAAAGAAGCGGGTGCAAAGCGTGCATTACCGCTTGCTGTAAGTGTGCCGTCTCACTGTGCATTAATGAAGCCAGCAGCTGATAAGCTAGCTGAAGATTTAGCAGCAATTACATTTAATACACCTGAAATCTCAGTAATTAATAATGTTGATGTAGCTACTGAAACTGCAAGTGAAGCAATTAAAGATGCACTTGTACGCCAGCTATATAGCCCAGTACGTTGGACTGAAACTGTGCAAAAACTAGCGAAAGATGGCTTAACATCAACTTATGAATTTGGCCCAGGCAAAGTATTGACTGGTCTTGCAAAACGTATTGATAAAAGCGTTAGCTGCGAAGCAGTTAATGATTTGAACTCTATTTCTAGCGTGTTAAACGCCTAATTATTGGAACATTTTATGAGTAACTTATTCTCTTTAGAAGGTAAGGTTGTACTAGTAACCGGCGCGAGTCGTGGTATTGGTAAATCAATTGCTGAAACGCTTGTATCACTTGGTGCGACGGTTGCAGGTACGGCAACTAGCGAAGGTGGCGCGGCCAATATCAGTGATTATTTAGGTGAAAACGGTAAAGGTTACGCACTTAACGTAACAGACGCTGAATCAATTGAAGCAACATTAGCTGCGATTAAAGCTGATTTAGGCGATATTGATGTACTAGTAAATAATGCCGGTATTACTCGTGATAATCTGTTAATGCGCATGAAAGACAGTGAATGGGATGACATTATCGACACCAACTTATCGTCAATCTTCCGTTTATCAAAAGCGGTATTACGTCCAATGATGAAAAAGAAAAAGGGTCGTATTATTAACGTAGGTTCTGTTGTTGGCACTATGGGTAATGCAGGTCAAGCAAACTATGCTGCGGCAAAAGCGGGTGTGATTGGTTTTTCTAAATCAATGGCACGTGAAGTAGCTTCTCGCGGTATTACGGTTAACGTAGTTGCACCAGGTTTTATTCAAACTGATATGACAGATGAGCTAACTGACGAGCAAAAAGCAGCAACGCTTGCTAACGTGCCGTCAAACCGTTTAGGTCAGCCGAACGAAATTGCAGCGGCTGTGGCTTATTTAGCATCTGACGCTGCTGCTTACGTAACAGGCGAAACTTTGCATGTAAATGGCGGCATGTACATGATCTAAGCCAAACGCTTATCGCAATTTCGGCGAAATTGTTTAATTTAGGCTTGAAATTGCGGTGAAAGTAGGCGATAAAAGGTTAGTTTTTGATTTGTGAGGTTCGACCAGATAATAAAAATGGAAATGAATCTTGAATCATAAAATTTTGCAGCGTAAACTACGCCGCAATCTGAAAAATAACGCAAAGCGTTTTTTAATTAAGGAAATAAGAATGAGCAACATCCAAGAACGTGTTCAAAAAATCATCGTAGAGCAACTAGGTGTTCAAGCAGAAGAAGTTAAAGCAGAAGCATCATTTGTTGATGATTTAGGCGCTGATTCACTAGACACTGTAGAACTAGTAATGGCTCTTGAAGAAGAGTTTGACACTGAGATCCCAGACGAAGAAGCTGAGAAGATCACTACAGTTCAAGCAGCTATCGATTACGTTACTGCTCACGCTGAGTAATAAAAGCTTAGACAGTAAGGCAGCATTCCAGCTGCCTTTAGTTTTTCAAAAGCCCGCTTTAGGGCTTTTGTATTATCTGCACCTAATATATTTTGGAGATGACTGTGGCTAAACGTCGAGTAGTGGTTACTGGCCTAGGTATGTTAACCCCTCTAGGTAATGATGTTGATTCAACATGGCAAGGTTTATTAGCGGGTCAAAGTGGAATTGGTTTAATTGACCATTTTGATACGACTGACTTTGGTACTAAATTCGCGGGTCTTGTAAAAGATTTCGACCCAACGCTATACATGGCGAAAAAAGATACCAAAAAAATGGATTTATTCATTCAATACGGTATTGCCGCTGGTGTACAAGCGTTTAAAGACTCAGGCCTTGAAGTAACTGAAGAAAACGCTGAGCGCATTGGTGTTGCGGTAGGTTCTGGTATTGGTGGTTTAACACTAATTGAAGAAAACCACGTTAAGTTATTGAATAGCGGTCCACGCAAATTATCACCGTTTTATGTGCCTTCGACCATCATTAATATGATTTCTGGTCATTTGTCGATCATGCATGGCTTAAAAGGTCCTAATATCTCGATCGTAACGGCATGTACAACAGGTCTTCATAATATTGGTCATGCAGCACGTATGATTGCTTACGGTGATGCAGACGCAATGGTAGCAGGTGGTGCAGAAAAAGCATCTACGCCAATTGGTATGGGTGGTTTTAGTTCGGCACGCGCGCTTTCTACACGTAACGATAACCCACAAGCGGCGTCTCGCCCTTGGGACAAAGACCGTGATGGTTTTGTACTTGCAGATGGTGCAGGTGTTGTTGTTTTAGAAGAATACGAACACGCAAAAGCACGTGGTGCAAAAATTTATGCTGAGCTTGTTGGCTTCGGTATGAGTGGTGATGCTTATCACATGACGTCACCACCAGAAGATGGTGCTGGCGCAGCCCTTGCGATGAAAAATGCACTTAATGATGCAGGTGTAAATGCAGAGCAAGTGGGCTACATTAATGCGCACGGTACATCAACACCAGCAGGTGATATCGCTGAAACCAACGCTGTTAAGTCTATTTATGGCGCAGCGGCAAGCGATGTATTAGTAAGCTCGACCAAATCAATGATGGGTCACTTACTGGGTGCTGCAGGTTCTGTTGAATCAATTGTAACGATTTTATCGCTTCGCGACCAAAAAGTAACACCAACAATCAACCTTGATAACCCAAGTGAAGGCTGTGACTTAGACTATGTTGCGCATACTGCGCGTGATGCTAAGTTAGACTATGCCCTATGTAATTCATTTGGCTTTGGTGGAACTAATGGCTCTTTATTATTTAAGAAGATATAATCGTTAGCAGAAATCAAAAAGTATTAAAAGCCTAGGATTTCCTAGGCTTTTTTGTCGGTATGGATATAACAATAATCAACAAAAATAATCCAAATACAGTGCCTACGAATGACAGAGCATTTCAGTACGGTGATGGTTTTTTTACTACCATCAAAGTTGTCGACGGTGAAGCGCAGTTATTAGAAGAACATGTGGCAAGGCTTGAACAATGTAGTAGTCGTCTTTTCTTTGACAGTATCAACCTGACTGAAATTGAATCGAAAATTAAACAGGTAGCGCAAACTCAGGCGCTTGCAGTTGTAAAAGTGGTTGTTAGTCGCGGTCAAGGCGGGCGAGGCTATCAAATACCTGAAACCCAATTACCGCAAGTTTACATAAGTTGTTTACCCTTTCCTGAAAATTACTTAACAATAAAAAACACAGGCATTGAACTTGATACGCTTGAAACACCGCTTGCTATTAACCCATTAACAGCAGGCTTAAAAACCTTAAACCGACTGGAACAGGTATTAGCCAAGCAAGAGCTAAAGCAAAAAGGGTTTAATGAAGGGTTGTTACTAAACTGCAATGCTGAAGTGATTGAAACAACAGTTGCTAACTTACTGCTATTAAAAAATGGCGAGCTATTTTCCCCTTGTCTTAAAAACTCAGGGATTTATGGCGTATATTTAGCGCATCTTGCAAAGCAACTCACAATTACTTTTAAAACACTTACTCTTGAAGATTTTTACGCTGCTGATAATGTATTTTGCTGTAATAGTTTAATGGGTATCGTGCCCATTACCCGTATTGATAATACCGACTATGATAAAGACGCTGCGCTAACTTATTTAAGTGAGATTGCGCTATGATCCGTGCGCTTGCTTTTATCTTTACGTTTGTTGTGGCTGCTAGTGCATTTATAGGTATTCAGCTTAAACAATTGCAAACTTCTCAAATTACAATTAATGAGCCAACACTTTATCAAATAAAAGCGGGTACCGGTGTGAATGCAATGTGCCACGCATTTCAAAAGAATAACTGGGTGAAGGATTGTTTTTGGTTAAAAGTGTACGCCAAAATTAATCCCGAAATGGTTAAGTTAAAGCAAGGTATGTATTTGATTGAGCAAAAACCTCTGCTTGCGATGATAAGCGATATGAATAATGGGCGCGATCATCAATTTCCATTTACTATTTTAGAAGGTAGCACCTTTAAACAAGTGCTAAGTGATTTTAAAAACGCTAAATACCTTGAACAAGTATCTGACATCGCATTAAAAAATGCGCTTAAAGATATTGGCATCAAACAAGATAACCCTGAGGGCTGGTTTTACCCCGACACCTATTTTTATTCTGCTGGTGATAGTCAGTTAGATATTTTAAAACGCGCCTATCAGAAGATGGTTAGCACCTTAGACAGTTCATGGCAAACACGCGATAAGGCCGTTCCTCTTAAAACCAAGTATGACGCGTTAATTTTGGCATCGATTATTGAAAAAGAATCTGGCCATAATGCCGAGCGAGATTTAATCGCTTCTGTATTTGTTAATCGCATTAATAAAGGCATGCGCTTACAAACCGACCCAACAGTGATTTATGGCTTGGGGGATGAATATCAAGGTGACATTAAATCGGAGCACTTAAGGCGCCATACGCCTTATAATACATATCGAATTAATGGTTTACCGCCTACACCGATTGCAATGCCATCAGAGCAAGCTATTTACGCGACTTTGAATCCGCGTTACTCTGATTTTTATTATTTTGTGGCATCGGGTGGTGGCGAGCATCACTTCTCGAAAACATTAGCTGAACATAATGCAGCAGTTAGGAAATATTTATTAAACAAATGATTGGTAAATTTATTGTAATTGAAGGCCTTGAAGGCGCAGGAAAGTCATCTGCAATTGCTGTTTGTCAGCAAGTATTAAATGACGCAGAGATTAGTTTTGTGAATACCCGTGAGCCAGGCGGCACGCCACTGGCAGAGTCGCTGCGTAGCCTTGTTAAAGCGACACATGAAGAAAAAGTAAGTGATGCAACAGAGCTGTTATTAATGTACGCAGCGCGTTCTCAATTGGTTGAAAATGTAGTTACACCAGCACTTACAAAGGGCGAGTGGGTACTAGGTGACAGACACGATTTATCGTCACAAGCCTATCAAGGCGGTGGTAGAAAAATTGAAAAACATAAACTTGATGCTTTAGCCAATATTGTCCTGGGTGATTTAAAACCAGATTTAACCCTGTATTTGGATATTGACCCTAAAATTGGCTTGGCACGTGCTGCTAATCGCGGTGAACTTGACCGCATAGAGCTTGAGCAGCTTAGCTTTTTTGAAAGAACCCGCGAGGTTTATTTAGCAGCTGCAAAAAGTGACAGTAGCATAATTACAATTGATGCCAGTCAGCCAATGGATAAAGTACATTTAGACATTAAAAATGCACTTAAACATTTTATAGCAGGGGCAACTGCGTGATCCCAACGTGGCTTCAAATTGATTATCAAAGATTAGTTGCGCTTGGTGCAAATAAACAATTGCATCATGGGCTTTTATTACTTGGTAATCAGGGAGTTGGCAGTTTTGATTTGGCTCAGCAACTTGCCTTTGATTTATTGTGTTTAACTAATCCCATGCAGGCATGTGGCCACTGTAAAGCATGTCTATTAAATCAAAGTCAAACACATCCAGATTATTTATTAATTACGCCAGAAAAAGACACGATTAGTGTTGAACAAGTACGTGCAATTAGTGACTTTTTTGTTACCAGCGCAAGTTATCAGGGCAATAAAGTTGTTATTATTAAAAATGCTGAGAGCTTAACGTTATCTGCGAGTAATGCACTGTTAAAAACATTAGAAGAACCTAACAGCAATCGCTACTTAATGTTATTAGCGCAAAATAGCGCTGCGCTGCCTGCGACTATTTTAAGTCGTTGCTTTAAAGTGCAACTAAGCGTTGACCTTGAGCTTGCTAAGTCTTTTATCAGTAGCTTAGGCATTGATATTAATGCACCATGGGTGAGGGCTTTTCTACACAGGCCGCAAACCCTTGCACTTTGGCAGCAGCAAGAGCAAATTAATGTCATAGAAGATTTATACACTATGATGATGCAAAGTGGCATGCAAACACGCCATAAGCAATTGCTTGAACTTTTTAATCAAAACCCTGATTATATAGACATATTTGTGCAATTTTACGCACAAAAATTGCAAACTGAGCTACTCAGTAATACGCTTGATATAAAACGCTACCAAGAAAAAAGCCAAGCGTTACTCAGCTTTGCAGATAAATTTAAAGAAGTTAAAGGACTTAATTTGTCATTACAGTTAAATCAATTACTGAAAAAATTAAGTTATTTATAAATAGGACATTATTTTGCAAGAATTACTCGTTGATTTTGAAGACACACGTGAGCTTTACAAAAGCTACATGCCTTACCTTAAAACAGGTGGCTTATTTGTTCGTACTAATATGCAATTTGAAATGTCACAGCCCCTTGCGCTTCGCATTAGCTTACCAGATGCACTTGAAGAAGATGTGATCACCGGTGAAGTAGTGTGGATCACACCGCAAGGCAGTCAAAACTCTAATCCACCGGGTATTGGCGTTAGCTTTATTGATGATAAAGGCCAAGTACGCGATAAAATCGAAAAAATGCTTGGTGGTATGTTAAACTCTAGCGATCCCACTTATACCATGTAGTTTATGGACTTTTTGTGATTGTAGATTCTCATTGTCATTTAGACAGATTAAATTTTGATGAGCTTGGCTTATCGCTCGAACAAGTTCTTGATAACGCTCGCGCCAAAAAAGTAGAACACTTTTTATGTGTATCAGTCACCCTTGACCAATTTCCAGGTATGCTGGAAAAAGTGCAAGGTTTTGATGATGTATCAGTAAGCTGCGGCGTTCATCCGCTTGATCAAAAAGATGTACTTGATAAAGGCCGTTTATTAAACCTTGCTAATAACGAAAAAGTCGTCGCTATTGGTGAAACCGGTCTTGATTACTATTACAGTAAAGACACCCACCAAGTGCAAAAAGATTCGTTTGCAGGGCATATTGATGTGGCAAATGAATTAAATAAACCGCTGATTATTCATACCCGAGACGCAAAGAAAGACACGTTAGACATTATGCGTGCGCACAACGCTGAAAACTGTGGTGGTGTACTCCATTGCTTTACTGAAGATTGGGAAATGGCAAAGCAAGCACTCGACCTTGGTTTTTATATCTCTATTTCAGGCATTGTTACCTTTAGAAATGCCGCAGCACTGCGTGAAGTTGTTGAAAAAATACCGCTAGATCGTTTGCTAATTGAAACAGATTCTCCTTACTTAGCGCCTGTGCCGCACCGTGGTAAAACCAATCAGCCTGCATACGTTGAAGATGTTGCATATTTTATTGCGGATCTTAAGAAACTATCGTTTGCAGAGCTAGCTAAAGCCACTACAGATAACTTCTACCAGTTATTTAAGCTCGCCAAGTAAAATACGTTGGAAAATTGCGTGACCTTGCCTCTTTTACTTACAGGCCCGATGATCCGAAGAGCGGAGCCATCGAAAGTCACGCTGTTTTTTGTCAGCAGCAAATCTCATCCATTTAATGTAAGCTCGTCCACGTTAGTTGATTTTTCACAGTCGCATCATTTTTTGCCACTGGGCGAGCATTGCTTTTGTCATTATTACTTTTTAACGCCAAACGCCAATTCGTTATTTCCTGTTGATGTTCTTGTTGACTATCAACTGAGTTTAAATGATGAACTAATTGATTTAAGTGCTTATTTTCTAGAAGGGCAAACGCAATGTGCGTTTGTAATTCCAAAACAACTAAAAAGCATTCTACATGGTTCGTGCCGCAACCCACATCATGAGTCAAAAGATGCGTTAATCACCGCAAGTGATTTTCTCGCGTCTAAACGTCAACAAGCAAGCGAAGAGCCAAGTGTGTTGATTATGTCGGGCGACCAAATATATGCCGATGATGTGGCAGGCCCGATGCTACTTGCAATCGAAAAGCTAATTGATGCACTTAAACTGTTTAAAGAACCGTGTTTAATTGAACCGCTTGAATTTTCGTCAAGCCAAACACTGTATACACGCGATACTATTTTACCTAATACCAAATGGCACGAACGCTCAAAGCTTGAACTAGGTTATTGGCTGCGCCGTGACTTAGAGCACTTTACTAGCCTTAAATCGCACAACCATTTGGTGCATATTGAAGAGTTTTTTGCTCTTTATTTGTTAACAACCAGTGCGGCTTGTTGGCATTTAATTGATATTGACAGCTTAATTTTTGATTCAAACAACGCAAGCCATCAAGGCAAGTTTCGAGAGGAAAAGTCGAATATCACTGAGTTTGTGAAAGGCTTGCCTATTGTTGAAAGGTTACTTGCTAATATTTCGCACATCACAATGTTTGATGATCATGATGTAACGGATGATTGGAACTTAACAGCTGGCTGGGAGCAAGCGGTTTATTCTAATCCAGTAAGTAAACGTATTATTGCCAATGGCCTTATTAGTTACTTAGTGTTCCAAGGAGTAGGCAATGATGGCGGCGAGTTTACAGAAAAACTCTTGCTACAACTTGCAGATCACATTGGCAATGGCTACAGCAATATAAAAGCTTTTGATAAACATATTTTGGCATTTGATAAATGGCATTATTGTTTAGACACCACACCAAAAATAATCGCGCTAGATACGCGTACGCATCGCTGGCGTAACGAAACAGATTTTAATGAGCCATCAGGTTTGCTTGATTGGGAACAATTGGTAGAACTTGATAATAAAATGACCGGCCTTGAAGAGGTGATCCTGATTTCTCCGGCTCCTGTGTTTGGCGTCAAATCAATTGAAGCAATCCAAGCAATATTTAATTTTTGTGGTCAGCCGTTATTGGTAGATGTTGAAAACTGGATGGCCCATGAAGGTGCTGCGCGTAAATTAATGCAAATTTTCAAGCGTGCTGATACCCCAATTGAAACACTTATTTTATCGGGCGATGTGCATTATTCATTTTGCTTTTCTGTACAAAGCCGATTTTCAAACCGCGATAACCGTATTTGGCAATTAACCGCTAGCGGTATAAAAAACGAATTTCCTAAATCCCTACTTAATAAATTAAATACACTAGATAGTATTTTATACCACCCAAGTAGCCCGCTAAATTTCTTTACTAAGCGTTGGCAAATGAAGGTACATAAGCATCGCCATAAAGAGTCACAAAAACATTTAGTGAGTGATTCGGCGATAAGTTTAGTGCACCTTGAAAACGAACGACTAACGCAATATCAGCTTTTGCATGGTGATGGAAACATCACAGAATTCGATTTACGCGAAAAAAGCTGATTTAACGGCGGGTTTTTAGCGTTCATAGCAGGGTAAAATACGCTTTTTTAGCTTCAAATACAGGGTATTTGGCGGTGTTAAAGGCTAGATAAAAATTGCCCAGGACCAATCCACATTGTCCTGGGCTTAGGGGAATGGCTCATTTGATGAGCCGTGCGCTAACTTAAAAACTTTATCATTCATAGGGAGAAGTGAAAAAGTATTAGTAATTGTAGTTAAATTAATCCAAAAAAGGAAATTTTTGCTCAAAAAATAACCTCAACTAAAACAGTTGGTTACAGACTTTTTAAGATTTTGTTAACAAATGTATTCACGGTTATTCCCAAGTTATCAACTGGCTATCCCTAACTAATTCACGTGGTAAACCGTTTTTAATTTTGTTTTTTTGCCACTTACCTAAACCCACACAGGTATTATTTAGCATTAACAGTACTTCGTCTTTGTCGGAGGTTACTTGTGCTAATTTAATATCTTTACCCTGAAAGTAGTCAGAAGCCTCTGAAAGTGACAGTTTATGGGTGTTTTTAAGGGCTTCAGCGCCAAAACAAGTTGCAAATTCGTGATTTAAACGAACCCCATTTTTATGAATCTTACCCAGTAAAATACCAATGCGGCTGTATTTAATTTTATCGATCACGTTGGCTATTTTTGATGGGAACAACCAAAGCTCTTGCTCGCGTTGCCAAAGCTCGCCAGCAAGCGGTTTCATCGCAAATTGTTTTTTGATTATTTGGTTAAACTGCTCGGTGATTTTTTTATCGGCAGGGGTAAACGGAAATGCGCCTTTTTTTATTTTTGGTTCAGGCTGTGACACATGGGATTTTTTAATAAACTTGGCTACAAAGAAACCCTCAGTATCGTAAATTTGTGGCCAAATATGTAAGTAACCTTCATCGGTTGCTGAGGCCTCTGCATTTTCAAATAAATGATTAAGCGGCACTACCTCAATATGCTCAGCAAAAGTGGTTAACAGGTGTTGGCATACTGCTTGGTTTTCAAGCGGTGTTAATGTGCAGGTTGAATAAACCAAAGTACCACCAGCTTTTAAAGCATAAAATGCACTTTCAATCAGGCGCTTTTGCACATCAGCAATTTCAATATTAGATTCAATGGACCAATTTTTTAGTGCATTTTCGTCTTTACGAATAGTACCTTCGCCAGAGCATGGGGCATCTAACAAGATATGGTCAAAACTCTGTTCCATATACTGGCCAAAAATACTTGCGTCAAAATGCGAAAGGGCGCAGTTGCTAATACCCAAGCGCTGCATATTGGCACTTAATGACTTTATTCGTGAGCTCGAATACTCATTGGCTACTAACACACCTTCGCTTGAAAGTGCTTCGGCAATTTGTGTTGATTTACTGCCAGGTGCGGCCGCCATATCTAGCACACAGCAATCGCTTAAATCATTGCCATCTAATAGGGCAGTGACAGGCATCATTGAACTTGCTTCTTGCACATAGATACAACCAGACAAGTGAATATCGGTATTTCCAAGCGAAAGTGATTGTTGGTTTTCAGGGCGCACTAGCCAAAAGCCGTTTTCACACCATGGCACTTGCGTAATTTGCCAATCGTTTTGATCTGCGTACTGTTTAAAACTGTCGACAGACATTTTTTTTGTATTGACGCGTACAGCTGTTCTAAGTGGCTTCTTACATGAGGCTAGGTAATCGTCAATTGATAGGTGAGAAGGAATATAACTTTCAACATCATCAACGAAGGTTTGTGGAATAAAAATATTAGCGTGCACTTTTTCTCTGCCAACAAAGGTATTTACACCAATAATACAGGAAATGTGGCACACTAAGCAGCATTCATAATAATAATAATCTGATTATGCTTAACAAAATTTGGTTATCTTTCTTTATTATTGCGTTTGTATCAGCGCTTGCTACGTGGATGGGCGGTGATGGCCTTGTATTTGAACGGCTGGTAAAAGCCGTGTTTAGTATGGCAAAAGTCTCCGTTGAAATTGCTATCGGCTTAATTGGTGCGCTGTGTTTTTGGTTAGGGATAATGAAAATTGCCGAGCGCGGAGGTATGGTTGATGTATTGGCTAAAGGTTTATCGCCACTCTTTACACGCTTAATGCCTGATGTGCCAAAAGGCCACCCAGCATTTGGTTCCATCACCATGAATTTAAGTGCGAATTTACTTGGCCTTGATAACGCCGCAACGCCAATGGGCATTAAAGCCATGCATGATTTGCAATCGCTTAACAAAACACCTGATACTGCAACCAATGCGCAAATTCTGTTTTTAGTATTAAACACCAGCTCAGTAACCTTATTTCCAATAGCGGTATTTGTTTATCGCGCGCAGCAAGGCGCTGCCAGCCCAACGGATGTATTTATTCCTATTTTATTAGCAACCTTTGCTTCAACCTTTGTTGGCTTACTTGTTACTTGCGCTATTCAGCGAATAAAACTGTTTAATACTGTTGTACTGTTATACCTTGGTGGGTTAGTGGCCATCGTGATGGCTCTTATTTTGTATTTTATGAACCTGACTACAGAGCTGATGCAAACGCACTCCGCTATTTTCAGCAACTTTTTAATATTCGCCTTTATTATTGTGTGTTTATGTTGGGCAAGCATTAAAAAAATAGATGTGTACGACAGCTTTATTACAGGTGCCAAACAAGGGTTCGAACTGTCTATCTCTCTTATCCCATATTTATTAGCCATGTTATGTGCCATAGGGGTGTTTAGAGCGAGTGGGGCGCTTGATTATGTATTGGATTGGCTGCGTACTTTAGTGATTACGCTAGGCGGTGATACACAATTTGTAGATGCCATGCCAACCGCTTTTATGAAGCCACTTTCTGGCTCTGGCGCGCGGGCAATGATGTTAGAAACCATGAATACCCACGGCGCAGACTCATTTGCAGGGCGTTTAGCATCGACTATTCAAGGTTCTACCGAAACCACTTTTTATGTGTTAGCCGTGTATTTTGGTGCAGTTGGCATTAAGCATACCCGCCATGCAGTAGGCTGTGGCTTGGCTGCAGATTTAGCAGGTATTTTAACTGCCATTGGTGTGTGCTATTGGTTTTTTGGTTAGTTATTATAAAATTAAACGTTTACAAATGCGACAAGGGACTAATTACACCGTTACCACCTTGTTGTAATATATGTGTATAAATTTGCGTAGTTTTAACATCGCTATGACCTAATTGATCTTGTACTGTGCGAATGTCAGCGCCATTTTGCAGTAAATGTGTGGCGAAGGAGTGCCTGAGTGTATGTGGGGTAATTGGTTTATTCAGGTTTGCTTCTTGTGCTGCACTTTTGATGGCCTTTCTAACTCCTGTTTGATGGAAGTGGTGACGGCGTATTTCGCCTGTTTCAGGATCGGCGCTTAGTTTATGAGAAGGAAAAAGATATTGCCAAAGCAATGATTTATTTGCGTTTGGATATTTTCTAGCAAGTGCATTAGGCATCCAGACCCCAGCGTATTGTTTATTTTGCAAATCAATCTTTAAATATTCATCAACTTGTATGATTTGATTTCTTAGCATGGGTATAAGTTCAACAGCAAGCGTGACGACTCGATGCTTTGTTCCTTTACCGTTCCATATACGAACACATTTATAGTCAAAGTCAATGTCTTGAACTCTCAATTGCACCGCTTCCATAACACGTAAACCACTGCCGTACATTAACCCAGCAATTAAATAGTAACGTTTTTTAAGGCAACTCATTAAACGCCTAACTTCGTCTGGCGTCATGACAATAGGAAGCTTTGCTTGCCTTTTACTACGCACAAACGATAGATTGCAAGACAACTCATTACCAATAATATGTTTGTAGAGAAAAGCTAATGAGTTTAGTGCAGTTGCTTGTGTTCGCGGAGATACATTACCTTTGAGTACAATATAATCTAGATATTCGATTACTTCGTTATCTCCCATTGATGCAGGGTGGCGCTTATTGTGGAAATGTATAAAAGAAGCAATCCATTTTAGATAAGTCTCGACAGTTCTGATTGAATATTGGCGTGTTAACATAAATTCAGCAATATAGTTTAAAAACGGAGAACGTGTTTTCATTATTTCATCTAATTAATACTGTTTGTTTATACAGTATTGCGTAATTTCTCCTATATTCAAGAAAACGACCCAATGGGTCGTTTTTAAAATTCATAAAAAATGTAGCAGCAAAAAAATATGATATATAGCAACAAATTACGATTTATGTTAAAAGTGGTTTAATAAGATAAATGACCCAATGCTCGGTAGAAAAACGACCCATTGGGTCGATATTAAATTGTTATATGCAAAGGAAATTATGCAGCCAACTCATAGCCATCCGTTATCAATTCCATTATTGGCTTTAGCATTTTTACCAGCCATCACAATAGTTGCGTGGCCTGTTGCTTTGTTTATGTCAGTATTCATTTTTGATGCGCCTGATTCAGATAACATTTTTGCGAACTGGATTATTGTTTTAGTTTTGCTGACATATCCAATTCCAAGCTACTTAGGCTTTAAAAAAGCGAAACATGGTCACGAAACCGCAGATTTAAGAGAATGTTTCAAAGGCTTTGTGTTAGCTTATATTTCTCTTTTAGTTTTTTATGTTGCATCATGGTTCACGCCATTTTTTAACTAGTTACGGAGTAGTTTGCATATAACAAGTTACTCAAAAGGACGCAAAACGCTTGGCTTGTGCTCCTTCGTCGCTAATTTTAGCCAAGCATTTATGCGCCCATTAGTAAGGCGTTAGAAAGCCTATGAAGAATTTGAGTTACCTTTTAGCTTTGTTGTTTTTATTTGGTTGTGGGAAGAAAGAGCCAGATCCTGTTTGGGAGTGGGGGTATTTACCTTCGTCAGAAATATCGAACTCTAAACGAGAACAATGTGCTCACGAGTATTACCAGTCTTTTCCAATTTCGACAGATAGTGGAGAAAGCCTTAGGATTGGACAAAGTTCTATTTCCGGCCGTTCTCATAAACACTATTTGGGTTCTGGCTGTATGGTTGCTTCAGTAAGCACAAGAGTCTATTTGGATACTGACAAACAAGCTAATAACTTTTACTCGGTTTCTGTTTCAATGCCAACTTTTGATGATAGATGCAGGAGTAACTCTGACATACCAGCATGTAAGGAAAGCTCAGTTAGTCACACAGTCTTATTTTCTAGAGATATTTTAGCTAGTGAGATTGGTGACTATTTTAAAAGTAAGACTATGAATCAAATCGTAAGTTATGACGAACATAGCCGTGTTGTAACTTTTCAACTTAGAAATAAAAGTCTTGAGTATAGTATCCAGGCTTTCTAACAAAATAAATTAAAAGTGCGAACAAAAACTGATGGCTTTGTCCGTACCTCATAAATTTTAGCCAACATTATTTATCCATTAATAAAGTGCTATTTTTTCGGGTTATTAGTAATGAATGAAATTGAAAAGAATCAGTTAATTAAAACAAGCTGGGATTTGCATAGTTTGGTAGAAAATAGCTACCTTGCAAACCCTGCTATTCAAGGTGATGAAGAATGGCTTGAAAAACAGCGTATTCTATTAGCAGATATGGCCATTCATTTGTTACAAACGGCTGTAAAGCCAGGCAACATTGAACTGGATAAATTAAAAAATAATCTGCATTCAATTCTGACTATCGCAGATCAATTTTTACCGAACTCAGAACTTAAAAAAGCAACAGAGAAGCTTTACGATTAACCATATATCAACTTAATTAAAGCGGGACTGCTAAAGCTTGGCCAGTTTTGCTTTGCTTCAAGTTTAGCCAAGCATTTAATCGCCACGTACTGGGGCGTTAGTTTAATAAAAGGATTTTGGTCATGTTTGAAAATATTGCAATCTATTCAGGGTTAATTGCAACAATCTGGATCTTCATTGGTGTGTATGTCGCAGGACGATTTTACGAAGGTTACAGTCATTCTAAACAATTTTGCAGTGAACTCGGTGCAACGGGTAGCCCAACTGAAAAATTGTCTCCTTTAATTAATAATTATCCGCTTGGTTTTCTGTTTTGTTTTTTCGGTTGGTATTTGGCACAACTTTCAGACGTTTCAATCTTAGTTAATGTTTCTGGATGGCTGATTATTGCGCATGGGGTTGGTACTTGGATAGCAGGTTACTTCCCAATGGACGCCGATCCATTTACGAAGAATCCAACGTTTAATTGTAAAGTACACTCATGGGCTGGTTTCATAATGTTACTTTCGTTAGTTATCGCACCAATATTAATTGCGATAAGTCCTACGACTGACATTATCCCATTTTATTTTCGTGTATTTTCTGTAGTTACTGTTGTCGGTGCTGTTTATTATCTTATTACTATGGCTAAAGCGATAAAATCACAAAGTAACCCGGGAATCCATCAGCGTATTTCATATGGCATTCAGCTTATTTGGTTAAGTGTTTTTTCATTATTGTTGGTTTAATTGTTAACTAACATGTAATTTTTGAAGGTATGTTTCAAGCTTGGCTAGCGCTTATCTTTTCTAGCATTAGCCAAGCCTCATTTACCATTATGCTTGATGCTGGCACTGCCTTAACTTAATGCAATAATATTTTTTAATATTGAAACCCTTCTTATACAATCTTCAAACGCCTTTTGTCGACAATTAATACCCATTTAGTCTAATTTAATAAAATAAATTGCTAAAATTGTCGACAATCTGTTGATCTCTTCGTGGATCACTCCTATATTACTCCTAGTTATTGTCGACAATAGTTAGGTTTTAAATTGGAAAATGAAGTAAAAACAGCGTCAGATAAAGTTTTTGTCGACATTCGCCAAGCCATTGTGGAAGGCGAAATAGCGCAAGGCTCAAAAATTTCTGAGCCAGAACTCTCCAAAAAGCATCAAGTTAGTCGCGCAACCTTGCGTGAGGCACTTAACCGTTTAGAAAGCTGCCATTTAATTGAACGCAAAGCCAATGTGGGCTGCCGTGTAATTTCGCTTACCCCAGAAAAGTTAGATGAAATCTATCAAGTACGCAGCGCCCTTGAGGGTTTAGCATGTCGTTTAGCGGCAAGCAATATGACTGACGATGAAATCAATCAGGTAAAAGCCTTACTTGATGAGCATTTGTCGACACAACGGGTGCGCCAAGGAGAGTCTTATTACCAAGAAGAAGGTGACTTAGATTTTCACTACCGCATTATTAAAGGCAGTAAAAACAGCCATTTAATTAATCTATTATGCAACGAATTATACCAATTAGTGCGAATGTACCGAGTGCAAATGGGTATGAATGGCCCACGTGTTAGCAAAGCATTTGATGAGCATTTGGCTATTATTAATGCCATTGCAGCGCGCGATGGCGAACTAGCCGAATTATTAATGAAAAGACATATCGCAGCGTCAGGTAACAATATTGAACGTAAGTTTCAGTAATGTGTGATGCCAATAAAAGTGTAAACAAATTTAGTTAGCGTAACGCTAGCGTACAAATATAAAAATACCGTTCAAAGGAGACATACATGTCAGCAGGTTTGAAGTTTCGCCAAGCATTAGCAGAGAACCAACCACTTCAAGTGGTCGGCACTATCAATGCCTATACTGCAATGATGGCAGAGAAGGTAGGGCATAAAGCTATTTACTTATCAGGGGCAGGGGTTGCCAACGCAAGTTACGGTTTACCCGATTTAGGCATGACAAGCTTAGATAATGTGCTTGAAGATATTCGCCGTATTACCAGTGCATCTGATTTACCGCTACTAGTAGATGCAGATACAGGCTGGGGTGGTGCATTTAATATTGCGCGTACAGTAAAAGAAATGACAAAAGCAGGTGCAGCGGGTTTTCATATCGAAGATCAAGTCGCGCAAAAGCGTTGCGGCCACCGTCCAAATAAAGAAATCGTAAGTCAGCAAGAAATGGTTGACCGCATTAAAGCGGCGGTTGATGCAAAAACTGATGAGCATTTTTACATTATGGCGCGTACCGATGCGTTTCAAAAAGAAGGGTTAAATGCCGCAATCGACCGCGCAGCTGCGTGTATTGAAGCAGGTGCCGATGCAATCTTTGCAGAAGCCGTGCACGACCTTGCCGACTATAAAGCATTTAGCGATGCGCTTAATGTACCAATTCTTGCCAATATTACTGAATTTGGCCAAACACCAATTTATTCAAAAACCCAATTAGAAGAAGTGGGTGTGGGCATGGTGCTTTACCCGCTAAGTGCGTTTAGAGCAATGAATAAAGCGGCACTTAATGTGTACAACACTATTTTAAGTGAAGGCTCGCAAGCAAGCGCAATTGATTCAATGCAAACCCGCGCCGAGTTGTATGACTTTTTAGATTACCACTCGTTTGAAAACACACTTGATAAACTTTTTCAGAATAATAAATAAGGGGCAGGAAAATGGTAGATAAAGCATTAGGCGGAGCAGGATTACGTGGTCAAGTTGCTGGTGAAACAGCGTTATGTACAGTTGGTAAATCAGGCAGTGGTTTAACGTATTGTGGTTATGATATTTCAGAACTTGCAGATAAAGTTGAATTTGAAGAAGTATCGTACCTTTTAAGCCGTGGCGAATTACCAAATCAATCACAACTTGATGAGTACAAGGCAAAACTAAAATCACTACGTGGTTTACCTGCGGCACTTAAAACCGTTCTAGAATCTATTCCGAAATCAGCGCACCCAATGGATGTAATGCGTACCGGTTGCTCTATGCTGGGTAACCTTGAAATGGAAACTGACTTTAACGACGTGAACGACCATATCGACCGTATGGTTGCAGTATTCCCAAGTATTATTTGTTATTGGTATCGTTTCTCGCATGACGGTGTACGTGTTGATGTTGAAACTAACGATGATTCAATTGGCGCTCACTTCTTACATTTATTACACGACAAAGCACCAAGCGAGCTATTTGCTAAGGTAATGAATGTATCGCTAATTTTATACGCAGAGCATGAATTTAACGCATCTACCTTCACAGCGCGCGTATGTGCATCAACGCTGTCTGATGTGCATTCATGTGTAACCGGTGCAATCGGTTCATTGCGTGGCCCACTGCACGGTGGTGCGAACGAAGCGGCAATGGAAATGATTGAAAACTTCACAAGTGCTGATCAAGCTGAAGAAGCACTGATGGGCATGCTTGAGCGTAAAGAAAAAATCATGGGTTTTGGTCACGCAATTTACCGCGAGTCAGACCCGCGCAATGTGATCATCAAAAAGTGGTCTGAATTACTTGCGAAAGAAGTAGGCGATGACGTGCTTTATCCAGTATCTGTTCGCTGTGAAGAAGTAATGTGGCGTGAGAAAAAACTGTTCTGTAATGCTGATTTCTTCCATGCATCGGCATATCACTTTATGGGTATTCCAACAGCGTTATTTACGCCAATCTTTGTAATGAGCCGTGTAACAGGCTGGACAGCACACGTAAAAGAGCAACGTGCTAATAACCGTATTATTCGTCCAAGTGCTGATTACACAGGCCCAGAAGCACGCGAAGTACCACCTATTTCAGCGCGTTAATTTCTAAGTAATTCGCATTATATCAAGGCATGTCTAGCATGCCTTTACTCCGAGTTTGTTGTGGAGCCCATATGAATACCCAATACCGTCAAAAGCTAGGCAATACCGGCCTAGATTATTTTAATGTTGAAGCCGCGGTGAATGCCATTTCACCGGGGAGCTATCAACAATTACCTTATACCTCAAAAGTGCTTGCAGAGAATTTAGTTCGCCGCTGCGAACCTGCAATGCTAACAGATTCGTTAAAACAACTGATTGAACGTAAGCGCGACCTTGATTTTCCGTGGTTTCCTGCGCGCGTGGTGTGCCATGATATTTTAGGCCAAACCGCACTGGTTGATTTAGCAGGCCTTCGTGATGCCATTGCAGAGCAAGGCGGCGACCCATCATTAGTTAACCCTGTTGTGCCAACACAGCTGATTGTTGACCACTCCCTTGCGGTAGAGCACGGTGGTTACGATAAAGACGCGTTTGAAAAAAACCGTGCGATTGAAGATCGCCGTAATGAAGACCGCTTCCATTTTATTAATTGGACTAAAACGGCATTTAAAAATATTGATGTTATCCCTCCGGGTAATGGTATCTTGCACCAAATCAACCTAGAGAAAATGTCACCTGTTGTACAAGCACGCGATGGCGTTGCCTTCCCAGATACGCTAGTGGGTACAGACAGTCATACACCCCATGTAGATGCCTTAGGCGTTATTGCCATTGGTGTAGGTGGCCTTGAAGCGGAAAGTGTGATGTTAGGCCGCGCATCTTATATGCGCTTACCTGATATTGTCGGTGTTGAAATTGTAGGTGAGCGTAAGCCGGGTATTACTGCAACCGATATTGTGTTAGCAATTACCGAGTTTTTACGTAACGAAAAAGTGGTGTCTACTTACCTTGAATTCTTCGGTGAAGGTACGCAGCATTTAAATTTAGGTGATCGTGCAACCATTTCAAATATGACGCCAGAATACGGCGCAACTGCGGCCATGTTCTACATTGATGAAAAGACCATTGATTACTTAAAGCTAACAGGCCGTGAAGACAGTCAAATTAAGCTAGTAGAAGAATACGCTAAAACCACAGGTCTTTGGGCATCTGAAATGACTGAGGCGAAATACGAGCGCGTATTGACCTTTGATTTAAGCGCGGTTGGCCGTAATATCGCAGGGCCTTCTAACCCACATCGCCGCGTAGCAACGAGTGAACTTAAAAACACTGATTTACTGGGTGATTATTCGCATACAGATACACAAATGCCAGATGGTGCGGTAATTGTCGCGGCTATCACTAGCTGTACCAATACATCAAACCCGCGCAATATGATTGCCGCAGGTTTAATTGCGCGCAATGCAAATAAACTCGGTTTAACCCGTAAGCCTTGGGTTAAATCTTCGCTTGCGCCGGGTTCTAAAGTGGTTAAAAGCTACTTGGAAGAAGCAAACTTACTACCAGAGCTTGAAAGCTTAGGTTTTGGTGTGGTGGGTTTCGCCTGTACATCGTGTAATGGTATGAGTGGTGCACTAGACCCTGTTATTCAACAAGAAATTATTGAGCGCGATTTATACACGACTGCAGTACTTTCAGGTAACCGTAACTTTGACGGCCGCATTCACCCTCATGCTAATCAAGCGTTCTTAGCGTCACCTCCACTGGTTATTGCCTATGCAATTGCTGGGAGTATTCGTTTTGATATTGAAAACGATGTACTGGGTGTGTCAGCTGAGGGTAAAGAAATTCGCTTAAATGATATTTGGCCAAGCGATGAAGAAATTGATGCGGTAATTGCAAAAAGCGTTAAGCCAGAGCAATTTAACGCAGTTTATACGCCAATGTTCGATTTAACCGTGGATTACGGCGAAGACAATAATCCACTATACGATTGGCGCGAAATGAGTACTTATATTCGCCGTCCGCCATATTGGGAAGGCGCACTTGCAAAACCTCGTACTATGACAGGCATGCGTCCGCTTGCTGTTCTTGGCGATAACATTACGACTGACCATTTATCACCGTCTAATGCTATTCAAGCAAGCAGTGCAGCAGGGGAATACCTTGCCAAAATGGGGTTACCAGAAGAAGACTTTAACTCATATGCAACGCACCGTGGCGATCATTTAACTGCTCAGCGTGCAACCTTTGCTAACCCTAAACTGTTTAATGAAATGGTGACAGAGAACGGCGAAGTAAAACAAGGATCACTTGCGCGTATTGAGCCAGAAGGCAAAGTAACGCGTATGTGGGAAGCAATTGAAACCTATATGGAACGTAAACAGCCGCTAATTATTATTGCCGGTGCTGATTACGGCCAAGGTTCATCTCGTGACTGGGCGGCAAAAGGTGTGCGCTTAGCAGGTGTTGAAGCCATTGTGGCAGAGGGCTTTGAGCGTATTCACCGTACTAACTTAATTGGTATGGGTGTTATGCCGCTTGAATTTAAAGCTGGCACAACACGTAAAACACTGTCAATTGACGGTACAGAAACCTTTGATGTAAAAGGCGAGCCTGCGCCAGGGTGTGACTTAACGCTGATTATCAATCGTGCAAATGGCGAAGTGGTAGAGGTGCCGGTAACCTGTCGTTTGGATACAGCCGAAGAAGTCTCTATTTACAGTGCGGGTGGCGTACTACAACGCTTTGCACAAGACTTTTTAGCGGAGACAGCAGCGAGTTAATCGCTGCTATACCTCACTATGACAACAAAATATAAAGTCCCTGCAACTTATATGCGTGGCGGCACCAGTAAAGGGGTGTTTTTTAAGCTAAGCGATTTACCGCTTGAAGCGCAAAAGGCTGGCGAATTTCGCGATAAGTTACTAATGCGTGTTATTGGCAGCCCTGATCCTTACGAGAAGCAAATAGATGGTATGGGCGGTGCAACGTCTAGCACCAGTAAAACAGTGATTGTCGCTAAAAGCGAGAAAGCGGATCACGACGTTGATTACTTATTTGGTCAAGTTGCAATCGATAAACCAAGTGTTGATTGGAGCGGTAACTGCGGTAACTTAACGGCTGCTGTGGGCGCATTTGCCATTAACAATGGGTTAGTGGATGCGTCGCGTATTCCTCAAAATGGTGATGTTGAAGTACGTATTTGGCAGAAAAACATCGAAAAAACGCTGGTGGTACAAGTACCCGTAAAAAACGGGGAAGTTAATGAGGTTGGCGACTTTAAACTTGATGGTGTCGCATTTGCGAGTAGCGAAATTAAAGTACAATTCCTTGCGCCATCCCCAGTGGGCGAAAACATGTTCCCAACCGGGAATTTGGTCGATACGTTAACGGTTGACGGGTTAGGCGATATTCCAGCAACTATGATTAACGCGGGTATTCCCACCATTTTTGTTAATAGTCATGATATTAATTACAGTGGTGTGGAGCTGCAAGAAGACATTAACAGCGATAGTGACAAGCTGGCCTTTTTTGAGAAGCTAAGAATTGCAGGGGCGCTTAAAATGGGGTTAATTAGTGATGCGAGTGAAGCGAAAACGCGCCAGCACACGCCAAAAATTGCGTTTGTTTCACCATCGCAAGATTACATCAGCTCAAGCGGCGATATGGTAAAAAGTGATGACATTGATTTAAATGTGCGTGCGCTTTCTATGGGTAAACTGCATCATGCGATGATGGGCACAGCAGCAGTTGCGATTGCGTGCGCTGCTGTGACCAAAGGCACATTAGTAAATTTAGCTGCTGGTGGCGGTGAGATTTCAGATGTGAACTTTGGTCATCCATCAGGCACCATGAAAGTCGGCGCCAAAACAGTTGAAACTGACACTGGTTGGCAAGCAGAATTTGCCAGTATGAGCCGAAGTGCAAGGGTAATAATGGAAGGGGTGTTACACGTACCTTTGTAAATGCACTGTAAAAACAAAAAGTAAGGGGGAAGTTTCGACTTCCCTTTTTCATTTTTAGATTAGTGGTTTTATCCTAAAACACTGTAGGAAATAACCCTCATGCGAACGACAAATACGTGATAATTGTAAAATTGAGGTGAAATCTGACTATTTTTTAATAAATAATGATTAGAATATTCATACTATTGATTTTATGCGAATAAACGTGCGGTTGTGCATTAAATAGGGCTTTTTATAATAGCCACCGTCGAGACAACAACTACACAAGGAAAGTAGCATGAATAAAACACTATTGGCGGGCTTAATTACTCTTTCATCATTTGCAACGTGGGCAAATGAGTATCAATCTATTAGTCACGCAGCTTATGCTGACATTGAAGAAGACAACCTGTTTCACATCGAAACGCTATATTATTTTGATGCGCGACAAGCACTTGGTCCATACAATGAATTTTCTTACATCAACACCAAGTCTAACATCGGTGCGTTTTACAACGACAATGATGATGTTGACACAATTGGTGTGCGCGGTGAATACTTCTTCAATAATTTTGTAGCAGGTGCAAGCTACAATAATGCAGATTCAAATTGGGGTGATGTAGATTATTATGAGGCTTCATTTGGCTATTTATTTACACCTGACTTAATTGCACGCATTCACTACCGTGATTCTGATGCGCGAGGCATCGATGGCAGTTTTTATGCAACTGCACAGTACAATTTAAGCTTAAACACAACGGATTATGTTGGCTTTACTGTATCAGTTGATGAAGAATTTGATTTCTTTAGCCTAGATACCAAATATTATGCAGAGCTTGGTCAAGGCCGTTACTTAACAGTAAATCTTGATATTGATACGGGTGATTTTGATCATTGGTTATTAGGTTCAAACTACTATTTTAATAAAGGTTTATCAGTATTTGCATCAGTTAATAAATCAGATGATATTCAAATTGGTGGACGTTATTACTTTAATACCAATTGGGCCTTATCGGGCAGCTACGGTACAAATCTAGATAGCGATTTTGATTACGATATGTATCAAATTAACTTAACGGCACAGTTTTAAAAGCATTTTCAAATGAGACTTAAAGGAAGCATTGCTTCCTTTTTTTTGTTATATCGAAAAATTCAAGATTCTAAATAAACCATAGACTTAACACCTTAAAATAGTGATAATTTTTTTTTGCTCGATTAAGGACAAGTAATGAGTACAGAATTAATTTTAAATAGCGGCCAAACTTTATTTAAACAAGGTGACAAGGCTGAGCGCATGTATGTTGTTCGCTCAGGTAAAATTAAACTGATCAAGTCAAAAATGGGTCAGTCGGTAGTGTTGGGTTACTTTGGTACTGGTGAGTTTCTTGGCGAAATGGCAATTATTACCGGATCGAAAAGAAGTTGTACGGCTATTGCGGCAGAAGACTCAGTTTTACAGGTATATGAAAGTGCACGCTTTGAAGAAATGTTAGCTAATAATTCGGGTGTTGCAGCGCGAATTATTGAAGGTTTAGCTGTACGCCTTGAGAAAACAACTGAACGATTAATGGAGCCTGTAACGCTTCTTGAAGCTGAAACCGAATAGTTACCTGCTCGGTATCGTTTTACTTTATAAATACACAGTGTGCTAACCAAATAGTTAGCCGCTTTACAAGGAAAGTTAATGCTAAAGCAGGCACAAAAGTATTGGATTTTTAAAGCATGCTTGTCTGCTTTTTTTAGTTTTGTATTTGTTTATTTCTTTAGTTTTACATCAATTTATAGTCAATTAGAAAACTTCCTCTTTGATAGACAATCTAGACTGATTTCGCCAAAGTTATCCAACACAGATATTGTGCTTGTCACGATTGATGAAGCAAGTTTGTTACATTACCAAACTGCCTGGCCTTGGCCATTAGATTATCATGTTAATATGATAAATCGCCTTGAAAAGGCCGGTGCGAAAGTTGTTTATTTTGATTCTGCCTTATTTGGCCATTTGCATATTAAATTAAAGGAAAACGCCACTGACTTTTTAAATGCAGTTAAAGTCAGTAAAACCCCCATTTATATTGGCGAAGAATCCCTGCTTACAAAGCCGTTAACAGATTTTCAATCTCGTTACACAAAAGCCGGAGCAAAATCTGCAAAGGTAAAAATAATTCCAGACTTAGATGGTGTTGTGCGCGAAATCCCTTTTGTAAAAGGCAGTCTCTGGCTATCGTTTGGTGAACAACCTATAGTAGATAGTGGCCGTATCCATTTTGTCGGTGATAAGCATACCTTCCCAACGATTTCTTACGTTCAAGCAGCTGACACTGTTAGGCTTCCAGATAGTGTGTTTAACGATAAAATTGTATTGGTGGGATTGGATACTTATACAAAAACACGCCTTTTACTTAAAAACGAGTATCAGTACTTAACGCCTTTTACACAATTAAAGGGCAACACCATGTCAGCAATAGAGGTGCATGCAAACCTCATTGAAAATATCAGGCACGATTTATTTTTAAAGCCCCTTCTAGATTGGCAATTTATTTTTATCTCACTTGTTGTAATGCTGCTTGCAATTATGTTTTTTACAGCTGCAAGTATCAAAAAATCGCTGTTAGGTTTGGTAAAAATGCTTTTGTTAATTGGGGGGGTATCGTTACTGGCATTTTATAACCAAGTTTATTTGCCCACGCTAAGTTTAGTGCTGTTAGTGTTTAGCTGTTATTTGTTTTATTTCATTATTGGTTTTAGAAAAGAACAAGCACAACGTCGCTTTATAAAACGCGCTTTTTCACGATATGTATCAAGCCATGTGTTGGATGATCTAATGAATGATCCAGATAAATTAGAACTAGGCGGTGAGCGTAAAGAAATCACTGTGTTATTTGCTGATTTGGCTGGTTTTACAAAACTATCTGAACAACTTGAAGCTGAGCAAGTTGCAGATATTTTGCATGAAATACTGACAGCGCTTAGCAAAATAATTGTTAAAGACGGTGGCACAATTGATAAATACATTGGTGATGAGGTAATGGCATTTTGGGGTGCGCCTGTGGCTGAGCCTCTTCATTTTGAAAAAGCCATTGCTGCAGCTATTGAAATGCATCAAAAATGCGAGAAGTTAACGGATAGATTAAACACACGCGGATTACCGCCTGTTCGCTTAAGAATGGGTATAAATTCGGGTGAAGCGATCGTCGGTCACCTAGGTTCAGATGTGTTGTTTGATTACACTTGCATCGGTGATACGGTCAATCAAGCGGCACGTTTAGAAGGTGCAAACAGGCTATACGGCACTGATATACTGATTGGTGAAGCACTTTATCTGAAATTAGAAGAAAAACACCAATTTGTTTTAATTGATGATGTGCTTCATAAAGGTAAATCCGAAAAAACAAAAGTATATGGTTATTTTCCAAATACGTTATTAACCAATAAACTCAATTTGGCATTTTCAGCTTATAACGCCCAAGATTGGCAGCGTGCTAAGCAGCTTTACAATGAGTTAAAAGACAGCTCAGACTTTGAAATACTAGCCGAACTGTTTTTGCAGCGTATCTCCCAAAGCGAAGTAAATATGCTTAGTGATGATAAGCAAGGTGAATCTCATTTTAAAAACAAATAGTTTGCTAAGCTTAAAAGGGAACTCCTCTTTTTAAATAAGCTATGACTTTTCAGCATCGCCAGAAATTACACACTGTTTTCACTTGCATATTTGCCTTTATTCTCTGGCTTTACCTTTATTTTTTTGAGCTTGCTTTGCCTTTAGATAATGCGCTCTTTGATTTGCGGGAGCGCAATCAAGTGAATCACCGCATACCCTCACAAGAGTTAGTTATCATCACGATTGATGACAAGTCGATTGAGTCAATGAAAAATGTGGCGGGGCGCTGGCCTTGGCCACGAAGCGTTCATGCTGAACTAATCGAGGGGTTAAATCGTTACTCCCCAAGCGTGATTGCCTTTGATGTACTGTTTAATGAACCTGATATCTATCGTCCTGATGATGACCTCTATTTTGAACAAGTATTGAATGAGGCAAACAACGTTCATTTAGCCCTGCTAGGTTTAGAAACTTCCAATCAAGCAAAGCAAAGTGAATATCGTTTAGCGCTTTTTCCTTTTACCAAGAAGCCAGGCGAAAAGAAAATAGGCAGTGTTAATGTCTTCAGGCAAAACGATGCTGTAGTAAGACAATATCTATCTAAAATAAGGGTGAATAACGATACCTATTTATCACTCGGTGCACTTATAGCGAGTGCACCATCAACAAGTTTATTGCTGAGTAATACAATTAAACTTAAATGGCAACACCAAGATAAATTTAAACAGTACAGTTATGCTGATATTTACAATGCGGTAGTGAATGAAAACAGCACTTTCTTACAGAAGTTTAAAAACAAAAGGATACTAATTGGCGCTACGGCAGCAGGATTGTTCGATGAAGTTGCAACACCCATTTCTAATAGTGAACCAGGTGTGTTCGTTATTGCAAATGCAGTGTCTAATTATTTAAAAAATGAATATTACAATCAGCTAAGCAGTCTAGTTGTTATCTCTTCGGCATGTGTGCTGATGATACTGTTCAGCTGGGTTTATTTATTTAAATTATCATTAGTTAGGCAATTTTGCTTATCGACCGTGGTGTTAGCACTGCTGATAATACTGCTTTGGCAAGGCTATTGTTATTTAGCAAAAACACATAGTGATTTACCGCTTGGTGCGTTAATTTGTGCTGTTGGGCTTGCCTATATTTCACAATTTCTAATGCACAGTTATGTGCAATACCGCGAAAAACAGTATGCAAATAGGCTGTTTGGCAGATTTTTAGACCCGAATGTGGTTAAAAATTTATTAGATCATCAAAATATTGCGCAGTATGGCAGTAGCGATATTGTTGAAGTAACTGTTCTATTTAGCGATATTCGTAATTTCACCGCACTTTCTGAAAAACACGATGTAACTGAAGTTGTTGCACTATTAAATGATTATTTGTCGATGCAAGTTGCAACAATTTTTAAGCATAATGGCACACTTGATAAATTTATCGGTGATGCGGTAATGGCTTTTTGGGGGGCGCCCATCAAATCTGATAATCATGCAGAACAAGCGATTTTAGCTGCACTTGAAATGGAACAAAACTTATTAAACTTTAGAGCCCGTTTAGCAAAGAAATATCAGTTTTTTGACATTGGTATTGGCATTCACAGTGGCAAAGTAATGTGTGGATTTATCGGCACCGATCAGCGTTTAGACTATACTGTGCTTGGTGACACAGTTAATTTAGCCAGTCGTATTGAAGGGTTAACCAAGGCTAGTAATCGTATTTTAGTGTCAAAACAAACCGCACAAAGGACGAATCTCAACTTTCTGTATGTTGACAAAGTAACCGTAAAAGGACGTGAAGAACCTGTGGAACTACTAACGCCGGAGCGATAGTAAAATGAAACTAATAACTTATTTGTTAATGTTAACTCTTTTTCCTTTGTTATGTATTGCAAAAACAGAAACACCTTCTCACAGTAAACCTGCAATTGTTGCGATGGCAACAAACCTTTATACAGAGCCTTCAATTAAAAGTGATGTGGTCGCATCGAAAGAAGTTGGCGATCCATTACAAATCGGCAAACGTCACCGTGCTTGGTATTTTGTTGAAGAACAAACACAGCCTACTGCTTGGGTTAAAATGCTTGCTGTTCAACTGGCTACTCAACCAAGGAGGAGTGGCGATTTGGGGGTTGTGTCGTTAATAGAGTCAATAAATTCAAAGCCTACCGCGTCAACCGCAATAAGGGGGTTTGATAAGCATGCCTTTGATAATGTCACGCCAAATAAAGCACTTTTGAAACCGCTCGATTCATTTAAACCCAACATGCGCGATTTAAATCAATTTATTGTAAATGGCAAACTAACGCACGCCGAGGTGCCAAATGATTAAACAACATTTTTTAATTATTATTTGTGCATTTTTAGTTGTGAGTTGTAATGCAACAGGTGTGAAAATAGCCGGCGTCGATGTAGGTGCATTGGTAAATCAAGGGGTTAATGTTTATGAAAGTCAAAGCTTTGATGAAAATAAAGAGCAGCAGTTAGGGGAAAATTTAGCATCTGTGTTGGTATCGGTAGCGCCAATTCATCAAGATAAACAGATAAACCAATACGTGAACAAAGTCGGTCGCCATTTAGCAAATCATTCGAGCCGCCCGACGCTAAACTGGCAATTTGCTGTGCTAGATAGCGATGACATTAATGCGTTTGCAGCACCTGCAGGATTTGTATTTATTACTTCAGGCGCCTTACTGCAATTAGACAGTGAGGCCGAGCTTGCTGCGATGTTAGCACATGAAATTATTCATATTACAAAACAGCATCATGTCGAAAAAATTAAAGAGTTAAGTTTACAAAGTGCCCTCACAGAAGTGGCATTTGTTTCAGCAGAAGCCTATCAAACACATAGTGGCGCAAATAGGTCATCTCGTAATTTAACTCAATGGGCGAGGGCGCTTAGTTCGATGGCAACGGAGCTTTATAGTAAAGGGCTAGATAGAGACGACGAAATCGAAGCGGATATTGAAGCTGTTAATTTAATGAGCAAAGCAGGTTATGACGTTTTTGCTATGGCCTCGGTGCTGCAGAGAATCGCTTCAATAACACCCACCGACAGTGCACTTGCAAGCCTTTATAGTACGCACCCAAAACCGTCAGAGCGGTTAGAAAAAATTGCTGCAACCTTTGATGATTTTGAATCATTTAAAGGGCAAAACTTACAAGTTCGCTATCAAAATACTATTTTCAAATAGTACTTTTTACTGGTTTTAAATGTTGATTAAAAAATAAGCTTGTCAAACTAAAGCCCTTTCTTTATGTTTTTTGAAAAAAGGAGGCTTGCAATGTCAAATATGGCTGAACATGCATTATTTAATTGTCAACAAACAGAACAAGCACAACTTGATACGGATGTGAGCTGTTTTGAATGTACCAAGTGTTTTAATATCAGCACACAATGTTTAATTGATGTGTGTCCGCATTGTGGCGAAGCGTTAAAAGAGCGTAACTTGCGTCCAAGTGAACTACTAGATACCCAAGAAACGCATTGTAGTCGCTCTGTATCGAAAGACGATGGCACGGTGTTTTACGATGATTCTAAAATTGCTTAGTATTCTGTAGTAAACAATCTGCCATGCACTTTAATGGCGTACTCATCGGTCATCGAAGAAATATAATCACATATTTGGCGATATCCTGTTTCGCCTTGCTCTACTGCATTTTGGTAAATACTTTGTCGCGTATGCGGTAATAATCTAAGAGGATCGCTTGCAAATGCTGCAAACAGATCTGAAATTATTTTTTGCCCTTTAAACTCGATTTGTTGCATTTCTGGATGACGGATCACATTTTTAAAAACAAACTGCTTTAATCCTTCAAGTAATATTGTTAAATCATTTTCAAGGTATACCTTGTGATCAAGCAGTGGGCTTTCAAATTTACCTAATTGCTTAATTCGCGCTTGGGTTATAAATAAGTTAACCAGCTCGCCAATTACATCTTTTAGATCGGCTTCATCGTGTGAAAATAACTGAGCAGATATACGCGGTAAATTGGTTTTTAGCCAGCCTTTTTGTAGTGCACCTAAATGATCTTCAACAAAACCTTGCCATTGATGGGCTGTTACCATGCCTGTTGCAATTGCATCTTCTAAATCGTGAACACCATAAGCAATATCATCGGCTAGTTCCATTATTGAGCAATCAAGCGACTTATAAAGCGTGCGAGAAATACCATTACTATTCTTAGCAAACTGGGTAAATGTGGTTTTATCTTGGTTTGATAGGGGCGATAAAATCCAATCAAATACTGTGGACTCTTCGCAATATAAGCCTTTAGCTGGTAGCCAGCGTGTAGAGTTTATAAAGCGATCTTGTCCGCTGTCTGTTGGAATTTGCCATAAATGCTTTATAAGCTGCGGATATTTAATAAAACCAAGTAATGTTCGGCGCGTTAAATTCATGCCATAGCCTTTACTGTAGGGTTCTAATTTTGCAACGATCCTTAACGTTTGCGCATTACCTTCAAAGCCGCCATGCTCACGCATCATATAATTAAGCGCCGTTTCTCCGCCATGGCCAAATGGCGGATGACCAATATCGTGCGCTAAAGAAAGCGTTTCAATTAAACTGCGACACGGCAAAAATGCACTTACGTTATTGTTGGTTTGATTCGCCCTTAATTGGCCTAAAATACCACTGGCAATTTGTGCAACTTCTAGAGAATGAGTAAGACGAGTACGGTAAAAATCATTGACACCAATGCCCATAATTTGAGTTTTGGCCTGCAAGCGTCTAAACGCTGCCGCATGAATAATGCGTGAGCGGTCTTTTTGATAAGGTGAACGTTTGTCATCTGGGCGATGCTTGTTTTCTTGATACCGTCTTGCTAACCATTCTTCAGTCATTAATTACCTAGTTAATTTATTAAAATCATAAAGTTATTTTAGACATAAATTGCAACAACTTAAAACACTATTAAGCGATAAGATGTGCCATAGTTTAATAAAGGCTGTTTTGGAGATGTATTTATGCCATTACCATTATTACTCGGTGTTTCCGCAGCGGCAGTATTTGCAAATTCGATGTATCGCAACGAATTAAAAGAGCAAGATAAACGCCGTCGTTATGGTTTAAGTAGTAACGATGCAATAGGGCGCTACCCATGTGATAGTTTGCCAAGTGATAAAAGTGTAGCGCTAGAATTGGGCAATATTGTTTGTTGTGGCGTTTATAATGGCTTTATCCATACAGGTTTAGTGATTGACGATAATCTTATATTGGAACTGCATGGTTCTGGACTTTCTCGAGCGGTAAGTTATAAACGGTTTTTGGCTGATCGCAGTGGCGATAATATTTTTGTTGCCAGCGACCAAACGGGTAATAGCTTTAATTTTACATTTGATGATGATCATGTGGCATCACAATTATTTGCATATCATCCTTATCATGTCAGTAAACGTAACTGCTATTCTCATACGTGGTTTTGCTTAACTGGCGAGATGAAACCCTTTGCAAGCTTTGAACTATTTAACGAACAACTACGTAAAATCGTTAATTCTAGCTTGTATTGGGATAGGGCTAAATATTAAAAGCTTACGTCTACACACGCATTGGTGTAGAATTGTTCCCTTTTTTAGACATTTCTACTTACTAAAAATATTTATGAAGTTATTGTTAAAAGTAATCCTATTTTGTTTATTTGGTTACATGTTGCTGTCGCCTTGGTTAGATAAATCCGCTGAGTCACTAGATAGAAACAAAGAAGAAGTAGCTAAACCAGTTGTAAAAGAAAAGCCTCTTCACAATGTTAAGCTGCCAGATTTTGCCAATATGCATAATGTGCAAAAGCGTAAGCAAGCCTTTTTCGATTTATTAAAACCTTATGTTATTGCAGAAAATAAGCGTATTTTGACCCAGCGTGAGATGGTAGACTTAGCCTTAACGGAGTTAGAGCTTGGTTATGAAATTCCTACAAATCAAATTGCTGCTTTAACTGATATTTTCGCTGAATACAAAATTGCTGATGAGATAAATGAAGATAGCTTAATTGTTGCACTTAATCGTGTGGACAGTATTCCAGTTGCGATGGTTTTAACACAAGCAGCTAATGAATCTGGTTGGGGCACCTCACGTTTTGCTCGCATTGGTTTGAATTTTTTTGGTTTATGGTGCTTTAAAGAAGGTTGTGGCATGGTGCCAAATCAGCGTAACGAAGGGCGTAACCATGAGGTTGCAGCGTTTAAATCGTTAGAGCAAAGTGTAAAAGCTTATTTTAGAAATATAAATACACATCCTGCCTATCAACAACTTCGTGATCTAAGGCAAAGCAATCGCTACGATGAACAGATTATACTTGCTGAGAAATTGTTATACGGACTTGGCAGCTACTCAGAGCGCGGCCATGAGTATATTGAAGAGTTGAATCAAATGTTGGTAACGAATCAAAGGTATTTCGGTGAATAAAAAAATATTAGCTGTAAGTTTGTTTCTGTCGAGTGCCTCTTTAGGGGCAAATGCTGCAGAATTTGTAGTGTCTTATGATGGCTTTTATGACCGTTTAAAAGTGATGTCTAAAGGTGATTATGCAAGTGCTGATGTCGGTTTTTACCTAGTTAATCAACATGCTAAGCCATGCGCTATTGAAAGCGGCAGTATCATTACAAAAACCAATGAATACCCTTTAAATTACACTAACAACAGTAAACTACTTTTGCCATTTGATGAAACGCTAGATAAAGATAAAGCATTGATTGTGGTGCAGCCAAAAGGCGATGATCAATGTCAGCTTAAAATGCAAATGGAATCTAGCCAAGAATATGGTGATAGTGTCTCAATAAAGCAAATGGCAGTGCTTTATGACGAGTTTGATGATTTGATGGGACGTTTATCGGGCTTTTTTATGCGTACTTTGTTTTCGTTTATGATGCCTGAAGTAAAAGGGGTGACGCTTGTATTTGATGGCCCTGCATCTAAGCCTATGGGAGCAGATGAATTTATTAGCTGCAAAGACAATCGCTGCACTATTCAAACGCCAAATACCTTAGACGAAAATAAGAGGTTGACCTTTTCACAACCAATTAAACAAGTTATCCCGTATATTGCTAAGTAACCTGAGCTCGGGATAATAAATTACTTTCTAGCAGCTACTTTTACTTATTACTGCGTTAAATTTGTTTGCAATAGACTCACTTTTGACGCACAAATTTGCCTTGTACTAAGAAAAACTAACAAGCTAGAAGGTTTGAAGCGACACAGCTCATGTATTTCAATTGCTTAGTTAACTTCTTAACCCGAGTTCAGGTTAAGCAATTACAAGATCTTAAAACAAAAAAACCAGTTCATTTGAACTGGTTTTTTTATATCAATTACGTATTAATCTACAGTAACTAATTTTAGCGTGTTGGTTGCGCCCACTGTTTCCATCGCATCACCGTGCGTTAGAATAACTTTGTCGCCAGATTTTAAGTAACCTTTATTAACTAATGTTGCTAAAGCTTGCTTAACGAGTGAACCTGAATCGTAATCAGTTGAATCAAAATACACAGGGTAAACACCACGGTATAGCGCAGTTTGACCAAGTGTACGTTGATGGCGAGATAATGAATAAATTGGTAAACCTGAGCTGATACGCGACATTAATTTAGCTGTGCTACCTGATTCTGTAAGTGCAACAAGTGCTTTAACTGAATCTAAATGGTTTGCAGCATACATAGCAGAAAGCGCGATTGTTTCAGATGTATTTTCAAACATTGAATCTAGACGATGTTTAGAAATTGCAGTTTGAGGTTGTGATTCTGCACCTAAACATACACGAGCCATCGTTTCTACCGTGATAGCAGGGTAGTCTCCAGCTGCTGTCTCAGCTGAAAGCATTACAGCATCTGTACCATCAAGTACGGCATTTGCAACGTCCATAACCTCAGCACGTGTTGGCATTGGGTTATCAATCATCGATTCCATCATTTGTGTTGCAGTGATAACGGTACGGTTAAGCGTACGAGCACGGCTGATAATTGCTTTTTGTTTACCAACAAGTGCAGCATCACCGATTTCAACACCTAAGTCACCACGTGCAACCATCACAGCATCTGATGCAAGCACGATATCATCAATCGCTTCTTCTGATTCAACTGCTTCAGCACGTTCAATTTTTGCAAGTAACTGAGCTTTTGAGCCAGCAGCTTCAGCAAGTGAACGTACGTAACGCATATCATCACCAGAGCGAGGGAATGATACAGCAATGTAATCTACTTCGATTTCTGTTGCTGTGATAAGGTCTTCTTTGTCCTTTTCAGTAAAGGCAGGCGCTGTTAAACCACCACCTAAACGGTTAATGCCTTTATTGTTTGAAAGTACGCCACCAACTGTTACCGTTGTGTGTACTTTATTACCAACAACTTCATCAACGGTTAATTGAATAAGACCGTCATTTAAAAGTAACAAGTCACCAGATGATACATCTTGCGGAAGTTCTTTATAGTCGATACCTACACCATTGATGTCACCTTCACCTTTTTCCATTTCGGCATCAAGGATAAATTTAGCACCAACTGCAAGCTCAACTTTACCTTCTTTAAAGGTTGATACACGGATTTTTGGACCTTGAAGGTCAGCAAGAATGGCAATGTGTGTATCTAATTTCTTTGCGATTTCACGTACTTTTGCCGCACGATCTTTGTGATCTTGTGCTACGCCATGAGAGAAGTTTAGGCGAACAACATTCGCACCTGCTTTAATTATTTTTTCTAAATTGTCATCTCTATCTGTAGCAGGACCGAGTGTGGCAACGATTTTGGTACGTCTTGGCATTTAGTAGCTCCCATTAGCTATTTTAAATATTCTTTGCGTTTCACATTAGTAAGCTAGTGAGGCTAGCTTAATATACTTGCTTTTTGTGTGGTTAGTAGATTATGACACCGGTGTCATGTTGGCGTCAACATGTCGCACACTAGAATTAGTATGAATAATATTTATGTAAATTTTATTATACGCCATTTAAATTATCTTAACAGCCTCTAAAAAGGACATAAGTCCGCTGGAATCGGCCGTTAGGAGATTGATATTCGGTATAGAATTAAACAAAACGAGTAAAATTAAGGCCTCGCAAAGAAATTATAATCTATAATTTTTTTAATAATAAAATTGCATGCTGGTCGAAAAGCCATATAATGCGCGCCATTACCGCTTAACTAATTTCAACTTTCAGTGTAAACAATGCACTGTTTTAGTTGATTTTAGCAATGATTTCACACCTAACAGTTAGGAGAATTTATATGCAAGTCGCATTAGTTGGCTTAGGCGTTATGGGTAAGAACCTTGCCTTAAACTTAATTGAGAAAGGTTTAAACCTAGTAGCCTATGACAAAAACCCAGACGCAGGCGAAGATTTACTTAGCCTTGCAAAAAAAGAAGGGTTTGCTGAACGACTGCATATTGTTAGCGACTTAGCCGATATGGTTCGTCGCCTTGAAACACCACGTTCTATTTTGCTTTTAGTACCAGCGGGTGAATTAGTAGACCGTGTATGTTCAGAGCTTATTGAAGCGGGCGTTGAAATTAACGATATTATCGTTGATTGCGGTAACAGTAATTACAAAGACGGCATCGCGCGTAAACTTAAGTATCAAAACAAGTTTGAATTTGCCACTATGGGCATTTCTGGTGGTGCAGAAGGTGCACGCCATGGCCCGGCAATGATGGCGTCAGGCTCTGAAGGTGGTTGGGAACGAATAATTCCTTTCTTTGAAAAAGTGGCTGCGAGTCATAATGGCGAATCATGCTTTGCGCGTGTAGGCCAGTCTGCATCAGGCCATTTTGTTAAAATGGTACATAACGGCATCGAATATGCGCTAATGCAATTAATTGCTGAAATTTACCACTTACTTCGCTTAGGTTGTGGTAAAACTAACGATGAAATAGCGGCGCTTTTTGATACGTGGTCAGAAGGTGAACTCAATAGCTATTTATTATCAATTTCTAGCCACATCTTAAAATTAAAGTCAGAAGACGAAACTGCAATTGTTGATCTGATTGACAATAAAGTAGGCGCAAAAGGCACTGGACTTTGGACTGCGCAAAACGCACTAGAGTTAGGTATTGCTGTGCCTTCATTAGTGGCTGCTGTTCAAGCTCGTCATTTAACGAATACGCAAGACACACATGCGGCATTAGAAATGACGTATGCGGCAAAACAGCCGGCGAAAGTTGATATTGATCTGGAAGAGTTGCGTAAAGCGTTCCATTTAGCGAGCCTTCTGTGCTACCGCCAAGGCTTAGCTTTAATTAAAGGTGCATCGCGTTCGCACCAGTGGAAAGTAGACTTATCTAAAACACTGCAAACATGGCGCGCTGGCTGTATTATTCGTGCAGATTACCTTGATCAAATTGCAGAAGGTAACGGCTTTATTGATGGTCTTGATGACGAAGTAGTAGCACTTAGAAACATTGCTGCTGATGCTGTGAAATCGGGTTTAGCATTTCCGGTACTTGCCGCTACGCAAACCTATTATGCAACACTTACAACGCCTAGCAACGGCCATTTAGTGCAAGCACAACGTGATTATTTTGGTGAACATGGTATTAAAACTCACGAAGGTGAAACATGCCATTTAACTGATTTAACGCATATTGACGCGAAAGTAAGATAATGGATAAAAAATGGCAAACACACCTTAACGACGCACAAAAACATGTGTGTGTTGATGGGGGCACTGAATACCCATTTACGGGTGAATATAACGATTTTTTTGAATCGGGTGATTACTACTGTGTTTGCTGTAATGCGCTGTTGTTTAAATCGGAAGATAAATTTCAGTCAGGTTGTGGCTGGCCTGCCTTTAGCTTCAGTGAAAAAGAGAGTATTCGTTATCTTCGTGACAGCTCTCATGGCATGGAGCGTATTGAAGTGCGTTGTAAACAGTGTGATGCCCATTTAGGCCATGTCTTTAACGATGGACCGCCACCTACGGGCACGCGTTATTGTATAAATTCGGTTTGTTTGAATTTCAAATCGAAGTAGTTCAAAAAAGCGCTTAATAGCGCTTTTTTTATTTGTAAGCAGAGTGATTAGCGGGTCAGTTCACCTTTCAGATTATCTTGCATCAAATGGCGTACTGTTTCAGATTCTAAATTCTGGCTTAACAGATAGTGTAACTTCGTTAAACACGCCTCGAGAGTCATATCATAACCACTAATTACGCCAGCATTTAGTAACGCATTACCGGTTGCATAGCCCCCCATATTGACACTGCCTTGAATACACTGCGTCAGGTTGATAATAACTAAACCTGATTGTGTGGCATTACTAAATAATTCAAGCATTTCAGGGTTTTGAGGGGCATTACCGACACCAAAACTCAATAGTACAAGCGCCTTTAAAGAATCTGTCATCATGCTTTTAATAAGGTCGACAGAAATGCCAGGGTACAAATGCAATACGGCAATTTGCTGAGGCGTAATTTTAGTGACGTCCAGTTTATTATTTAAGCTTGGGCTTAATTGTCCGGCAACTAATTCAATATTTATACCCACTTTTGCAAGCGGCGACATATTTGGTGAGCCAAACGCGGCAAAACCATCAGCATGCATTTTGGTTGCACGGTTACCACGGTAAAGTTGATTATTGAAATACAAACTTACTTCACCGATAGGGTAATTGGCAGCAAGGTACATAGCATTAAGTAAATTAACCTGACCGTCTGAGCGTAATTGTGACAAAGGAATTTGTGAGCCTGTCACAATCACTGGCTTGGTTAGATTTTCAAGCATAAAGGAGAGGGCAGATGCGGTATAGGCCATGGTGTCAGTACCATGCAACACAACAAAACCATCATAATCGGCATATTTTTCTTTAATATCATCTGCAATTAACTGCCAATGCATTGGGCTCATATCTGATGAGTCGATAAGCGGGCAATATTCGTGAATATCAAAAAGTGGCATTTCTTCACGATTAAACTCGGCACTGGATTTTACTGTTTGAGTAAGAAAACCTGCAGCTGGGATATAGCCTTTACTAGATTTCTTCATCCCGATAGTACCGCCGGTGTAGGCGATATAAATTTTTTTTCTTTTCATAAAAATAGCCCAGTGAAAACACTGGGCTATTATAATTGAAAAGTGTTTGTATAAGTAGCGTTTAGTAGCTAACTGTACACACTAAACACTTGGCATAAACACCATTTGGATCATTAAATTGCTCTAAGCTAGATACTTGCTGTTTAATGCCTTGCGCTGTTTGCATAATGCTGTTTTTAACAGGTGCGTAATCGTCTTTGGCAAAATAAGCGCTAATAAATGCAGCGGCTTGAGATTCGCCGAAGATTTTTTGCATTAACATTTCTTGCTCGGTAAGTTGTTGCTCAATGGTGATCACGTCGTACATTGAAAGGCTAGCAAGCTCAGCAGCACGTTCAATTGCATCTTGTTTAGTACCAAGGGCATCAACTAGGCCAAGCTCTTTAGCTTTTGTACCAATCCAAACACGACCTTGTGCAACTTTATCTACGTCTTCTTTTTTCATGCCACGCGCTTCTGCAACAACTGTTAAGAAACGGTCATAAGCACTTTCAACTGACATCTGAATTACTTCACCAAGCTGAGGCTCAAGTGGACGTAACATAGAAAATGATGCCATATCTGTTGTTGCTACACCGTCAGAGTAAATACCTAATTTTGCAAGGGTATTTTCAAATGTCATTAACGTACCAAATACGCCAATAGAACCTGTGATGGTGCTTGGTGCAGCCCAAATTTCATTTGCATTAGCTGCAATCCAGTAACCACCTGATGCTGCAACTGAACTCATAGAAGCGATAACAGGCTTACCTGCATCTTTAAGTGCAAGCACTTCGGCACGAATAATTTCAGAAGCAAACATACTGCCGCCGCCTGAATCAATACGAAGTACTACCGCTTTTACCTTGTCGTTTAAGCGAGCACGGCGAAGAAGTTCAGCAGTAGAGTCACCACCAATTTCACCTGCTTTACGCTCACCATCTACGATATTGCCTTTTGCTACAATTACAGCAACTTTATCGGTAATTGGGTTTTCCATAGGGAATGGTGGTTTTAACGTTTTAAGGTAATGGCTAAACGAAATTTGTTTAAATGACTTACCTGATTCGTTTTTGCCCACTTCTGCAATGAGTTTTTGACGTAATTCTTCTTTGCTTGCAAGTGAATCAACCCATTTATATTGAAGCGCGTACTGACCTGAATGACCATTCACGTTGGCAAACTTTTCTTTGTATGTTGCCATGTCTTCAGCAAAATTAGTTACTTCAAAACCGCGGTGAGCTGCAACGTCTGTTTTATATTCCTGCCAAAGTGCGTCTAACCATGCTTTATTTGCTTCTTTTGCAGCATCTGACATGTTGCTTCGAATTAGCGGTTCTACAGCTGACTTAAATGTACCTACACGGAAAATATGCTGCGAGATATTTAGCTTATCGATAGCTTCTTTGAAATAAAGTGGGTAGGTGGCATAACCCGAAATATCAACAGCGCCGTATGGGTGCATTAAAATTTCATCGGCTTTACTAGCGATGTAGTATTGTGCCTGAGTGTAGTAATCACCATAGGCATACACTTTTTTGCCACTTTCTTTAAACTTATCAAGCTGGGCAGCAATTGCTTTCAGCTTGTTAAGGTGTGCGCCTTGCATTTTTTGTAGATCAAGTAACAACAGCTTAATTTTTTTATCTTTTGTTGCGTACTTAATTGTCATTAAAATATCATCAAGTAGCACTTCAGGTGGCTCATCGCTTGAACCCATAGAATCGTTTAACGCTGCTTCAACTGGGTCAATATATGTTTTTTCTTCAACGATATTGCCTGCAATTGAAAGCACTAGAGCAGAATCTTGCTCAACGATAATTTCATCCTCTGAACTTAAAATTGACACAAAAAGTGCAATTAAAATAAAGGAAAATATAATATTTAATACGAGGCGTCTTGAAAAATTAAGAAAATTCCAAAAGCCTACGATAGCCTTTTTAACCAAAATCTTATCCTATCTATAGATTTATCATCTATTACCATCTTAACTTACTTTTTAGTCAAACTTAAATGAAAAACGTAACGAAGTGTTTAGCAAAAAAGTTTAGTTAAAACATTATAGTTAGTGAGTATATTGAGAGATCACTTTGGACAAGCTTGAGTTAACTGGTTAAACCAGTTAAAGTGCTTGAGGTATGACCAGTAGAGTAAGTAGCAAGTATGTTAGAACAAGAATTAAAACTGAAAAACAATTCACTGCGAAATCGCCTTGTAATGGGTTCAATGCACACCGGCCTTGAAGAAGGTTTGTGGAATGTTAAACGCTTAAAAGCGTTTTACGAAGCGCGCGCAAAAGGTGGTGTAGGCCTAATCATTACCGGAGGCTTTAGCCCAAATTTGGTTGGCAAATTAACTCCAATCTCATCATCATTTAATACATTTTTAGATGTGCTTAAACATCGCCCTGTGACTAAAGCGGTACATGAGCACGGCGGCAAGATTTGTTTGCAACTGCTTCATGCAGGGCGCTATGCCTATCATCCATTTAATCAGGCACCAAGTGCAATTAAGGCACCAATCAATCCTTACAAGCCGAAGGAGATGACCCTTAGCAATATAAAAAGCACCATAAAATCATTTGCAAAATCAGCAAGGCTTGCAGAGCGTGCAGGTTATGATGGTGTTGAAATAATGGGCTCGGAAGGTTATTTAATTAACGAGTTTATGGCGCCTCGCACAAATAAACGCACAGATGAATACGGTGGTTCAAACGAAAATCGCATGCGCCTAGCAAAAGAAATTGTTGAAGCTGTGCGTCGTGAAGTAAGTGATAAGTTTATTATTGTTTTCCGTATCTCTGTGATGGATTTAGTAGAAGATGGTTCGACTCAAGAAGAAGTGATTGAACAAGCAAAAGTGTTAGAAAAAGCGGGTGTTGATATTTTTAACACAGGTATTGGCTGGCATGAAGCGCGTGTACCAACAATTGCAAGCATGGTACCGCAAGGGGCTTTTGTTGAGGCAACCGAATTACTTAAACAACATGTGTCAGTGCCATGTGTTGCGGTAAACCGTATCAATACTCCAGAACTTGCCAATTCAATTTTAAACAATAATTCCGCAGATTTAATATCTATGGCAAGGCCATTACTTGCTGATCCTGACTTTTTTAATAAATACGTTGAAAACAAAAGTGACAACATTAACGTGTGTATTGCCTGTAACCAAGGGTGCTTAGATAACGTTTTTAAAGGAAAGCGAGCCACTTGTTTAGTTAATCCACGTGCAGGTTTTGAATTAGACTATTCATTAGAGCCTACAACTAACCCTAAAAATGTATTGGTTGTAGGTGGTGGACCGGCAGGTATGGCAGCAAGTTGTTATTTAGCTGAAAAAGGCCATAAGGTAACGCTTATTGAGCGCTCTATAGGGTTGGGTGGTCAGTTTAATTTAGCAATGCGTGTACCAGGTAAGGAAGACTTTAACTATACGCTTGACTACTTTAAATCTGAACTCGCTAAGTTAAATGTGGATGTACAGCTTCAAACATCATTCGAAAATAGCATGTTTGAGCAATATGATAATGTTGTTTTTGCAACAGGTGTACGCCCTCGAGAAGCATCATTTGAATTAAAAGATGGTCGTACACTACTTGCTTATGATGAAGTGATCCGTGGTGAAGTTGAAATTGGTAAGGACGTTGTTATTTTAGGTGCCGGTGGTATCGGTTTTGATATGGTGGCGTTTTTAGCTGAAAAAGCAAATAAATCGGTTGATGAATTTAAGCAGCAGTGGGCAATTAATGTTGAACATACACCACATGAAATTCCACATAACATCACCATGTTAAAACGTAGCCCAGGCCGTTTTGGTAGTGATCTTGGTAAAACTACGGGGTGGATCCATCGCGCTGTTGCTAAACAGCAAAATGTTAAGCAAATCAGTGGTTGTAATTACATTGAGCTAAATAAAGACGGGTTAGTAATTGAAATTGATGGTGAAAAACAAACAATTCCTTGTGAATCTGTAATTACGTGTATCGGTCAGGTTTCCAATACAGATACCTTTAATAAAGAGCTAGAAAATGGCAAATATGCATCTAAAATTGATGTGATCGGTGGTGCAAAATTGGCTTCTGCAATTGATGCAAAACGTGCCATTTTTGAAGCCTTACAGGTAGCACGCAAAATATAGTGAATAATTAACAGTGTTTTACCGGTCTTTAATGTATTACTAAAACTTAGAGGTCGGTATGACGCTGCTTAATTTTTATAAAACATTCCTTTCTAAAAGCCAAATTTTATCTGGTTTACCACCATTACTATTTCGCTTAATACTTGCGCCAATAATGATTATTGCTGGTTACAGTAAACTTGGCTTAAGCGAAAACCCAGAAACATTCCTACAAGCTATTTCAGCATTACCAAGTATTGTTTCTTGGTTTGGCAATGCAGAGTGGGGGCTAGGTTTACCATTTCCATCATTACTTGCATTTTTAGCAGCTTGGACTGAATTTCTAGGTGGGTGGTTACTATTTCTTGGTCTTTTTACCCGGATTGTTTCAATTCCATTAGCGTTTACAATGTTTGTAGCAATAACAACGGTACATTTAGAAAATGGCTGGTTTTCTGTTACACCAACAAATAGTGAAATAAGTGCCGCAAAAGTACTTGATTGGCTACATGTACCTGGCGCAAAGGCTAGTTTAGAAAACTCTAAGCAAGCATCCGAGCGTTTAAATAAAATGCGTGAAATTCTAGAAGAGAATGGCTACACAGAATATCTCTATGAAACTGGTAAACCGGTAATTCTAAATAATGGCATTGAATTTGGCTTTATATACTTTGCAATGTTGCTTAGTTTGTTTTTTACAGGTGGCGGCAGGTTTTTCAGTTTAGATTATTGGCTTTCACAAAGGTTTTTCTCACAAAATCACGTTAAATAAAATAACTTGGCCATTGTGGGTCAGTACTTATTTTAATTAAAACACCTAATTGAGAAGAGCGTTAAGCTCTTTTCTTTTCACTGTAGTTTGTTAAGCTTGGCAAAAAACTAACATGTCAGCTTAATGAACGCATTAGAACTCTTATTAGAACGTCAATCAGACAGCAAACTTACTACACCTGGGCCAACACCTGAACAACTCGAAATTATTAAACAAGCCGCGTTACGTGTACCTGATCATGCTGCACTAAAACCATGGCAATTTATTCTGGTTGAAGGCGATGCCCGTGAAAAATTAGGTGAAATTTATTACCAAGCAGCGCTTAACAATAATGCCGATGAAAAAACACTAGAACGAGCCAAAGAGTTACCGCTACGTGCACCTTTAATCATCATTTGTATTGCGAAATACAAGCCACATGCAAAAGTACCGCGTATTGAACAAGTGCAATCTGCTGGTTGTGCTGTGATGGCGATGCAACAAGCCGCATTTGCGCAAGGGTTAGCAGGTGTGTGGCGTACCGGAAGTTATGCGCAAGATGAATATGTGAAACAGGCACTTAACCTTTCAACCGATGATGAGCTTGTTGGCTTTTTATATCTTGGTAGCAAAGTGAACGATATAAAAAAATCGCGCAATATTGATGCTTCTGACTTTTTTACATGTTTGTAGGTGAATAATGTTAGGTCCGATCACAACTGGAATTGATGATAAATTTCTTAGCCAAGAAGAGTATGAAGTATTAAAGCATCCGCTTATTAATGGCGTTATTTTATTTTCACGAAATTACGAAGACCCAGAGCAGCTTCTGGCGCTGACTAATAGCATAAAAGCAATTAATCCGAAGTTGTTGGTGTCTGTTGATCATGAAGGTGGCCGAGTACAACGCTTTCGCGATGGGTTTAGTCAACTTCCTAGTATGTCTGATGTATTTCAACTTGAAAATGCCAGTGAAAAATTACATGACATTGGTTGGACTTTAGCGGCGGAGCTATTAGCTTGCAAAGTTGATTTTTCATATGCACCGTGTGTTGATGTAAATGGCATTTCACAGGTGATTGGCAATAGAGCTTTTTCATCAGAACCAGAAAAGGTGGTTACTGGTGCAAAAGCCCTCATAAAAGGCTTGCACAGTGCTGGTATGAAATCGGTAATTAAACATTTTCCGGGACATGGCTCAGTTGGCCCAGACTCACACATTGCAATGCCAGTGGATGACCGCAGTTTTGTCGATATTACTGAGTATGACTTAGTACCATTTAAACGTTTAGTTGCAGAATCATTGGCAGATGCGGTAATGCCAGCACACGTTATTTATTCAGAAGTTGACAAAAATCCAGCGTGTTTTTCTGATTTTTGGCTTAAAACGGTACTCAGAAAACAATTAGGTTTTAACGGTCCCGTGATATCTGATGATATGGGTATGCAAGGGGCTGTTCAAGTAGGGGATTATCCTACTCGTGTAGCTAAAGCCCTCGATGCTGGCTGTGATACAGTCTTGCTTTGCAATGAAAAGCCGGGTCTGTATCAAGTGATGGATAGTTTACCAATTGAAAAGTATCAACACCATGGTGCTCGCATGGCTGTTTTTCACCAAAAAACTTACCCAAGCTGGGATGATGTTAAGCGCGATCAAAGATGGCATAACTGTCAGAAAATAATAAATAGCTAATTAATATGACGAATAATAATAAAAATATCCTAATTGGTTTGTTTTCAAGTGTAATAGCTTACCTTGCATGTGTTTATTTTTGGCAACAGCCACAAGTAATTGCTTTAACTGTTGCACTTACGCTTCTAACGGCCTACTTTTGGATTACAGAAGCATTACCTATTCCGCTTACCTCACTTATCCCTATTGGAATCTTCCCTTTTGTTGGGGTGTTAACACATCAGCAGGCGGCCGCATCGCTCGGTTCACATGTGATTGTGCTTTTGATGGGGGCGTTTATGCTCGCCGTTGGTATTGAAAAATCAGGGGTACATAGACGGATTGCCTTCACAATTTTAAAGGTCATTGGAGGCGATAGCGCGCTGCGCATTATTTTCGCCATTATGGCAACCAGTAGTATTTTATCGATGTGGATTTCGAATACGGCAACCGTTGTTGCATTATTACCGGTTGTGCTAGCGATTTGTGCGTCAACTGATAACAGCCGATTTAAAATTGCGTTATTACTTGGCCTTGCTTATTCCGCCTCTCTTGGCGGTGTTGGTACATTAATTGGTACGCCGGCAAATGTGATCTTTGCGTCTGTCTATGAAGAATTTGCAGGGGAAGAGTACGGTTTTATCCGCTGGATGAAAGTAACGGTGCCAATTATTGTAATAGCAATCCCGTTAATGGCGCTGTGGTTAGCAAGAGGCATCAAACTGTCGGCTGCTATCCATTTACCTAAATGCGATGAATGGCAAAGTGCTGAAAAGCGTGTGTTGTTTATTTTTGCCATTGTTGCGTTACTTTGGGTTTTCAGAAAAGAACCCTTTGGTGGATGGTCTGGTTTACTTGATATCAAAACAGTAGGGGATTCATCCATTGCATTATTAGGTGTAATCGCAATGGCAATAACACCTAATGGTAAAGGTGGTCGTTTGCTTGAGTGGCAGGATGCAAAAGATATTCCGTGGGGCATGTTGTTACTTTTTGCTGGCGGTATTTGTATTGCTAAGGCCTTTGTATCAAGTGGTTTAAGTGAATTGCTAGGGCAGTTTTTTGTAGCGCTAGGTTCATTACCAGTGTTAGTCAGTTTACTTGCACTTGCCATTGGTGTGTCATTTTTAACTGAGATTACATCAAATACAGCAACGGCAACGCTAATGATGCCAATTATAGCTAGCGCTGCAATAGCGCTTAATTTACCGATTGAATTATTGATGATCCCTGTGGTGATAAGCTGTTCATGCGCGTTTTGTTTGCCAGTAGCAACTGCACCAAACTCGATAGTATTTGCCAGTGGCGAAGTATCAATAAAAGATATGGCGAAACAAGGTATGGCGCTTAATATACTCGTTGCCACAATTGTTGCGTTAGTTTGCTTTTATTTCTTGACTTAAAGCCAAAATAGGCTATTTCAAATTTGTCTATTTTTTGTTAAGGTGGTGTATTAACAACCAATTTAAACCATAAAATAATAAAAAGGCGCAGTTATGAATAACTTGTTTTTGCGCGAAAAAGAAAGTTGGTCAATTTGGCTTATTTGGGGCATTGTGTCAGCAATAGCAGTGTATATTACTGCATCGCAGTCACGTGATATTAGCCATATTGTCTTTATTAAACTGGGCGTATTTTCGCTTTTAACCTGGTACATGGCCTATTTAAAACGCTTTTCGTTTTGGCGGGCGATGAAAATCTCACTGGTAGTGTTTTCTATTGCAGTGACACCAGTATTATTTTTTAATTTTGAAGCTGTTAGCTTATTAAAAAATGCAGACTTAGTTTTAAAAATAGCTGTTTTAACGGCGATAACGGTTATTTTTAGCTTAATTTGTTCGTTAATTGCACGTCAGCCAAAAGAATACTATTAAATAGTAATTTTTTACTTTACAACGTGATCCGAACTCATTAATATGCGCCCCAACAACGGAGAGATGGCTGAGTGGTTGAAAGCACCGGTCTTGAAAACCGGCATAGGTTAATAGCCTATCTAGGGTTCAAATCCCTATCTCTCCGCCACCTCATTCCCAAAACCGCCTTTATGGCGGTTTTTTTCGTTTTGGAGTTTGATTATGAATAATAAAGCGAAGACAGCACTTTTTATTTTCTTTTTTGCCGCTGTTTATAGCCTGGTACTTCAACAAGGTATTTTACTGCTTACTGACTACTTCACTGTGAAAGTTGATTCATTGATTTTGATTTGGCAAAGCTACCTTGGTCTTTTTATTTTTAATTTACTGGTTGCGCAAACGACACGTAAATATTTCAAAGCTGATCAACGTTTGTTTTTTTCTATTATGATTGGCTGTGCTTCGGCATTATTGCCAACGGTATTTTCTTATGACTTGTCCGCAGTATGGTCATTATTGTTAGCAAATGCCGTTATTTCAATTATGGCGCTACTTGCACAAAGTAAGCTTGAGACAATGCAGAGCAAAAGTCAGTAATTGCGGTAACAAGTGATGCCTAACTATGTTAGACTGGCATTTTTATAACTTAATTAAAGTATAGAGATTATGTCAGACACATTTAATTCAAATGCAGAAAAAGCAAGCTACGGTATCGGCCTACAAATGGGTGAGCAATTAAAATCAAACCCATTCGAAGGTTTAAACTTAAATTCAGTATTCGAAGGCATGAAAGATGCTTACACTGGTGCTGATTTCCAAGTTGAGATCCCTGCGATTCAAGCAGCATTTGAAGAAATTAATGCTGAAATCACAAAGCGTCGTGAAGAAGAAGCAAAAGTACTTGCGGCTGAAGGCGAATCTTTCCTTGCAGAAAATGCAAAGCGTGCTGAAGTAACTGTTACTGCTTCAGGTCTTCAATACGAAGTGTTAACTGCTGGTGAAGGTGAGAAACCAACTGCAGATTCAACTGTTCGTACACATTACCATGGTACGCTAATCAACGGTGACGTTTTTGATAGCAGCTACGACCGTGGTCAACCAGCTGAGTTCCCAGTTGGCGGTGTTATCAAAGGTTGGACCGAAGCATTACAAATGATGCCTGTTGGTTCAAAATGGCGTTTATATGTACCACACGACCTTGCATACGGCGAGCGTGGTGCTGGTGCGTCAATCGCACCTTTCTCAACACTTATTTTTGATGTTGAGTTACTAGATATCGTATAATTTAAGTACGAATAAGAAAGCCAGCAACATGCTGGCTTTTTTTGTATCTAAATTATTGGTTATATACAACGGGCAGGTTTAGGTAAACCAGCAATTTTTGTTGCTTGTTTGGCAGGGCCTTTTGGAAATAACTTATACAGGTATTTACTGTTTCCTTTGTCTTCGCCTAGTTGTTTTGCCATTGCTTTAACTAACATCCGTATCGCGGGGCTGGTGTTAAATTCTAAATAGAAATTACGCACAAAGTTGACAACTTCCCAGTGATTTTCGCTGAGTTCAATATTTTCATGTTGTGCTATCTGTTCTGCGAGTTGTTCACTCCAATCTGCTTGGACTTTTAAATAACCTTCTTTATCGGTTTCAATGGTTTTACCATCAATTAAATAACTCATTGTTTTTACCAAGTTATGTGTTGTTCACTTTGAACAATAAGTGTTACCCATTGTTCATCAGATATAAGTTTTACTGTTGGATGTTCAATGCCGCGCGCTTTAATGTCAGTTTCAAGGGCATAAACATCACAACTATTGTATTGAGATGTAAAATGTGACGCACTGTAACACGCATCTGATATAAGCAAAATGCTATCATTATCAGCGATGATCAGCTGTTGTTGAATATACTCTGATAAAGGTTTGTTAAATACATGAAGGATCACAGGGTCACCACTTGATGTTGTTTTAAAAGTAGGGTGCGCTTAGCATTTTCATCTAATGCAACGACATCAAAAGCAAATTGAGATTCATTAATACCAAGATCCTTTAGTGATTGTGCGCATACATAAATATGATCAATGTCATAAAGCGCTAATGTGCCAAAAGCTTTAAGGTAATTCTTAATATTTAAATCTTCAATGGATTGCCCAGCAAGTAAAGCGAATAGGGCATTGCCTTGCAGAAGCAAACTAACTTCTTGATCAATGGCTGCGAAAATAAGTGCCATATCAAGGCTTTCTTTTAATCTGGCATCGACAAAAGGCGACTCATTACAAATAACTAAAAATGACTTCATTTAATTTGTACCCATTTATCTGTTTGAGCAACATCCATTGCAAATTCAGCAAGACCGGCAACTTCAAAAGGGTGTGTATTTGAAATCGCTAAACCACGTTTTTCAGCTGCTGTAACACATAGGGTAAGTTTGATGCCTAACTTAGCAATCGAATGCCAAACATCCATAATTTGTAACTCATCACTCGGCAGTGAAAAATGTTCGCTTGCGTGAAAAACAGCATCTTGATAAAGAAATACGCCTTTAATTGTATGCCCAAGTGTTATTGCACTATTAATAAAGCGAGTTAGATGTTGCAAACTATCATGTGAGGTGACGTTCGCATGATAACTAATAATGATAGATGCCAAAATTAATCCAAAAATAAGCCCCGATATACGGGGCTTATTTTATTAAACTTTTACAGTTTAGTCATTATTTGCACCTAGAAGATGCAAGATAGATGTGAAAAGGTTGTATACATTTAAGTATAAGCTCACCGTTGCACGAATATAATTTGTTTCACCGCCATTAATAATACGGCTAGTATCAAATAAAATTAAGCCAGACATAATGAATACAACAGCGGCATTAATCGCCATGAAAGCAATGCTGCTACCGATAAATAGGTTAACAAGGCTTGCTACGATAACTACTAGCAACCCGATAAACAGGAAACCACCTAAGAAAGAAAAATCTTTTTTAGTTGTCATTGCGTAAGCAGATAAGCCAAAAAACACTAATGCAGTAGAACCAAGTGCTTGCATGATAAGCATTGGGCCGTTTGGCATTGCCGCGTAGTGGTTAAGCATTGGGCCAAGTGCTGCGCCCATTAAACCAGTGAACACAAATACCCATGGTAACCCTGATGCGCTGTCTGCTTTTTTGTTAACAACGAATAGGGTGATTAGTCCACCAATGCTAAATACCAAACCCATCATATAAGGTAATTGCATCGCCATAGAAATACCTGCTGTAACTGCACTAAATAGTAAAGTCATACCAAGTAACATATAGGTGTTGCGTAATACTTTGTTTGTTTCAAGTACTGATTGCGCCGATTTTGGCGACGAGTACGTATGGTTAAAGCTCATAAATAACTCCTTAAATTGAAACGCATTCCTGTTAGGTTTCAGAACTGCAAACAGCATATCAATTAACAACATGGGTAGCAATTCTATTACCTTTATTAGAACGCATATAGCTGCTATTTAGTTCAAAAAATTAAACAAAATAATTAAAGGGGTGAGAGTTGTGTGGATATTGTACTTTTTGGCTGATTATTGTGCGGTTAAACAAAATATTGAAAAAAAAGCTTCACAAGTGAAATCGAATCCCCTAATATTCGCCCCGCTGCGGAGAGATGGCTGAGTGGTTGAAAGCACCGGTCTTGAAAACCGGCATAGGTTAATAGCCTATCTAGGGTTCAAATCCCTATCTCTCCGCCACTTTCTTTATTTGCGGAGAGATGGCTGAGTGGTTGAAAGCACCGGTCTTGAAAACCGGCATAGGTTAATAGCCTATCTAGGGTTCAAATCCCTATCTCTCCGCCACCTTCTTCCTATACTTAAGTCTACTATCTATTTTATCCTTATTTGCCATGCTAAAGCTGTGTTTAAACATAGTGATTCGGTTATGGATAAAAAAACAATTCTTAAAGGCATTGCTTATTCACTTTTCTCACCCTTCGTTATTGGGTGTTTAATCGGTGCTTATTATGTCATTACACTGGAAGGTGGTAATAGCAAACTATTCTTTTCAATTCTGTTAAGTGCAGTAGCAAATGCGCATATTGTTGGTTTAACAATGGCAATTTGTGTTGTGCCTTTATATTTATTTCTAATAAAACGTAGTAAAACCAATAATACTGCTGTAATCACAGCCGCGTTATTTGGTGGTGCACTATTCAGTTTTATGTTTAATGTGGCATCGGGACAAGTGTTTATTGTTAATACTGCAATGGCAATATTAGCTGCGGGTATTTTTATAATGACACAAAAAAAACGAATCTAGTTTTTCAGGCGAATAAATAGTAAACAAAAAAGTGAATATTTCGCGATATTCACTTTTTTTAGCTTAAAAAGGTTTCATTTGTTGTTCTGAAAGAGTACCTTTAAGCTTTGTGAATATTGAATTGTTAACTTTTCCAAATAATGAATAAAGAAAGCTTATATCAAAGTTTAAATAATCAAGTAGTGGCTTTGATTGAAGATGAATCTAACCTGATAGCTAACCTTGCAAACGTTAGTGCGTTATTAAATATCGCACTAGAAGACATCAACTGGGTTGGTTTTTATTTATTAGAAAACGACACGCTTGTACTAGGTCCTTTCCAAGGTAATCCAGCATGTGTGCGTATTCCGATTGGAAAAGGTGTTTGCGGTACTGCATTTGAAAAACAACAAACATTACGTATCGAAAATGTTCACGATTTTGAAGGCCACATTGCTTGTGACGCTGCTTCGAATTCTGAAATCGTAATTCCACTTATTAAAGATGGTCAATACATAGGTGTATTAGACATTGATAGCCCAAGCTTGAATCGCTTCGATGAAGATGACCAAACGGGTTTGGAGCTTATCATGTCTTCACTTAAAGAGTATCTTTAATATGAAAGATTGGTTGAGTGTTCAGGATTACCTTTTTGGCATTGATCAAGTAGGTGATTGGGAAGGGCAAGAAGAAGCTGTTGCTGAAAATCTTAATGAACTTATTCACATTGCTTGGCAAGCGCTTCCAGATGAAGCAGACGCTGAGACAATAGACAGAATTATTGAAGGCATTTGGGAACATTTGCGTGGTGATACCGCGATTCTAGATGCCGAGCATGAAGAATTAATCGATTGGGTGTTACATTATGTGGCAAACCAATTGGAAAACAATTTAGACGAAGAGATTTAAACTTAAGGTTAAACACATGGACTCTACTAACAAGCTAAAAGACATTAAAGAGGTATTAAATTACCTTTACACAGAGTTTCCAGCCTGCTTTAAAGAAAAGGACGGTATTAAGCCGTTAAAGGTTGGTATCTTTAAAGATATTGCTGAGCGTATCGACAGCGATGAACGTGTAAGTAAAACACAAGTGCGTCAAGCACTTCGTAAATACACTTCAAACTGGCGCTACCTTGAATCAGTTACAAAACATGAGTTCCGTATTGACCTTGATGGTAACGATGCTGAAAAAGTAGAAGAAGAGCACGTAGAGCATGCTAACAAGGCACTAGAAGAAAGCCGCGCAAAGCTTGCAAAACGTAAGAAAGCAGCTCCTCGTAATGCGGGTGAAAAGAAATCTTACAAAAAGAAAGGGACTTTTGCTGATAAAAATGCTGCAAAAGGAACTAAATTTAATTCTAGTAACACTAATAAAGACAAACCTGTTCGCCGTTCAAACAAAGTAGAAGCGCTACCTTCAGGTGATATTAAAGTGAACGCTGAAGTTAAAGTAAAACTTGGCCAAGCTTTAGTTAAAGGCACAATCACTGAAGTGAACAAGGAAGACATTCATGTGGTGCTAGTTACTGGCATGCAGGTGAAAACTAAAGCAGAGAGTCTATTTATCGTATAAGGAGACAGTGTATGAGTGAGAAGTTTAAGCTTATTCCACTGGCGGCAGCGCTATTTTCAGCAAATTTATTTGCTTCTGCCGATACAATTAGCATTGAAAATTTACCTGAGTTAAAACAGGAAATACAGCATATTGCTGCAACCAAGCGAATAACAAATTTATTTACTCGCTCACACTACAAACTTATTCGATTAGATGATGACTTATCTAGCCAAATCTATGACCGCTATTTAGAGTCAATCGACAGTAACAAAAGCCTGTTTCTGCAATCAGATTTGGCTAAATTTGAACATTTCAGGTATGAGATTGATAATGCGTTAATAAAAGGCGATATGTCTTTTGCATTTGAAATCTTTAACCTGAATATGCGTCGCCGTTTTGAACGCTTTGAATACTCACTTTCTTTACTCGATAAAGAAATGACGTTTGATAAAGAAGACAATTATTACTTTGACCGCGAAGATGCTGCGATTCCTACTACTATGAAGGAATTACATGAAATCTGGCGTCAACGTGTTAAATATGATGCACTTCGTTTGAAACTTACTGGCAAAGAATGGCCAGATATTCAAGAAATTCTAAAAAAGCGTTACCGTTATACTCTTAAACGTATTTCGCAAACTAATAGTGAAGATGCGTATCAAATTGCGATGAACTCGTTCGCAAGAAGCATAGAAGCTCATACCTCTTATTTATCGCCACGCCGTGCAGAGCAATTTAAGCAAGATATGCAGCTTGAATTGGAAGGAATTGGCGCTGTTTTAGGTGTTGATGAAGATTACACTGTAATTCGTTCATTAGTGCCAGGTGGTCCGGCGTCGAAAACTGAAAAACTTAAGTCAGATGATCGCATTATTGCGGTTGCGCAAGGGCAAGACCAATTTGTTGATGTAATTGGTTGGCGTTTAGATGACGTGGTAGACCTTATTAAAGGTCCTAAAGGTACTAAGGTTCGCCTACAGTATTTAAAAGGCTCTGATTCTCACGGTACGCCACACGAAGTTGTGATTGTACGTGATAAGATTCGTTTAGAAGATAAAGCTGCTAAATCTAGTGTATTTGAGCCAGTTTATTCAGAGCTTGATACAAAAATCGGGGTGATTGAAATACCTGGTTTTTACAATAACCTCTCTAAAGATGTGAAGAAAGAACTCGCCAAGTTACAAGAGCAACAGGTCGATGGTATTGTTATCGATTTACGTGGTAACGGTGGTGGTTCACTGTATGAAGCAACACAATTATCAGGCTTGTTCTTTGATAAAGGCCCGGTAGTTCAAATTCATAACATCAATGGTAAAGTTGAAAAACAAAAAGACCGTGATGGTGTTACCTATTACGATGGCCCTTTAACGGTACTGGTAGACCGCTATAGTGCATCTGCTTCTGAAATTTTTGCAGCAGCAATGCAGGATTACGGGCGCGCTGTAATTATTGGTGAACAAACTTTCGGTAAAGGCACAGTTCAGCAGCACAGAAGCCTAACTAAAGCGTTTGATTTATTTGAAAACCCACTAGGTAGTGTTCAGTACACAATTGCAAAATTTTATCGCATTAATGGTGGCAGTACTCAGCACAAAGGGGTGATCCCAGATATTAAATTCCCAAGCCCAATTGACCCTGCAGAGTGGGGTGAAAGTCAGGAAGATAATGCATTGCCTTGGGATCATATTCGTAAGGCGAATTATTCAAAACTTGATGATTTATCACCAGCAATTACGTTTTTAACGGATAAACACAAAGAGCGTATCGCAGCTGAACCTGAATTTATCTATCTTAATGATGACATAGCAGTTTATCAAAAAGAGAAAGATCGTGATTCAGTGACGTTAGTAAAAGCTAAGCGTGAAAAGCAACGTGAAGAAGATAAAGTTAAAGCATTAGCGCGTGCAAATGAACGCTTAAAACGACTAGGCTTAGACCCGATTGCATCTTTAGATGATGCACCTGATGTACTGGATGAAATTGATCCTGGACTTGAGGAAGCGGTGCATATTACATCAGATTTTATTAAGTATGGCCGTTACGCTAAACACTAATTAGCAATGATTTTAGCAAGCGCCGATTTTCACAAAGTCGGCGCTTTTTTATGTAAAACTAAAAATAAGAAATGTCAGCACTTTGCCGTTTAGGTGATATAAAGTTGATAAATAATGACAACAATTTGAGGTATCTTTGTGAAGCAAGTAAAACAAGCGACCTTTTTAGACGCTTTAATTCCAATAAGCGTTTTAGTGCTACTGCTTGGCACATCCGTTTATTTATACAGTGATGATTCATCGTATGGTCCTAACCAAATAGCTTTATTATTTGCTGCAGCAATTGCGGTTTTAATTGGTTTAAAAAATGGCTTTAAATGGGATGAACTCGAAGAAGCCATGGTTAAAGGTATAACCATTTCTTTAGGCGCCGTACTGATTTTATTAATGGTTGGTGCGCTTATTGGTACTTGGTTGCTATCAGGCACAGTTCCGTCATTAATTTATTATGGCCTGCAACTAATAAATCCTCATTGGTTTTATGCTGCAAGTTGTGTGCTTTGCGCCATTGTAGCGCTAAGTATTGGTAGCTCTTGGACTACAGCAGCCACAATCGGTGTTGCATTACTTGGGGTTTCAACCGGACTTGGGCTTGACCAAGTTGTTACGGCAGGTGCTGTTATTTCAGGTGCTTATTTTGGTGATAAATTAAGCCCGCTCTCTGAGACAACTAACCTAGCACCAGCGGTTGCTGGTAGTAATTTATTTGAGCATATTCATCACATGCTTTGGACCACCGTACCGAGCTTCATTATTGCTTTGATTATTTTCTTAGTGATGGGTTTCAATGCGGAAGGGATCCCAAATGAAGGGCGCATTGAAGAAATCTCAGGTATTTTGTTACAAAACTTCAATATTGGCATTGAAATGTTAGTTCCACTAGTGGTGTTATTGGCGCTTGCAGTTAAAAAAATGCCTGCATTCCCTGCAGTTGCAATTGGTGCCTTTGTAGGTGCAATTTGGGCCTTATTATTTCAACAAGATTTAATCGCAAATCAAATTGAGAGCGGTGTAAATCAATTTGTCGGTACCTTTAAGTTGGTTTGGGCTGCATTTTTTAATGGTTTTAGCATCACAACTGGTGATGAAAAAATGGATAGTCTTCTAAGCGGTGGCGGTATGTCTGGCATGCTTAATACTACTTGGTTGATCATTTGTGCCTTGATGTTTGGCGCGGTTATGGAAAAAGTAGGCCTATTAAAAGTGTTTGTTTCGGGTATTTTAAAAATTGCCAAAAGCACAGGTTCACTTATCGCATCAACAATAGCTACCTGTATCGGCACAAATTTAATTGCTGCTGACCAATATATGGCGATTGTTATGCCAGGTCGTATGTTTAAAGAAGAGTATGAAAAACGTGGTCTTGCTAATGTGAATTTATCACGCACTTTAGAAGATGGCGGTACCATTACAAGCCCATTAATCCCATGGAATACTTGTGGTGCATATATGCAAAGCGTGCTTTTAATTAGCCCATTAGATTATGCAATGTATGCGTTTTTCAATTTAATTAATCCAGTGCTAGCGGTTATCTATGCCTATTTCGGCATTAAAATTTTAAAGCTAGAGCCGAAACACGTTCAATCTCGTGAAGCATAACTTAGTAGAGTAAATTTTATGAGCGATCAACATATTTCAACTAACCAAGCTAAGTATCGTAAAGATTATAAAGCGCCTGAATTTTTAGTTGATTCACTGTATTTAGAGTTTGATTTACAGCCTACACAAACACGTGTATTACAAAAATCACAGTATAAGCGCGTGGGCTCTTCGCAAAGTGAGCTGTGGTTAGATGGTGTCAATCAAACACTGCATTGTATCAATGTAAATGGCGATGTTTTTACTGAATATGAAACGTTTGAGCAGGGTATTTTATTAAAGAATTTACCTGCAGAATTTGAACTGCATATCGAAACGGAAATAGACCCAAAAAACAACACATCGTTAGAAGGGTTATATTTATCTGATGGTGCTTATTGTACTCAATGTGAAGCAGAGGGATTTCGTAAAATCACCTATTTTCAAGATAGACCTGATGTTTTAACAAAATACACCGTTAAGGTTATTGCAGATAAATCGTTCACTCACTTGCTTTCAAATGGCAACAAAATTGACAGTGGCGAACTTGCTGACGGAAGGCACTTTAATGTGTGGCAAGATCCGTATAATAAACCGAGCTATTTATTTGCCTTGGTGGCTGGTGATTTTGATGTTTTACAAGATAAATTTACGACACGTTCTGGTCGTGATGTGTTACTTGAGTTATTTGTAGATAAAGGCAACTTGAGTAAAGCAGATCATGCAATGGCATCGCTTAAGCGTGCAATGAAATGGGATGAAGAGCGTTTTAATCTTGAATATGATCTCGATATTTACATGATAGTTGCTGTTGATTTCTTCAATATGGGTGCAATGGAGAATAAAGGATTAAACATCTTTAACTCTAAATGTGTACTTGCCAACCAAGCAACTGCAACAGATAGAGATTATCACACCATTGAAAGTATTGTTGGTCATGAATATTTCCATAATTGGACAGGAAACCGTGTTACTTGCCAAGACTGGTTCCAGCTTTCATTAAAAGAAGGGTTAACGGTTTTCCGAGACCAAGAATTTAGCTCTGATATTGGTTCACGTGCTCTTAACCGAATTGATGCAGTTAAAGTAATGCGCGGTCCTCAGTTTAGTGAAGATGCAGGTCCAATGGCACATCCGATTAGACCGGATAAAGTAATCGAGATGAATAATTTCTATACGGTTACTGTTTACGATAAAGGATCAGAAGTGATCCGTATGATGCATACCTTACTTGGCGAAACTAATTTCCAAAAAGGCATGCAACTCTACTTTGAACGTCATGATGGTACCGCAGCAACGTGTGATGATTTTGTGAGCGCAATGCAAGATGCGTCAAACATTGACTTAAGCTTATTTTCAAAGTGGTATAGTCAATCTGGCACGCCAGAGTTAACAGTCATTCGTGAATATAATGAGTCGGATAGGTCATTAACATTAACTGTGTCGCAAAAGACTGCGCCAACGCAAGACCAAAATGAAAAACAAGCGCTTCATATTCCGCTTGCAATCGAACTTATCTCTCCTGAAGGGGTTTCACAGCCGCTGCAAATTAATGGTGAGTTAATTGGTAATGTGGTAAGTCTGAAGCAAGAAACACAACAGTTTATTTTCGAAAATATTGATGCCGATTCATCAGTTGTATTTTTAGAAGATTTTTCAGCGCCTTGTAAAGTTGTGTTTGAGCAATCGCTAAATGAATTGATTTTAATAGTTAAACACGCACGTAGTGATTTCTCAAAATGGGATGCGATGCAACGTCTGATGATTGTGTGTTTAAAAGAGACAATTGATAAAGGCGAAGAATTACCAAAAGCAATCATAGATTTATTTGAATATTTACTCGCATCAGAAGTGTCGGATCTTTCTTTACTAAGTGAATTAATCACACTTCCTAGTTTTGACAGTATTGCTGCAACGTATGACACAATTCCTGTTGATGAGATATGTGCACAATTGGCGTCTGTAAAATCAACATTAGCTAACTTATTAAAAGACTCACTTGTCGAGCGATATAACGGTCTTTCTGAAACTGGTGGTTTAGATGCTCATAGCGTTGGCGTTCGAACACTAAAAGGGTGTTTGCTTGGTTATCTAACGCTCACTGATTGGCAGTTACTTTCAAGTGAACTTGAAAGTGAGTTCGAAAATACGAATATGACCAATAGTTTAAATGCGCTTAATGCTGTGTGCGATAGCCTACATGCATCACACTCAAACTTCTTAGCGCGATTCAAAGAGAAGTGGCAACACGATGTGCTTGTTCTTGATAAGTGGCTTGCACAAATTGGTCGATTAAAGACTGAGCATGTAACCAATACAATTTCACAGATGTTTGATAGTGGAGAGGTTGATATAACAAACCCTAATCGTGTCCGTGCATTGTTGATGAGTTACTGCATGTTCAATCCACAAGCTTTTCATGCGATTGATGGCTCAGGTTATAAACTTTTAACCGATTTATTGATTAAACTTGATAAAATTAATCCACAAAATGCTGCTCGTTTAATTACGCCTTTGCTAAGTTTTAAACGCCATACAATTGAACGGCAAAATAACGCTAAGCAACAATTACAGCGTTTAGCAGCAATTGCTGATCTGAGTCCAGATTTGTTTGAAAAGGTGAGTAATGCCCTCAATGGTGAGTAAAACTTACTATTTTTCAATAAATCTCAATTACGATGAGTGTATGGCCTATTACAAGGGCCATTACACTCAAGTGCAAGTATTGAGTGATTGCGGTAAAACAATCCGCTTTGATGCTTCAAAATTACGTCCTTTTATTTCTTCTTTGGGTATAAAAGGGCGTTTTCGTATCCATTTAACTGCTGAAAATAAATTTATTTCTATAGAAAAAATACTTTAAAAACATTTTGTTAACCTAATGTTTCCATCTTTTTTAAGAACTTTTTTAAGTTCTTTAGCATAAGCACTTTTCATTTCGATTATTTAACTGGTAAGATGTCTTACCTATGTGATTAGAAAGTAGAATATCTAATAACAAGAGTGAATATGTAATCATTTTTTAATGATTTCGCGATATCTCATGTTTTACTTGTAATTTTATGAATTGCTTTCTATCGTTACAAGCATACTAAAAACAATAACTTGATAACAAAACAGCCCGCCATAGGGGGAATATATATGATAAAAAGTCCTCTTTTTGTCAAAAACAAACTGGCTTTAGGTGTTACAGCTGCGTGTATGGCACTTGCAAGCCAAACTGTTTCAGCCGCATCATTTGAAGTTGGTGGTTTTGAAATACAATTTGACTCTACTTTTTCATACGGTACAAGCTACCGTGTTGAAGACCGTGATTTTGATAATCAAATCGGTAAATCTAATCATCCTCGCTTTGATTGGACTGGTTATCACCCAGCACTAAACCCTATTTATTCATCAAGTGATATCTGGTCACAACCAGGTACATACTCGAATAATGGTGATGCAGGTAACTTAAACTTTGATAGTGGTGAAGCTTTTTCACAGTTATTAAAGGGCACACATGAATTAGAAATTCGCAAAGACAACTTTGGTTTCTTTACGCGTTTTATGTACTTCTATGATTTTGCACTGAATGATACTGACTTAGCATATAAAAACCCAACGTCAGGTCAAGGTGTAGATCCATGTGCAAATAAAGAATCAGAAGAATTAGTATGTAAAGATCTTCGTTTATTAGATGCATTTGTATATGCAGATTTTGATTTAAACGAAGGTTACAACCCGCTTTCAATCCGTTTAGGTCAACAAGTAGTTAACTGGGGTGAAAGTGCGTTAATTTCTCACGGTATTAATATTAACCCAGTTGATATTGACCGTTTAAAAGCACCAGGTGCTGAAGTAAAAGAAGCGTTTATCCCTGTGGGTATGCTTTGGGCTTCATTAGGTATTACTGAAAACGTTTCAGCTGAAATGTTCTATCAATATCAATGGCATGAAACACGCCTACCTGTTGCTGGTACTTATTTATCTACAAATGACTTTGCTGCAGTTAATGGTAATGCGAACAACGTTCAATTAGGCTTTACCTCTAATCCTGATATTGATTTAGCGTATTTAACAAATTCACTTAACAATATGTACACTCAGTGGGGTCAAGTTTTAGCGGCACAAGGTATGGATCCTTCAAGCGCTGAAGCACAGTCTTTACTTGCAAGTATGTATCTTGCTCACCCAACGAAAGTTGCAATTAAAGCCAATGGCGATAAAGCCATGAAAGAGCCAAAAGATTCAGGTCAATATGGTTTGAAGCTAGGTTGGTTCTCGCCAGAACTTAATGAAACTGAGTTTGGTTTCTACTATGTTAATTATCATAGTCGCCGCCCATTAATTTCAGGTAAAGCGTCAGATTTTACAGGTGCAGCGATTGGTCATGACTTAGCGTATATTGCTAACAACACAATTACTGCTGATAACATCACTAACTTAAAAGGTTTCACTGAAGCACAGCTTGAATATCCAGAAGATATCAAAATGTATGCATTCAGCTGGAACACTGCGATTGGTGAAACAGCGTTTGCCGGTGAATTTACTTATCGTCAAGACGAGCCACTACAAATCGATGACGTAGAGTTATTATACGCAGGTATGGCTGAGCAACTTGCAAACCCAGGTGTACCAGATGCGGTACGTCAAGACATGTTTGCGGGTATTTCACAAGTTGAAACGGTATCACCTGGTGAAGTAGCGCAAGGTTATATTCTTCGTGATTCAGCACAACTTCAATTTAGCTTAACGCATTTATTCGGCCCATCACTTGGTGCTGATAGTTGGGCGGTGCTAGGTGAAGTAGGTGGTGTGCATATCCAGGATATGCCTGATTACGATGAACTACGTTTAAACACGCCTGGTACTGCGCGTAGTGGTGTAATGCAAGGTCCTGCAGGTGACTATACTGCACTTCATTTATTACTTTCTAATGGTCCGGAAACAAATCAGTTTGGCTCTGCAACATCTTGGGGTTACCGTTTAGTTGCGAAAGGTGAGTATAACAACCTATTCTCAGGTGTTAACTTCTCTCCGCGTGTTGTTTTTGCACACGACGTAAATGGTACAACGCCGGATCCAATGTTCCTGTTTGTTGAAGACCGTATGTCTGCTTCTGTTAACCTTAACTTTAACTATCAAAACCAGTGGTCGTTTGACTTTGGTTACAATAGTTTCTGGGGTGGCGGTAGCGCAAATGGCTTAGCAGATCGTGATTATGTTTCATTTAATATCAAGTATTCAATTTAAGGGTAACAATATGATTAAAAAACCTACCCTAGTAGCGCTTGCTTTAATTGGTGTGTTTAGCGCATCATCGGCAGTTGCTAAGATTTCAGCTGAACAAGCTGCTCGCTTAGGTCAAGATTTAACACCACTAGGTGCTGAAAAAGCGGGTAATGCAGATGGTTCAATCCCTTCTTGGGAAGGTGGTATTACAAAAGCGCCTGACAATTACAAAGTTGGCGATCACCACCCAGATCCATTTGCAGATGATAAAGTGCTTTTTACTATCGATAAATCGAATCTAGAACAGTACAAAGAGCTTTTATCACCAGGTCAAATCGCAATGTTTGAAGCTTATCCAGAAAGTTTCAAAATGAATATTTACCAAACACGTCGAAGTGCGTCATACCCTCAGTTCATCTATGATGCAACGAAAAAGTATGCAACTACGGCTGAATTGGTAGAAGAAGGTAATGGTATTAAAAATACCGCTATCGGTATTCCATTCCCTATTCCTGAGACAGGTTTAGAAGCGATTTGGAACCATATTCTTCGTTACCGTGGTTTATCAATCAAACGTTATGGTGGCCAAGCAGCACCTACTGCTAGCGGTGACTACAATATGGTTGGTTTTGATGAGAAGCTTCTTGTTAAGTATTCAGAGCAAGATGCAACACCTGAATCATTACAGAAATCGAATATTCTGTTTAAGTTCAAACAAGAAGTTACTGAACCAGCTCGCCTTGCAGGTACGGCTTTACTTGTTCATGAAACAATGGACCAAGTATTAACACCGCGCCAAGCTTGGACATACAACACAGGCCAACGTCGTGTTCGTCGTGCGCCAAATGTTGCTTATGATGCACCAGGTACAGCGTCTGACAGCTTACGTACTACTGATGACTTCGATATGTTTAACGGTTCACCAAATCGTTACGATTGGAAATTACTTGGTAAAAAAGAAATGTACATTCCATATAACAGCTACAAGCTTCACAGCAATGAGCTTAAATATGATGACATTCTAAAGCCTGGCCATATTAATCCAGAACACGTACGTTATGAAAAGCACCGTGTTTGGGTTGTAGAAGCAAATCTTAAAGAAGGTACGCGTCATATTTATAAGAAACGCGTGTTCTTCATTGATGAAGACAGCTGGCAAATCCATGTTGCGGATCTTTACGATAACCGTGACCAACTATATCGTGTAGCAATGGCTCACGGTGTGAACTATTACGAAGTACCAACTCATTGGAGTACTTTGGATGTATATCACGATCTTAACTCACGTCGTTACCTAGCAATTGGCTTAGATAACGAAGAGAAGATGTATGACTTCCAAGAGATGTTCAAAGACACTGAGTTTACTTCTAACGCCTTACGTCGTTCTGGTCGACGTTAATAAATAATACGGCCCGCGAGGGCCGTTTTTCTCACAACGCTACATATATGAAAAATTATCTATTTTTAATCGGCTCACTTTTGGCGACTAGCGCTATTGCGCAAGTATTACCTCAACCTGCAATTCCCGCTCAATTAGCGGCGCAAAATCTATTAACAGATATTACGCGTACCAGCGAGGCAACTCTTGCTGTTGGTAAGTGGGGTAATATTGTTTTCAGTAACGATTCGAATACGTGGCAACAGGCAAACTCACCCGTTCAAAGTCTGTTAACAGCAGTTCATTTTGTTGATAGCCAACATGGTTGGGCTGTAGGTCATGATGCTACGATTTTATATACCCAAGATGGTGGTCAAAACTGGCAAATTCAGCAATATCTGCCAGAACTTGATAAGCCATTATTAGATATTATTTTCTTTGATAAAAACCACGGTTTGGCTATTGGTGCTTATGGTTTAAGTTATCGCACGTTGGATGGTGGTATATCGTGGACACGAGAATTTTACGATTCACTTTTATTTGAAGATGACCGTAATTACTTAAATGAATTAAAAGAATCCGATCCAGAAAGTTACCAAATCGAAACTCAGTCAATTTTACCGCATTTTAATAGTATTTTTGTTGACGGTGATACGCTTTGGCTAGTAGGTGAGCTAGGCCTTATGGCTACAAGCACTGATTTAGGAAAAACTTGGGAAAGACGTGACGAAATCTATGCTGGTTCATTTTTTGCGTTTAATAAACTGAACGACCAGTACTTAGTCGCGGGCTTACGTGGCACTGCATTTGTCAGTGACGACGGTGAACAGTGGACACAATTAGACACTGACACTACAGCATCAATTAATGATATTGAAATTGTGGGTAATAAAGCGGTTTTACTTGCAAACGGTGGTGTGTGGTTAACTTACAGTAATAACCAAATAAAAAAATCTGTGACAAAAGATGGTAAGTCACTATTGGCAGGTGCGACTGAGCAAAATGAGTTGATCATCGCATCAGAGGCTGGAATACATAAAATTAGCGTGCAGTAATTATGAATTCAATTTTAACAAAAATAGAAACGAGCCTTTTTAGACACCGCTTAGCAGTACTTTTTATTTTTATTGCAGCGACCGTTTTTTTAGGTTTTCAAGCAACGCAAATCAAGCTTGATGCATCGTTTAATAAAAACATTCCACTTAATCATGAATACATGCAAACCTACCTTAAGCACGAAAAGCAATTTGGTGGGGCAAACGGCATTTTAATTTCGGTGTGTGACGAACGCGGTGATATTTTTAATCCTGAGTTTTTTACCCAATTAAAAAATGTACATGACCAACTATTCTTTATTCCAGGTGTTAACCGTCCACTGGTAAGTTCAATTTTCGCGCCGAGTGCACGTTTTGTTGAAGTTGTTGAGGATGGTTTTGCTGGCGGTCCAATTATTCCGGCGGACTTTAAAGCTGATGCCCGTGGCCTTGCAACGGTGAAAGAGAACATCGAAAAGGCCAAAGTTGTTGGCCGTATGGTTGCGAATGACTATTCATGTGCAATGGTTACGGCCCAGCTAATGGAAACCGACCCAAAAACACAAGAAAAACTAGATACTCTCGCATTTGCTGAAAAGCTTGAAAGTGAAATCCGCACTAAATTCACAACTGACAACGTATCAATCCATATTATTGGTTTTGCGAAAATGGCAGGTGATGTAGCTGATGGCGCGAAAGATGTTGTGTTGTTTTTCCTTATCGCAATTTTAATTACGACTGTAATGGTATGGCTTTTCTGTAAAAGCATGAAGCTAACCATCCTGCCAATTGTGTGTTCATTAATCGCGGTTATTTGGCAATTAGGTTTATTAAACCTTGTTGGCTTTGGTTTAGACCCAATGTCAATCCTTGTACCATTTTTGGTATTTGCGATTGGTGTAAGCCACGGTGTTCAAATGATTAACAGCATCGGACAAAAAGTTGCACAGGGACTTTCTAATAAAGTTGCTGCGCAATCAAGCTTTGCCGCACTGTTAGTGCCAGGTGGTATCGCTTTACTTTCAGATACAGTTGGTTTTATCACGCTACTTTCTATTGATATTGGTATTATTCGTGAACTTGCGATTACAGCAAGTTTAGGTGTTGCAGTTATCATTTTCACAAACCTAGTGCTATTACCTGTAATTGCGTCTTATCTTGATTACACGAAAATGAAACGTGTTGATGATGGTAATGGTGATACGCATGATGCATTTGCGGGTATTCGTGAATTATTAGTGAAGGCAACAGAGCCAAAAACAAGTAAAGTGATTTTGTTTGTTGCTGCGGCATTATTTGTATTCGGTTTTATTAAATCAAATGAAATGCAAATTGGTGATTTACATGCAGGTGCACCATCACTTCATGAAGATGCTCGCTACAACCAAGATACGTTTTTGATTACCGATAAATACTCTATTTCTGTAGATATTTTAAAAATCATCGTAGAAGCTGAACCAGAAGCATGTACTTTCCACGACACAATGGAGCGTATTGATCGCTTCCAATGGAAACTACAAAATGTTGAAGGAGTTCAGTCTGCTGTTTCACTTAGTAGCATAGCGCAGCAAGTAAATGCTGGTTACAACGAAGGTAATTTAAAATGGCAAACATTACCACGCAATACTGCGTCACTTGTGCAAGCGTCAAGCCGTGTTGAAACAAGTACAGGTCTACTAAATAGTGATTGTTCGGTTATGCCAATTGTCGCCTTTATTGAAGACCATAAAGCTAAAACGATTAATCATGTAATTGATGCAGTTAAACAGTTTGCAAAAGAAGAGGGCACAGAGTCACTTCAGTTTAAACTAGCTTCAGGCCCTGTAGGTGTAATGGCGGCAACAAATGAGTCAGTAAGTGAAGCACAATTGCCGATGATGATTTATGTGTACGGTGCGGTAATTATTCTTTGCTTTATTAGTTTCCGCTCGTTACGTGCAACAATTGCTGTTGTGTTACCACTGTATGTAGTATCTACGCTTGCGCAAGCACTTATGGTATCACTGGAAATTGGTTTAACTGTAAGCACGTTGCCGGTAATTGCATTGGGTGTAGGTATTGGTGTTGACTATGGTATTTATATCTTATCATCGATGAGCGGGTTATTACGTCAAGGCGTGCCACTGACAGATGCTTATCGCCGTGCGCTTATCGAACGTGGTAGTGCGGTGTTGTTCACTGGTATTACGCTAGCTGTTGGTGTAAGTACTTGGGTTTTCTCAGCACTTAAGTTCCAAATGGACATGGGTATATTGCTGACCTTTATGTTTTTGGTCAACATGTTAGGTGCTGTACTCCTCCTACCAGCACTCGGTACCTTGCTATGGCGTAAAAAAACTTCTGAATAAATGTGTACTAAAATGGCCAGAAATGGCCATTTCTATCTATATTTAGTGAATAGTAAGCCAACTGGTTGAAATATGTACAGGTTTGCTACAAAAAATGCTATTTAAATCTATGCTAAAAGAGTTAGAATTCACCTGACTCCACTGCAGTTAGTTAGACTGCAAATAGTTACCGTTCACAGGTAGGTATAGATAAGGAACACATAATGACTCAACAAGAAGGCCAAACCTCAGTTTTACTGGAAAACGTATCATCTCTGATCCGCAGTAAAGTGAAAGCCACCAATGTGTCACTTGTCGAAAAGTTTGCTAAAACTCTATACAGTAATATGTCTACTGAAGATTTAGCGAGCCGTAATGACAGTGATTTATATGGCGCAGCACTTAGCTTATGGAATAGCTTAGAAAAACACACAGATGATACCGCGCTAATTCGCGTGTTTAATCCAGAGCTAGCTAACAATGGTTGGCAATCCTCTCACACCATCGTTGAAATTATCGCTAAAGACATGCCGTTTCTGGTTGATTCGGTTCGTATGGCTTTGGCTCGCGAAAATATCGTTTCGCATTTATTACTTCATTCACCTCTTAAAATTAAACGTGATAAAGACGGTTTAATTTCTGCATTATCAGGTATGAAGACAGAGCAAGAATCTGACTCAAACAAAACAGTGTTCTTTATTGAAATCGACCGTCAGTCAAATCAGTCGGTAATTACAGCTATTAAGCAAGAGTTAGAGTCAGTTTTAGCAGATGTTTCTGTTGCAGTAGAAGACTGGTTAGCGATTAAAGACAAGCTCGTTTCTATCAGCAAAGAATTACCAAAGCGTAAAGGCTATAAAAACAAAGACGAAGTTAAAGAAACTGTTGAGTTTTTAGATTGGCTTGCAAAAGATAACTTCACTTTAATGGGTTACCGTCAGTATGACTTATCACCGATTAAAGGTGACTATAAGTTGACAGGTGTTGCTGGTACCAGTTTAGGTATGATGAAAAACTCAGATGAGTCAAAAGCACGTCTTTTATCTGAGCTACCTGAAATTGCCCGTAAAGAAGCACAAAGCGATAACTTGTTAATCTTAACCAAAACAAATTCGTTATCACGCGTTCATAGACCAGCATACATTGACTACATCGGCATTAAACGTTTTGATGACAAAGGCAATGTTATTGGAGAAGACCGCTTTATTGGTTTATTCTCATCAAGTTTCTACAACAATAGTGCTGCAGATGTACCAGTATTAAAGAGCAAAATTAAACGCGTTCTTGATATGACGGATTTTGCGCCGGGTACGCATGCTTACAAAGCTGTTTTAAATATTCTAGAAACCTATCCTCGTGATGAGCTATTACAAGCGCGTGAGCGTGAATTACTGGAAGTCGCTTTAGGTGTTCACCATATGCAAGAACGCGATATGTCTCGTGTTTTTGTTCGTCAGGATACTTATGGCCGTTTCTTCTCTTGTATGGTTTATGTACCAAGAGAACGCTACAACACAGCACTTCGTCGTGAGACGCAAAAAATCTTAGCCAATGCCTTTGGCTCAAATGAAAAAGTTGAATTTACAACGTTTTTCTCAGAATCAATGCTAGCACGTACGCATTATACGGTACGTGGTTGCGACCAAAATGTTGAATACACAGTGAAACAAATCGAAAGAAACCTTATTGAAGCCGCACGTACTTGGGAAGACAAACTTCACACTGCACTGCTAGAAAGAGCAGGTGAATCACGTGGAAACGAATTAACGCGTAAATATGCGAAAGCATTTGCAAGTGCATACCGTGAACAAGTGTTACCAAGTGCAGCTGTTGTTGACATTGAAAAGCTGGAAAGCCTATCAGACGACAACAAACTTGCGATGCTTTTCTATCGTCCACAAGAAAGCGCGAACACCAATGAAGTTCGTTTAAGTCTTTATCACAAAAATGAACCAATTCATTTATCAGATGTAATGCCAATTATTGAAAACTTTGGTTTACGTGTTATTGGTGAAACGCCGTATTCAGTTAAGACCGAAGATGGTCAAGTAAACTGGATTATGGATTTCAGCATGCTGATCAGTAAAGATGGCCTTGGTGATTTTGAAAAAGTATCAGAGCGCTTTCAACTTGCTTTACTTAATGTTTGGAACAATAAGCTTGAAGACGATGGCTTCAACAAGCTGGTACTAGCAGCAAGTTTAAAAGGTCGTGAAGCATCAATTATTCGTGCTTACGCTAAGTATATGCGTCAAATTGGCGTTACTTTCTCACAAAGCTATATTGAAAGTACGTTTGAAAACTACCCACATATTGCGCAGTTACTTGTAAAACTATTCGATAAGAAGTTTTCGCCGAAATCTAAATTCACTGAGAAGGGTTACGAGAAAATCGTTAACGAGATCATTGCTGAATTAGATAACGTAGCTAACCTAGATGATGACCGTATCATTCGTTTATATGTTGATATGATTAATGCAACACTTCGTACTAACTTCTATCAAAAAGATAAAGACGGAGTTAATAAGTCATACATTTCGTTCAAGGTTCAGCCAAGCCTAATTCCTGAAATGCCACTACCACTGCCAGCGTTTGAGATTTTCGTTTACTCGCCACGCGTGGAAGGTGTTCACTTACGTGGTGGTAAAGTTGCTCGTGGTGGTCTACGTTGGTCAGATCGTCGTGAAGACTTCCGTACAGAAGTACTAGGCCTTGTTAAAGCGCAGCAAGTTAAAAACACTGTAATTGTACCAGTTGGTTCAAAAGGTGGTTTTGTTTGTAAGCAGTTGCCATCAGATCGTGATGCCTTCTTTAAAGAAGGACAAGAGTGTTACAAACTATTTATCCGTGGCCTATTAGATATCACAGATAACATTCACCATGGTGAAATTGTGCCACCAGTTGATGTAGTTCGTCATGATGAAGATGACCCGTACCTAGTTGTTGCGGCTGATAAAGGCACAGCGACGTTCTCTGATATTGCGAATGGTATCTCTGAAGAGTACGGCTTCTGGCTTGGTGATGCTTTTGCATCAGGCGGCTCTATTGGTTACGACCACAAAGCAATGGGTATCACTGCTAAAGGTGGTTGGGAATCTGTTAAACGTCACTTCCGCGAAATTGGTATTGATTGCCAAACAACTGATTTCACCTGTGTAGCCATTGGTGATATGGCAGGTGACGTATTTGGTAATGGTATGTTGCTATCAGAGCATATTCGCTTACAAGCAGCATTTAACCATATGCACATCTTTATTGATCCTAATCCGGATGCAGCATCGTCTTTTGTTGAGCGTAAGCGTATGTTTGAATTACCGCGTTCATCTTGGGAAGATTACAATAAAGACTTAATTTCACAAGGTGGTGGTATTTTCTCACGTAGTGCGAAATCAATTACGCTTACCCCAGAAATTAAGAAAATGTTAGGCACTAAAAAAGTAACCATGACACCTAACGAATTACTACGTGCAATCTTAATGATGCCTGTAGATTTAATTTGGAATGGTGGTATCGGTACTTACGTTAAAGCGAAGAAAGAGTCACACGCAGATGTAGGTGATCGTGCAAACGATGCACTACGTGTAAATGGTGAAGAGCTTAACGCTAAGATATTTGGTGAAGGTGGTAACTTAGGTGCTACTCAGTTAGGTCGTATTGAATTTACGTCTAACGGTGGCCGTATGAATACCGATTTCATCGATAACGTAGGTGGTGTTGCGTGTTCAGATAACGAAGTAAATATTAAGATCTTACTTAATGTTCTAGTTTCTGAAGGTGATTTAACTAAGAAACAGCGCGACGAGCTTCTTTATTCTATGACTGATGAAGTTGGCCGTATGGTAATTAAAGACTGTTACCGTCAAACACATACGATTTCTGTAACTCAGCTTAAAGGTCCGCAAACATTAAAAGAGCAGATCCGCTTTATTCATGCGCTTGAAAAAGAAGGCAAGTTAAATCGTGATATCGAGTTCTTACCGTCTGATGAAGAATTAGCAGAACGTCAAGCTGCGGGTGCTGGACTAACACGTCCTGAGCTATCAGTACTTGTTTCATATGCGAAAATGGTGTTAAAAGAGCAATTAGTGGTTGAAGAAATCACTGATAATCCGTTCTACCGTCACTTACTTGTTGAAGCATTCCCAGTACCACTGCGTGAACGTTTTAATGACGCAATGGACAACCACCCATTACGTGCAGAAATCATTGCGACTAAACTTGCTAATGAAATTGTTAACGACATGGGCCTTAACTTTGTTGTGCGTATGAGCGAAGAAACGGGCGCACCGGTAAGTGAAATTGTACTTTGCTATTCAATGGCGAAAGCAATATTTGAGCTTGGTCAGGCATGGCAAGAAATTTCTGAACTGGATAATAAGATCCCGTCAATTGTTCAAACTGAAATGCTTTATCAATTACGTCGCACTGTTCGCCGTGCAACGCGTTGGTTCTTACGTCACCGTAACAAGTCACTGAATATCGAACAAACGATCGAATTCTTTGCACCAGCATTCGCTGATTTAAGCAAAAACATCACTAGTTATATGGTTGCTGAGGAAGCTGAAAAGCTAAATTCAGAAATTAATATGCTAGCGAAAGAAGGTGTTCCTGAAGCTCTTGCAAAACGCATCGCTCAGTTGTCTAGCTTGTTCTCAGTAATGGACTTAGCTCAGGTTGCTGACGCTGCGAATAAACCAATTTCACAAGTATCTGAAACGTACTTCAAGTTAGGTGCAGGTATGGGTCTTCACTGGTTCCTTGACCAAATTACGCAGCAACCAGTTGCTAACCATTGGCAAGCACTGGCACGCGCTTCTTATCGTGAAGAGCTGGATTGGCAACAACGTTCACTTTCACAAGTTGTTCTTAATAATTGTAAGACCACAGAATGTGATGTTGATACCATTATTGAAGGCTGGATGGATGAACATCAAGTGCTGCTAGAGCGGTGGGAACTGATGCTTGCTGAGTTTAAAACCTCGCAAACCCATGACTTTGCGAAGTTCTCAGTTGCATTACGTGAATTAATGCTACTTAGCCACAATTGCGATACTGCGCAATAACAAAAATTTAGATACAATACCCCGGAATTTTCCGGGGTATTTTTTTATTAAGAGGTCAACACAATTATGTTTTATGATTTAGCGCGTCGTTTTATGTTTAGTAAAGATGCTGAGTGGTCGCATGACTTTGCTTTATCAAACCTAAAGCGATTTGCCAATACACCGTTATCGATGTGCTGGTCTCAATCGGTTGCAAGCAAACCAACTACTTTCCTAGGATTAGAATTACCAAACCCTGTAGGTCTTGCTGCAGGTCTTGATAAAAATGCTGAATGTATTGATGCATTTTCTCAAATGGGTTTTGGTTTTATTGAAGTAGGGACCGTGACACCTCGTCCTCAAGCGGGTAATGACAAACCACGTATTTTCCGTTTACCTGAAGCAAATGCCGTTATTAACCGTATGGGATTTAATAACAAGGGTGTTGATTACTTATTGGAAAATGTTAAAAACGCGCGTTTTAATGGCATTTTAGGTATCAACATTGGTAAAAACAAAGATACGCCAAACGAACAGGGTAAAGACGACTACATTCATTGTATGCGTAAAGTATTTACGAGTGCATCTTACATCACTGTAAATATCTCTTCACCAAATACTCCAGGATTACGTGATTTACAATATGGTGAAGCGCTAGATGATTTATTAAGCTCACTTAAAAATGAACAGCTTGATTTGGCAGCTAAACATGGTAAAGAAGTACCAATGCTTGTAAAAATCGCACCAGATCTTGATCAAATACAAGTTCAGCAAGTATCAGAATCATTGATCAATAATAAAATTGATGGCGTGATCGCTACAAATACAACACTTGACCGTACTGCTGTTGAAGGTATGAAACATGCTGATGAAGCAGGTGGCTTATCAGGTCATCCAGTTCGTCAGAAATCAACAGAAATCGTTAAAGAAATTAAGCGTTTAACTAATGGTGAATTACCAATTATCGGTGTTGGTGGTATTGATTCAGCAGAATCTGCAAAAGAAAAACTATCAGCCGGCGCTGATTTAGTGCAAGTGTATACTGGTTTTATTTATCAAGGCCCGCCAATGATCAAAAAGATCATTGATGCCTTATAAGGATCGGTTATTTAACTTTATGATCCTATTGAAAATAATCTAAAAAATAGTTTATTTTTAAAGCGATAGCTCTATAATCCTCAAGATGTCACGTTTTGGGGATTTTTTATGTTACAAGCAGGGAAAGATTGGCGATGGTTTACGTGTGAAAACCGTAATCGTCTTGTGTTATTCGTAGAATCGACACAAGAAGAGCTTGTAATGCCTTATAAAACGCGACAATTGACACAATCAGCCATAGAAGGCGGATGTTTTAGCTTAGAAGATGCCGCACTGTATGAGCAAATTTGCCATTATCTTGCAGCATTTAACCTCTGGAGCGAAGGTGAAATTGCTGTTATTGCACTTCATGCGACTGCTGCAAAACTGCATTTAAAACCCGTACTCGCCAAAAGTTGGTTTTTCAAACCTTACCAAGGTCATATTCCAAGTACAGAAGCCATTATTACGCTTAATTCACATCAGCAATCAGGGCAATTTCTAATCATTGAATGCGACAGTGAAAGTGCACTTTGTATGTGCTTAGAACATCACATGCAATTGGATGAAAACTTTTCATTAAATCGCTTTGAGACGATAAAAGTACTTAATGATAGAGTAAACCCTATTTTAATCAATCAATCACAGTTAAAACGCGCATAGGCTTTATCGCACCCTTGTTTTAAAACTGTTATACTTCAGCCAGATTTTTTAACAGGGTTTTTGCTTTGAGCAATTCACTATCTTTTATTGCACTAACGTCGATTGGTGTAGAAAACTTACTTGCTACTGAAATTCAAGATATAGGCGCTGAGATCACCAAGCAAACGGTTGGTTCGATTCGTTTTAATGCGTCAAATTTACAAGCTCAAACATTGTGTCTTGTTAGCCGTTACGCAACCCGTGTGATGATGTTACTGTGTGAATCAGATCAGATTAATACTAAAGATGACCTGTACGGTTTAGCGAAGCAATTTGATTGGCAAGAATATTTTGGCCCAAGCCAAACACTTGCAATTGACTTTAATGGTACAAATCGCGAATTAAAAAATACGCAGTTTTCAACGTTAGTAGTGAAAGACGCAATTGTAGATAGTTTTTTTGCCAGCCATCAACAAAGACCAAATATTTCAAAAACATCACCTGATGTGCGAGTCGTAGGGCGGTTAAATAAAGAAAGATGTGCCCTTTATATTGATTATTCAGGACCAGGTCTTTCTCGTCGCGGATATCGCCCACACCAAGGTGAAGCTCCTATTAAAGAGCACTTAGCAGCGGCTTTGGTTAGTCGCTCAGGTTGGTTAGAAGACCCATCACGCCCACTGTTTGATCCCTGTTGTGGTTCTGCAACGCTTTTAATTGAAGCGGCAATGATGGCATGGAATATTGCACCGGGTCTTTATCGAAAAGAGTTTGCATTTCAATCTCTTCCGGGATTTCGCCCGGCAAAATTTAAAGAATTAAAACAACAATTAAAAGATAAACAAACGGATCAAAAGCTTTACCTAATTGGTAATGACATTGATGGACGTGTGTTAGATAAAGCACGTCAAAATATTGAACATTTACCGTTTGCTAAATTTATTCAGCTAAAACAAGCGGATGCTAATAAATTAACGGCTGTAGCGAAACTGCCAGGTGTGGTTTTATCAAACCTACCTTATGGTGAACGTTTAGGTGAAAAAGCTGAACTGGTAAATTTATATCGCCATTTAGGTGATGCCTTTAAAAAGCATTTTAAATATTGGCATTTAGCGCTTTTTGCTACCGATATTAGTCTATTAGCACTTCTGAAACTTGCAAAGAAAAAGCAATACAAACTTAAAAACGGTCCGTTAGATTGTGTCTTAAATCTTTATGATTTAGATGAAAAAAATACTGAACAATCACGCGAAACAAAGCTTAACTATGATGGTTCAATGGCTTTTGCAAACCGCCTAAAGAAAAACAAACAAGGCTTAAAATCATGGCTTAAAAAAGAGGGGGTTAGTTGTTACCGTTTGTATGATGCAGATATTCCTGAATACAATGTTGCAGTTGATGTGTATAACGAATACTTAGTGATCTATGAATATGCACCGCCAAAAACCATTGATGAAGTAACCGCGGAAAAACGCTTACAAGATGTAATATATTTAAGTGCACAAACGCTTGATATTGCACCAAGTAATATTGTGGTCAAGCAGCGTAAACAGCAAAAAGGTAGCGCGCAGTATCAAAAAGCACAGCGTACCGATAAATCTAAAAATAATATGACCGTTGAAGAGTATGGTGTGAAATTTAAAGTTAATTTGCACGATTACTTAGATACCGGTTTATTTTTAGATCATCGTTTGGCAAGACGTTATATTCAACAAAATTGTAAAGACTTACGTGTACTAAATTTATTCGCATATACCTGCAGCGCATCAACACATGCTGCCGTTGGTGGCGCAAAGTCAGTTACCAGCGTTGATATGAGTAATACCTACTTAAAGTGGGGACGTGAAAACTTTGCTTTAAATAATTTAAACAGTCCACGCTATCACTTTGAACAAGCGGATTGTTTAGCGTGGCTTGAACAAGCAAAAGGTCAATTTGATTTTATCTTTTTAGATCCGCCTACGTTTTCAAATTCAAAACGAATGAAAAAAGAATTTGATGTTCAGCGCGATCACATTAAATTGTTCACCTGGGTAAAACGTATACTTGCACCAAATGGTACTTTGTTATTTTCGAATAATAAGCGCGGTTTTACGATGAATGAAGAAGGTTTACTTGATTTAGGCCTTATTGCTGAAAATATTAGTGAAAAAACACTTTCTCCTGACTTTAAACGCAATAAACAAATTCATAATGCATGGTTAATTCGTAATGCCTAACATCACGCTTTATCATACTGATGGCTGTCATTTATGTGAGCAGGCCTTTGATTTATTTATACAAGCAGGCCTTGAAGAAAATGTTAACTTGATTGACATTGTAGAAAGCGAAGCGCTGATGGCTGAATACCAAACAAACATTCCTGTTGCACAATTTAGCACAGGGACTAAATTATTTTGGCCGTTTACTCTTGAAGACATTTTAAATAATAAGTAAGCATGGATTTAATAAGAATTACAGGTGCCCAGCTGGCGTTTGGCACTCATCCTTTACTCAATAACGCCGACATGCTCATCGAAAGTGGTGAGCGAGTATGTATCGTAGGTCGAAATGGTGCGGGTAAATCAAGTTTGCTTAAAGTGCTTGATAGCCAAATTCAACTTGATGACGGGGAAATTAACCGTTTAAGTGGGTTGAAAATAGCGCGCCTTGAGCAAGACCCACCTAAAGGTGCAAACGGCACTGTTTTTGACTATGTTGCCAATGGTTTACCTCATATTGCATCGTTACTGATTGAATACCATGAAGTAAGTGCCAAGTTAAGTCATGACAATAGCGAGAAAGTGTTAAAACAGTTTGAACGTTTGTCTTCGCAGTTAGAAGCTAACGACGGCTGGCGTTTTGAAACGCAAATTAATCAAGTATTAAGTCAACTAGAACTTGACCCAAATAGCGATTTAACGTCGCTTTCAGGTGGTTGGCTTCGCAAAGTCGCACTTGCTAAAGCATTAGTCGGTGAACCTGATTTATTATTACTTGATGAGCCTACCAACCACTTAGATGTTGCCAGCATTGAATGGTTAGAAAAGTTTCTAAGAGAATTTAGTGGCGCAATTGTATTTATTTCTCACGATCGTGCCTTTATTCGTTCGATGGCGACACGTATTCTTGATTTAGACCGCGGTAAGCTTGTTTCTTACCCTGGAAATTATGAAAAGTACTTAGAACAAAAAGAGCATGCATTAAAGGTTGAAGAAAGCCAAAATGCTTTGTTTGATAAAAAACTCGCTGAAGAAGAAGCGTGGATCCGTCAGGGCATTAAAGCCCGTCGAACGCGTAATGAAGGTCGAGTGCGTGCACTTAAACAACTCCGTGTAGAGCGTAAAGCAAGGGTAGAACGTCAAGGAAAAGCAGACTTTAACATCGAAAGTGCTCAGCGTTCAGGCAAGCTAGTATTTGAAGCTAAGGGTATTAGTCAAGGATTTACAAACAAACCAATTGTGAAAGACTTCTCAACATTAGTTATGAGAGGTGACCGTATTGGTTTAGTTGGGCCAAATGGCGTAGGTAAAACTACCTTGCTTAAAATTTTATTTGGTGAATTGTCACTAGATTCAGGCAAAGTAAAACAAGGTGTTAACTTGGAAGTTGCTTACTTTGATCAATATCGAGCCGTACTTGATGAAGAAGCAAGCGTGCAAGACAACGTTGCTGACGGTAAGCAAGAAGTCAATATTGGTGGTCGTAGCCGACATGTGCTTGGTTATTTACAAGACTTCCTATTTCCTCCTGCACGCGCTCGCTCGCCAGTTAAATCTCTGTCTGGTGGTGAAAAGAACCGACTTTTACTTGCCAAACTGTTCTTAAAGCCAAGTAACATTTTAGTGCTCGATGAGCCAACCAATGATCTTGATGTTGAAACGCTTGAACTTCTCGAAGAAATTTTAGCCAATTATCAAGGTACTGTATTGGTTGTGAGTCACGACCGTGAATTTATTGATAATACATGTAGCACTGTTTGGGGCTTTTTGGGTGACGGTAAAGTAGTTGAAGTTGTTGGTGGTTATCAAGACTTTCAAAATTATGCTGCGTCACTTGCTGAAAGAAATGCAACTGAACAAAAACAAAATGACACAGAAAACGACAAAAAAATCAGCGATAAGCCTTTAGCAAAAAAATCAGGCAAGTTATCATACAAATTAAAACGAGAACTCGAAGAGCTACCGGCTTTATTAGAATCGCTAGAACAAGAAGTTGAAGAACTTCAGGAAGTTGTTAATTCTCCAGATTTTTTTAAGCAAGATAGTGAGCAAACTCAGAAAACCTTGAACCAATTACAACAAGCAGAGTCGAAGCTTGAAACCGCTTTTATGCGCTGGGAAGAATTGGAACAGTTACAGGATCAGTAGTAGGAATAAAAATGAAATATAAATTACTTGCAGCGGCAGTTTTTGCTGCAATCACGCCTCAGGTTCAAGGCGCTACTCCATATGTTTTAGAAGAACTTGGTAACCTTAGTTACGCAAAACACGCATTTGTAACTGATATGAATGAAGCTGGTCAAGCAGTTGGCATGGCACAAGGTGTATTTGATATTCATATTGATGTTGCTGAACTGGACTTCGAAGATTCAGCAATCAAAAACTACTATGAAGGGCGTAAGAGTGCATTTGAAAATATTGATGAAGAAATTACGTTTACCTTAGAAGATATTCAAAACGGTACAATTAACGGAGATGCACAGCAGTTTTTGCAGGATTTTCTACGCGAATACTATTCAAGTAGCCGTTACCAAAAAATCTCAGCTAACAAAAGCTTAGAATACAATGTAGGGATTGAATTTAACAACCCTACGACTGAAAAAGTTTTTTTTGATGTTGAAGATGCAGATTATGAAGGTTTAACCCGTTCTGTTGAAAATATTTACACTGCTATTTCTGAAGATGGCGTAAAAGTTGGTTGGGGTTCTGCTCCTTATACTAAGATTCAATTTACCCCAGATGGTGACACGGAATCAGAAACGCATTATATCCGTGAGTTTACACGCCGTGGTTTTGTAATTACACCAGCTGGTGAACGCGTTGATTTAATGCCAATTGAGCAAACGTACGGTGGCATTTCAACTGCAACGGGTATTCAGAAAACCTCCGATGGTTATGTTGTGGTAGGTGAATCATCAGTTAGTATTGCATCAGATGCTCAAGAATCATTGGATAATCGTTGTGACGGCGAAGCACTGCCTTTAGAAGTATGTTATGAAAGCTATGTTACATCAAGTACACGAGCACTTTTTAACCGTCATGCAACAAAATGGATTTTAGATAATGACTTTAATGTTGTTGATACCATCGATTTAGGTATTGGTATTGTTCCTGATGAAGATGAACAAAAAGATGCGTGGATAAGTGCAGCTTTAGCAATTAGCTCAAATGATATAGCAGTTGGTTATTCGGTTGTTCGCTATAAGGATGGTGACAGTAAAAGAATCTATCCTGTTTATTATAAAGATGGCGATGTTGTTGAGTTTATTGATGAAAGCAAATATGAAAATGGTGGTCGTGCTGTAGCTATTAACAATAATAATATATTTACTGGCTATGCTATTCAAAAAATTGAAAACACATCTCGCAGCAAGTTTTTCTATCATGATATTGCCACTGGAGAAACCATTTTTCCGAAGGATTTCTTCAAAAGTAGCTCTGCAGTTGCAAACGATATTAACGATAATGGTTTAATTGTTGGCCAAGGTGAAGTTGAAACAACGTCTTCTGCAAGTCGTCGTCGTGAGGGCTTTATTTACAACATTAATACTGAATCATTTACCAACTTAAATGATTTACTACCATGTTATGCCAGCGATGGTGAAACCGCATACCCATATGTAGTGGCAGAAGCAATCGGCATTAATAACGACGGTACGATTTATGGTACAGCGACTAAAACTGTTGATAAACGAGATGCACAAGGTAATGTGGTAGTAGATAGCACTGGTAAAGTTGAACAAGAAAGTATTGTTGTTCCTGTAAAACTTACTTATAACCCAAATGGTGTAGCAGATACTTGTCCACCAAAGGAAAAAGAAACCTATGAGCGTCAAGGCGCTTCTACAGGCTTGATTGGCTTATTACTTCTTCCGCTTGTGGCCATACGAAGACGATTTTTCAAATAACATAAAAAAACCTCACAATCTTGTGAGGTTTTTTTTGATTTGAAAAAACGTAAAAAATCACTTCTTATTGTTACGTGCTTTCCACTGTTTTAATACTGAATAACGCCAAAGGTAATCAATACCAAAGTAACCAATAGCAGAAGCGGCTGCGGCACATACAAAACTACCTACCATAAATGCCGGTCCAATACTCGACAAACTGTCAACAAACCATTGCCAATTGGCTTCAAAAGTAAAATCTTGCTTTTGCTGCCCAAGCACCAAATAGCCAACTAAATAGTTAAAATAGAAAATAGGTGCCATAGTTAAAGGGTTAGTGATCCACACTAAAGCAACAGAGAGCGGTAAGTTAACGCGAAATGGAATCGCAATTGCTGCACTTAGCAGCATTTGAAAAGGAACTGGAATAAATGCCCAAAATAAGCCCACGGCGAATGCACCACGTGCAGAACGTCTATTTAAATGCCATAAATTTGCATCATGTAATACGTCACCAAAAATACTAAGCGTTTTATTTTGCTTAATCTTGTTGTGATCTGGTAACAACTTTTGGATCGTCTTTTTTGGCATCGCGGTATACATCTTCCTTTTTGGCAAAGCATTGCATGCTTTGTTCTAGGCTGCATATTGTCGCTATTTTTACTCAATACGCCAGTCTTTTTTTTAACAATTACACTGATTGTACTAGTGGGTGTATTAACAATACCTAATCTTAAGACAAAGATTGTTGTTATTAGTGCGTTATTATTCGGTTTGGCATATCCAATTATCTACTACCACTGCATCTATGATACTCACTTGAGTTACGCCGAATTACAGCAAAAACAGCTGATTAAAGGAAATGTCGAGCGCATTGATGACTATTTATATACCTATCGGCTGAGTGTCAAACCATCTGTATTAGGCACGGAAAAAATAGCTAAACATAAAAAACTCACACTACAACTTTATTTAACAAAACAGAGTTTCGATAAAAACACGGTGAGAATAGGGGATACAATTACAACATTAGTTAAATTAAAACCCATTGTGCCAGTAGTAAATGAAGGGATTTTTGATCGCCGCCTTTATAATTTTTATCACGGCATAAAATATAAAGGCAGCATTAGCAATAACAGTCTATTTAAAGTAACCAGCAAAGATATCAAGCAAAGAGCGCGATTTATAGAGTTCTCAGAATATGCTTGGCTTTACTCAGCTGTTTTATTTGGCGATACCAGCAAAATGCCAAGAGAATTTAAAGATATATCAAGACAGTTAGGCATTTCACATTTATTTGCCGTTTCAGGGTTACATATGACGATTGTGTTTGCTTTTAGTTATTGGGTTATTCGGGTTTGCTGTCTGTTTTTTAATAAATTTAATCGTTTAAAGGTATTACCACTTTTAGTAGGTATTCTATCTTGTGTTTTATATTTACACTTTTCTAATTATGCCACTTCAGCGCAACGTGCTTTTATAATGCTTTGTGCTTTTTGCATCTGCTGGCAAATTAATCGTGCATACATTGGCTATCGAGCGCTTATGTTTGCGTTACTTTGTGTATTTATTTTTAACCCATTTGTGCCATTAACTGTTGGTTTTTATTTTTCGTTTGCTGCGGTGTTCAGTATTCTTATTTCACTCGATTTAATCAAAAAATTTAAAATTAGGTCTTACTTAGCTAAATTTTTCGTTCTTCAAGTTGCTATTACAATAACGTTAATACCAGTTACGGTGTTCTTTTTTAATGGTTTTAGCATTTACAGTTTGTTTGTAAATTTAATTGCCATTCCTTTTTTCTCTGTTGTGCTAATGCCCGGCATCTTATTGGTTTCGTTACTATCAGCACTATTGCAATCAGAGTTATTTATAATCTTGCTTGATCCACTACTTGCTTTGATTGTGGCTAGCATTAATGAATTTAATGATATTGGCTCTTGGCTAAATTTACCGAGTATCAGTTGGCAACTAACAGTTTTGCTTCTGATAAGTAGTCTACTTTTGCTTTACACCCGTTATTCACTTTATTTAACACTGCCATTAATGGTGTTTTATTTATCACAAGCAAGTTTTAACCAAGAGCAGTTGGTGATCAGAGTGTTAGATGTAGGTCATGGATTGGCAGTGCTGTTAAGTCACAATAACCAAGCTGTTTTATATGATGTTGGCGCAAAATACAGTGATTATAGTTATGTAAAAAGTGTGATTTTGCCTACATTAAGAATCAATAACCTTAAATTGATGAGTACAGTGATAAGCCATGATGATAATGATCACAGTGGCGGTTTAAGCCATATTATTGAAAATGGCAAATTAGCTACCATCAGTGGCTTTGGCAAAGCATGTAGCTTTAAGGCAAACTGGTTAAGTAACATCACATTTGAATCAATTTCGATAAACACAGCGTTTAAATCTGACAACAATAATTCGTGTGTAGTTTTAGTTACTTATAAACATTTTAAGTTGTTGCTAACTGGAGATATTGAGAAAAAAAGAGAACACGCACTTTTAAATGATAAGAGAATTGCTGATATTGATGTGCTTATATCACCACATCATGGAAGTAACAGCTCGTCAACTGACGCGTTTATTAAGCATACTAATCCGTCATGGGTGTTACATTCAGTAAATGCATATAATCGTTGGAAATTTCCTTCGCTTAAAGTGGTTGAGCGTTATGCTTCAAATAATATAAAACAGTTAGCCACATACCGTGGCGCAATCAAAGTAAGTGTAACGGATACAAACTACACAGTTAGTTCGCAAAAACAGCTAAAAAATTATTGGTTTCTAGTTGATTAACACTCAGTTCGACTTGGGTTTTACAAATAGGCGCTATACAATAAGCACAAATCAACTTAAGTTTCACTCATGTCGACCTCATCAGAATATTACAAACGCTTATTAACCTATGTAAAGCCCCATAAATTAGCTGCTACTTTTGCCATAATTGGTATGCTGGGCTATGCCGCAATGGATGGTCTTTTTGTATATTTGATGGATCCATTTATTGAACAAGGGTTAACCGCTAAAAACCAAGAAGTCATGAAATGGGCACCTGTAGTCGTCGTTCTGTTGGTACTTTTCCGTGGGGTGTTTAACTTTGTCTCAAGCTATTGCTTAGCAAATGTGGGTTCACACGTGGTGATGGCTATTCGCAAAGAATTATTTGCTAAATTACTTCATTTACCGGTGTCATTTCACGATCAGCATTCAACTGGAGAGCTCATTTCAAAGATCACCTTTGATGCAGAGCAAGTACAAACAGCGATAACAAAAGCCTTAATCACTATAGTAAGAGAAGGCGCATTTGTTGTTTTCTTGGTAATTAATATGTTAGTGGCAAGCTGGCAATTATCATTGTTATTTATTCTAGTTGTACCGGTTGTAGCTGCTATTGTATCAGTTGTTTCTAAAAGGTTTCGCGTAATTGCAAAACGAATTCAAGATGCAATGGGTGGCGTAACCCGCGCGTCTGAGCAAATGGTGAAAGGGCATAAAGTTATTCATTCATTTGGTGGTCAAGAAATTGAACAGCAACGTTTTGCTGATGTTAATAACCGTAACCGTCAACAACGTGTAAAAATGGATGCGACAAAAGCACTTAGTGTTGCCAGTATTCAAATTATTGCAGCATCAGCAATTGCAATGGTGTTGGCTGCAATTGGCTTTAACCTTGTTGAACCAATTTCTACAGGTGCGTTTGTTAGCTTGTTAACTGCAATGATGATGATGCTGCGCCCGTTAAAACAGCTATCAAATGTGAATGTAGAATTGCAGCGGGGTATCGCTGCAGCAAAAAGTATTTTTGATATTTTAGATTTAGATAATGAAAAAGATACAGGCTCAAAAACGCTGGAAAAATGTGATGGTCATATCACCATTGAGAATTTGTCGTTTGCCTACCCAAATACAGAGCGCAATATTCTAAACGAACTATCGATGGATATTAAACCTGGGCAATCTGTTGCATTAGTTGGGCGCTCGGGTTCTGGTAAATCAACACTTTCTAACTTATTACCTCGTTTCTACGATACCTATACGAGTGGTGATATTAAACTTGATGGGCTATCGCTTAATAGCTTTGATTTAACTTGGCTACGTGAACAATATGCCATCGTCTCGCAACAAGTTGTGTTATTCAACGATACGATTGAGAACAACATCACTTACGGTTTTAAAGGTGAGATCACTTCGGAAAAACTACAAAAAATTGTCGAGCAATCACATGTTTGGGAATTTGTAAAAGACTTACCAGAAGGTTTACAAACCATTGTCGGCGAAGATGGCGTAATGCTATCAGGCGGTCAGCGTCAACGCATTGCAATTGCACGTGCACTTCTTAAAAATGCGCCAATTTTAATTTTAGATGAAGCTACATCAGCACTTGATACTGAGTCAGAAAAATTAATTCAACATGCGTTAAACGACTTAATGAAAGGCCGAACTTCGATTGTTATTGCGCATCGTTTATCAACGATTGAAAACTCTGATGTTATTTATGTTTTGGATAAAGGCCAAATAATCGAGTCGGGCTCGCATACTGAGTTACTTGAAAAGCAAGGAGCTTATTTAGCGCTTCAAAAAATGCAGGCAAATGATTAATGAAGCTAGTTGAGCGCAGTTGGTACAGTAAATTCGGCATTACATGGTTGCTATTACCTCTTAGCGCGCTGTTTTACTTGGTTGCTAAATACCGTTTTTATACTCTGCGTAAACTACAAAACCAAAGCGATAAGCCCAAAGTGATAGTTGTTGGCAACATTGCAGTTGGCGGTACGGGTAAAACACCCTTCACAGTGTTTCTTGTTGAGCATTTAAAAAAGCAAGGCCTGCGTGTTGCCGTAATTTCACGAGGCTATGGTGGTGAAGTTCAATCTAAACCTTTATTAGTTGATGAGAATGTTAGCGCAGAGCAATCTGGCGATGAACCAAAATTGATTGCCCTTAGGTGTAAAGTACCTGTTGTAGTTTTTCCAAAAAGAAATGAAAGTATTTCATTTTTAAACAACAAGTATTCATTAGATGTCATTATTGCCGATGATGGTTTGCAACATTACCAAATGCCTAGAGCTATTGAGTTATGTATTGTCGATGCTACTAGGCGTTTTGGTAACAAATTAGTTCTACCTGCGGGCCCTTTAAGAGAGCCATGTTCCAGGCTAAATCATGTTGACCTAACAATATATAACGGTGATACGTGCAATATTGGGTATACGCTCGTTGTTGATGGTGTATACCGAGTGAAAGATCAAAAAGAAATTACCGATTTCTATGAGCCGTTAACCTTGATTAGTGCCATTGGTAACCCATCGCGCTTTGAGAAAACAGTAGATGAAATGAATATTAAGGTGCTCGGTCATCATATATTTAAAGATCATCATAATTATCAAGATACTGACTTTGCAATGCTAACAGGTCCATTGTTAATGACTGAAAAAGACGCTGTAAAATGTCAGGCATTTGCAAAATCAAATTGGTACTACTTAAAAGTATCAGCACAACCAACACAACAATTGCTCAACAAACTTGGGCAGTTATTAAACGACAAAGGGATCCATAACCATGGCATTTGATACTAAATTACTTGAAATTATTGCCTGCCCAGTAACTAAAGGTCATCTTAAGTTTGATAAAGAAAATCGAGAACTTATTAGTACTCAAGCTAAACTTGCTTATCCAGTACGCGATGATATTCCGGTGTTATTAGAAGAAGAAGCGCGTGAGTTAACGCTTGAAGAGGTTGAAAAGTGGAATTCCTAGTCGTTATTCCCGCGCGTTATGCATCGAGTCGTTTACCTGCTAAACCCCTTGCGGATATTCAAGGTAAACCTATGGTGCAACACGTTTATGAAAAAGCACTTGCTTCAGGCGCTCACCGCGTTATTGTGGCGACTGATCACCCAGCGATATTCGATGTTGTAACCAAATTTGGCGGTGAGGCTTTGATGACGCGAGAAGATCATGATTCAGGTACAGAACGATTAGCTGAAGTAGTTGAAAAATTAGCACTTTCAGATGATACCATTATTGTAAATGTACAAGGTGACGAGCCATTAATACCACCTGAAAACATTTCACAAGTAGCAAGGCTATTAGCATCAGACAGTGCACCGATGGCGACATTAAGTGTCGCAATTTCTGATGTAGAAGAAGCCTTAAACCCGAATGTAGTTAAAGTGGTTGCTGATAATCAAAATAACGCAATTTACTTTTCACGAGCAACCATTCCTTATGATCGAAATCGCTTTTTAGGCAAAGATAAAATTTCTGAAATAGGGGATTTTTATCAACGTCATATTGGTATTTATGCTTACCGTGCTGGGTTTATCAAAGAATATATTTCACTTGAAGTGTCTCCTCTTGAGCAAATTGAATCACTTGAGCAATTACGTGTGCTTTATCATGGCAAAAAAATTAAAGTACAAACAGCAGTAATCGCACCGCAAGCAGGTGTTGATACGCCTGAAGATTTAGCAAAAGTGAATGCGTTTTTAGCTAAGTAAGCAATGGTACTTAATATAATTTACAGCTGTGAAGATTTTTATGTTGTTGAAAAACCGCATAACGTTAGTTTTCATAGTGAAGAGGGAGTAGGTTTTTTTGCAAGCTTTGAGAAGCAAGTAAACGAATCTCTTTTTCCCGTTCATCGCCTTGATAAAATGACATCAGGCCTTGTTTTAGTGGCGCGAAATAAACAAGCAGCCACTGAATTTGGTGAGATGTTTAGTCAAAAACAGCAAGGAAATATTAGTAAGTACTATGTTTCGATTGCCACAGGTAAACCTACAAAAAAACAAGGTTGGGTAAAAGGTGACTTAGTGAAATCGCGTCGCGGTTGCTATAAGTTACAAAAAACCACAGAAAACCCATCAATTACGCGTTTTGTTTCATGTTTAATTTCGCCTGGACTACGTTTGTATTTATTACAGCCAATCACAGGTAAAACGCATCAATTGCGTGTAGTTCATAAAAGTTTGGCAGTGCCGATATTAGGTGATGAACGCTATGGAGCAGATGCAAGTGAGCGCGGTTACCTTCATGCATTTGCACTAAAGTTTAATTTTAAAGGCACTGATTATTCGTTTTTAAATATGCCAAAAACTGGGTTATATCAACAGCCTGAAGTAATTTCCCTGATTGAACAATGGCAACAGCCATGGCACGTTTTTAATTAAGATATATTGGAACACTTATGACAGAGTCATATCAGAATCGCTTTGGCGGCATCGCACGTTTATATGGCGTTAAACAACAAGCGCTACTTTTAAACGCACATTTCTGCGTTATTGGTATCGGTGGTGTTGGCAGTTGGGTTGCTGAAAGCTTAGCTCGTACTGGAATTGGTAATATTACGCTAATTGATTTAGATGATATCTGTGTTACCAATGTAAATAGACAAATTCATGCGCTATCTTCAACAATTGGCGAAGCAAAAGTGGATGCCATGGCGAGTAGAATTAGCGAAATCAATCCAGACTGTAAGGTAAGTATTGTTGATGATTTTCTGACGCTTGAAAATATCAAAGAGCATATTCAAAACTTCGATTATGTAATTGATTGTATTGATCAAGTAAAAGTAAAAGCGGCACTCATTGCTCATTGTAAGCGAAATAAATTGCCAATAATTACTATTGGTGGAGCAGGTGGTCAAATCGACCCAAGTCAAATCAGAATAGGGGACGTAGCTAAAACTAAGCAAGATCCTTTGCTTGCAAAAGTACGTTATTTATTGCGTAAGCAATATAACTTTTCAAATAACCCAAAACGAAAATTTAGTGTTGATTGTATCTATTCAGAAGAACAACTTGTGTATCCATCGAGTGATGGTTCTGTATGCCATGCAAAAGCGGGCGCTGATGGTAATATGAACATGGATTGCCAAACGGGTTTTGGTTCACTTACTATGGTAACTGGCAGTTTTGCGTTCTTTGCTGCTGCAAGAAGTGTGAAAAAATACCTAGAGAAATGTGAGCGTAACAATCAAGTATAGAAACTTTGATTGTTAGCTATACATTTAAATTCTAACAATTGCATACAATATATTTAGTTCACTTGGTAACACTAACTATTTTGTATTGCAAAATCAGAAATTTTTTGCGCAATTGCTAGAATTCCATTACCTCTACTTGGGCTTAAATGTTGAATAAGCCCAAGAGATTCAAATTCAGATTGAATATTTATTCGTTTAAATTCATCAATTGTTAGTCCGTTAACCATTGAGCAAATAATAAATATAAGCCCTTTAACAATACGCGTATCTGAATCTGCACTAACAACCAAACGTTCTTCACTTTCATCAAAATCGATATATAGCCACACGTTGCTTTCACAACCATGTACTTTTGCGTCGTCAATTTTTAATTCATTTGGTAATTTTGGCAGTTGTTTACCAAGCAACATAATGTCACGATATTTGTCTTGCCATGCATTTTTGCTAATAAAATTTTGCTTAAGGTTTAAATATTGTTCAGTCATATTAATCTAATAATTCAATAGCTTGTTTAAGTGCAAAGATAAATTTGTCGATATCTTCATAGTTGTTGTAGCAACTTAAACTCACTCGAATGGTACCTGCGACGCCAAGTAAATTCATAAGTGGCTGCGTACAATGATTACCGCTTCTCACTACAATACTTGATTGATCTAATAAGGTTGCAACGTCTAGGTGATGCTCGTCTTTATAATTAAAACTTACAGTGCCGATATTATTTTCTAAATCACCATAAAGGGTGAGACCATCAATTTTTTTAAGTTGTTCAATTGTGTATTGATACAAGGATTGTTCATAACTACGCTGTGTGTGCATTGCTTCTGAGTTTAAAAAATCGAGCGCGGCACCAAAACCAATAATACCGGCTATGTTCGGGGTACCTGCTTCAAAACGTGCATTGCCTTGACGGTAGTGTGAACTTGAAAAGCTAACTTGCTCAATCATTTCACCGCCAGTTTGATAAGTATCAAGAAGGGCAAGACTGTGAGGCTTGGCTATCAGTGCACCCACACCGGTAGGGCCGAACATTTTATGCGCAGAAAGCACATAAAAATCACTGTTTAACGTGTCCAAATTGGGCTTAAGATGTTGCATAGCCTGTGCACCATCGACCAAGGTGATTGCATTAACATTTTTTGCTGCATCAATTAGTTGTTCTATCGGTAGTATATTACCAAGGGCATTCGATGCATGGGTCACAGCCACAAGTTTAGGTTTTAAACTGCTTATCATGTTTAAACTTGCTGAAATGTTTAACAAACCTTGATGATTAATTGGTAATACACGCAGCTCTGCACCAGTACGTTTACACAATTCTTGCCATGGAACCAAATTAGCATGATGCTCTAATGCGGATACAACAATGATGTCGTTAGGCTCTATGTGTTTATCGATGCTTGAAGCAACCAGATTAATTGCTTCAGTCGCGCCTTTGGTCCACACAATCTGCTCAGGTGAAACAGCGCAATGAGCAGCTAATTTTGATCTAGCTTGCTCATACATTTGTGTTGTATTGCTCGCTAATTGGCTAACACCACGATGAACATTAGCATTATTAAAATTATAAAAATGGCAAAGTGCATCGATTACACATTGTGGCTTTTGAGTCGTAGCGCCATTATCTAGGTAGATAAAATCTGAATGTGAAAAAAATGGAAATTGTGACCGTATTTCGTGATTATCTAACATGGTTCTACCCTAAAAACTGAGCAGCGATTTTAAAGAAATGAATAATATTTGGCAATGAATGGGGTGTTTCAGCTATAAAAAAAGCCGCAATTGCGGCTTTTTTTATCTAAAACATAATTAACGAGACGTTACGTCTTTAAAATCACGCTTAGTTTCACCAGTGTATAACTGACGAGGACGACCGATCTTTTGACCTGGCTGAGATAACATCTCATCCCAGTGTGAGATCCAACCAACAGTACGAGACATTGCAAAGATTACAGTGAACATGCTTGTTGGAATACCAATCGCTTTAAGAATAATACCTGAGTAGAAATCTACGTTAGGGTAAAGTTTCTTCTCGATGAAGTATGGGTCTTCTAATGCGATTTGCTCTAAACGCATTGCTACGTCTAGTAGTGGATCTTCAATGTTAAGCTCTTTAAGCACTTCGTGACACGTTTCGCGCATTACTGTAGCACGTGGGTCGAAGTTCTTATAAACACGGTGACCAAAGCCCATTAGACGGAACGGATCGTTCTTATCTTTTGCTTTAGCAACGTATTCATCGATACGGTCTACTGAACCGATTTCTTCAAGCATTGTTAGACACGCTTCGTTTGCACCACCGTGCGCAGGGCCCCAAAGAGACGCGATACCAGCAGAGATACATGCGTATGGGTTAGCACCTGATGAACCAGCTAAACGTACAGTAGACGTAGACGCGTTTTGCTCGTGATCCGCGTGAAGCATGAAGATGCGGTCCATTGCTTTTGCAAGAACTGGGCTTACTTCATATTTTTCAGCTGGTACTGAGAACATCATATGTAAGAAGTTTTCAGCGTAGCTTAAATCGTTACGTGGATACACAAATGGTTGACCGATGTTGTATTTGTAACACATCGCCGCAATTGTCGGTAATTTTGCAATTAGACGAACAGCGCTACGGTGACGTTGTGCAGGATCTGTGATGTCTAAATCTTTGTGGTAGAAAGAAGAAAGTGCACCAACAACACCACATAGCATTGCCATTGGGTGAGAATCTACACGGAAACCTTGGAAGAAAGCACCAATTTTTTCGTGAAGCATAGTGTTAGTTGTGATTTCGTTTTCAAAACCAGCTAATTGCTCTGCATTTGGTAACTCACCATTTAAAAGTAAGTAACAAAGCTCGATATAGTTTGATTTTTCAGCTAACTCATCAATTGCATAGCCGCGGTGAAGTAAAACACCTTTAGCACCATCGATGTATGTGATAGCTGATTCACATGAACCAGTAGACATGAAACCCGGGTCGAACGTGAAGTAACCATGGCTGCCTAGGGTACGAACGTCGATAACGTCCTGACCAGCTGTGCCAGAGTAAATAGGAAGTTCGATAGGATCTAGCCCATCAATATGGACCGTGGCTTTTTTGTCTGCCATCTAATTATCTCCTTTAAATATAACAAACCAGTTTGTTATTTTTGATACGGATGTTAAGCAAATTCTATCTATTCTAACTTATAAATAGGGAAGAAAGTCAATTTAAATGCATCAATTGATGATAACTATTCTTTGATCGAATAAATATTATACCAATGGCTACTTCGCAAGCACCTCTTATTAAACAAGAATTGTAATAGGCCATATGGTCTTATATACTGTGGTAGGCATTCTGAATGGTGAATGCCTTTCGTCTGAAGTGAATGCTGTTTTTTCATACTGTGACTCGTCATTACGGTGTGGCAAATTTCACTTTGATGGTTCCATCAAAAATTTGATGGGTTATAACAACAATAGTTGGACTCCTTAGAGTCAATGGGCAAGTAACAGTGAAAAAGCAAAGACCTGTAAATCTAGATTTATCTACTATTTCGATGCCAGCAACTGCTAAAGCTTCAATTCTTCACCGTATTTCTGGTGTAGCGTTGTTCTTCGCTTTATCTTTTGTAATTTGGGCATGGTCTGAATCACTTTCTTCTCCTCAAGGTTTTGAATTCGTCAAGAGCCTGTTTACCGGGTTCATTGCCAAATTCATTGCATGGGGTGCGGTAATCGCGCTTCTATATCACCTAGTAGCTGGTATTCGTCACCTACTTATGGATATGGGCCGTTTCGAAGAATTGGGTTCAGGTAACGCAAGTGCAAAATTTGTAATGGCACTTTGGGTTGTATTAGCCGTGTTAGCAGGAGTATGGATATGGTAGTTAATCAAGCATCTCTAAAACGCGACGGTGTACAAGATTTTGTATCATTACGTGCAACAGCACTTGTATTAGCGTCATATGCTCTGTTTATTTTAGGGTATTTCCTTACTACTCCAACTGTAACGTTTGAAGCGTGGCAGGGTTTATTTTCAAACTTGGCAGTAAAAGTGTACACACTAACTGCGTTAGTTTGCATGATGATTCATACCCGTATTGGTTTGTGGCAAGTTTTAACGGATTACGTTAAGTGTTCAAAATTGCGTGCAATCCTAGGCTTTTTCTTAAACTTAATGGCTTTTGCTTATGTAGCTGTTGGTTTCTTTGTTCTTTGGAGTGTTTAAGTGGCTATTTCAACAAGAGAATTTGACGCTGTAGTAATTGGTGCCGGTGGTGCTGGTATGCGTGCTGCACTGGCTATCAGTGAATCAGGTAAAACTTGTGCACTTATTTCTAAAGTATTCCCAACCCGTTCTCATACGGTATCTGCACAAGGTGGTATCACAGTTGCTTTAGGTAATTCCCATGAAGATAACTGGGAATGGCATATGTACGATACTGTAAAAGGTTCTGATTACATCGGTGACCAAGACGCAATTGAGTACATGACTAAAACTGGTCCTGAAGCAATTACAGAACTTGAAAACATGGGTTTACCATTTTCACGTTTTGAAAATGGCCGTGTTTATCAGCGTCCTTTCGGCGGTCAATCGAAAAATTTTGGTGGTGAACAAGCAGCACGTACTGCAGCTGCAGCTGACCGTACTGGTCACGCGCTTCTTCATTGTCTATACCAACAAAACGTTAAAAACAAAACCAATGTATTTTCTGAATGGTATGCATTAGATCTTGTTAAAAATGATAACGGTGATGTTGTTGGTTGTACTGCAATCGATATCGAAAGCGGTGAAGTTGTTTACTTCAAATCTAAAGCGGTTGTTTTAGCAACTGGTGGTGCAGGTCGTATCTTCGCATCTACTACTAATGCGCACATAAATACGGGTGACGGTGTTGGTATGGCAACGCGTGCTGGCATTTCAATGCAAGACATGGAAATGTGGCAGTTCCACCCAACGGGTATTGCAGGTGCAGGTACACTTGTAACAGAAGGTTGTCGTGGTGAAGGTGGTTACCTTCTAAATAAAGACGGCGAACGCTTCATGGAACGTTATGCGCCAAACGCAAAAGACTTAGCGGGTCGTGATGTTGTTGCTCGTGCAATGATGACTGAAATTCGTGAAGGTCGTGGTTGTGAAGGCCCTTGGGGTACGCACATCAAACTTAAGTTAGATCACTTAGGTGCTGAAATGCTTAACCTACGTCTACCTGGTGTTTGTGATCTTTCTAAGACGTTCGCACACGTAGATCCTGCAAAAGAACCAATTCCTGTAATCCCAACATGTCACTATATGATGGGTGGTGTACCAACTAACGTTAATGGTCAAGTAATTGATGTTGACGGTGCTGGTAACGAAAAGCTCGTTGAAGGTTTATTCGCGGTTGGTGAAATCGCGTGTGTATCTGTTCACGGTGCAAACCGCTTAGGTGGTAACTCACTTCTTGATTTAGTTGTATTTGGTCGTGCAGCGGGTAACTTCCTTGGTCAATACTTAAAAGACGCGCCAGTATCAAAAGACGCATCTGAATCTGATCTAGAAGCAGCGATGGCTCGTTTCAATCGTTGGGAAACTTCTAAACCAGGCCAAGGCGAAGATCCTGTACAAATCAAAAAAGACCTACAAAAATGCATGCAGCTTAACTTCTCGGTATTCCGTGAAGGTGATGCAATGGCTACAGGTTTACAAGAACTTAAAGAAATTCGTGAACGTCTACAGCACGCACGTCTTGACGACAAGTCATCTGAGTTCAACACGCAACGTATTGAGTGCTTAGAACTTGATAACTTAATGGAAACTGCGTACTCAACTGCTGTTGCTGCGAACTTCCGTACAGAAAGCCGTGGTGCTCATTCTCGCTTCGATTTCCCAGAGCGTGACGATGAAAACTGGTTATGTCACTCAATTTACAGCCCAGTGACGGAAGAAATGTCTAAGCGTGAGGTGAATTTTGCACCTAAAACACGTGAAGCCTTCCCACCTAAAGCACGTACTTACTAGGAGCGAAGTCAATGGCACAATTACAATTTTCTGTCTATCGTTACAATCCAGATGTTGATAACGCACCACGTATGCAAGACTATACCCTTGAGGTAGAAGAAGGTCGCGATATGATGGTATTGGATGCACTTTTACAACTAAAAGAGCAAGATCCAACGCTTTCATTCCGTCGTTCATGCCGTGAAGGTGTATGTGGTTCAGACGGTGTTAACATGAATGGTAAAAATGGTTTAGCGTGTATTACCCCATTATCTGCATTAGGTAAGGGTAAAATCGTTATCCGTCCATTACCAGGCTTACCTGTTGTTCGTGATTTAGTAATTGATATGTCTCAATTCTATTCACAATACGAAAAAGTTAAGCCATTCTTAATCAATGACAAGCCAACAGGTGGCGAAGAACGTCTTCAATCAATTGAAGAGCGTGACAAGCTTGATGGCTTATATGAATGTATTTTATGTGCATGTTGTTCAACTTCATGCCCATCATTCTGGTGGAACCCTGATAAATTCATCGGTCCTGCTGGTTTGCTACATGCTTACCGTTTCTTAGCTGATAGCCGTGATACGGCGACAGAAGAGCGTTTAGCAGATTTAGATGATGCATTCAGCGTTTTCCGTTGTCACGGTATTATGAACTGTGTCAACGTGTGTCCTAAAGGCCTTAATCCTACTAAGGCAATTGGTCACATCAAGTCTATGTTACTTAACCGTTCTGTATAATTCGGCGGTAACAAAAACACTGCGGCGATAACATTATGTTGTCGCCGTTTAACTAAAACTTAGTATTCTGCGCTAGTAAAAAGGGCTTATAAATGCACGAAGGTGTAATGAAGGCATGGCTAGAGTCTTCTCACTTTAACGGTGGTAACGTTGCATACGTAGAAGAGTTGTATGAAGCGTACTTAGATGACGCAACATCAGTTTCTGACGAATGGCGTGAAGTGTTTGACGCACTACCGAAAGTAGAAGGCGTGGATGTAGATGTAAAACATTCCGAAATTAGAGCACAATTTGCCGAGCTTGCGAAAAACAAGCATAAAGAAGTAGTCGTTGCAGCAGGTGGCGCATCTGATGCAAAACAGGTTAGGGTTCTGCAGTTAATTAATGCATACCGTTTCCGTGGTCACCAAAACGCAAACCTTGACCCATTAGGTTTGTGGCAGCGTGAAAAAGTGCGTGATTTGACACTTGAACACCACGATTTAACGGATTCTGACCTAGATAAAGAATTCAACGTAGGGTCATTTGCTTGTGGCAGTGACACTATGAAACTTAAAGACTTATATGCAGCACTTAAGAAAACCTACTGTGGTTCGATTGGCGCTGAATATATGCATATTACGTCTACAGAAGAAAAACGTTGGTTACAACAGCGTTTAGAATCTAACTTTGCCCAGCCTCAATTTAACACTGAAACTAAGTTACGTATCCTTAAAGGCCTTACGGCTGCTGATGGTCTTGAAAAATACCTAGGCGCTAAGTTCCCTGGTGCAAAGCGTTTCTCACTTGAAGGTGGCGATGCGTTAGTACCTATGCTTAAAGAGTTAATTCATAGAGCAGGGGAAAGTGGTCAGGAAGAAGCTGTTATTGGTATGGCTCACCGTGGACGTTTAAACGTATTAGTGAACGTATTAGGTAAAAACCCACAAGTGCTTTTTGATGAATTTGCTGGTAAGTACGGCGAATTAGCAGGCTCTGGTGACGTTAAGTATCACATGGGTTTCTCTTCTGATTTCGCAACTACGGGTGGCAACGTGCATATGGCGCTTGCATTTAACCCTTCTCACCTTGAAATCGTTAACCCTGTGGTTATGGGTTCTGTACGTGCACGTCTTGACCGTTTAGGTTGTACTAATGGTTCAAAAGCATTACCAATCACTATTCATGGTGACTCGGCAATCGCTGGCCAAGGTGTAGTTCAAGAAACCTTTAACTTATCACAAACACGTGCGTTCAGCGTGGGCGGTTCAGTTCGTATCGTTGTAAACAACCAAGTAGGTTTCACAACGAACAAACAAGAAGATGTTCGCTCAACTGAATACTGTACTGATATCGCTAAAATGGTTCAGGCACCAATTTTCCACGTGAATTCTGATGATCCTGAAGCGGTTGCTTTTGTAACACAGCTTGCACTTGATTTCCGTAACAAGTTTAAGCGTGATGTTGTAATCGATTTAGTGTGTTACCGTCGTCACGGTCACAATGAAGCTGATGAGCCTAATGCAACTCAGCCATTGATGTATCAGAAAATCAAAAAGCACCCAGTGCCACGTGAAATCTATGCTCAAAAATTAGTTTCTGAAGGTGTATTAAGTGCTGATGAAGCGAAGAGATTAGCTGATGATTACCGTAATGGTTTAGATAACGGAGTTTGCGTTGTTGATGAAATTCAACCAGATACAAAGCATTCATCAGATTGGTCTAAGTTTGTAGGTCACGATTGGGATACTGCGTACGATCCAGCACTATCAATTGAAAAGCTAAAAGCCCTTGGTGAAGCAGTTTCAAGCTACCCAGAAGATCACAAAGCACAGTCGCGCGTTAAGAAAATCTATGATGATCGTAAAGCGATGGCTGCAGGTGAAAAACCACTTGATTGGGGTATGGCTGAAACACTTGCATATGCGTCACTTGTTGACGAAGGTACAGATATCCGTATTACCGGTCAGGACTCAGGTCGTGGTACTTTCTTCCACCGTCACGCGGTTGTTCACAACCAAGCAGATGCATCAACTTATTTACCACTGCAAAATATCCGCGAAGGTCAAGGTGCTTTTGAAGTATATGATTCAGTATTATCTGAAGAAGCAGTTCTAGCGTTTGAATATGGTTATGCAACAGCTGAACCAACATCGTTAGTATGTTGGGAAGCACAATTTGGTGACTTTGCGAACGGCGCACAAGTTGTATTTGACCAGTTCTTAAGTTCGGGTGAACAAAAGTGGGGCCGTTTATGTGGTTTAACAATCTTGTTACCACATGGTTATGAAGGTCAAGGTCCAGAACACAGCTCTGCACGTTTAGAGCGTTATTTACAGCTATGTGCTGATCACAATATGCAAGTATGTGTGCCTTCAACACCTGCACAGGTTTATGCGATGATCCGTCGTCAATCAGTACGTCCATTACGTCGTCCATTGATTGTAATGACGCCTAAGTCATTATTACGTCATCCATTAGCAGTTTCGAGCTTAGAAGAACTTTCAACGGGTGTTTTCAATAACATGATTGATGAAATCGATGATATTGATGCAAGCAAAGTTGAACGTGTTGTTTTCTGTAGTGGTAAAGTTTACTACGAATTACTACAACAACGTCGTGAGCAAGAACTTAACAATATTGCTATTGTGCGTGTTGAGCAGTTGTATCCATTCCCACATGCGGAAATGGAGACAATTATGCAACGTTACCAACACGTTAAAGATTTCGTATGGTGTCAAGAAGAGCCGCAAAACCAAGGCGCTTGGTATTGCTCGCAACACCATTTCTGGGATGCGATTCCACAAGGTGCTAACCTAAGTTATGCAGGTCGTAAAGCTTCTGCATCGCCAGCATGTGGTTATATGTCTACCCATACTAAAGAACAAAACGCGTTGATCGCCGACGCCCTTACAATTAAAAAATAAGGAATAAGAGATGACAACCGAAATTAAGGTTCCTGTTCTTCCTGAATCTGTTGCAGATGCAACAGTTGCAACATGGCATGTGAACGTTGGTGATAAAGTTAGCCGCGATCAAAACCTTGTTGATATCGAAACAGACAAAGTAGTTTTAGAAGTTGTTGCACCGGAAGATGGTGTAATTACTGAAATTTCACAAGCGGAAGGTGCAACAGTACTTGGTGAACAAGTGATTGCATTATTAGGTGCTGCAGATTCAGCTGCAGCTCCTGCAGAAACAACAGCAGCGCCAGTAGCGGCGCCAGCAGCAGAAGGTAAAGAAGTGGATATTAAAGTTCCTGTGCTTCCTGAATCAGTAGCAGACGCTACGATTGCAACATGGCATGTTCAACCTGGTGAAGCGGTAAGCCGTGACCAGAACCTAGTTGATATCGAAACAGATAAAGTAGTTCTTGAAGTTGTAGCACCTGAAGACGGTGTTATGGGTGACCACATCCATGCTGAAGGTGATACGGTTTTAGGTGAACAGATCATTGGTAAGCTAATTGCCGGTGCAGCTGCTGCATCAGCACCAGCAGCTGCTACAGAAGCACCAGCTACTTCTGACGAAAACTCAGATGTATTAACACCTTCTGTACGTCGTTTAATTGCTGAGAAAGGCCTTGATGCTTCACAAATCAAAGGTTCTGGCAAAGGTGGTCGTATCACTAAAGAAGACGTTGATGCGTTCTTAAAAGCTCCTGCAGCAAAAGCAGCAGCACCAGCGGCGGCAGCTCCAGCTGTTGCACTTGGTGAGCGTACGCAAAAGCGTGTTCCTATGACACGTCTTCGTAAGACAATTGCTAACCGTCTTCTTGAAGCTAAGAATTCAACTGCAATGCTTACTACGTTTAACGAAGTTAACATGAAACCAATCATGGATCTTCGTCAGCAATACAAAGATGTATTTGAAGAGCGTCACGGCATCCGTTTAGGTTTCATGTCTTTCTACGTGAAAGCTGTTACTGAAGCGCTTAAGCGTTTCCCTGAAGTAAACGCGTCAATTGACGGTGATGACATTGTTTATCACAATTACTTCGATATCAGCATCGCAGTTTCTACACCGCGTGGTCTTGTAACACCAGTACTTCGTGACTGTGACAAGTTATCAGTTGCTGAAATTGAAAAAGGTATTCGTGAATTAGCACTTAAAGGTCGTGATGGTAAACTTACTGTTGATGACATGACTGGTGGTAACTTTACTATTACTAACGGTGGTGTATTTGGTTCATTACTATCTACGCCAATCATCAACTTACCGCAATCATCTATTCTTGGTATGCACAAAATCCAAGATCGTCCAATGGCGGTAAATGGTAAAGTTGAAATTTTACCTATGATGTACCTAGCACTATCGTATGACCACCGTCAAATCGATGGTAAAGAATCTGTTGGTTTCTTAGTTACAATTAAGGAACTACTAGAAGATCCAACACGTTTATTACTAGACGTTTAATAGATTTGGATTAAAAAATAAGCTGTGGAGTTATTCGCAGCTTTTTTTTTGCGCCTTTGGTCGTACTGGGGTTTTCATACAAGGTTGGTGCGACTATACTAGGTGCGCAATTTGGGATGGTTGAACAAAAGTTCAACCCTTTACGTAATACAATTGGAAAAGCATCATGAATTTGCATGAGTATCAGGCAAAGCAATTATTTGCCGACTATGGTTTACCAGTTTCTGAGGGTTACGCATGTGACACTCCTCAGGAAGCTGCAGAAGCTGCTGATAAAATTGGCGGTGACAAGTGGGTTGTTAAATGTCAGGTTCACGCAGGTGGACGTGGTAAAGCGGGCGGTGTTAAGCTTGCTGACAGCAAAGAAGAAATTAAAGAATTTGCACAAAACTGGTTAGGTAAGAACCTAGTTACTTACCAAACTGACGAAAATGGTCAGCCAGTAGCAAAAATCCTTGTTGAAAGCTGCACAGATATCGCTAACGAATTATACCTTGGCGCTGTAGTAGACCGTGCTTCTCGTAAAGTTGTTTTCATGGCATCTACTGAAGGTGGTGTTGAAATCGAACAAGTTGCTGAAGAAACACCAGAACTAATTCACAAAGCTGAGATTGATCCACTAGTAGGTCCTCAAGCTTACCAAGCGCGTGAACTAGGCTTCAAACTAGGTTTAAACCCTACTCAAATGAAGCAGTTTGTTAAGATCTTCATGGGTCTTGCTAACATGTTCAACGATCATGATTTCGCACTTTTAGAAATCAACCCATTAGTAATCACTGACGAAGGTAACCTTCACTGTCTAGACGGTAAAATCGGTGTAGATGGTAACGCTTTATATCGTCAGCCTAAAATCCGTGAAATGCACGATCCGTCACAAGAAGACGAGCGTGAAGCGCACGCAGCTCAGTGGGAACTGAACTACGTAGCACTAGACGGTAACGTAGGTTGTATGGTTAACGGTGCGGGCCTAGCAATGGGTACTATGGACATCGTAAACCTACACGGTGGCAAGCCAGCTAACTTCCTAGATGTTGGTGGCGGTGCAACTAAAGAGCGTGTAGCTGAAGCATTCAAGATCATCCTTTCTGATGACAATGTTAAAGCAGTACTAGTTAACATCTTCGGTGGTATCGTACGTTGTGACATGATCGCAGAAGGTATCATTGGTGCGGTTAAAGAAGTTGGTGTAAATGTACCTGTAGTTGTACGTTTAGAAGGTACTAACGCTGATCTTGGTCGTGACGTTCTTGCTAACTCTGGCCTTGACATTATCGCAGCTGAGTCACTAACTGACGCTGCTGAGAAAGTTGTTGCTGCTGCGGAGGGCAAATAATGTCTGTATTAATTAATAAAGATACTAAAGTAATCTGTCAGGGTTTCACTGGTGGCCAAGGTACTTTCCACTCAGAGCAAGCGCTTGAGTACGGTACACAAATGGTTGGTGGTGTTTCTCCAGGTAAAGGTGGTCAAACTCACCTAGGTCTTCCTGTATTTAACACAGTACGTGAAGCAGTAGAAGCAACAGGCGCAACAGCTTCTGTTATCTACGTTCCAGCACCTTTCTGTAAAGATGCAATCTTAGAAGCTATCAGTGCAGGCATCGAGCTAATCGTATGTATCACTGAAGGTATCCCAACGCTAGACATGGTTGACGTTAAAGTTAAGCTTGACGAAACTGGCGTTCGCATGATTGGTCCTAACTGCCCAGGTGTTATCACTCCGGGTGAAACTAAAATCGGTATCATGCCTGGTCACATCCATAAGCCAGGTAAAGTAGGTATCGTATCACGTTCTGGTACACTTACTTACGAAGCTGTTAAGCAAACAACTGATGCTGGTTTCGGTCAATCAACATGTGTTGGTATTGGTGGTGACCCAATCCCAGGTACTAACTTCATCGACGTTCTAGAAATGTTCGAAAATGACCCTCAAACTGAAGCGATCGTTATGATCGGTGAGATCGGTGGTACAGCTGAAGAAGAAGCTGCTGAGTACATTAAAGCTAATGTAACTAAGCCTGTGGTTTCTTACATCGCTGGTGTTACTGCTCCTCCAGGTAAGCGTATGGGTCACGCTGGTGCGATTATCGCTGGCGGTAAAGGTACAGCTGACGAGAAATTCGCAGCGCTAGAAGCAGCAGGCGTTAAGACTGTTCGTTCACTAGCTGATATCGGTAAAGCACTAGCAGAAAAAACTGGCTGGTAATTTTCCGAACCTTCTATAAAAAGGCTGCTTATGCAGCCTTTTTTAATGCACAAATTTCGTGTTCTTGAAGTTTATGAATTTGTCCCAATATTTTAGTTTAATTAAATAGCGACTTATTTTGGTAAATTGTAAATGGTGTTTGCACTTCACGAAGTAGCAAAACATCATAAAATATCCAATTAGTCAGTTATTTAATTTTCAAACGTAATAACCGTTCAGTTACTTAACTACAGAGCTGTTATTCGCATTTTTATTTCATATTTTTTTAGCTCATGCCTTGTTTTCACCTAGGCGATAAGGCTTTTATTTGTAATAATTAGCGCGTTAATTTATTTAATGAATATAGGAAAATTTCGCAATGGCGGAAGCAGAAAATCGAGCAACTAACTTTATCACTAATATTATTGATAAAGATTTAGCATCTGGAAAACACGCAGCAACTCATACGCGTTTTCCACCAGAACCGAATGGTTATTTACATATTGGTCACGCCAAATCTATTTGCCTAAATTTTGGTATTGCGAAAGACTATCAAGGCCTATGTAACTTACGTTTTGATGACACAAACCCAGAAAAAGAAGACATCGATTACGTAAATTCAATTCAGCAAGATGTTAAATGGCTTGGTTTTAATTGGGATGGTGAAATTTGTTATTCTTCAAACTATTTCGATAAGTTATACGATTATGCAGTAGAGCTAATTGAAAAAGGCTTAGCATATGTATGTTTCTTATCACCTGATGAAGCACGTGAGTACCGCGGCACATTAACGGAAGCTGGTAAAAATAGCCCGTACCGTGACACCAGTGTTGCAGAGAATTTAGCGCTTTTCGAAAAAATGAAAAACGGTGAATTCAAAGAAGGTGAATGTGTTTTACGTGCAAAAATTGATATGGCGAGCTCATTTATGGTGCTACGCGATCCAATCATTTATCGTATCCGTTTTGCACATCACCACCAGACAGGTGATAAGTGGTGTATCTACCCAATGTACGATTTCACACACTGCATTTCAGATGCGCTAGAAGGCATTACTCACTCGCTTTGTACTCTTGAGTTCCAGGATAACCGTCGTTTATATGATTGGGTGTTAGATAATATTTCGCTTGAATGTCACCCGCAGCAAATCGAATTTTCGCGTTTAAATCTTGAATACACACTAATGAGTAAGCGTAAGCTAAATGCATTAGTTGAAGAAAAGCACGTTGAAGGCTGGGATGACCCGCGTATGCCAACAATTGCTGGTTTAAAACGCCGTGGTTATACGCCAGCGTCTATTCGTGAGTTTTGTAAGCGTATTGGTGTTACAAAGCAAGACAACATGGTTGAAATGGGCATGTTAGAAGCGTGTATCCGTGATGACCTTAACGAAAACGCGCCGCGTGCAATGGCTGTACTTGATCCAATTAAAGTTGTTATCGAGAACTTCCCAGCAGATAAAGTGGAAGAACTAAACGTTCAAAACCACCCAAATATCGAAGAAATGGGTTCGCGTGTTGTACCATTTACACGTGAAGTGCTAATTGAACGTGAAGATTTCCGTCTTGAAGCGAACAAAAAATATAAGCGATTAGTACTTGGTAAAGAAGTACGTTTACGTGGTGCTTATGTTATTAAAGCTGAACGTGTTGACCAAGACGATGCAGGTAACATTACTACTATTTACTGTACTTACGATGATGAAACTCTAGGTAAAAACCCAAGTGATGGTCGTAAGGTTAAAGGTGTAATTCATTGGGTAAGTGCAACGCAAGGTGTGCCTGCCGAAGTACGTTTATACGACCGTTTATTTACTGTGCCAAACCCAGCAGCAGAAGATGATTTTGCCACAGTATTAAATCCAGAGTCGTTAGTACGTTTAACAGCTGCAGTTGTTGAGCCTGCACTTGCTAATGCAGAGGTTGAAGTAGGTTATCAGTTTGAGCGTACAGGTTACTTCTGTCGTGATAGTAAAGCCGAAGGTTTAGTTTTCAACCGTACCGTTGGCTTGCGTGACTCTTGGGCAAAAGAAGAAAATAAAGACTAAGTTTTAGTTTAAAGGGATAGGGTATCTATCCCTTTAAGCCTCAAGTTTAGCTATAAAAAAAGCGCCAATTGGCGCTTTTTTTTAAAATATAAGTTTAGCTGTTTTCTTCAGCAAATTGCTTACATGCTTCTTTATCTTCACATTCACCGTATAGGTAAAGTGAATGATTTGTTAGCTTAATGCCGTTGTCGTTAGCAATTTCTTCTTGGCGTGTTTCGATAACATCATCTTCAAACTCAACCACTTTGCCACACTTTAAACACACTAAATGGTCATGGTGTGTGCTGCCGGCTAATTCAAATACCGATTTACCACCTTCAAAATGGTGACGTGTAACAATGCCAGCATCATCAAATTGGTTAAGTACACGATAAACAGTCGCAAGACCAATTTCTTCGCCTTTATCTAATAAGATTTTATATACATCTTCAGCGCTGATATGTTGATTATCTGGTGATTGTAAAATCTCTAAGATTTTAATTCTTGGCAGTGTTACTTTTAAACCTGCTTTTTTTAGCTCTAAATTGTGATCAGTCATCAACTTGGTCTCGTTTTTATCTTGTTTTGTCTTTAATAGCACGACGTTATTGTAAGGCTATACTAGATATAGCCTAATGTAAACGCAGGTTTTATTTTAATCTTCTAATTCGGCCAAGCACATTTCGTCATATACTTGAGCACACCAATCTTTAATACGCTTTTCAGTTAATTCAGGTTGGCGATCTTCATCAATACCTAGACCTACAAAGTGGTTATCATCAACAAGCGCTTTCGAAGCTTCAAATTCATAACCCTCAGTTGACCAGTGACCAACAACGATTGCACCACGCTCAGTCACGATGTCATTGATCATGCCCATCGCATCAAGGAAGTACTCAGCGTAATCTTCTTGGTCACCACAACCAAAAATAGCTACTAATTTACCTTCGAAGTTGATTTCTTCAAGCTCAGGGAAAAAATCATCCCAATCGCATTGCGCTTCACCGTAATACCAAGTTGGAATACCGAATAGAATTAAATCAAATTCAGCAATATCTTCTTTAGAGCTTTTAGCGATGTCATGAACATCAACCATTTTTTTACCTAGCTCTTTTTGAATTAGCTTGGCGACGTGCTCTGTATTACCTGTATCACTACCAAAAAAAATGCCTACGCTTGCCATAGTTTATTACCTTTTTGTCGCTAATTTCTCTTGCAAAATAATTTCAATCAATGCGCTTCGACTCACATTTTGTTCTTCTGCCATATCGTTTAGTGCTTGATACAACTCAGAAGAAACCTTGAATTCGACACGCTTTAAACCACGAGCTTTATCACGTTTAAGTTGATTTCGCTTATTAATTTTAAGCTGTAATTCTCGTGGTAGGGGGTTTGTTTTAGGTCGCCCCGGACGTTTATCGTATTCGAATAAATCTCGGGTCGTTCTATCTGATTCCGCTTTGGCCATTATCCAACTCCAGCACCTTGCCAAAATACCTGAATAAGACCTTTCGCAATAAACCCAGAACAGCCTAAAAAAAGCACCAACCAAACGACGTAACGACCAAATTTTGGCACATCACCTTTTTTTAAAACATCTTGGATTGCCATACCTATGAAAAAGAATATTCCGGCTAAACCGAAATAGAGTCCAAGGATATCAATACCATCTAATAATTTATCTAACATTATTATTCTGAATCTGCGCGAAAACGGCCGCAACTATAGCATAGTAAGCCGTTAAATACATTATCAAAGATCAAAAATAGTACCCATGTAATAAGTAGGTTTTTTCTATTTTTTCTCTCTATTAACCAGCAACAAATTGACTTATTGCTAAATTTACCTGGCTTGGCTTTTCAGCATGTAACCAATGGCCAGCACCTGCGATTATTTTTGCTTTAGCATTGGGAAATAGCGCAGCAATTTCAGGGCGGTGTGATTCTAAAATATAGTCAGAATTTGCGCCCTTAATAAAGAGAGTGGGCTTTGTATATGCTAAACCTTCAGGTTTTGCCAATATCGCATCATATGATGCAATTATTTGCTCTACATTAAAGCGCCAACTAAAACCAAGTTCAGTTTTTGCTAAGCTTTTTAATAAAAACTGCCTTACGCCAGGTTCTTCAATAAATTCAGCTAACTGAGCATCTGCCTCACTTCGATTATTAATCGCGGCTAAATTCACGTTTTTTAAGCCATTGAATACATTTTGATGTCTTGGTGTGTAGTGTGTTGGTGCTATATCTAACACAATGAGCTTAGCTATTCGCTCACCTTGGCTTAAAGCCATTTGCATCGCCACTTTTCCACCCATGGAATGACCCACAAGAATGCACTGATTAATATTTAATGTGTTTAATAAATTAAATACATCGTCAGCCATCACTTGGTAGTTCATTGTAGCATCGTGAAATGATTGGCCGTGATTTCTAAGATCGACGTTGATAACTTGATGGTTTTCACTGAGTGGTTTGGCAATGATATTTAAATTTTCTTTAGAGCCAAATAAGCCGTGAATTACGATAATAGGCAAGTTGTCTGTATTATCGCCAAGTTGTGAATAATTTAATTGCATTTGCGTAGTTAAGCTAATGAAAAGCAGCATTGTGCCGAGTGAAACTTGAAAAAGCAAACATAGAGAAATCAATTTAAACTCGTTATACTATGCGAGATTTTTGCTAAATTCGTCTAACAATTAGGATAACCATGAAAAAAATCGAAATCGACGACGAGTTATATCAGTATATAGCAAGTAATACTCAGAGTATTGGTGAAAGCGCGTCTCAAATTTTACGTCGCCTATTAAAGCTAGATACAGATCTCCCAAATCTTCCAGCTACTGAAACTGTGGAAGTTGAAGAGCAGGTTGCGCCAAAAGAGAAAAAAGAACATAAGTGCGATAACGTGTTTAATATTTTGAATAAAGAAGAACTTGCAATGCAAAAAGGCGTTGTAGGGCGTTTTCTATTTATTCTTTCTGCTCTTCATCGCACACACAAAGGTATTTTTAATCGTGTGCTTGATATCAAAGGCCGTGATCGTATTTATTTCGCTACTAACAAAGACGATTTAATTGCATCTGGTAGTAGTACTAATCCTAAAAACATTATGGATAGTGGCTATTGGGTTATGACTAATTCAAACACTACACGTAAAAAAATGATGGTTCACGAAGTTGCCATATCTCTAGGCTACAGTGAAGACGAAGCAGAAAAATTACGCGATTACTTATAATTTAAAGGTGGATCATGGCAAACCATGAAAGAGCAGGGCAGCGCGCCTTACAATCAGACTTAGTCAACATTCCTAAATTAGTATCATCATATTATTTATATGAACCAGATATTGAAGAACACCCTGAGCAGCGTGTTGCATTTGGCACATCGGGTCACCGTGGTTGTTCATTAAAAACTAATTTTAATGAATCACATATTTTGGCAATCACCCAAGCTATTTGTGATTATCGAAAACAAAATAATATTTTTGGTCCGCTTTTCTTAGGCAAAGATACTCATGCCCTTTCTGAAGCTGCATTTAATTCAGCTATTGAAGTGTTAGTGGCAAACGAGGTTCAGGTTGTAACGCAAGAAAATGATGATTACACGCCAACACCTGTAATAAGTCATGCGATTGTAACGCACAACCAAATACATAGTGCTGAACTTGCTGATGGCATTGTTATTACACCTTCTCATAATCCACCTGAAGATGGTGGTTTTAAATACAATCCGCCAAATGGTGGTCCAGCTGATACCAATATCACAAAATGGATTGAAGATAGAGCGAATCAACTTTTAATTGAAGATTTAGTTGAAGTTGAACTCTTCCCATTTGTTAAAGCTAAACGTTCTGGTTTTATTCAATATCAAGACTTAATTACACCTTATGTAGAAGACCTTGCAAACATTATTGATATGCAAGCAATTAAAAATGCAGGTATTAAAATTGGTGTAGATCCGTTAGGTGGCTCTGGCATTAATTTTTGGCCAGTGATTGCCGAAAAATACGGTTTAGATATTACCGTTGTTAATGAAAAAATTGACCCGCAATTTTCTTTTATGACGCTTGATAAAGATGGCAAAATTCGAATGGATTGTTCATCGCCTTATGCAATGGCAAGCTTAATTTCACTTAAAGATAAGTTTGATATTGCGGTTGGTAATGACCCTGATTATGACCGTCATGGTATTGTTACGCCAGATGGTCTGATGAACCCTAATCATTATTTAGCAGTAGCAATTGACTATCTGATAAGTCACCGCCCAGAGTGGCCAATTGATGCTAAAGTGGGTAAAACACTGGTTTCTAGTGCAATGATCGACAAAGTTGTTGCTAAACATGGCCGTGAAGTATTTGAAGTACCTGTAGGCTTTAAATGGTTTGTTGATGGTTTATTAGATTCAAGCTTATTGTTTGGTGGTGAAGAAAGTGCAGGTGCTTCTTACTTACGTCGTGATGGCAGTGTTTGGGAAACTGATAAAGACGGTTTTATTCTTGCACTTTTAGCCGCTGAGATTTTAGCTGTGACTGGTAAAACTCCAAGTGAGCATTATAACGCTTTAACAGAAGAGTTTGGTGCACCAATCTACAAACGTTTAGATGCGCCAGCTAACGCACAGCAAAAAGAAAAGTTAGCTAAATTATCGGCTGACGATGTAACTGCCGATACCCTAGCAGGCGACAGTATTTTAGCAAAACTCACCCATGCACCTGGTAATGGCGCAGCAATTGGTGGTTTAAAAGTAACAACACAAAACGGTTGGTTTGCTGCACGTCCTTCTGGTACTGAGGATATTTATAAGATTTACCTTGAGTCTTTTGTATCTGAGGCACATTTAAAAGAATTAGAAACTGAAGCTATAGCTTTAGTTAATTCAGTTATTTCTTAAAATTTAAGATGTTTTAAAAGGCGGTTTACCGCCTTTTTTATTATGTAAAGATGAGTAACATGACAACAAATAATCTCTCACAAACAGGTGATTTCTTATCAATATCACGTGCCAACGAATGGCATTTAGACCCATTTAATTTTAGCTTGAATAACGGTACTCAAGTTGAAGTACTTGATACGGGGGTAATTCAGTTTACGCCAGTACAATATGGTAATAAAGACATTGTACTGTCATCAGCCATTCACGGTAATGAAACTGCGCCAATTGAAATATGTGATGAACTTATCAAAGCGGTTATTAAAGGTGAATTGCAACTGGCACATCGTGTTTTATTCATTTTTGGCAATCCAGCTTCGATGAATGTGGCTGAGCGCTTTGTTGAAGAGAACTTAAATCGCCTATTTTGTGGTGCTCATAAACAAGGCGAGCAAAATAATGAAAAAATTAGGGCTGCAAAATTAGAGACGTATGTTTCAAATTTCTTTAATCAGCAAAGTGAAAATGGCCGTAAACGTATTCATTATGATTTACACACAGCAATTCGTGATTCTAAAAACGACAAGTTTGCTGTCTATCCTTTTTTAAATGGCAAACCATGGAAAAAAGAAGAACTAAGCTTTTTACTAAGTTGTGGTGTTAATACCATCTTAATGATGAAGTCAGCTGCGACAACATTTAGCTATTTTTCAAGTAGTACATTTAATGCAGACGCCTTTACTATCGAGCTTGGTAAAGTAAAACCATTTGGTCAAAACGATATGACACGCTTTGAAAAAGCGAAAAACACACTTACAGATTTAATCTCTCAAGAAACGATGGTTTATCCCGAGTTTAACTTTGCTGATTTTGAATTGTTTGAAGTACATCGCACAATTAATCGGACTCAAGAAGATTTTCGTTTTCCGTTTAGTGATAGCGCTGCAAACTTTACTGGGTTTGCTAAAGGTGAGCTACTAGCAACGGATGGCGATACAGATTATTTTGCTGAAGTTGATGGTGAAGCCATTATCTTCCCAAATGCAAAAGTTGCACTAGGACAGCGCGCACTTCTTACCGTGATCCCCCTGCAAAATAAAACTGATTTTGTATAAATATCTTGCCACACCTTTTAGGATATTCAGCTAAAATTAGTTGAATATCCGTTTACGTTAACGTAAAGTCGAGCTAACTTTAATTTAATATTAGTCCAATTTATGGGTGATATGTACTAATCATACCAGTCACTTGCATAAATTAGCTGTTTAAATTGTTTGGTTGAAGTGTTTGATGCGTCAAATTCAATTTACCTAACGTTTAAGTGTCTCTCAGCACAATGCTAATTATGTTGCTTAATTGGATATTTACGCATTTTTAAAGCGCTACATCATTAGAGGTAAGCTATGACGAACCCGCAAAATGTGTCTTTAAATGTTACGCAGGCACTCGAATTTATCGATCCTTCAGCATTAGACATACCTACTGTTAGTTTATTAGATGAAAATGGTCATCTAGTTAAAGGAGCAGTTGATCCAAATATTGACAAAGAAACCGCATTAAAAATTTACAAAACAATGCGTTTTATTCGTGCGCTAGATGAGCGTATGCAAGCAGCACAACGCCAAGGGCGTGTTTCTTTTTACATGCAATGTTTAGGTGAAGAAGGTGCTGTAACAGCAAGTGCCGCTGCATTAAAAGACGATGATATGATCATGGCGCAATATCGTGAGCAAGCAGCCTTACGTTACCGTGGTTTTAGCCTTGAGCAGTTTATGAACCAAATGTTCTCTAACGAGAAAGATTTAGGTAAAGGTCGTCAAATGCCAATTCATTATGGTTCAAAAGAATTGCATTATATGACTATCTCTTCACCACTAGGTACGCAAATACCTCAGGCAACGGGTTATGCGTATTCGCAAAAAATCCCACACATTAATGCTGAAAATGGCGAATTAAGCTCTGAGATTAACAATATTACCTTATGTTATTTTGGTGAAGGTGCCGCTTCTGAAGGTGATTTCCACGCAGGTCTTAATATGGCAGCGGTTTTAAAAGCGCCAGTTATCTTTTTTGCACGAAATAACGGTTATGCGATTTCAACGCCTGCAGATGAACAGTTTGCAGGTGACGGTATTGCCAGTCGTGGTGTTGGTTACGGTATTAAAACGATTCGTGTTGATGGCGCAGATGCGTTAGCAGTTTATGCGGCAACACAAAAAGCACGTCAATATTCAGTTGAAACGGGTAACCCAGTGTTAATCGAATCAATTGCCTATCGTTTAGGGGCGCACTCTACATCGGACGACCCAACAGGTTATCGCTCAAAAGAAGAAGAAAGCACAAATACTAAGTGTCCAATTCAACGCTTTAAAGGTTACTTGCTTAGTAAAGGCTGGTTAGACGAAGCTGAAGATAATGCGCAAGATGAAGCGCTACGTGAACAAATCTTAGATGCCGTAAAAGTGGCTGAAAAAGTGGCTAAGCCACCAATTGAAGATTTAGTAAGCGATGTATACGACACGCCAATTCCATTACTTGAAAAACAACTTGAAGCATTAAAAGCGCACGTTAAAGCTCATCCAGACGCTTATCCGACAACGGCAGGGAGAATCAAATAATGGCACAAATGAATATGTTACAAGCGATTAATTCTGCGCTTGATATTTCTATGTCAGAACATCCACTTGCCTGTATTTTCGGTGAAGATGTTGGTTATTTCGGTGGTGTATTCCGTGCTACTAGTGGCTTACAAGAAAAATATGGTAAACACCGTGTTTTTAATACGCCATTAACTGAGCAAGGTATTTTAGGTTTTGCCAATGGCTTAGCTGCGGCGGGGGCTCCTGCAATTGCTGAAATTCAATTTGCGGATTATATCTTCCCAGCCTTTGATCAAATCGTAAATGAATCCGCTAAATTCCGTTACCGCAGCGGTAATGAGTTTAATGTTGGCAAGCTTACCATTCGCACACCTTATGGCGGTGGTATTGCCGGCGGTTTATATCATTCGCAATCACCTGAAGCTTATTTTGCCCATACACCAGGTTTAAAACTGGTTGTGCCGCGCAATGCTTACCAAGCAAAAGGCTTATTACGCGCTTGTATTAAAGATGATAACCCGGTTATTTTCTTTGAGCCAAAGCGTCTATATCGAGCTTCTATTGGTGATGTGCCAGAAGATGATTTCATTATCCCAATTGGTAAAGCTGAAGTTGTATCTGAAGGTTCTGATATCACGCTTTTAGCTTGGGGTGCGCAAATGGAAATCATTGAAAAAGCAGCTGAAATGGCAAAAGAAGATGGCATAAGTTGTGAAGTGATTGATTTACGCAGCATTCAACCATGGGATGTTGACACTGTTGCAAAATCTGTGATGAAAACAGGGCGTTTACTTATCAGCCATGAAGCACCTGTAACCTGTGGCTTTGGTGCTGAAATCGCAGCGACTATTCAACAAGAGTGTTTTTTACATTTAGAATCGCCGATTAGTCGTGTGTGTGGTCTAGATACACCATACCCACTTGCGCTTGAAAAAGAATACATTCCTGATGCATTGAAAGTGTTATCAGCTATTAAGCAGTCTGTGCAGTTTTAAGGAGTAGTTATGAGCCAAGATTTTATTCTACCGGATATTGGTGAAGGCATCGTTGAGTGTGAAGTGGTTGAATGGTTAATTGCAGAAGGTGACACTGTAAAAGAAGATCAGCCTATTTGCGATGTAATGACTGATAAAGCACTGGTGCAAATTCCTGCAGTACATAACGGTGTTATTACTAAGCTTTATTACCAAAAAGGTGAAATTGCTAAAGTACACGCGCCACTATTTGCCATGGATGTTGAAGGTGCACCGGCAGCACAGCAGCCAACAAGTTCAGCACCATCAGAGTTAACTCAAGAGGCACCAGTGCAAACGGGTACAGCGCTTGAAGATTTTATTTTACCAGATATTGGTGAAGGTATTGTTGAGTGCGAAATTGTCGATTGGCTTGTTGCTGAGGGTGATGAAATCAAAGAAGACCAAGCCGTTTGTGATGTAATGACAGACAAAGCGCTTGTTCAAATTCCTGCAAAACACACCGGTCGTGTGACTAAGCTGTATCATCAAAAAGGTGAAATTGCCAAAGTGCATGCACCACTTTTCCAAATGGAAGTAGCAAGTGCACAAGTTATCGATATTCAAAAGAAAGTGGTAAACGCACAGCAAAATGCGCCCGTTAAGCAACAACAAGAAGAATTACCAGTTGTAGCAAATGCAGGCAAAGCAGTTGCAAGTCCAGCAGTGCGCCGTTTAGCTCGTGAGCACAATTTAGATATTTCAAAGGTTGTTGGTTCAGGTAAAAATGGCCGTGTGTATAAAGAAGATATTCAGCGCTTCTTAAATGGTGATAGTAACAGCCAATCAGTTTCGCCAGTGGCGACACAAGCTGTACCAAGTTTGGCAAGTACACGTGTTGAGCCAATTCGCGGTATGCAAGCAGCGATGGCAAAGCAGATGATGGATTCAGTTTCTACTATTCCACACTTTACGTTAAGCGATGAAATTGATTTAACCGATCTAATCAGCTTACGCAAAGATTTAAAAGAGCAGTATGCAAAGCAGGGTGTTAAGCTCACCATGATGCCTTTCTTTATCAAAGCGCTTTCGTTAGCACTGAAAGAATTCCCTGTGATCAATTCACAGGTAAATGCCGATTGTACTGAGCTAACGTATTTCAATGACCATAATATTGGTATGGCAGTAGACTCAAAATTAGGCCTATTAGTACCTAATATTAAATCATGCCAAACTAAGAATATGGTTGAAATTGCCAATGAAGTATCGCGTTTGACTGATCAAGCACGTGAAGGTCGTGTGAGCCCACAAGATCTTAAAGGTGGCACTATTTCAATTTCTAATATTGGTGCAATTGGGGGTACTACAGCGACGCCAATTATCAATAAACCGGAAGTTGCTATTGTTGCCCTTGGTAAACTTCAACACTTACCGCGTTTTAATGTTAAAGGTGAGGTTGAAGCCCGTGCAATTATGCAAATTTCATGGTCAGGCGATCACCGCATTATTGATGGCGCAACCATGGCGCGTTTCAATAATTTGTGGAAGCATTATTTAGAAACACCAAGTGCCATGTTAATGGCAATGAGTTAATAAAAAGGGGTCGAAAGACCCCTTTTTATATTAAGTAAAGTAAATAACCAATTAATAAACTTGGTACTGCAGTATACAAAGTACCAATCAAAGCCGCTTTTGGCGCAAGGGCAATCGCAGGGAAGAGCGCATCACCATCATTGGATATGGCATTTGCCATTAACGCTGAAAATGGAATGTGACCTTGCATATAAAGCGTAGTGACGATTATTTGTGGTCCACAACCCGGTAACAGCCCTACTAAACAGGCCATTAAAGGCATTAAGTAAGTGTACTGATTAAATAACAGTGAAATATCAGTTCCGAGCCATAGTTTGAATAACTCATAAGCTAAGAAACCAATAACCACCCAACTGGTAATAAAATGCGTATCTTGCAGCACTTTAACTTCTAAATTATGTTCTTCTACATCATCTTCTGCTGTTACATCTTGGTACGTTTTACCAATTGACGAGAGCGACCACAAAACAGCTACTATAAAACAACAGACAGCAGCAATGCTTGTAATAGAGCTTGATACGCCATCACTAAATTGAAACTGAAATGCTAATAACAAGGCCACAATCGTCATTGGTAATACGATACTTTGCCAAAACCGTTTACTAAAAGTGGTGATTAACTTTGGCACATTTTTACATTGATGCTGTTGGTCTTCTGTTTGCTCTGGCACTAAATAGTCAAATTTATGAAATCTATTTACTAGCCAACCAAATAAGGTACCTGTAATAACACTTATCAATAACACTAAAAGTGCGGTTTGTGGTTTTGCTGCGATAAGTAAAAAGGCTGCGTCACCCATAGTTGAAATTAATACAGCGACAAATGCCCCAAAGCTTGCCTGTTTTTTAGTGTATTGCGTCACCACAATAATTGCACCACCACAGCCTGGTAGTGCGCCTAAGAGTGCTGCAAATGGTACTTCGAGTCTTGGTGCTACTTTGGTTATATAACTGATCTCTAATTGCGGGAAGCGTTTTACGGCAATGTAATAGCCGTAAAGGGTAATGGCTACAAATATGCTTACTTGTAAAAAGGCATCAGCTAGGGCAGTGATCACTATATGTTGGGTGGTTGGATTAAGCCACAAACACACTATGATTAATGGAAGGAAAAGTCGCTTATAAGCTAAAACACTTTTAACAGTGTGTTTTGAAACAGTTAATTGTGAGAGAAATAGAAACATAGTGATACCTAATATGCGATTAGTTTCACTATAGTACTAACGGTAATGCGAATCAATCCCATTACCGTTTAATTTAATCAATTGCTATGATTATTTTTTTCGTTGGAACTCAGATTTTTCGTACCACTTTGGCCAATCTTTGCTGTCAGCAATATCTAAGCCTACTTGATAAAATAACTGAAGATCTTGGATTGCACCTGATAAATCCCAGCCATTACGGAATTGATCACATGGCTGATGGTAACAACCACGTAAAATTAATCCCATACGCTTGCGGTATCGTGCAGTTTCTTCGTCAATCGCTTGTGTTCCACCGCCTGAATACATTGCTGGAATACCCATTTGTGCAAATGCAAAGTGATCTGAGCGGTAATAACCACCGGCAGCAGGGCGAGGGTCGCCTGATAAAGTACGGTTTTGAGATTTAGCAGCACGTGCTAAATATTCATCCATTTCAGATTTACCTGCACCAACCACACTAATATCTGTAACTCGGCCCAACAGGTTTAAGCTATCCATATTGATGTTAGCAACCGATTTATTTGCGGCAATAATTGGATTAGCTGCATAGTATTTAGCACCAAGTAAACCTTGCTCTTCAGCAGTTACCGCTAAAAAGGTAATTGAGCGAGCTGGTTTTGTCGGTAACATTGAAAATGCTTCTGCAATTTCAATCATACCAGCGGTTCCTGTGGCGTTATCGTGTGCGCCATTATAAATATTATCGCCTTTTTTATTTGGATCTTTACCTAGGTGATCCCAGTGTGCAGAGTAGATAATGTGTTCATTTGGGGTGCTATTACCAGGTAGTGTCGCAATAAAATTACGTGAAATTGATTTTTTAATTTCACTTTTAACTGTAACAGACGCTGTTAAATCACCCATATCAACAGAGTAAGCACCTTTGGCTGCTTTTTCTTTCTCTTTTGCAAAGTCTAACCCTGCTTTAGCAAATAGTTCATTAGCAACGTCTAACGTCACCCAACCTTCAACGGCAACGCGGTCCATATTGTTATTTTCTTTTTGAAAACCAAATTGTGGGCCTGACCATGAATTCTCAACAACTGACCAAGGGTAAGATGCAGGTGCGGTTTCATGTACAATAATCGCACCTGCGGCACCTTGACGTGACGCTTCTTCATATTTGTAGGTCCAACGGCCATAGTAGGTCATTGCATTACCTGTAAATAACGTGTCATCTTGCGTCGCAAAGCCTGGGTCATTTACCAAAATAACTACGGTTTTACCTTTTACGTCAATATCTTTATAGTCATTCCAATTATATTCTGGCGCGTTAATTCCATAGCCAACAAACACCAGCTCAGAATTCTCAATCGATTCAAGTTCGCTCATGCGGCTTGTGCCCATCACCATATCTCTTTTGTACTGATATGCTTTACCGGCGATGTTAAGCGTCATATCTGGTGATGCTTCAATTGAAACTAAAGGCACGTCTTGGTAAAAGCTACCGTTATTACCGCCAATAAAACCAAGTGATTTGAAGTGTTTTTCTAAGTAAGCGAGAGTGAGCTCTTCGCCTTTGGTTGACGGCGCGCGCCCTTCGAATTCATCTGATGCGATTGTTTTTATATGTTCGCTAAGCTGCTTTGCATTGATACTGTTATACGCAGCATTGAGTGCTTGTTCATTATTTTGTGTCGCACAGCCACTTAATAGCAACGAGACAGCAAGACCTATTGGTGTTAGTTTTTTCATAATTCAACCTGTGTCACAAATTTAGCCGATTATAAAAACTAGTTTAGTGTTGTGCTAGTAAATGCGGTAAAGTAGCGCTTTTAGTTTTATTCTTTTAAATTACCTGCATGAAATTTGAAGCCCCAGCGCATTGGACGACTGATTTTTTACATCATGGTATCTTTGACGATCTAAACCGATTATTTAATCTTGACCAATTTGAACAGTGGCCAGCACTTGACTGGTTAAATCAGCATGCTATTGGCATTAAAAATAAAAATGACCAACAAATAACCTTTGTAGCTAATGATGATATTGATTGGCAACATGGTTATTACGAAGAAATTATCTATGACAAAGGTGAAATCCCAACGCGCTTAGAAAACTGGCATGATTTGTTTGGCGCGTTTATTTGGTTATTATTTCCGAAAACAAAAGCCTTGCTAAATAAACTCCATATCGAGCAGATAAAATTACACGGCAGAGTTGAGCGCTCTAAAAAGCGTAATGCAATCACATTATTAGATGAATGTGGCGTTGTGATTGTTTGCAATGAAGCACAAGCACATTTACTGCAAAATCATTTATGGGTAGATGGCTTTTTCGAAAACCGTGCTGATTGGTTTAACTCGATTTGGCCGTTTATGTTTGGTCATGCGAATTACGAAATGGCAACCCGCCCATACTTAGGATTGACCGGTAAAGCGCTTTATATTACCGCTCATCATGATGATTTGCCTAAATCCCTTGATGAAAAGTATGCTTGGCTTGATACGACCCTTGAAAAACTTATAGAACAACAAGATATATTGTGCGATAACAGTCATTTGTTCCCGTTACCGTTACTAGGTGTGCCGACTTGGTATGAGAGTAACAAAGACAAAGCATTTTACGAAAATACCGATTATTTTCGACCTAAACGAAGGAAGTTGAAATGATAGAAGTATCGGCGCTCAAAAAGCGCTTTAAACTTACCAAAGATCACAAAGTGAAAAACGATGAGAAAAAAGATCCGCGGGAAGATAAAGATTATTTTCATTCGGTACGTGATGTGTCATTTACCTGTAACCAAGGTGAAGTGCTTGGCTTATTAGGGCCAAACGGTGCTGGTAAAACAACCACATTACGTATGCTTTCCACTGCGCTTAGTCCTGATGAAGGTCAAATTAAAATTAATGGTATTGATGTCGTTAAAAAACCGCTTGAAGCCCGTAAAAAAATTGGCTTTTTGTCAGGTTCTACTGGTTTATATGGCCGTTTAACGGCAAAAGAAAACATCGAATACTTTGCACGCCTTCATGGCATGAATAAACAAGCAGTAAAAACACGTTGTGACGAATTATTTGAAATGCTTGATATGCATAGCTTTTTAGATAAGCGTGCAGAACACTTATCAACGGGTATGAAGCAAAAAACCAACATTGCGCGTGCTGTAGTGCACAACCCTGAGGTGATTGTGCTTGATGAGCCAACCACAGGCCTTGATATTATGACTACTCAAACGGTCATCAGCTTTATTCAAAGCATTAAAGCACAAGGTACTCCGGTTATTTTTTCAACTCACCACTTAGATGAAGTAGAGCTTTTATGTGAGCGCGTCAGTGTGATTGATAAAGGTATTACGTGTTTTGATGGCACGATTGGTGAATTTAAAGAGCGTGGCCGCAGTGATGTACTTAACAACGCGTTTTTAACGATTTTAAAGGAGCAACAAGGTGTTTGAAGTATTTTTAAAAGAGTTAAAAGAGCTACTGCGTGACAGAAAAACATTATTATTTGTAGTTGCACTGCCGGTTGCCATCTTCCCAATCATTTTTGCTTTAATGGGCTTTTTAATGAGTAAAGCTGCTATTGAAGCAGAGCAAAAGGTGCATACTTATGCGATTATTAATGCCCAATACGCGCCAGAATTTAAAGATAAACTGTTTTACCATAAAAACTTCAAATTGGTTGAAGGTGATTTTAAAACAGTCGATGATTTAAAAACGGCAGTACAAAACGAAGTAATTGATGTAGGTATAGTGATTACTGACGATGCGCGTTCATCTCTTGAAAACGGTAAAAGTAATTCATGGCAGGTTGTTTTCAATGATTCTTCATCACTTAGTTTTATCTTTGCACGTATCAAAGAGATGGCAGAAGAGTTTTCACAAACACTGCAAAGTGAGCAGTTTAATAAGCTTGGAATTGCCATTGAACATCAAGAAGCGCTGCTTAACCCAGTCGTGCTTGAAAAAGTCGATACTGCCGATTTACGTGAAAATTTAGGCGAAAAACTAGGGGCACTTATTCCGTATTTATTAATTCCGCTTGTACTTGCAGGTGCTAGTTACCCAGCGATTGATTTAGGCGCTGGTGAAAAAGAGCGGGGCACACTTGAAACACTTTTACTTACACCTATTTCGAGAACAGAGCTGGTACTTGGTAAGTTTTTCACTGTGTTATTTACCTCTTTGGCAACCGCGCTCATTACTGTCGCCAGTATGGGCATATGGATGAAAATGGCAGGTAACTTCTTTGAGGTAGAGAAAATCACTGATGCATTTTCGATGCTAGGCTTTGCTGATTTTGCACTTATTTTGTTATTGCTGATTCCGCTTGCATGTGTGTTTTCATCACTTGTTTTGGCGATTTCGATTTATGCACGTTCATTTAAAGAAGCGCAAAACTATATGGGTCCACTTTCGATGCTTGCATTTTTGCCGCTTATTGTTGCGATGATGCCAAATATGGAACTCAGCATGAGTACTGCAATGGTACCAATTACCAATGTTGCACTAGCTATTAAAGAGATTTTAAAAGGCACAGTAGATTACAGTTACGTTGGTATGATCTTTATTGCCACGGCAGTGCTCGCGGGTCTATTAATGACGGCATGTGTGCATTGGTTCAAAAAAGAAGAAGTGCTATTCAGATAAACGCTTTCTTGTTTAACGATAAAGCCCAACTGTGTGTTGGGCTTTTTTATATGTTTTTTCTAGCCTTGTTTTCAGTGCATCCCATTTTACATATAGACATCTGGCTAGTTAAAAATTCAGCTTCTGATATTCAAAGCTTTTAAAATGATTATTTCCTATTATTCAATTTGTTATGGGTTTTCCGTTTATCACTTTACGGCAAAAATAACCCATTACTTACAAAATGAAGTGTTTGTAAATTTTAACACGCTAGTGATTAAGGTATTTTTTAGCTGAATAAATTACAAATAGAGCATTTTTTTATAAACATCTTTATTAATTAATGGTATATGACTAACTTATAAAAGTAGTCATTATTAGAGTCATTTATGAGAAGTTACCTTATTGCTATTATTTCAGGGTGTGTATTTAGCGCTACTGCGTTTGCATTTGATAGTGATAACGATAAAGTGCTTGATAATTTTGATTTAAATCCACAAAAGAAGTCAGCGTTTTTTGCTAAAAATACCATTACTGTTTCTCAGCTTTCAGGTTTTTATTCTGATATTTCAGTTGCTGGCCGTTATCGTTTTGGTGATGATATTTTAATTACTGGTACACAGTTTGAAAAACTAATCGATCCGGTTGTTGTTGTGTATCAACACAATAATGTTTTTAATTTTAAACCTACCTCAATTAGTAGCGAAGGACTCGTGTTTAAATTAGAGGTACCCAAAGGTAAATATGCGCTATTTATTTATGATCAAGACCAAAAAACCAATGAAGTTAAGGTTGAATCCCTATTAAATAATGCGCCACTTATTTTTGGAAATGCTTCTGTTACTCTTGAAAAAGGTAAACCCTTTTCACTTTCAGGTATTGGTTTTAATCAAGATTCAAAAGTGGTGTTGGGACCGCTTAAAATTACCCCGAAATTCGTTTCAAATACCCGTTTAACATTTGAAGTTCCTAATAATGCTGCAGGGCTTCAGTTTTATATTGAAAACAATGCGTTAAAGAGTAACATTATTCGTGTTACAAGCTACAAATAGGCTTATTGTTTTCATTCTTGTCTTTTACTTGCTCTTAAATAGTTTAATTACTTAAGTGACTACGCATTTTACAGATTAGTAAGTAGCACGATTCATGTTTGATTAAAGCTAAATGGTTTATTTTTAGTTCAAAATAAACAAATGTTAATTAATTTAGGTTAACTTTGTTTTTATTTTATTGCTGCACAGCCTATTTTTAAAGGCTTTGTGTTTTTGTAAAGGGGTATAACAGGTGTTATTTTATAAGCGTTTTTATTTTATGTTTTGCTGTTTATTAATTGTTTTATTTGGGTGTAAATCTACAACTTCTCCTACGCTCACTGTGTCTGGACTGGCTTTTTATAATGATGCAAACAGCACTATTGAAAATATTAAATTAACTGTTGTTGAATCGGCCAAAATGGTTAGCTGTAATTTAGTTGAGCCGCAAAGCTATTGTGGTACTGGCTTTCCACAAGCGCGTTATCAAGGTGCAGATTTAGTCTTAAGTTGGCAAACATCTCAAGGCCAAATAATCACGCGACCAGTACTTTTAAAACAACCTCAGAAATTCGACGCCTCTAAGCGCTATGCTGCTGTTATTAAATTTACAGACCCCACTAATTTTGAAGCGTTCTTCACAGTTAACCCAAGGCCTTTTTAAACGCTTTTTTTATACCTCATTTATTAGCATTTTATTCTCGGAATATCTGACCAACGAGTAGTGTATTTGGGAGATAAAAATGCGCGTCGCATATGCCAAAAAGCGCTTTGTTTTTCGCTTGCAAGCTTAAGCGCGTCGTTACCAAAGCGTTGGTTAATAGTATCTAAGCATTGCATTAGTTCAGGTTTATCTTGAGAGTGATTAAATAAGTCACCTTGGCGATACATTTCGTCTTCTAACTCAATTGCCCCAATACCGCATTTTTGAAAGCGCACATTCGAGCTATAAATTTTTAAAAATATTTTTTTTACAGCATTAGCAAATACCGTGACGTCGTTAGATGCTACGGGAAACTCATAAATAAATGTGCGTTTATAGTAATGCTCTTCAAAGGGAGAGCTATGGGCAAAAATAACAATGCGTTTCGCCAAAGAGCCTTGTTTTCTAAGTTTTCGTGCCACAATATTACAATGTGCCGCAAAGGCAGCGCGTAACGAATGTGCATCGCTAATGCGTTCGCCAAAGGAGCGAGTAGAGTAGACCTCTTTCTTTTTTTGCTTCACATCATCCCACGATAAGCAAGATGTACCATTTAACTCATTAATGGTTCGCTCAAGTACAACACTAAACTGCTTACGCATTAATTTTGCGGGTTGATTTGCTAAATCAAGTGCACTGTGAATATTCATGAGTTTTAGCTTTTTACTAATACGACGCCCAACCCCCCACACATCTTCTACAGCCATTAATTTTAAAATATGCTTACGGGAGGCCTCATTGTTTATTACTGCCACACCATCAAATCCAGGTAATTTTTTTGCTGCATGATTAGCAGCTTTAGCAAGGGTTGCTGTCGGGCCAAAACCTACACCTACGGGGATTTTAGTTTTACGCCATACTGCTTTACGAATGGTATGGCCATACTCATGCCAGTCATTAATTAGATTGTTAAAGCCATTAAAATTTAAAAATGATTCATCAATTGAGTAAATATATTGGTTATCACTAAATCGACTAATTTCGTTCATCATGCGAGCACTTAAATCAGCATAGAGCTCATAATTAGAGGAACGTACAATAACGTTATGTTTTTCAAGTAACTCTTTGACTTTGAAATACGGTTCAAACTTCGGAATATTCAGCTTTTTTGCAATAGGGCAAACAGCACAAATGCAGCCATCGTTGTTAGTTAACACAACAACAGGGCGATTTCGGATGGTTGGGTCAAAGACCTTTTCGGCGCTGGCGTAAAACGATACAGCATCTACAAGTGCAAACATTAAAACAAGGCCTTACGCGCGCGATGTAACCGTACCGATGTACTTACTACACCTTCGTATTGAAATGTATCGCCTTTATTAACCAAGATTGGCGGGTAGTGGGGAGAGCTCGATATCAGCATACCACGTTGTTTATCAAAAATTTTACAGGTGAACACACCATTAAAATTAGCCACGATCACATCACCTTGGTGCGGCTCAAGTGCGCGATCCACAATTAAAATATCGCCATCAAAAATACCGCAACCAATCATAGAGTCACCCGTTGCTACGCCAACAAAAGTGGCGTTAGGGTGTTGTATAAGCAGTTCATCAAGAGATAATCCAAGCTCTTGATATTCGGCAGCAGGGGACTCAAACCCAGTTATGCCTGCCTCAATTTTTATTGGTACAACTTTCACAAATAAGTAAATATTAAATAACTGTATAAATATACAGCTTAGTGCAAATCATCAAAATTAGGTAGTGTCGGTTTGTTCACCTGTAAAAGTTTTTAACACCCAAATGTGTAAAGTATGACAACTCAATAAGTTACAAATTACAGCAACGAAAAATAAAACTGGCCTAAAAGTTGATAAATAATTTTTGAAACAATGAACTATGTTAGGAAAACAGCATGTTGTTATATAACACACTTAAAAGGGACGTAAATTTAACAAATGGTACTGACATTAAAGAAGATACTCGTCCTAAAACAGGCAAAGAAATGCCGATGGCTGACAATTCGGCAACATTTTCTGAGCAATTAAGTACTGAGATGCCAAAACAAACAGCGTCACACACAGCGAGGCAGTATCAACAAAAAAGCGTTTATGAAGCCGACAAAAACGCGAGCTTTCTAGCAAAAATGCAAGAAGCTATATTAATGCAACGGCTAGGTGTGGATCTTGAAAAGATAAAGCAACTTAAAGAGAAAATTGAAGAGATTGAAGCACAGCTGAACTCCGGTGATATAAGCCAAAAAGATGCGAATAAACACATTGCAGCTTTAGAAAAAATGATTGCTGAAGAGTATCAAAAAGGCCAAGAACGAAGCCAGCTCATGGCACAAAAACAAGACATAGTTGAAGAATTTGAATAGTACTTGAAACTATCAGTTATTGGCGAAAATTTAAAAGTTATTAGCCGAATACCAAGACTCAGTATGATACTTTTTTAAAATGTCATTGAGCTTGCCACTAGCTTGCAAGCTGTTAATACCATCGTCAAAAAGAGTAATTACATCATGTGAAATCTGTGCGTTAAAACCAAGATAAAGTGGCGTAAGCGAACCTTCAGTAGTTACTCTAACAACATCATGGATATGTAAACGTGAAAGTTGGTAATCTAAGTTAAAGCGAGAATCTAATAAAAAATCGATGCGACCTTTTTGTAATAGCTTAATATTGCGCTTTAAAGGTGCGTTACCAGTGGAATAATACAAATTATTTGGGTACTCAGCAAAAAGCTTATCTAAAGTATCACCATATTCGTAACCTTTAATTAAACCAATCCGATTATGTTTGCGAAATATGGCTGGCAATATTTTTGAGTCTGGTTCATTTATTAAACGCTTAGCTGTATCGTTAAGAGCATAAAAATCATTGTACCAGCCACCAAATATTTCATGTGATTGTTGTAAATTAAACTCTTTAACATGTTGCTGTGTTAGCGCAAGTACAATATCAATTTCGCCGTGATCTGCCATTTTTAATGCACGCGATAATGGAATGATTTTAATATCGAGTAATAAATGATTGCTCAGTGCAATTTCATTCATAACTTCAATAAGAATGCCCGGTGAACTTGCATTGTCACAAATAAATGGGCACCAATAGTCTGAAGCTACTTTTAGTGTTTTTGCATTTAAGGAAATACTGGCAAGAAAAAGTGTTATATAAAACACAAAACGAATATGCAGTTTAAACATAAAAAATATTAACTAGACCAGTATCTAATTGAAATTTAAAGAATGATGCGTAATTTACCTAAAATTGGTAAGGTTCACCAGAAAATATTTAAAGCTATTATAAAAACTAAGTAAATAGTTATTGACAAGTATAATAAAGCACATGCTAAGTGATTAGATATAAATACAATTGATATCTCATAATGTATATTATGTTAAATAAGGTGTGTTTATATAATTTGTTAGTTTCGCCCTCCAATTTTCACTGCTTGAACGCACTTTTCAGCACATTAATTTAATAATATGGATTGAAAAATACAGTTTTGATGCGCGAGTGAATTTTGCAAGCTATAGTAAGTGACACTTTCTAGTGATTGTAATCAAACTAGATACCTGTATATTAAGTTCGATAACAACCTTTTAAGAGATTTAAAACATTCACGTTACCGTTAAAAGTTAATGGTATCTCTTAAATAAAAAACAAACTTATTAGATTTAGCAAATTACGTTCTCAGCAGTTAACTTCGAGAACTATAAACGTGTAAATCTAACCAATGGAAAATAGCAAAACATAATGAATCAAGCGCTTGACCAAATCATCCAACAATTAAATTCAGTCATTTTAGGCAAACAACAGCAGATTAAACTCTCCTTATGTTGTTTACTTGCAAAGGGTCACCTATTAATTGAAGACTTACCGGGCATGGGTAAAACATCCCTTGCACATGCACTGTCAAATATCTTAGGGCTTGATTATCAACGGGTGCAATTTACGAGCGACCTTTTACCCTCGGATATCACAGGTAGCACCATTTTTGATCCAAATAAACAAACGTTTCACTTTCACCCTGGACCACTTTTTAATCAAGTAGTGTTAGCCGATGAAATTAACCGTGCAGGACCAAAAACACAAAGCGCATTACTTGAAGCAATGGAAGAACAGCAAGTGAGTATCGATGGTAAAAGTCATCCTTTACCGACTCCTTTTTTTGTTATTGCAACACAAAACCCAATGCATCAGGCCGGTACATTCCCATTACCTGAATCACAGCTTGACCGTTTTTTGATGCGAATTGGTTTGGGTTATCCAGATAAAGAATCAGAAAAAGCGATTTTGTTAGGTGAAATTAGTGCCGCAGCTAAAAAAGTCAGTGCACTGTTAACCCCAGCGAACTTAGTCGAAATGCAGTCTTTGGTTAATGATGTTGTGCTTTCAAATGTGGTTGTTGAGTACATACTAGATTTAGTCAATGAGACTCGAGATAGTCAAGATTACCCTATGGCATTATCACCACGTGCATCAATCGCAATTGCAAATGCAGCAAAAGCATGGGCATTTATACATAGTCGCGACTATGTAATACCTGATGATGTGCAGGCAATTTTCCCATCTGTTGCGGAGCATCGCCTTGGTATTGCAAGTAATACCACAAACAAACTATCCCATGATCTACTAAGCAAAGTGAAAATCAACCCTTAGTTATGTCCGATACTAAAAACAATCTGCGCTACCGTGTGAAGAAGTATTTAAATACTTGGTTTAACAATCAGTTAAAAAAGCGCAAACACAGTGCTCAAACCATCACGTTAAGTCATAAGAATATTTATATATTGCCAAGCAAATTTGGCTTAGCGTACTTGTTTGTTAACTTGTTAGTGTATGTGCTGGGCATTAATTACCAAAATAACCTAGTGATTATGTTTAGCTATTTAATGCTGTCATTTTTATTAGTTAATTTTATCGTCGCCTTTATTAATTTATATAACTTGAAAATCACACTTTCACATACAAATGCAGGTTATCAACACACAGGGTATTTTGCCCAGTTTCATTTTTCTAACCGTGACGGTACTACTAGCCTTGAGATTGAAGGTGAAAATATCCAAAATCAGTTTATTGATGGTGTTGATACAAACCTCTTTAAACTTGATGTTCAAGTAAATGAAATAAAACGAGGATCGCACACATTACCTCGCATAAAACTGCTTTCGCGTTACCCATTTGGCTTGGTTACAACATGGAGTTATTTTGTTTCAGAGGTGAAAACATACATTTACCCTACTCCATTGGCCTTTTCATTTCACCAAGTTAATCAAGCTGAACTCGAATCTGAAACTGATAACAGTAAAACAAGCTTTGCGAGTGAAAACTATCAAGGAGTTCGTCCTTACATTGAAGGTGACAAAGTTAATCGAATATCATGGAAGCATTATGCTAAACACCAAGTACTAGCAACAAAAGACTTTACCGCTGGCAGTTCAAGTGAATATGAATTTGGCTTAAATACGGTGCCTGGTGATTTAGAACAAAAACTACAACATTTAAGTTACCTAATTACCCATGCAGAGAATGAAAATCTACGTTACAGTTTGGTGTTACCAAATAATAAGGTTAACCTTGGTAGTGGTAATAAGCACATGACCGAGTGTCTAGAGAGGTTAAGTGATGTTTAACCATGACAAAGTAAAAAGCTTGTCGGCACTCATTATTGCGATTGTGAGCGCTTTGCTTTTTGATGATTTGGCCCTCTTTTTCGTTGCCACTGTGGCTTTGTTGATTGTATGGGTATTTGCAGTGTGTTACACCAAAGCAAGTGCCCCCACTATGGTAGTCGCTAATATATTAGCTATAGCCTGCACACTTACACTCTTTTTAACCATCGGAATAAGCGAACTCGTTAACTTATTTGTAGCGATGTTATTACAGGCAAATTGCTTAAAACTATTAATTGCAACCAAGCCTAAGCAAATAAAATCGATAGTGTTAGTTAACTTTTTTATTGCTTGCTGTGTATTTCTGTTTTACCAATCATTACCTGTAACATTTTTAGTGTTATCGTTATTTTTAATCAATATTACAGCACTTTACTTACTGACAAACCGCAAACTAGTAAGACAAAGTAGTGTTCGTGCTTTTAAACTTTTAGCATTAAGTTTGCCCATTACTTGTGTACTATTTTTATTTCTACCTAAACTGCCAGCGTTTTGGCGAATGCCCAGCCTTTCAAGTGCACAAGTTGGCTTATCCGAATCGGTAAACCCGTTTAATATATCGAATTTAACAAAATCAGATAAGTTGGCATTTCGTGCGTTATTACCAAGTAATTACCAAGCACCTTACTATTGGCGGGCAATGGTACATGAAGAATTTGATGGTAAATCATGGAATATTGCTAAATCGGCAGATAACATTTTGCCTTTTACCCAAATTAAAGAGTATGGCAATACGATAAAAATTTATCATGAACAATCATCATTAAAATGGTTACCAAGCCTATTCTACAGTAAAGCAAATGCTGCCAATATTGTTACAACAGAAAATGGTAATTTATATCGCGTAAACCCAAACAATCAAAAGTTTAGCTATGAATTTACTGAAATAGAATTAAGCCAACAACTTACGAACAATCAGAGAGTTCGAAATACAAGACTTCCTGCTGAGATAAACATGGCAAGCATCTCTTTGGCAAATCAGCTTAAAGCGCAAGCAAATTCAACAGAAATGTTTATCAATTTATTGGCTCGTTACTATAGCGACAATGGTTTTATATATACCCTAAAACCGCCTATTTATGACGACAAAAATGCCATAGACCAGTTTATATCAGGAAAAGAAGGGTTTTGCGGTCACTATGCCAGTACAAGTGCGTTTATCTTTCGTGCTGCAGGTATTCCTGCAAGGGTTGTTTCCGGTTATTTAGGCGGAGAATTTTCTGAAAACAACGAATATTTGTCAGTATATCAGTATGATGCTCATGCATGGACAGAAGTTTGGGTTGAAAATAAAGGTTGGGTGAAGTTTGATGCCACTGCTTATGTCGAGCCAGACCGTCTATTTGGATCGCTATCCCAACTAGATAGTATACGTAACGAGTTTGAAGATAATATTGGGCTTGGTTTAATCAGCTTAAGTGAAATTGCGATATTTAATGAATTGCGACTTTATTTAGAACAGCTTGATTATCAGTGGACTGCTTGGGTGTTAGGCTTTGATAACACAGCACAAGAAAAGCTCTTAAAAGAGCTAATGGAAGATGTGAGTGCACTAAAAATAGCAATTATTATTATGTCGTTAATCGGCTTATTTTTACTTACATTCTTAGCATTAAAACTGTGGCAGCGTCGGATCCGTTATGATGATCCCATTGTGTATTACTTATTTGCACTAGAAAACTATGCAAAAGGCAAAGGATTAATAAGAAAAGATGGTGAAACGGTTGACGCGTTTATAACACGCCTAAGTCAGTTAATACCTCACCATAAAAAAGATTTAATGAGCTTTTTAATGCTCTATAGCCGCCACCGCTATGGTGGTAAAACACTTAGTAAGGCACAAGTTAAAGTGCTTAAACGTAATGTCAATAATATAAAATATAAGAGACAACTATGAACTCAGTCGTACTCGGCGTTAGTGTAATGCTGATTTTAAGTTTACTACGTATTAATGTGATAGTGGCAATGACAATTGCTGCAATAACAACAGGATTAACCGCAGGACTTGGCCTTGAGCAAACACTGCAAGCGTTTAATGATGGTTTGCAAGGTGGCGCAAAAACAGCGCTTAGCTATGCCATGCTCGGTGGTTTTGCCGTGGCAATTGCAAAATCGGGATTGACCGATATTCTTGCAGACAAACTAATAAACCAAATTAAAGGTGAGCAATCTCGCTACTCTGAACTGTTTATAAAAGCGAGTGTTTTATCACTCATTTTATTGGTATCAATTAGCTCGCAAAACGTAATTCCAGTGCATATTGCGTTTATTCCAATTTTAATTCCACCGCTACTTATTATTTTTGATCACTTAAAACTAGACCGACGCGCCATAGCATGCGTTTTAACTTTTGGTTTAGCGACTGCCTATATGGTGTTGCCATACGGTTTTGGCGGCATTTTTTTGTTTGATATAGTGCATACAAATCTTGAGAAAAATGCGTTAACAATTGAAGCTGCAAGTGTGCCTTATGCGATGATTATTCCTGCTCTAGGTATGCTAGTTGGTCTCGTAATTGCCGTATTTTTTAGCTATCGCAAAGAGCGTGTTTATCATGAACTAAACCAAGGTTCTGAAATTAAACTGCCTAAAAACAAAAGCAAAGTGATTGCTGTGGGTGTCATTGCCGTTGCTACTTCGCTTTATGCTCAAACCATTACTAACTCAATGATTTTAGGCGGCCTAATAGGTGTGCTTATTTTTACTATTTTTGGTGTTGTGAAATGGCAAGAATCGTCTGATATTTTCAGCAAAGGTGCTGCAATGATGGCGATGATCGGGTTTATTATGATTTCAGCCCAAGGCTTTGCCTCTGTTATTCAACAAACCAATGAAGTATCAACGCTTGTACAAAGTATTTCTAGTTCAATTGGTGATAGTAAAGCGTTTGCTGCAGCACTGATTTTAATAATTGGACTATTAATTACAATGGGAATCGGGAGCTCGTTTTCAACTGTGCCAATCGTGGCGACGATTATTGTACCTCTTGCTATGTCTTTGGGGTTTTCACCGCTAGCAACGGCTGCGCTAGTTGGTACTGCAGGTGCGTTAGGTGATGCTGGCTCCCCTGCTTCTGACTCAACGCTTGGTCCAACATCAGGTTTAAATGCCGATAATCAACACGACCATATTAGAGACACGGTTATACCAACCTTTATTCACTTTAACATTCCGTTATTAATATTCGGTTGGATTGCCGCGATGGTATTATAAAAAAGGCCTTATTAGGCCTTTTTTATTTTTTATCAAAACTAAAAATTGGGTTAAATACCCAGGCAGGCCCAATAAGTAAAAAACTTAAGTCATCAAAGAATGATGGTTTTTTGCCTTCAACCTTATGCCCTACAAACTGAAATATCCAAGCAATAACAAATACAGCAATGGCAATTTCAATCACATAAATTGAAATACTGAATGCAACGTAAATACATAACCCAGTAAATAGCGTCATTACTACACCAAGTTTAACGCTAAGCATAAAATAAAAAATTAATGCAGCAAGTGAAATAACAGAGAGACTAATCAACCCGGTTAATCCAGGAATAGCAGTTATAAGGGCAACTACAGAGAAATAGATAAGCGGGACAGCGACTTTGTGAATTTTTATATTGGTGGGATTCTGATGACTTTCACCATATAAAGAAAACCATTGTTCAATCGTTTTCATAATTACCTCAGTGTTATTTGTGTTATTAGAATAATTATACTAACAACAGTAATACACTGAGGTATAAAAAGCCAGTTGCTTGTTAGCTATCGAAACCGTTTAACATTTTGTCGCAAACAACCGGGGTTGGTTTATGCTCAGAATCAACGGCAACAAAGGTAAAAGTGCCTGAGATGGCTTGGTGTTTATCGTCTTTATGCATCGTTTCTAGGTAAATGATAACCTCAACTTTTAAACTTGTATTTCCAACATGCACAACGGTTGCTACTAGTTCTGCGAAGGTACCTGCCGGAATAGCTTCTTTAAAATCAACACGATCGGAAGAAATAGTAACAAGTGGCTTACGGCAAAATCGTGTAGCTGCAATAAAAGCAACTTCATCCATCCAAGCTAAAGCATCGCCGCCAAATAATGTGTTGTGATGATTGGTGCGACTTGGAAAAACAGTTTTAGTTACTGAAGTGACAGAGTCTTGAATACGTTTGTCTATAATGTCTTGTTTAGTCATGATTACTTTTGTTTACTTGCAAGTTCAACTTGCATTAATAATGCGGGATCAAGTCGGACTTGCCCCCAGTTTAAGCGCCAATCTAAGTGTGGGCCAGTAACACGACCCGTAGCGCCTATTTCAGCGATTTTATCGCCTAATTTTACTTCCTGACCTGCTTTAACATGTAATTTATGAAGATGAATATAGGTGGTTGTAACACCATAGCCATGATCAAGAATTAGCGTGCCACCTGAGTAATATAGATCGTTATCGGCAAATACTACTTTACCTGAAACAGGAGCATAAATAGGTGTGCCCGTTTTATTGGCAATATCTAACCCGAAGTGTGGACGTTTAGGGGTACCATTAAAATAGCGCTGGCTACCATAAACACCAGAAATACGCCCTGATGCTGGTCGGTATATTGGCGATAAAAAATCTTCTCTATGTGAAAAAGTACTGCGCGCTTCTTTTACAGCTTGTGCTTCTTTTTTAGTTCGCTCAAGTACAGACTTAGGTGGTGAAACATATTTTTTCTCCACCCCAGTTATTTTATCAATGTCATACTCACGCTTGGTAATAACCAGAGGTTGCTGATGCCATTTACCATCAGCAGTTTGCCAAGATAATGTATGCGATAACGTTTCATCTCTGCCAAAACCAAACACAAAGTGACCACCAGGTGTAATTGCAAGAGTTGTATCATTTAACTTAACTTGCTTCACATTATTTAACTGACCGGTAACTAGGCCGCCTTGTGTTAAATGACCTTTTAATTCAAGGGCATTGGCAGAGCTAATTACACACAAACTAAGGGCAAATAATTTCTTAAGCATAGGCAATTGCACCTTTGCCTACGCCTTCGTATGCAGCTACACGGAAGCTAGACTCTGGATTATCATTTTTTAAGGTATGCGCAATATGTTGCGCAATACATTCAACGGTTGAATCAACGGGTAAAATATCAACTACAGCTTCACTAATACTTAATTCAAAATAACCTTGCGATGAGGTATATGCAGAGTGAACACCACTTTCTACAGGTGATAGAAATTTAAGTTGCTCTGCGCTGATGCGATCCTCTTCACTGACAAGATAAATATCTTGCCATTTTTGGCACCATAACTTATTTAGCCTTGGGCTTCGCATACCATTTTCTTCAATTTCAATGGTGCTGCGGTGACCGTGAATAATACGCTGACAATTACCATCATGTTTTTTAAGACCATGACTATAGTGATAATAAAAACCATTGGTATGTTCTGGTCTTAAATTAAGCACAATTTTACTCACGTTTTTTGGTAATTGTGGCAAAATCGTGTCTTCTAAGAAGAGCTTTACACTTGCTTCATCTATCTTGTCTGTATCAATAAAGCAAAATGCTTGCTGCGGCGAACTCACAGCAAGTTGATGCTCGCCAAAACTAAAGCTAACGTTAGTTTGTTCACCTAAGTTTGAAATAACCGCATCACCTTGTGTTGCAATAGCAAGTTTATGGTCAATAACGTCATCAATAATGCGCTTAACTTGTTTTTTCACCAGTGAAAAATCAAGCACCATAGATTCATCGTTAAGATCACCGTGCATTTCAAGATCAACTATCCAGCTTTCGCCAAGCGGACCTCGTTTGTCACAAAGGTAAGAAAAATCAATAACAGTTAAGTCTTTTACAAATAAAATCATAGATAAGCTGCGCTTTTTAACAATGCTGTAATTATAAAGGGATAACTTCGCTATTAGTAGCAAATTGTTGGAAATCAACTGTTCGGAGTTGTTTGGCGTACAAGTGTAAGCTAAAGTAGCCGGAAAAATTTACAAAGAAAGAAGTTATGGAACAGAAAAACAGTTATAGCAAAGCCGAATTAGAAGCATGTGGTCGTGGTGAAATGTTTGGTGAAGGCAACTGCCGCCTTCCTTCAGATAATATGCTTATGATGGACCGTATCATCAATATCACCGATGAAGGTGGCGAGTATGGTAAAGGTGAAATCGTTGCAGAACTTGATATCGACCCAAGCCTTTGGTTTTTTGACTGTCACTTTAAAGGTGACCCAGTAATGCCTGGTTGTTTAGGCCTTGATGCTATGTGGCAATTAGTGGGCTTTTTCTTAGGTTGGTCAGGTGGCCCAGGCCTTGGTCGCGCATTAGGTGTAGGCGAAGTTAAATTCACTGGCCAAATTTTACCAACAGCTAAAAAAGTAACTTATCGTTTAAATATGAAACGTGTTATTAAGCGTAAATTATTTATGGGTCTTGCAGATGGTACGGTAGAAGTTGATGGCCGTGTAATCTATGAAGCAAAAGATTTAAAAGTTGGTCTTTTCCAAGATACTAGCGCGTTTTAATTTAAAACGAGCAAATACAAAAACGCCCACTTTATGTGGGCGTCGTCTCCTAAAGCTATGATTTAAACATTGTGCGATCTTCCATCGCTTCTCGCCATCCACCGAGCCATTGAGATCTTGGGTCAATATTGTCATACGGACACATTTCTTTGGAACGACCTGCTAGGCCCGCTTTATAACCTTGAGAATGTGCTCTTTCTAAACGATCTCTTTTTTGTCTCTTCATAGGTAATGTCCTCACCTTTTTTATTAAACTAATTGGATGTTGAAGTTGGGCCTGTGCCCGAAAACCAATAACTTAAAATTAGTAACGAAAACCGTTACAGCTAAGGGTGTTTAACATTTCCTTGTTAGCAACTATAACTAACAAATGGAAGTGCTCTACATAGATTTAAGTTGCTCCTTAATTGCATATTGAGATAGTAAATTGGCTTAAAAGCCACATGTCTAGAAGACCATATTTATAAGGTTAGATCAAACATTCGATCCGTGCTAGATAGAATAAACATGACAAATGTATGAAGATTTAATTGCATATTTAGGAAAACAATGCAGATAAATATGAATAGGAAAATTATTTTTTAATGAAATGAATTTAAGCGAATAAATATTTTTATTTGTGTTTTTTTCAAAACAATTTTGGAACTTTACGATTTACTCTTATCCATTTGATTTTCAATGAATAATTTTGGGTTTTTTGGGTAGTAATAGCTAGGGTGTTGATCACAAAGAGAAAACTCTCGGGTGTTCTTATACGGCAGCTTCATAAAGCCTGCAACGCCCACATCACGAATGCGAACAATGTTCGACATAATGCGATTAAGTAAGTTTTCAAACAGTCCTTTTTTAGCGGGTTCTAACAATCGATAATAATAATGCACTTTGATACGCTCAGGCAGTGATTCAATAATAATACAGCCCGTATGATGAATTTGGTTTAAGCCAAATACCGCTTTTAGAATTTCATTTGGTAGAGTCAATTGCTCATCTGGATCTTTACCATCTTCAAAATAACTGTGTGGCCTGACAATTTCGCTATCTGGCATTTCAGAGACTGAATATTTTAAGGTAGGTAATTCATCGAAAATAAGCGCACCCTCTTGGTCTCGCTCAAGTTGAATTGTTTGCCTTGCATCGAATAAACAACACTTAAATAACCCTTTTTGCTTTATGCCCTGAGCAATAAGAATGGTGTTATTAACTGCTTGCGTAAACGCTTTTCGATAAGATTCATCGTGAAGCACCAAGTTTGATTCAACATACAAATTATCTTCACGCCATTGATAACTTAAGCCCCCTACCACTGGGTATTTTGCTAATCTGGAAATAGACGCTAAAAACGCTTTTTCAGTATCACCCATATCGACCAGAAATTCTTTGTAGTAACGATCTAACTGCGCATCTTCAACCTTAGCCAACTGTTTTTCACTGTCAGCTTGACGTAAAAATTGTTTTCGCGAGCTATACACTACAGTATCCGGTGTATCATCAAAGGGGTGATGCCAAAAAGGAATAAGCGGTTTATCTTTATGAAGTGGTAAATCAGGTAAATAGCTTTTGGCAATTTTTGGCATGTTTTTGATAAAATAATCACCCGATAAGTCTCGCGTTGTTTTATCTTTACTCAGCATACCATCAATAATACTGGCAAATTCAATCGGCAACCCCAAACTTTTCGCAGGTAATACAAGGTTGCCAAAACGACATGATTGCGCAGACGCTAACGCATAAAGCGTGGATGCAACGCCTTGCTCATCAAAACGCGGCGAGGATTTAGCGCCCGACATCTGCTCATCACCAATAAAATAAACATCACCCATGCGAGCATTAGAGTAATTGGCATCGTGGCTCATTAAATCCATCATGTTAGCGGCAACAGGGTTGCCAAAGCCATCTTCTTGCGCAAACACACTTGAGCCCCAATCAACTAGTGAAAACTGGTTAGTGTGTTTATCCCACACAATGTTAGACGGTTTGATATCACCGTGAACTATAGGCTGTTCAGTAAAGCCTGTTTTATGATTACGAAGCGCCAGCAATATATTACGAAGTTCAAGACCCAGATTTACCAAAAAAGGCACTGATACACGGCCATGTTGTAAACTAACTTGTTCAAGGTTATCGCCTTTGGCATAGGCCATCATTAAAATGCCCTGCTTTTTTATGCGCTCAAAGGCATAAAATTCGGGCACCATGGGATTCTTCACTTGTGAAAGCATATAGCCTTCATCCTCTAAGCGGTCACGAACACTTTGTGCAAGCGTTATTCGTGAAAACTTAAATACGCAATCCTTACCTTGGGTATTGGTGCCAACAAACACAAAACCAAATGCACCTGAGCCAATCACTTTAACGTCATGGTAGCCAAGTTTTTCTAGCTGTTTTTCGCAAATTTTTAGCCATTGCTTATGCTTTTTAGCATCAATGTGTGAAAGCAAATAGATGGATTGCTCTTCATTGATATAAAAATTACGAATGGCTTTAGACATGAAAGGAAATAAACTGAGTTTTTATTGATTATAAAGAAAAAAACGAGTGAAAGACCACTCGTTTTTAGATTTAAACACGCTTTAGTGGTTAGAAAGTGATTCCACCATCAATTTCCATTACGCGGCCTGTTACAAACTCATTTTCAAAAATAAAGTTTGCTGTATGTGCGATTTCTTCAGCTTCACCTAAACGACCAACTGGTTTCATTTTAAGTAAACGCTCTTTCGCTTCAGGTTTCATTGCATCTGTCATTGCGGTGCGAATAACTCCTGGTGCAATCGCAGCTACACGAATACCATAACGGCCTAGTTCGCGCGCCCAAGTGGTCGTCATTGCAACAACGCCCGCTTTTGAAGCTGCGTAATTGGTTTGTCCCATATTGCCTGCACGTGCCACACTCGACATATTAATAATAACGCCTTTATTACCGTTATTAACCATATGGTTTGCAGCTTCTCGGCCACACAGAAATACACCTGTTAGATTAACGTCAATGACCGATTGGAACTGCTCTAGTGACATTTTTTTGGCAACTTTGCCTTCTTTGACTTTTAGAAATAAACCGTCACGTAAAATACCTGCGTTATTTACTAAACCATCAATCTGACCAAAGTCACTGTTAATTTGGTTAAAGGTGTCTTCAACTTCTTGCTCTTGCGTAACATTACACACATAAGTACGAATAACACCCGTTGTGGTGCCTAATTCAGACTTCGCATTTGCAAGCATTTCTTGTTGCATATCAATAAGGGCAATATTTGCGCCTTTATCAGCAAAATGTTGTGCCATCGCAAGCCCTAAACCTTGCGCACCGCCGGTAATAACAATGGTTTTACCATTTACTTGCATATTAAGAATCCTTATTAAACAACTTAAAGATTGAAGAGAAGTCGAGATTACCCATCTCTTGGTTTTGCATTAACTGATATAAGCTTTGCGATAAACGGCCAAGTGGTACATTTGATTGACTGCTGCTTGCTGTATCCATAGCAAGGCCGAGATCTTTCGCCATCAAATCAACCATAAAGCCACCTTTGTAGTCATTTGAGCTTGGCACATTTTCAAGCACATTTGGACAAGGGTTATATAATTCTAACGTCCAGTTACGGCCGGAACTTTGCAGCATAATGTCTGACAAGACCTTTGGATCAAGGCCATTATCGATGCCCATTTGAAGTGCTTCGCTGGTACCAGCCATTAAAATAGCAAGTAGCATGTTATTACAGATTTTAGCTACCTGCCCGGCACCGTGGTCGCCTGCATGAAAAATATTTTTACCCATATCAGCTAATACGGTTTTAGCATTTTCAAATTCAGTAACACTGCCGCCAACAATAAAGGTTAATGTACCATTCGTTGCGCCAGCAACACCACCAGAAACAGGTGCATCAACAAAACTAACGCCGCGATTGGCAAGCTCGCTTGCAACAAATTTAGCTGTATCTGCATCAATGGTGCTGCAATCAATCACTTGTGTATTATTTGTAAGTGCTGCGCCTACACCATTTTCATCTAAATAAATTGACTTAACGTGTTTGCCTGCAGGTAGCATGGTAATAACAAAGTCTTTTTCTTCAGCACATGCTAAAGCTGTTGTGGCACTGTTAGCACCTTTTTCAACAAGTTCAGTTACTGCTGAATCATTTAAGTCAAATACCGTAACTGAATGACCTGCTTTAACAAGGTTTGCAGCCATTGGGCCGCCCATATTACCTAAACCAATAAATCCAATATTTGCCATGATTATTCCTATAAATCCGTTAGTGGATGCCCGTTTGACCATTCAACATTAAAGAATGATTCAATCACTTCGCTATCTACATTGCTGATGGCGTCAAATTGCCATTGAGGGGCGTTGTCTTTATCAATCAATAATGCACGCACACCTTCTTTAAACTCACCAAGCTGACCACAACGTACACTCATACCAAGTTCCATTTGAAAACACTCTTTGAGTGATAAGCCATTTGCACGCTTAAGCTGTTGATAAACTAAATGGGCACTCAGTGGGCTTCCATGTGAAAGACCTTTTTGCGCACGCGTTAACCATTTATCGTCTGTTTCAAACGATAAAATGGCATCTACTTTATCGCTAAGTGCGTCTACTTCTGCCATTGCAGCAAATACTGCGTTGTGCGATTCCACATTGGCTGGCAGGTCAATATCACTTTTCGCATTATACGTTGTTAATAGATGACTTAATGCTTGATGGTTTTCATCAGCATTGGTTGACCACTTTGTACTTATAAGTGAATCTATTAACTCACTTTTAAATTGATGCTCAATTACGGTGTCGCCTAAACCAATATAAAGTGCATCTAAGGCATTAACTGATGCGCCGGTTAATCCTAAAAATAAGCCTACTTGTGTTGGCATTTTATTTAAAAAATAACTGCCACCGACATCAGGGTATAAACCAATGGTAATTTCAGGCATAGCGATACGCGATGATTCGGTTAATACACGGTGCGATGCACCAGCCATTAAACCAAGGCCGCCACCCATAATAATGCCGTTACCCCACACACATAGTGGTTTTGCATAATTATGGATAAGGTAATCTAAACGATACTCTTTAGTGAAAAACGTCTCGATGTAATCGCTTGGCTCGCCGGTATGCATTGCATTGTACAAGCTAACTACATCACCACCGGCGCAAAACGCTTTATCGCCCGCACCTTGTAAAAGCACCATGCTAACGTGTTCATCACTTTGCCAATCAAGTAGCTGGTTATAAAGCAGCTCAATCATTTCAAGATTAAGCGCATTAAGTGCCTTTTCAACGTTTAAGGTTGCGATACCGATAACAAACCCGTTATCGGTATTTTTTGTTTCAAACGTAACAACAGCCATTAGCCGTTCACCCAGTTTGCTTTGCGTTTTTCTAAAAAGGCATTCACACCTTCTTTTTGATCTTGCGTATCAAATAGGTTGATGAAAAGTTCGCGCTCAAGTGGTAAGGCAGAACTCATCGTGCCTGAGCGGCTATGTTGGATCAGTGATTTACACGCAGCAACCGAAGTTGGGCTTTGTTCTTCAACTTGTTTTGCAAGCGCCATTGCTTTATCAAATGCTTCACCTTTGCCAACAACCTCTTCCACAAGTCCAATATTATGGGCTTTTTCAGCTGTTAGACGCTCACCACATAAAATCATGCGTTTCGCCCAGCCTTCACCTACCAGCCATGCAAGGTTTTGCGTACCGCCAGCACAAGGTAATAAACCCACTTTAGCTTCTGGCAATGCCATTTGCGCTTGCTCTTCAGCAATACGTAAATCACATGCAAGTGCTACTTCTAAGCCGCCGCCCATGGCGTAACCATTAATTGCAGCAATAGAAACACCACGGAAATTACTTAACGCTTCAAACGCCTGACCAAAAATAATCGACATTTCAGCGGCAACGCCTTTGTCACCGCTTGCAAATAGGTTTAGGTCCGCGCCAGCTGAGAAAAATTTTTCACCTTCCCCTGTGATCACAAGCGAATACACATCTTTATTGTTATTCAGATCAGCGACCATATCTCGAAGTTGCGTCAGTGTTTCTTTGGTCCACGTATTTGCCGGTGGATTAGACATAGTAACAACTGCGATATGTCCTTCAATCGATAATTTGATTTGTGCGCTCATTATGCTCTCCTTACAGAATCTCTTGTGAACCTTCAGCTAAAATGCGACGACCAATTATCAGGCGCATAATCTCGTTGGTGCCCTCTAAAATTTGGTGTACACGAACATCACGGAAATGGCGCTCTAGCGGGTATTCTTTGATATAACCGTAGCCACCGTGAAGTTGCAGTGCATCATCACATACTTTAAAACCAACATCGGTTGCATAGCGCTTTGCCATTGCACAATACGTAGTGCGTTCAGGATCTTTTTCATCTAATTTGAATGCAGCAAGGCGTACCATTTGGCGGGCAGCTACAAGCTCTGTATTCATATCAGCAAGTTTAAATTGCAGTGCTTGGAATGCTGCTAATGGTTTGCCAAATTGCTTACGCTCAAGCATGTATTCTTTTGCTGTGTTCAGTGCTTGCTGCGCGGTACCAATTGAACAGGTCGCGATATTAATGCGGCCGCCATCTAAGCCCATCATGGCAAATTTAAAGCCTTCGCCTTCTTGACCAAGTAAGTTTTGTTTTGGAATACGCACACCATCAAACGAAATAAGGCGTGTCGGTTGCGCGTTCCAACCCATTTTTTCTTCTGCTTTACCGTATTCAATACCCGCTGCGTTTGCATCAACAACAAACGCCGAAATACCTTTAGGTCCATCTTCACCGGTACGCGCCATTACCACTAATAAATCGGTTTCGCCAGCGCCTGAAATAAACATTTTAGAACCAGAAATAACGTATTCATCACCTTCTAAAACCGCTTTGGTTTTAAGAGATGCAGCATCCGAACCGGAACCTGGCTCAGTTAAGCAATATGATGCAAGCAATTGACCCATCACAAGCTCATCACAATACTGTGCTTTAACTTCATCAGTACCAAAGCTTGCAATCATCCAAGTAGCCATGTTGTGAATGGTTAGCATGGCAGTCGTTGCAGTACAACCCATTGCCAGTTGTTCGAAAATTATGCTCGAATCAAGGCGCGATAGACCAAGACCGCCAGCTTCTTCTGGCGTATATAAACCACAGAATCCTAGTTCACCCGCTTTTTGGATTACGTCTTTTGGAAAAATATGTTCTTGATCCCATTTGCCTGCATTTGGTAATAATTCGCTCATAGCAAACTGTTTAGCGGTTTCTGCAAACGCTTGTTGATCTTCAGTTAGATTAAAATTCATAGTCACCCCTTTGAACGGCAGATAAGGCAAATGCCTTATCGTAGGTTGATACTCATATTTGGACCGGTTGCGATATCATCTTCAAACCAGCGTGCAGTAATTGTTTTAGTCTCAGTGTAAAAACGAACACCTTGTTTACCATAGGTGTGTTGGTCGCCATAGAAAGAGCCTTTCCAACCCGTAAATGAGAAGAAAGGAAGTGGTACCGGAATTGGCACATTAATACCTACTTGGCCTACTTCAATTTCATGCTGGAATTTACGTGCTGCAGCACCGCAAGCTGTAAATAAAGACGTACCATTACCGTATGGGCTTTCGTTGATGATTTGGATTGCTTCATCAAGCGTATCAACGCAAATACACGCAAGCACAGGGCCGAAAATTTCTTCTTTGTATAAGTCCATTTCACGCGTTACATCAGTAAATAACGTTGGGCCTACCCAGTTACCTTTGTCATAACCTTCAACAACAAAGTCAGAGCCATCTATTAAACACGTTGCACCTTGCGCTTTACCACTTTCAATAATTGATAAAATACGTGCTTTTGCTTGTGGCGATGTTTGAGGGCCATAGGCAGCTTTAGGGTCATTCCAAACGCCAGGACGTACTTTAGTAAATTCTTCTTTTAATTCGTTAATCCATTCTTTTGATTGACCAACAAATACAGCAACTGAAATACCCATACAGCGCTGACCAGCCGCACCAACCGATGCACCAACAAGGTTTGAAATGGCACGCTCTTTTTTCGCATCAGGCATAATTACCATGTGGTTTTTAGCACCAACACAGGCTTGAACACGTTTAAGATTCGCTGTACCACGTGAATAGATGTACTCACCAACACCACATGAACCAACAAATGAAATTGCACGTACACTTGGCTCATCTAAAATACGGTCTACTTGGTGTTTTGTACCGTGAATAACCTGTAATACACCTTTAGGTGCGCCAGCTTCTTCAAACAGTTCAACCAAACGCATTGGTGTAAGCGGATCTTGCTCAGACGGTTTTAAAATAAAAGTATTACCGCAAACAATCGCCATTGGGAACATCCAAAGTGGGATCATCGCAGGAAAGTTAAATGGTGTAATACCAGCACACACACCAAGTGGCTGCATATACGAATAAGTATCGATATTACGCGCTACGTTTTCAACGGTTTCACCCATCATTAGTGCAGGCGCGTTAGCTGCTTGTTCAACAACTTCAATACCACGCCACACATCGCCTTTGGCATCTTCAAACGTTTTGCCTAATTCGTGACAAATAATCGTTGCTAGCTCGTCATGATGTTCTTTTAAAAGTGCTGCGTAACGCATCATAATACGTGCACGCTCTGTTACTGGAACATCTTTCCACGTTTTAAACGTTTCTTTAGCAGAGGCAATCGCTTCATCAATTTCACTGTCTGTTGCTAGTGGCACTTGCGCCAATACTTCTTGGTTAGCTGGGTTTACAACATCTAACCATTCGTTTGATTCCGATTGGCGCATTTCGCCATTAATATATAAAGGAACCTTTACCATTATTCTTCTCCCCAAATAAAAAAGGCGCATAAACGCGCCTTCATTTTTAATTATTTTACTTCGATTGCCATTGCAACCGCTTCACCACCACCAATACACAGTGATGCTACGCCTTTATTTAGGCCACGGTTTTTAAGTGCATGAATAAGCGTTACTAAAATACGTGCGCCACTTGCACCGATTGGGTGACCAAGTGCACATGCACCGCCATTCACGTTTACTTTATTGTTATCAAGTTGCATTTCGTTAATAGCAAGCATAGTTACCATGGCAAATGCTTCATTAATTTCCCAAAGGTCAACGTCTTCTTTTGACCAGCCAGCTTTTTCTAACACTTTTTCCATCGCACCAATTGGCGCTGTCGTAAATTCAGCTGGAATATGTGAATTAGTCGCATGGGCTTTAATTTCACAAAGTGGTGTTAAACCAAGTTCTGCAGCTTTTGACGCTTTCATTAAAACAAGTGACGCAGCGCCGTCTGAAATAGACGATGAGTTTGCCGCCGTGATGGTGCCATCTTTTGCAAATGCAGCACGTAGGCTTGGTATTTTCTCAGGGCGCGCATTACCTGGCTGTTCATCAATTGCTACTGTCACATCACCTTTACGGCTTGAATAGGTATGTGGCGCAATCTCGGCTTCAAATGCACCACTTTCAATCGCAGTATTGGCTTTAGAAAGAGATGAAATTGCAAACGCATCCATATCGTCACGGGTTAAGCCATACTTATCAGCTGTTTCTTGAGCAAAGCAGCCCATTGCTTTATTGTCGTATGCATCTTCTAGACCATCGGCCATCATATGATCTTTAATTTCACCATGGCCCATACGGAAACCGCCACGTGCTTTTGGTAAGAAGTAAGGTGCATTACTCATGCTTTCCATACCGCCAGCAACAGCCACGTTAATGCTGTCTGCTTTTATTAAGTCATGAGCTAACATCGCTGCTTTTAAGCCAGAACCACATACTTTATTAATGGTTGTAGCGCCTGTTGCTAAATTAAGCCCTGCTTTTATCATTGCTTGACGTGCAGGTGCTTGGCCAAGACCTGCAGGTAAAACGCAGCCCATAATGACTTCGTCAATCATATCAACGTTTAGATTACAGCTTTCAATACTGCTTTTAATTGCTGTAGCACCTAAATCAGTTGCATTTACCGATGATAAAGCACCCATAAAACCGCCCATTGCTGTGCGTTTTGCACTCACAATTACTACTGGATCGATTTGAGAATTTTCAACAGACATTTGTTATCTCCAAAATTTATATGTTTTCAGCATACATAAAAATTACGTTTACGCAAACGTAAATCTAGATGTCATACCTTTTATAGTGTTAAGAAATAATGACAATGAAGGGTAATTGTGTAATGAAATTAAGGCAGAAAGTCAGAAATACAATGCATGCACGTTAATGTTTAGCCTATATATCCAAGACTAATTTGGTAAGATAAACACCTTACCCAAGCACACAGCTTTACCTTTACGTAAACTTCACTTATAGTTAATTACCAAATTAATGAGGTGTAGTTTAGATGAGTACAGAAAATACAGAACAGACCTTTAGTATTAGCGAACTTGCAAAAGAATTTGACATAACAACTAGAAGCATTCGTTTTTATGAAGACCAAGGTCTGGTTACGCCCCGCCGTCAAGGGCAAACACGTATCTATAGTAAACGCGATAAAGTGCGTTTAAAACTGATCTTACGAGGAAAACGCCTAGGATTTACGCTTGCTGAAACAGGCCGTTTGTTTGAGCTGTATGATGCCGACAAATCAAGTGCAACTCAACTTAAAATTATGCTTGAGTTAATCTCAGATAAAAAAGCACATCTTGAACAGCAAATGGATGACATTAAAGTTGTTTTAATGGAACTTGTTACCGCTGAGCGTCGTTGCCGTGACACGCTAAAAAACCTAGACGAAGCTTAAAATAATAACCACACCTTATGACAACAACACATCAATAGGATACACACAATGAGCACCGTTTCTCTTTATAAAGAATTAAATTTTGGTCTTGGTGAAACAGCCGACATGATCCGTGACCACGTAAATAGTTTTGCAACAAACGAAATTGCCCCACTCGCAGAAAAAACTGATATCGACAATATGTTCCCAAATGAACTTTGGCCAAAGTTTGGTGAAATGGGGTTATTGGGCTTAACCGTTGATGAAGAGTTTGGCGGTTCAAACTTAGGTTACCTTGAACACGTAATTGCAATGGAAGAAATCAGCCGTGCCAGTGCGTCTATAGGTTTAAGCTACGGTGCACATTCAAATTTATGTGTAAACCAAATTGCCCGTAACGGCAACCAAGCGCAAAAAGAAAAATATTTACCAAAACTTATTTCTGGTGAGCACATTGGTGCACTTGCGATGAGTGAGCCAAATTCTGGTTCAGACGTTGTTTCAATGCGTTTAAAAGCCGAAAAGCGTGGCGATAAATACATTCTTAACGGTAATAAAATGTGGATCACCAATGGTCCAGATGCAGATACCTTTGTTATTTATGCAAAAACAGATTTAGAAGCAGGCCCTAAAGGTATTACTGCTTTCATTGTTGAAAAATCGTATCCTGGTTTTAGCCAAGCACAAAAACTCGATAAATTAGGTATGCGCGGTTCAAACACTTGTGAGCTTGTGTTTGAAGATTGTGAAGTACCAGAAGAAAACATTCTTGGCGAATTAAACCAAGGTGTAAAAGTACTGATGAGTGGTCTTGATTATGAGCGTGTTGTGCTTGCAGGTGGCCCGCTTGGCATTATGCAAGCATGTATGGACATTGTTGTGCCTTACATTCATGAGCGTAAGCAGTTTAATACTGAAATTGGTAACTTCCAGTTAATTCAAGGTAAGATTGCTGATATGTATACGCAAATGAATGCCGCACGTTCTTACGTTTATACCGTTGCAAAAGCGTGTGACCGTGGTGAAACAACACGTAAAGATGCTGCTGGCGCAATTTTATATGCTGCAGAGCTTGCTACCAAAATGGCACTTGATGCGATTCAAATTCTAGGTGGTAACGGTTACATCAATGAATATGCAACAGGCCGATTACTGCGTGACGCAAAGCTCTATGAAATTGGTGCGGGTACATCTGAAATTCGCCGTATGTTGATTGGTCGTGAACTATTTAACGAAAGTAAATAGGATGTACCATGACCATATTAACTTCAAATATTAACCCGCTTGATTCTGACTTTTTAGCAAAAGCTGGATCAATGCAGCTACTGGTTGATGACTTAAAAGCTAAAACCAAAGAAATCACCCAAGGTGGTGGCGAAAGCCTAGTTGAACGTCATCGCAGCCGCGGTAAATTATTTGTCCGTGACCGTATAAATTGTCTATTAGACGAAGGTTCACCGTTTTTAGAAGTATCTCAATTTGCAGCTTTTGGCGTGTATCCAGAGCAAATCCCATGTGCCGGCGTAGTCGCAGGCATTGGTCGCGTTAAAGGCGTTGAATGTATGATAATCGCAAACGACGCAACGGTTAAAGGCGGTACCTACTTCCCTATTACGGTAAAAAAACACCTACGCGCACAAGAAATTGCAGAGCGTTGTCATTTACCGTGTATTTATCTTGTTGATTCAGGCGGTGCTAATCTGCCTGAGCAAGATGAGGTATTCCCAGATAAACTGCACTTTGGCCGTATTTTCTATAACCAAAGCCGTATGTCAGCTAAAGGTATTCCGCAAATTGCTGTGGTAATGGGCTTATGTACCGCAGGTGGCGCTTATGTGCCAGCAATGGCAGATGAAAGTATTATCGTAAAAGAGCAAGGCACCATCTTTTTAGCAGGTCCACCTCTTGTAAAAGCTGCAACAGGTGAAGAAGTATCAGCCGAAGAACTTGGCGGCGCAGATGTACACTGTAAAACATCTGGTGTTGCCGATCACTACGCTGAAAATGATGAGCATGCCCTGTCAATTGCACGCCAATGTGTATCGCGTTTAAACCATACACGCCCTACGGCACCAATTTTAACAAATTTCAAAGCGCCTCGTTATGATGCGAAAGAAATTTACGGCATTGTAGGTACGGACCTTAAAAAACCATTTGATGTTCGTGAAGTGATTGCCCGTGTTGTGGATGATTCATCGTTTGATGAATTTAAACAATATTTTGGCGAAACATTAGTTACTGGCTTTGCTGAGATTTTTGGTATGCCTGTAGGTATTGTTGCTAACAACGGTATTCTTTTCTCAGAATCAGCGCAAAAAGGCGCGCATTTTATTCAGCTTTGTGCCCAGCGCAATATTCCATTGGTGTTTTTACAAAATATTACCGGCTTTATGGTGGGTAAAAAATACGAAGCTGAAGGCATCGCGAAACACGGTGCGAAAATGGTAACAGCTGTAAGCTGCGCCGATGTGCCAAAATTCACCATTTTAATTGGTGGTTCGTATGGCGCTGGTAACTACGGCATGTGTGGCCGCGCATTTGAACCAACCATGATGTGGATGTGGCCTAATGCCCGTATTTCAGTAATGGGTGGTGAACAAGCCGCCGGCGTATTAACCCAAGTAAAACAAGATGGTTTAAAGCGCAAAGGCCTTGCAATGAGCGACGATGAAGTTGCAGCATTCAAAAAGCCTATTATTGCGCAGTATGAAGAACAAGGTCATCCGTATTATGCCAGTGCACGATTATGGGATGACGGCATCATCGACCCTGCTGAAACACGAAACGTACTCGGACTTGCTTTAAGTGCAGCTAAAAATGCGCCAGAGCAAGAATCGAAGTTCGGCGTATTTAGAATGTAGGAGTAAGTGATGTCTGTAACCTTAACAATAACAAAACAAAAAGTTGCGACCCTTACAATTGAACGCAGCGAAGTACATAACGCATTTGACGCACACACCATTGCACAACTAATTCAACAAATTGAATATGCCAACACATTGGATATTCGCGCGTTAATTTTAAAAGGCGAAGGCAAGCATTTTAGTGCTGGTGCTGATTTAAACTGGATGAAATCCATGGTGTCCAATACGTTTGAAGATAACGTCGCGGATTCAATGGAACTTGCCCGTTTAATGCAAGTACTGTTTGAAACCAAAGTGCCTACCCTCTGTTTAGTGCAAGGCGCGGCTTTTGGTGGTGCCCTAGGTTTAATCGCCTGCTGTGATATTGCTGTGGCTGATGAAAAAGCGAAATTTTGCCTAAGCGAAGTAAAACTTGGCCTTATTCCAGCAGTTATAAGCCCATATGTAATTAATGCAATTGGTGAGCGACAAGCGCGCCGTTATTTCCAAACGGCTGAAGTATTCTTTGCCGATAAAGCACTTGCCCTTGGTTTAGTTCATGAAGTATCAGATTCACCAGAAGATACACTCGACACCCTACTTCATGCGATTTTACAAAATGGACCTGAGGCTACAAAGCAAGCAAAACAGTTAATTTGTGATATAGCAAACAAACCGATTGATAACGATTTACGACAACTGACCGCAGAGCGTATTGCCCAAATTCGTGTATCGGATGAAGGACAAGAAGGTCTTCAAGCCTTTTTTGATAAACGCAAACCAAGCTGGCAATAGAGAGCATCACCATGATTAATAAACTTTTAATAGCAAACCGCGGTGAAATTGCGTGTCGTATTATCAAAACAGCACGTCGTTTAGGCATTAAAACTGTTGCGGTTTATTCTGACGCTGATATTCATGCAGAGCATGTAAAAGCAGCGGATGAAGCCTACCATATTGGCGCAGCACCAAGCCGTGAATCGTATTTAGATGGCGATAAAATTATTAATGTTGCACTTAAAGCTGGCGTAAATGCAATTCACCCAGGCTATGGCTTTTTATCAGAAAATACGCATTTTGCTGATAAGTGCGAGCAAAATAATATTATTTTTATCGGCCCAAGCAGTGAAGCAATTAACGCAATGGGGTCAAAATCACGCTCAAAAGAGCTGATGTTTGAAGCCAATGTGCCGCTTGTACCAGGTTACTATGGTGAAAACCAAGACCCAGCCTTTTTACTTGCAGAAGCGGAAAAAGTGGGTTTTCCAGTTTTAATTAAAGCGACCTATGGCGGTGGCGGTAAAGGCATGCGTGTGGTACGCGATAGCGCATCATTTAACAAAGAGTTAGAAGGTGCAAAGCGTGAGGCACTTGCTGGCTTTGGCAACGATAAAGTTCTGATTGAACGCTATGTTGAGGCGCCTCGTCACGTAGAAGTACAAGTGTTTGCAGATAATTTTGGTAACTGTATTTATTTAGGTGATCGCGACTGTACACTACAACGTCGTCATCAAAAAGTGATTGAAGAAGCCCCTGCGCCAGGTTTAAGCGCAGAGCTTCGAAAAGAAATGGGAGAAGCGGCGGTACGCTGCGCTAAAAAAATTAACTATAAAGGCGCAGGTACCGTTGAATTCTTATTGTGTGGCGATGAATTCTTCTTTATGGAGATGAATACACGCTTGCAAGTAGAACATCCTGTTACAGAGTGTGTGGTGGGTCAAGATTTAGTAGAATGGCAATTAGCCGTTGCTAGTAACGAGCCGCTACCGCTAGAGCAAGACCAAGTAGTGATCTCTGGCCATGCTTTCGAAGCACGTATCTACGCAGAAGAGCCAAATGATGACTTTATGCCATCTTCGGGTGTATTAACGCTATTTGATATGCCAAATGAGCATGCAAGTGATCTTTCAGCGGTAAGAATCGATACGGGTGTTATTGAAGGTTCTGAAATTTCCGCATTTTACGATCCTATGATTGCAAAACTGATTGTACACGGTGCCAATCGCAAAGTTGCGCTGCGCCAGCTATCACTTGCGCTTGAGAAAACTGCAATTTCCGGTGTTGCGACTAATGTAAGCTTTTTGCATACCTTAGCAAATCACCCAAGTTTTATCGAAAGCCCAACTAGCACCCATTTTATTGATGATCACATTAGTGAGCTAACGCAAAAAGATGAACAAGAACAGACTCTGCAATTACTAATGGCAGCGCTTGTTTATATTAATGCAAATACGTGTCAAACAAGTCCATCGCCTTGGAATACACTCACCGCATTTAGCTTAAATGCCAGTAATCATTACATTTTGCCATTTATTGATTTTAATCTTGAATGTCAGCGTAATAACGATGCTATGACCTTGGTTTACGATAATGAACACTTTGCAGTAAATGCCGATTTTAACGGTAATAACCTCACCGCATTTATCAACGGTGAAAAACACACGGCGAAGTTTGTATTAGATGAGCAGTCTATTGCGATTATGCACAATGGTAACACCCACCAGTTTGCTTTAAAAAGTAAGCACTATGTGGCTGAAAAGCAAAACGATGGTAATAGTTTACAAGCACCACTTAATGGTACCGTAGTCAAGCAAGTGGCAAGCGTTGGCGATAACCTTAAACAGGGTGATGCAGTTATCATTATTGAAGCGATGAAAATGGAATACACCTTAACGGCACCATTTGATGGGCAGTTAAGCCAATTCTATTTTGCTGAGGGCGACCTTGTATCGCACGGTGACCTACTTGCTAAAGTTGAGGAAGCGTAATGCAACCAAAGTTTGTAAAAGTAGTTGAAGTAGGCGCTCGTGATGGCTTGCAAAATGAAAGTTCAGTTTCAACACAAGATAAAGTATTACTGATTAACGCGCTTGCAAAAGCTGGTGTTAAGCATCTCGAAGCCGGAGCATTTGTGTCACCCAAATGGGTGCCACAAATGGCGGATTCTAGCGACGTATTAGGCCAAATTGATAAAAGTTTACTGGCTACATTCAGTGCGCTTACACCTAATTTAAAAGGCGCTGAGCTTGCATTTAATGCAGGTGCAAATGAATTTGCCATATTCACGGCGGCAAGCGAAGCCTTTACACAAAAAAACATTAATTGTTCGATTGATGAATCTATTGCACGTTTTCAACCTGTGATGGATTTTGCTAAGCAACATAACATTCCGGTACGCGGTTATGTGTCGTGTGTGATGGGTTGCCCCTACGATGGTGATGTTAGCCTTGATACTGTTGTAAAAGTAACCAAAAAGCTTTTATCTATGGGCTGCTACGAAGTATCACTTGGAGACACCATAGGTGTTGGCACACCTCAATCTACCGAACAATTATTAAACGCCCTGCTTGAGCAAGTATCAGCTGACAAGTTAGCTGTACACTTTCACGATACTTACGGCCAAGCACTTGCTAACGTTTATACCGCACTTAATATGGGCATTAAAACAGTGGACAGCGCAGTTGCTGGCCTTGGTGGCTGCCCTTATGCCGCTGGTGCGTCAGGAAATCTTGCCACTGAGGATTTAATTTATATGCTCAATGGACTTGGCATTGAGCATGGAATTGATTTAGAAATGCTAGCTCAAGCAGGTTGGCAAATTAGTGAAGCATTAAATAAACAACCAACAAGTAAAGTTTCAATGGCATTAAAAGCCAAACTAACTTAACCGATTTCTCGCCCTACTCGTTCAGGAGATTTTTATGGCAGGTTTTAATAAGGTCGTCGACAATTATCAAGACGCACTTGAAGGTATTAAAGACGGCGATACTGTTATCGCAGGCGGATTTGGCTTATGTGGTATTCCAGAGGGCTTAATCGCAGAAATTAAGCGCAGGAAAACCACTGATCTTACTGTGGTTTCAAATAACTGTGGTGTAGATGATTTTGGCTTAGGTATTTTATTACACGATAAACAAATTAAAAAAATTATCGCATCATACGTTGGTGAAAACGCGACTTTTGAACAGCAGTTACTTAATGGTGAAATTGAAGTTGAGCTCACGCCACAAGGAACGCTTGCTGAGAAAATGCGTGCTGGCGGTGCGGGTATCCCTGCATTTTATACAGCAACGGGTTACGGTACACCTGTAGCTGAAGGCAAAGAAGTCAAAGAATTTGATGGCCGCCCGTATATTCTTGAAGAGTCAATTACTGGTGAATTTGCCATTGTTAAAGCATGGAAAGCAGATCGCTACGGTAACTTAGTGTTTCGTCACACGGCTATGAACTTTAACCCAATGGCTGCAACGGCAGGTAAAATTACCGTTGCTGAAGTGGAAGAGATTGTTGAACCAGGTGAACTATCACCAAGCGAAATCCATACCCCAGGTATTTATGTTAATCGCGTGATTAAAGGTAACTTTGAAAAACGCATCGAACGTGTAACTACAAAAGACTAGGAGGCAACATGGCGTTATCAAGAGAACAAGTTGCAATGCGTGTTGCACAAGAACTACAAGACGGTTATTACGTTAATTTAGGTATTGGTATTCCGACCTTAGTTGCCAACTATGTACCCGATGGAATGGAAGTAATGCTTCAGTCTGAAAATGGTTTATTAGGTATGGGGCCATACCCTACTCGAGACCAAGTTGACGCGGATATGATCAACGCGGGTAAAGAAACCGTTACAGCAGCCACAGGTGCGGCAATATTTAATAGTGCCGAAAGCTTTGCAATGATCCGTGGTGGTCATGTAGATTTAACAGTACTTGGTGCCTTTGAGGTTGATCAACAAGGAAATATTGCTTCTTGGATGATCCCTAAAAAGCTTGTTAAAGGCATGGGTGGTGCAATGGATTTAGTTGCAGGTGCAAAAAATATTGTTGTTACCATGACCCACGCCAATAAGCACGGTGAATCAAAGTTACTTGAATCATGTACGTTACCACTGACAGGTGTAAACTGCGTTAAGAAAATCGTAACTGATTTAGCTGTGTTAGAAGTAAAAGACGGTGCATTTTATTTATTAGAGCGCGCACCCGGTGTAAGTGTTGATGAAATTATCAGTAAAACGGCTGGTAAGTTAATCGTTGAAGGTGATATTCCTGAAATGACAGTGTAAACCGCTTACACAGTAACAGTTCCTCATTCCCGGTGTAATGAACACTGAGAAACCCAACAAAAACCCCTCAATTGAGGGGTTTTTTCTTATCTAAAAAGTATATTCTTAGTTTGAATTTCTACGCATTGTTAGAAGACCACCAACTAATAATAACAGGCCACCAAACACTGCTGGTAAGTGTTGGTTGCTAGCTGTTTTTGGCAGTTCCTCAGGCTCTTCAACTATCACAATTTCTTCTACTGGCGCTGTTTCTTCTTCATCAATTGACACAAATGCCCAGCGATCATGTGGTACATATACCGTAATATCTTGGTAAGGTGCTAATTCAGCCCAAGTAATTTTTTCACCTTCATAGGTGCTAACTTTAAGATTTTTACTTGGCTTAATACGGTGAACTTTACCTAGTTTGTCATCATCTAAACGAAGTTGTAAACGAGTACGACCTAGCTGGTCTGTTTTCCCAATATGCGCTACTACTTTTGTAAATGATTCACCGTTACGTTCAACAACACCTTTACAAGCTTGTTGAATTTCAGGGTATACATTAGTAACTGAAGATGCATAAATAACATCGCTACATTGTTTATCGTTTGCAAAAGCAGCACCTGAACTTAATAAAATGCCTGCACCTACGATACTTGCTAGCTTGTTTCTATTCATCATTATTCTCCATAATATCAATTTAAGGGGTTTGCCATCACAATAAAACGCTCAGGAGCATCCCCTAAAAAATAAAAGGGATAGCACGTAACAAGCGTTAGTTGTTTTGACGGTGTAAAGCGCAATACATCCACATTATTTGGCTTTACGATTTTGGTTTGAAAAACTGTGTACAATTCAGTGCCACTATTAGTTTGAACGCTAATTGTGTCGCCTATCTGAACATCTTTTAACGATCTAAACCAAGAGTCACGATGTCCGGCAATGCCTATATTGCCATCTGGTTCATCAAAAAAAGCGGTATGTGATACCCAACCAGCACCTCTGTCCATATTGTCATCACTAGCACCTTGGAAAATTGGTACTTTCATAGATAAACGTTCAATTTCCATAATGGCAATTGGCGCTTCGCTTTTAGATAGTTTTTGGTATTTGTCTTTTGCGGATTTTGACCAAAGAGAAAAATTAGCTGGTGTTGCGTCAAGTTTAAGCTGAGTATCAACAGTCAGCGTATCCGTTTTTGTACTCTTTGTGTCTGTTTGCGTGTAATTTTGTGATTTATGGAATTGTGCAATATCCATTTCTGCTTGAGCAGACTTGATAAGTTGTGAAAAACCATAATGGCCAAGGATAACTACCCCAGCTAGCCAAAATACTCTTTCAATATATAAGTGAAATTTCCTTTTAATCACTTTAATTTACACTCGCTTATGTTCCTAAAACCTATCCTGATAATAAATAAGTTTAATGTCAATGTTATTGCATAAAATAACTCTAAAACTTGATCTTGATTAAAAATCACCAGCGATTAACGAATTCTCAATTATTTAATCAATTATCGTGGTTTTTATTAATTATATTCATCTTTAAGCTCATTTTATTGATGAATTAAAATCAAAGTTGATTGTTTGTTATAAATTGTTCATTTTGATGTGACTTCTGCTTTTGAGTTTGATACAAATAAATTAACAAACTTATCCAAGATAAGTAATTTGAAAAGAATGAGGAAGTTATTATGTGTTCAATTTTTGGCGTATTAGATATCAGAACAGATGCAGCGCAATTGCGTTCGCAAGCAATCGAAATGTCGAAGTTATTACGTCACCGCGGTCCTGATTGGTCTGGTGTATATTCATCTGAAAAAGCTATTTTAGTGCATGAACGTTTGGCGATTGTGGGTGTTTCAAGTGGTGCACAACCACTATACAACCCTGAGAAAACAAATGTACTCGCAGTAAATGGTGAAATTTATAACCATAAACAACTTAAACAAGAGTTAGCTGTTGATTTCGAGTTTCAGACAGAATCAGATTGTGAAGTGTTACTTGCGCTTTACAAGCAAAAAGGCCCTGAGTTTTTAGATGACTTAAACGGAATTTTCGCCTTTTGCTTATATGATGAAGAAAAAGATGCTTATTTAATCGGCCGTGATCACATTGGTATCATCCCACTTTATACCGGTCGTGATGAGCATGGTAACTTTTATGTTGCCTCTGAGATGAAGGCATTAGCGCCAATTTGTAAAACCATTGAGGAATTTCCTCCAGGTCATTACTTATGGAGCCAAGATGGCGTAATCCGTCCATATTACGCTCGTGATTGGCAAAGTTATGATGCAGTAAAAGACAATGAAGCAAAAGCAAGTGATGTTAAAGAAGGTTTAGAAGCCGCTGTAAAGCGTCAATTGATGTGTGATGTACCGTATGGTGTTTTACTATCAGGTGGTTTAGATTCATCTGTTATTTCAGCAATTACGCAAATGTATGCTGCAAAGCGTGTTGAAGACAATGATGAATCAAAAGCATGGTGGCCGCAATTACACTCATTTTCAATTGGTTTAGAGGGTTCACCTGATTTAGCTGCGGCACAAAAAGTTGCAGACGCTATTGGCACTGTTCACCACCCTATTACCTTTACAATTCAACAAGGAATAGATGCGCTCAAAGAGGTTATTTATCATATTGAAACATATGATGTAACTACAATTCGAGCATCTACGCCGATGTACTTAATGGCACGTTATATTAAAGCGATGGGCATTAAAATGGTACTTTCTGGCGAAGGTGCAGATGAATTATTTGGCGGCTACTTGTATTTCCATAAAGCGCCAAATGCAAAAGAATTTCATGACGAGCTTAACCGTAAAGTAAGCAAATTACATCAGTTTGATTGTCTACGTGCAAACAAATCAATGGCAGCTTGGGGTGTAGAAGCACGTGTCCCATTCTTGGATAAAGAATTTGTAGATACGGCAATGCGTATTAACCCTGAAGGTAAAATGTGTAAAGACGGTAAAATTGAAAAACACATTATTCGTGAAGCATTTGATGGCTATTTACCAGATGAAGTATTATGGCGTCAAAAAGAACAGTTTTCTGATGGGGTTGGTTATAGCTGGATTGATACCTTAAAAGAACATGTAGAATCAATTGTGTCTGACCAAATGATGGAAGCTGCAGCGTTCAAATACCCAATTAATACACCACTAACAAAAGAAGCTTATTATTATCGCTCTTTATTCGAAGAACACTTCCCGGGTGATGCTGCAGCTAAAACTGTTCCTTATGGTAAGTCTGTTGCGTGTTCTACAGAAGCAGCTTTAGAGTGGGATGAGTCATTTAAAAATAACGCAGATCCATCAGGACGAGCAGCAGGTGTTCATAACAAAGCTTACTAGTTATTTAATTAAATCATTTAGAAAATAAAAAACCGGCAATAAGCCGGTTTTTCTTTAAAACGACGTTTTAAGCGTTTTCTGATTGCGCTTTTTTACGTGCTGCTTTTTCTGCTTTGCGTTTCGCAATAGTTTCTTGTGCTTCATTGCCAATATGGCCTTCACCACGGGCTTTTGCCAGTTCTATTTGCTTTTGGCGCTCAGCAAAACGCTCGCGCTGTTCATCACTAACTGTGTCAATACAATGATGACACGACAACCCTTCTTGGTATGAATCAAGCTGTTTTTCTTCTTCAGTAATTGGCATTCGACATGCGTGGCATTGATCATATGAACCTTTATTTAAGTCATGATCTACCGCTACACGGTTATCGAACACAAAGCATTCACCTTTCCACATGGTTTCTTCTTTTGGTACTTCTTCTAAGTACTTAAGAATACCGCCTTCAAGATGATAAACTTCTTCAAAACCCTGCTCTTTCATATAGGCAGTTGATTTTTCACAGCGGATTCCACCGGTACAAAACATAGCAACTTTTTTATTCTTGCTAGGGTCGAGGTTTTTCTCTGCCCATTCAGGAAATTCTCTGAATGTTTTGGTTTTAGGGTCTACTGCATTTTCAAACGTACCAATTTCAATTTCGTAATCGTTACGGGTATCAACTAAAACAACATCTGGATCCGAAATTAAGGCATTCCAGTCTTGTGGTTTTACATAAGTACCAACCACTTTTTTAGGGTCAATACCTTGAACACCCATAGTCACAATTTCTTTTTTCAGCTTTACTTTTGTACGGTAGAAAGGACATTCATCGTCGAAAGATTCTTTAGATACAATATTATCAAGGCCTGGTTGCTTATCTAACCAAGAAAGTAATGCATCAATCCCTTCTCTTTTTGCAGCAACGGTACCGTTAATACCTTCTTCGGCTAAAAGTAACGTTCCACGAACATTATTTTGTTCCATTGTATTTAATAACGGTTGACGTAATTCTTTGTAGTTAGGCAAAGATACGAATTTATAAAGGGCACACACGACGTATTGTTGAGACATAATAAACCTAATGTTTAGCTTTAAATAATAACCGGAACGTAAATCCGGCGCCAAAATGGGTCGCTATTGTATCAGAAACGGTGTTAGGTTCAATTGCATTGACTATAATTTGCACAGCTAAAATACGTTATTAGCTATGTTTTTGTCTTTCATGTAAAATATAGCTTTAATTTTTTGCCACAAACGCATTAGTGGAGAGACACATTTGTCCTTTGTAGATCTTGGCGTTGATAAACGCATCGCAAGTCAACTTTCACACATTGGTATTTCAACACCAACAGAAATTCAGCAACAAGCAATTCCAGTTGCAATCGCAGGTCATGACTTACTTGCTCAATCTAAAACAGGTTCAGGTAAAACATTTGCTTTCTTATTACCGGCAATTACCCGATTGAGTAAACAAAAAGCCCTAAGTAAACGCGATCCTCGCGCTTTAATCATTACGCCAACACGCGAACTTGCAAATCAGGTATATAAACAACTTACGTTGATTATTGCTGGCACCGCATTAAAAGCGGCTAAAATTGTCGGTGGTGATAACTATAATGATCAAGTTAAAGCATTGCGCAAAGATCCACAATTTGTGGTGGCGACCCCAGGCCGTTTATGTGACCATCTTGATGATAAAAATTTCTACTTAGAAGGTCTTGAACTTCTTATTTTAGATGAAGCTGATCGTGTATTAGAACTTGGCTTTAAAGAACAAATTGAACGCATTAATGAGGCTGCTAATCATCGTCTTAGACAAACACTGTTTTTTTCTGCAACGTTAGAGCATGCAGAGGTAGATGCCCTATCGCGTAATTTATTAAAAAATCCTAAGCGTGTAACCATTGACGCAAGTACGCAAGAGCATAAAGACATTACACAAAAATTCTATTTAGCTGACCACCTAGACCACAAAATTGAATTATTAAAAGCAGCGACAAAACAAGCTGAATCTGGTCAGCAAATTATTTTTACTGCAACACGAGAAGATACCGTCAAACTTTCTGAATTATTAGAAGAAACGGGCTTTAAAACGTTAGCTTTGTCTGGTGATATGGCCCAAAGTAAGCGTACTTCGATTATGGATTCGTTTTCACGCGGTCATGCTCAAATATTGGTTACAACTGATGTGGCCTCTCGTGGTCTTGATCTATTAAACGTATCTCAAGTTATAAATTTTGATTTACCAAAACAAGCTGAAGAATATGTTCATCGTATTGGTCGTACTGGACGTGCAGGTTTTAAAGGTACGGCATTATCTTTAGTAAGTGCAAAAGATTGGCAAAGCTTTAAAGCAATTGAAAGTTATTTAAACAGACGGATTGGTTTTTCTGAATTAGCAGGGCTTGTAGGTAAATTTAAAGGTTTTAAAGATAAATCAGAAACTGTTAAAGATACGAAAAAAGTAAATCACAACAAAAAGAAAGCAAATACCAAAAAGACATACAACAAACCAAGAAAAGCAAAACCGGCTAAGGCAATACCTGCGCCGTTTGATGTTGATGGTGTCGCGCCACTAAAACGCCGCAAAATAAAGGATGATGAATAATGAGCATTCAACTTGGAAAAATTAACAATCTTGTTGTAAGTGAAATTGCTTATGAAGGTGCTTATTTAACTGATCATCAAGGCAATGGGGAAGTTTTTTTAAAGAAAGAGGAATTGCCTGAAGGCTTAAGCGCAAAACAATCTATAGATGTGTTTGTTTATGAAGAGCAAGGTAATTTAACTGCAACAACTAAAACTCCTATTGCTCAACTAGGTGATTTTGCACTTCTTCAAGTAACATCTATCAATAAGATTGGTGCTTTTGTCGATTTAGGTATTGGTAAAGAATTGCTTGTGCCCTTTAATGAACAAAAACCAAAATTTGAATTATCGAGATCTTATCTTGTAAAACTATATTTAGATAAAGCATCACAACGTTTATGTGGTTCATCAAATTTAAATAAATTTGTAAAACCAGAATCTTCGGGATTTAAAAAGTCGCAAGAAGTATCAATTATTGTTGCAGGGCGAACTGATCTTGGGTTCAAAGTGATTGTTAATAACGAGTTTTGGGGCATGGTGTTTACTGATCAAGTTTTCAAACCTCTTTTTATCGGCCAAAAGCTACAAGCCTATGTTGCAAAGGTGCGAGAAGATGGAAAGTTAGATATCCGTCTATCTAAGCCTGGTGTTGCAGGTTCAAATGAATTATCGGATGTTGTTTATGAAAAACTAGTTTCAGAGAATGGCGTGATCCATCTTGGTGATAAATCCGATCCTGTCGCCATAAAAAAAATGTTTGGTTGCAGTAAAGCCAATTTTAAACGCGCCATTGGTCACTTGTTTAAAGAAGGAAAAATAGACCTAGCGGCAACAAAGATTAGTTTAATAAAGTAAAAAAGGCGCTTAAAGCGCCTTTTTTATTATAAAGTGTTGGTATCAACTAAATAGGTAAATTGATTACTCAAAACACATTTTTGGTAACGCTTGCCATAATCTCTCGCTTCTTTGCCATCTTCAAACTCGACTGGGGCTAAACGGAAAATTTGTAACTCACATTCATCTTGATAAGTTTGCACTAAGTTTAAACACTCTTCCATTTTTGCAAGATTTGTCTCATCAGCACCAATTGCTTGGCAACGTGCTTTTACTTGCGTATTAAGTGATTGTTTAAGCTCAAATTGATTAATTGGTTGTGAATCTATCGTTTCAACGAGGGCGTTAAATGCATTTTGGCGGTTTTGATTATCGTAATGCTGATAACCTAAATAAGCTGCAGCAATAGCAGCAATTAAAATTAAAATACGCATGAAGTACAACTCTTTCTTATTTTTTTTAGCTTCAAGACTTAAAACACTAATGCATTTAGCAATGCATTAGTGCAACTACTTTAATTTAGATTAACTTAATGTTTTGTTTATTTCAATTAAAGTAGCTTGTGGATCTTCAGATTGCGTAATTGGACGACCAATCACTAAATAGTCACTACCTGCATCAATTGCTTCGCGTGGCGTCATAACACGTTTCTGATCACCTTTATCAGAACCAGCAGGACGAATACCAGGTGTAACTAATTTAAATCCTTGACCAAGAGTCGATTTTAAAACCGACGCTTCTTGAGCTGAACACACTACCCCATCAAGGCCTGACTCTTTAGCGAGTTGTGCTAAAAATTGCACTTGTTCAGCTGGAGTTTTATCAACGCCTAAACGTTTTAATTCAGCCTCGTCCATAGAAGTTAAGATAGTGACAGCAATTAAAAGCGGTGCGTCATCACCGTACTTTGCAAGCGCTTCTTTTGCTTTTCGCATCATTTCAGGACCACCACTGGCGTGAACATTTACCATCCACACACCTAGTTCTGCAGCGGCTGTAACAGCCTTAGCTACTGTATTTGGAATATCATGAAATTTTAAATCAAGGAAGACATCAAACCCTAAATCGATTAATTTCTTAACAAATTGTGGACCAAAATAAGTAAACATTTCTTTGCCTACTTTTAAGCGGCAATCTTGTGGTGAAACGCGTTTTACAAATTCTAACGCTGATTGTTCGTCCGCATAATCTAATGCAATAAGTACTTTGGCATCGTGATTCATTAATGAGTCCTGATTATAAAAAGATTGAAAAATGTTGTGTTAAAACCCATCTACGCCATTTAATGGCACTAAAGATTCTACATGTTTACAAGAGGGACAAAACCAATACAATTTTTTACTTGTAAACCCACAATGATTACACTGATAAAGTGCTTTTGTGGCAATGTAGTCTTGAACAAGTTTGTTTATCTCAGTTAGCACAAGTTTAATATCTTGGCTTTGCTCTGACATTAGAGTGAGTAAAAAACTAAAGCCACGTATATTAGGTTGTTTTCGTAAAACTTGGGTAATGTAATTGATTGCTTCATCAACCTTACCTTGTGCCATTAGATTCTTACAATAATGAATTTTGATAAGCACATTGTCATTTTTTAGATGCTTTGACAGATGTGAAAAATAATTTTTTTGTAAATTAAGTTTTTCATAGCTTAATTCCAGCTTATCTAAAAATATTGGGGCAAAAGCGGTATTTTTATCTAGTAAACTTCCCCAGTACTTAATTGCTTGAAGATAATCTCCTTCATTAAAAGCATTTTCGCCAAGCATGTATTTTGGTCTTACGAGATCTTGAGTTAAATCGGCAATTTCATCAAGTTGCTTAAAATTCTTTTCTAACAATGCTTTTTCACAGTAAAAATTAGCGATTGTTTTTTTAATTTGGCTAGATTTAAAGTCGGTTTGTTTTGATTCAAATAAAGCGATGCCTTTATCCCAATCATGACTTTGCAAATACAACAACATCAATTGGCAAAGCGCATTATCATCTTCTAGAGCATATAAATAAACTAAGTTTTCTTCCGCTCGGTCTAATAAACCAGCCATCATATAATCTTGAGCCAGTTCATAAAGCACATGTTTTTTTTGTTCTAATGAGAGCGCATCATGTTTAAGCAATAGCTCGTGTACTTTAATTGCTCTATCAAGTTCACCACGACGGCGAAATAGAGTTGCTAATGTAAGATAGTGTTCTACAGAATTTGCTGATATTTCTAGTAAACTTATTAAGTGCTCTAAACCTTGATCTTCTTCTCGATCAAGTAAAAACTTCAGACCCTTACTGTATTCATTAATGATTTCTTGATTTTGTTGTTGGGCTTCATTACTTGCGTTGTTTTTTCCCATTATATAGCCATATGCTGCAGCAACAGGTAACAACAAAAACAGCAATTCTATCATTAACTATCCATGGCTTTGTGAAGAAAGCTTCTGATTTTGTCTTCTCAATTGACGATTTTGCAGTTTAGCTTTTGACAACAGAATAGTACTAAGTGCAATACCTAAAAATAGGCCTAAAGCACAACAAATACTTATTATGAAAGCGAGAGGAATTTCTGCACTTGCTATTATAAAGTTTATTTTAACTAAATGTGGGTTTTGTGCGCCCAGTACAAATAAAATAAATAGCAAGCACAGGAGAAAAGTGACTTTGAGTATTTTTGTCAAAATAACCTCAAATTATGCAATACTTGCATTTACGCGATCGCGCAGTTCTTTTCCTGGCTTAAAGTGCGGTACGTATTTACCTTGTAATTCTACTTTATCACCTGTTTTAGGGTTGCGACCAACACGTGGTGCACGGAAATGAAGTGAAAAACTACCAAAACCACGGATTTCAATTCTATCTGAACTAGATAAAGAGTCAGCCATAAGTTCTAACACTTCTTTTACTGCATTTTCTACATCTTTCGCTGGGATATTTGCGTGCTGTTCAGCAAGTTTTTCAATCAGTTCTGATTTTGTCATGTAAGTACCCTTTATAATTGTAATAGGAAGGGCTGCTATTAAGCCGCCCTTCCAAGTCGACTAATTAGTCTTTTTGAGCATTTTTGAAAGCTGCTGCCATAGCGTTTTCGAACTGTGGCTCTTCTTTCTTAAGCTTGTCTAGAACTTCTTTCTCTTCAGCTTCTGAAATTGCTTTGATTGATAGGCTGATAGCACGGTTCTTGCGATCAACACCAACAAACTTAGCTTCTACTTCGTCACCTACAGAAAGAACTGTTGAAGCGTCTTCTGTACGCTCAACTGCTACGTCAGCTACACGGATGTAACCTTCAACACCTTCGATAAGTTCAACTGTAGCGCCTTTAGCGTCAACTTCAGTTACTTTACCTTTAACAATAGCACCTTTTTTGTTTGCGTCCAGGTAGTTATTGAAAGGATCAGCTTCGATTTGCTTAACGCCTAGAGAGATACGCTCACGCTCTGGGTCAACTTGTAAAACGATAGCTGTGATTTCATCACCTTTCTTGAATTCACGTACAGCTTCTTCGCCAGGCGTGTTCCAAGAGATGTCTGAAAGGTGAACTAGACCGTCAATGCCGCCTTCTAGGCCGATGAAGATACCGAAGTCAGTGATTGACTTGATCTTACCAGTAACTTGGTCGCCTTTGTTTTGTAGACGAGCAAATTCTTGCCATGGGTTAGCTTTACATTGCTTAAGACCTAGAGAAATACGACGACGCTCTTCGTCGATTTCAAGAACCATAACTTCAACGTTGTCACCTAAGTTAACAACTTTTGAAGGGTGGATGTTCTTGTTAGTCCAATCCATTTCAGAAACGTGTACTAGACCTTCTACGCCTTCTTCGATTTCAACGAAACAGCCGTAGTCAGTTAAGTTAGTTACACGACCAGAAAGCTTAGAACCTTCTGGGTAACGACCAGCGATAGCTGCCCATGGATCTTCGCCAAGTTGCTTAAGACCTAGAGAAACACGAGTTTTATCTTTGTCGAACTTAAGTACTTTAACTAAGATTTCGTCACCAACGTTAACGATTTCACTTGGGTGCTTAACGCGTTTCCAAGCCATATCAGTGATGTGTAGAAGACCGTCAACACCACCTAAATCAACGAATGCACCGTAGTCAGTAAGGTTCTTGATGATACCTTTAACTTCTTGACCTTCAACAAGGTTTTGTAGAAGTTCATCACGCTCTTGTGAGTTTTCTGACTCGATTACAGCACGACGAGAAACAACAACGTTGTTACGCTTCTGGTCTAGCTTGATAACTTTGAATTCTAACTCTTTACCTTCAAGGTGAGCTGTGTCACGTACTGGGCGCACGTCAACTAGTGAACCTGGTAAGAATGCACGGATAGTGTCAACTTCAACAGTGAAACCACCTTTAACCTTACCATTGATGATACCAGTAACAGTTTCTTGCTCTTCACATGCTTTTTCAAGACGGATCCAAGCTTCGTGACGCTTCGCTTTCTCACGAGAAAGGATAGTTTCACCAAAACCATCTTCGATTGCATCTAGTGCAACATCTACTTCATCACCAACTGCTACTTCTAATTCACCAGCAGTGTTTTTGAATTGCTCAGCAGGGATTGCGCTTTCAGATTTAAGACCAGCGTCAACTAGTACGATGTTATTTTCGATTGAAATAACAGTACCTTTAACGATTGAACCTTGTTCTGCTTCAAAACCCTTTAGGCTTTCTTCAAATAACTGTGCAAAATTTTCTGACATTATAAGTCTCTAAATAAATATATCCATTTGGCTATCCTGCCGCATGGGGTTGTTGTAAAAATTAACTCTTCCAGTGAGTTAACCAATTAAATTCTTTTCAATACACAAAGACACAACTTGCTCAAATGCCTGATTTGCATCTAGCTCGGTAGTGTCAATAACAATTGCATCCTCTGCTGGCACTAGTGGTGCAACAGGACGATTCATATCGCGATCATCACGCGCTTTGATATCTGCAACTAAGTTGTCTATTTTAACATCAACACCACGTTGCTTCAACTCAAGAAAACGGCGATTTGCACGCTCTTCTGCAGAGGCTGTTAAGTATATTTTTAAAACGGCGTCTGGAAATACCACTGTGCCCATATCACGACCATCAGCGATAAGCCCTTTTTCGCTTCTAAAAGCACGCTGCCTGCGCAATAACGCCTCTCGAACACTCGGTAACGCAGCAATTTTAGAGGCCATACCACCAACTTCTTCTGTACGAATAGATTTGGTAACGTCTTCGCCTTCTAAAACGATCTTGCCTTTACCCGTTTCAGTATCTACCACAAATTGCACATCTAAATTGGCCGCTAGCGGCAATAAAGCTTCTTCATCTGTTGGCGCTATCATATGGTGGCTAGAAGCTAATGCTAATACGCGATAAATCGCACCACTATCTAATACGTCCCAGCCAAGCTTATTTGCTAATAAACGGCAAACGGTTCCTTTTCCTGAACCACTTGGTCCATCGACTGTAATAACCGGTTGATTAACCTTCATTACAACCTCCCAAAATGTACAAAACTAAAATCGCCGCGCAGTATAAGCGATAATTAAAAAATTATCGCTACTTTACGGTGAAAAAACTGTGATTTCTATCAAACAATTTATTCTGAAACGCTTGCAAGTGTCTCAAAATAGGTAGGAAATGTTTTATAGGTACATTTCGGGTCATTTATGATGATATCGTGACCACCAACAGCAACCATGGAAAAACACATGGCAATACGGTGATCGTCATACGTGTCAATTTCGGCAAGTTGAATATTCTCGGTTGGCGTAACTTCGATAAAATCATGCCCTTCAACAACGTCAGCACCAAGCTTTCTAAGTTCCGTTGCCATCGCATACAGCCTGTCTGTTTCTTTTACACGCCAATTATAGATATTTCGAATAGCAGTTTTTCCCTTTGCAAAAAGAGCAACAGTGGCGAGTGTCATAGCTGCATCAGGAATTGCATTAGCATCAATATCAACGCCATTTAATTCACCTTTATTGACAATTAAGTAATCATCATGCCATTCGATGTTTGCACCCACCTGCTCCATTACTTTTGCAAAACCAATATCACCTTGAACACTTGCAGCGCCGACACCATTAATACGGATTGTGCCACCGTTAATCGCAGCTGCTGCAACAAAATATGACGCACTAGAAGCATCACCTTCCACCATTATGCGCCCTGGTGATTGGTATTGCTGATTACCTTTAACCACAAACGTTTGATAATTATGGTTATCTACAGTAATGCCAAATTTAGCCATCACGCCTAAGGTAATATCAATATATGGCTTAGAGACAAGCTCGCCTTTAATGCTAATTTCAGTATCATTCGAAAACAAAGGAGCAGCCATTAACAATGCAGTTAAAAATTGACTTGAAATACTGCCATCTATCTCAACTTTACCGCCAGCTAATTGCTTACCTGAAATTTTAAGCGGTGGATAATCTTTATTTTTTAGATATTCAACATCTGCATCTAAAGTATGTAACGCATCGACAAGATGACCAATAGGTCTTTCTTCCATGCGAGGTTCACCGATTAATTCAAATTCGCCTTGTGACGTTGCTAATACCGCTGTTAATGGACGAAATGCAGTACCAGCATTTCCAAGGAAAAGTGGCTCTTTAGGGGTTTTAAAAATTCCACCATTACCAGTTACTTGTGCAACTGTTTTGTCAGAATTTAGTGAAACGTCAATCCCCATATCACCAAGGGCTTTAAGCATATGGCGAATATCGTCACTATCAAGCAAGTTTTCTACTTGCGTTGTACCTTCGCACAGCGCTGCCAGTAATAAAATGCGGTTAGATAAGCTTTTTGAACCAGGTAATGTTACTTCACCATTTACACGCTTAATTGCTTTTAAATGTAATTGTTCCATTAACTGTGCTCCTTTTCGAATTTATGCATAAAATCAACAAGTGCTTTTATGCCTTCGATTGGCATTGCATTATAAATACTCGCTCGCATACCACCTACCATGCGATGACCTTCAAGCGCGAGCAAACCAGCTTGTTTCGACTGGGCCAAAAATGCTTCATTTAATGACTCATCATTGAGCCAAAATGGTACATTCATACGTGAACGAAAATCACTTGCCACAGTATTTTTATAAAACTGACTGTTATCAATAAAATCGTAAAGTAGCGCTGCCTTTTCGATATTAACTTGTTCTATCGCTGCTACACCGCCTTGCGCTTTGAGCCATTTAAAAACTTCAGCAGCTAAGTACCAAGAATACGTTGGTGGCGTGTTATACATGCTTTCTTTTTTCGCTTCTAAGGCGTAATCGAAAATGCTTGGTTTTTCTGTGCCTTCACGTGAAAGCAGTGATTTTTTCACAATCACAATGGCAAGACCTGAAGGACCAATATTTTTTTGTGCGCCCGCATAGATCAAATCAAACTGATCTACATCGATTTCACGTGAAAGAATATTGGAAGACATATCCGCGACAATCGGTGCTTCATGTTTAACGGTATCGAAAATTTCAATACCATCAATTGTTTCATTCGGGCAATAGTGAATGTATGACGCATCTTGTGGTAGTGCCCATTGCTCTGGTTTCAAGCAATTAAATTGACCATTTTCGTCATTGCGAACATTAAGTTCGATAGCTTGGGTAAATTTAAGCGCTTCGCTATAAGCACCATCAGACCAAATACCTGTATTGATATACACCGCAGGTTTATCAGGTAAATGTAAGTTTTGTGGAACTGCAGCAAATTGACCTCGACCACCACCGTGCATAAATAACACAGCATAGTCGTCAGATATGTTCATTAGATCGCGTAAATCGCGTTCACTTTGTTCAGCAAGGGCAATAAATTCAGCACTGCGATGGCTGATTTCCATCACATTAACACCTAGCCCCTGCCAATTAAGAAATTCTTTTTGCGCTTTTTCGAGTACTTCTTTGGGCAAACTTGCCGGCCCTGCACAAAAATTATATACACTCATTCCCAAAACCTCTTTTGTACATAACTTAGAAAATAAAAAAGCGGCTGTTAGCCGCTTTTAACATTGTTCATACTGTAACTGATTCATTTTCAAATTACCGCATGAGAAAGATGAATATTTTTTCTATTCAGCTGGTTGCTCTGAATTATTTTCATCTGTGTTAGGTGTTTCGCTATTTTCTGTTGAAATTGCTTCATCTTCACTGTCTTCTCCAGGGAATTGTGACTCTTCAATTTCATCAATGCGCTGTAATCCTACAACCTGCTCATCATCTGCGGTTCGAATTAAAATCACACCTTGTGTATTACGACCTACGGTAGATACTTCATTAACGCGTGTACGTACTAATGTACCTTTGTTTGAGATAATCATAATTTCATCATTATCTTCAACTTGTACCGCGCCAACTACTTTACCATTACGCTCAGATACTTTGATCGATACAACACCTTGTGTTGCACGACTCTTCGCTGGGTAATCTTCAAGTACTGTACGCTTACCGTAACCATTTTCAGTGATAGTTAAAATTGCACCATCATTCTTAGGCACAATTAATGAAACAACTTTCACATCATCTGGCATCTTAATACCACGTACACCAGTTGCAGTACGACCCATAGGACGAAGTGCTAATAGCTCTTCACCTGTTTCTGGGTCAATTTTCACTTCTCCAGTTTCAGAGTCACGCTGCTTTTCGTTAAAGCGTACTACTTTACCATGATCGGTAAATAGCATGATGTCGTTTGTACCATCAGTGATATCTGCACCGATTAAGCTATCGCCGTCATTTAAGTTGATTGCAATAATGCCTGATGCACGCTGACGGCTGTATGCTGTAAGTGGTGTTTTCTTAACTGTACCGTTAGCAGTTGCCATTAATACATACTTATCTTCTTCGTACTGACGTACAGGTAAGATCGTTGTAATACGCTCATCTGCTTCAAGTGGTAGTAAGTTAACAATAGGCTTACCACGCGCGGCGCGGCTTGCAAGTGGTAACTGGTACACTTTAAGCCAATATAAACGACCTGATGTTGAGAAACATAAAATCGTATCGTGTGTGTTTGCAACTAATAAACGTTCAATGAAGTCTTCATCTTTCATTTTAGTTGCAGACTTACCTTTACCGCCACGACGCTGCGCTTCGTAATCAGAAAGCGGTTGATACTTAACGTAACCTTCGTGTGAAAGTGTTACCACAACGTCTTCTTCAGTGATTAAGTCTTCAAGACTAATATCGTGCGCAGCTGCAGTAATTTCAGTGCGGCGCTCATCACCAAAGTTATCTTTAATTTCAACTAGCTCTTCACGAATAACTTCCATTAAACGCTCAGGTGTTGAAAGGATATAAAGTAGCTCAGCAATAAGCTCTAATAGCTCTTTATATTCATTTAAGATTTTCTCGTGTTCTAAACCAGTTAGTTTATGTAAACGTAGGTCTAAAATTGCATTTGCTTGCGCTTCTGATAAATAGTATTGGCCATCGCGAATACCCAAATCAGCAGCGAGCCATTCTGGACGAGCAACATCATCTTCACCTGCTTTTTCAAGCATGCCTTTAACGTTACCAAGCTCCCAGCTACGAGAAAGTAGTGCAACTTTTGCTTCTTCACGGGTTTGAGAACGACGAATTACTTCGATAATAGGATCGATATTCGCAAGCGCGATTGCTAAACCTTCAAGCGTATGCGCTCTGTCACGTGCTTTACGTAAGTCGAATACGGTACGACGCGTTACAACTTCACGACGGTGTGTAACAAATGCTTCAAGCATTTCTTTTAGGTTAAGTAGTTTAGGTTGGCCATTATCTAGCGCAACCATATTCATACCAAACACCGTTTGCATTTGTGTTTGTGCATAAAGGTTGTTTAGAACAACTTCGCCTACTTCACCGCGCTTAATTTCGATAACAATACGCATACCGTCTTTATCAGATTCGTCACGTAGTGCACTAATGCCTTCAATTTTCTTGTCTTTTACAAGTTCAGCAATTTTCTCAATTAAACGGGCTTTGTTAACTTGGTATGGGATTTCGTGAACAATGATTGTTTCTTTGCCCGTTTTTTCGTTAACTTGAACTTCCGCTTTGGCACGAATGTAAACTTTACCACGGCCTGTTTTGTAAGCTTGTTCAATACCTTTTTTACCGCTGATAATACCCGCAGTTGGGAAGTCAGGGCCTGGAATGTATTCAATAAGCTCATCAATTTGAATTTCTGGGTTTTCAATAACCGCTAAACAGCCGTTAATAACTTCTGATAGGTTATGCGGCGGGATGTTCGTCGCCATACCTACTGCAATACCAGAGGCACCATTTACGAGTAAGTTAGGTACGCGCGTTGGTAAAACAGCTGGAATTTTTTCCGTACCATCATAGTTATCAACGTAATCAACCGTTTCTTTTTCAAGGTCCGCTAATAATTGATGTGCCATTTTAGCCATACGTACTTCGGTATAACGCATTGCAGCGGCACTATCACCATCTACAGAACCGAAGTTACCTTGACCATCAACTAATAAATAACGAAGTGAGAACGGCTGAGCCATACGTACTATCGTATCGTAAACAGCACTATCACCATGAGGGTGGTATTTACCGATTACGTCACCTACAACACGTGCAGACTTTTTATAAGGTTTGTTCCAATCATTATTGAGTTCGTTCATTGCGAAAAGTACGCGGCGATGAACAGGCTTTAAACCATCACGTACATCAGGTAGCGCACGCCCTACAATTACACTCATAGCGTAATCGAGGTATGAATTTTTTAATTCATCTTCAATATTGATTGGAAGGATTTCATTGGCGAGATCTGTCATCCGATTTCTCTTCCTTCAATCGACTATTAATTCAGTTATTATTTTTATAACCGAAGCATGCTAACACAAAAAATCATTATTTACAGGTTGTAAGCGGTAGTCTTTTTATAAAAAATCCCTTTATAATGCCCTCAAATCACTCTGGATGCTTTTTATGACCGTTCAACAAAATGTCGATGCAAGTGAAATTGCAAAGTTTGAAGCCATGGCCGACCGATGGTGGGACCTTAATGGTGAATTTAAACCACTACATGAAATTAACCCGCTTAGATTAGATTTCATTAATTTACACAGCCAAGGTGTGTTTTCAAAAAATGTATTAGATGTCGGCTGTGGTGGCGGCATTCTAGCTGAGAGTATGGCTAAACTTGGTGGCAATGTAACCGGAATTGATATGGGTGAAGAACCGCTAAATGTTGCAAAGCTTCATGCCTTAGAAGTGGGTGTTACCCTTAATTATAAAAAGGTAACAGCTGAAGATTTTGCAGCCGAGCACCCTCAGCAATTTGATGTTGTTACCTGTATGGAAATGCTTGAACACGTACCGGATCCTGAATCGGTAATCGCTTCACTCGCAACGCTTGTAAAACCGGGTGGGCATGTATTTATGTCTACGCTTAATAAAACACTCAAAGGGTATTTATTCGCAATTGTAGGCGCGGAACATTTACTTAAAATCGTCCCTAAGGGTACTCATGATCACGACAAGTTTATCAAGCCAGCAACGTTAATTACTTGGGCTGAAAAGTACGGCTTAAAAGCACGTATTATGAAAGGTCTTAGTTATAACCCTCTTGGTCAAACCTATAGCTTAACCAACGATGTATCAGTCAATTACATGATCCATTTCGAAAAGTTGGCTTAAATAAATATGTATCAAGCAGTCCTTTTTGATCTTGATGGCACCTTAATCGATAGTGCGGATGATTTAGGTGCTGCTTTAAATTACGTATTAGCTAAACATAATAAAAATATAGTCAGTGCTGATTGTTATCGTAGCCAAGCATCTAATGGCACCATTGCCCTTCTTAAGCTTGGTTTTGGAGAGCAATGGCATCGTTTATCTAAAAATAAACAAGAGACGCTTAAACAAATGTTTCTTGAATTTTATAAACAACACCTTTGGCACAAAAGCCGTTTTTATGACGGTATAAAGGAATTAATTGCACACCTTGATAGACAACAAATACCTTGGTCTATCGTCACTAATAAGCCAGCACATTTAACTGAACCATTAGTGGCACAAATTCCTGAGTTTAATCTATGCCAAAATATTGTGTCTGGCGATACACTTGAAAAAGCAAAGCCGCATGCTGATCCTTTATTGCATAGTTGTCGTTTAATGAATGTTGAACCACACCAATGTATTTATATTGGTGATGATGAACGGGATATAATCGCTGCCAATTCTGCTGGTATGAAATCAGTCGCAGCGCTTTGGGGTTACCTCAATGGCAATGCTGTTTCTAGCTGGCAATTTGACCTATCTTTCAAGACCCCTTGGTTATTGCTTAACCATATATCTAGTTGCTCTGATAAAAAATAACCACTATATATTGTGGTTATTTTGTTGATGGACCCAAAAACAATATCTTGTAAATTTGCAACAAATAAATTTTAAATATTTTTTTTTATCGTCATTTTTTCGTTGTTTTTTTACATAGACTAAACATACTTTGCTTAACACGTTAGTGGATGCTAACACGCAAGTTAGTAAAAATTTGATCACTAATTTTCTCGCTTTTTTAGGCCTTGAAAAATGATCAAGACCCCTCTATCTTGTGATCATCTGTGAAGGCGACACCATATCTAGTAGCTGAGCACAAAAAGCTCACATTGATGATTTCGCCTGAGCCGTGCGCTAAATAATAGGACAAAAGTCCAACTAAACAATTTCGACATAATAAAAATTATTTGCTCGTTTGAAGGAATTTGCAGGCATAACTATGAACCAAGAGCTTTCAGTCAGTAAACGTGACGGTCGCAAGGAACCGCTTGACCTAGACAAAATTCACCGCGTTATTGCATGGGCAGCAGAAGGCCTAAATAACGTTTCTGTTTCACAAGTAGAATTAAAATCACATATCCAGTTCTATGATGGTATTCGTACTGAAGATATTCATGAGACGATCATCAAAGCAGCTGCAGATCTTATTTCTAAAGAAACACCAGACTATCAATATCTCGCTGCACGTTTAGCGATTTTCCATTTGAGAAAGAAAGCTTATGGTCGCTTTGAGCCACCGACGCTTTATGATCATATGGTTAAGATGGTCGAAATGAATAAATACGATCCACATTTACTTGCTGATTATAGCCAACAAGAAATCGACGAACTTGATGCGTATATCGACCATGGTCGTGATTTAACGTTTAGTTATGCCGCTGTAAAACAATTGGAAGGTAAATACTTGGTGCAAAACCGAGTATCTGGCGAAATTTATGAAAGCGCACAGTTTCTCTATATTCTAGTTGCAGCGTGTTTATTCTCGAAATACCCGAAATCAACACGTCTGGAGTATGTTAAGCGTTTTTATGATGCGACATCGACGTTTAAAATTTCATTACCAACACCGATTATGGCTGGTGTGCGTACGCCTACCCGTCAATTCAGTTCATGTGTACTAATTGAATGTGACGACAGCCTTGATTCAATCAATGCTACTTCATCTTCAATTGTTAAGTATGTCAGTCAACGTGCAGGTATTGGTATTAATGCAGGTCGAATTCGCGCGCTAGGTAGCCCAATTAGAAATGGTGAAGCATTCCACACAGGGTGTATTCCGTTTTACAAGCACTTCCAAACAGCGGTAAAAAGCTGTTCTCAAGGTGGTGTGCGTGGTGGTGCTGCAACCCTATTCTACCCACTTTGGCATTTAGAAGTAGAAAACCTTCTTGTACTTAAAAATAACCGTGGTGTTGATGATAACCGTGTTCGTCATTTAGATTATGGTGTGCAATTTAACAAAGTAATGTATTCACGTTTAATTAAAGACGATTACATTACCCTATTCAGCCCATCTGATGTGCCTGGCCTATACGACGCTTTCTTTGAAGATCAAGAAGAGTTTGAACGTCTGTATCTACAATATGAACAAGACCAGTCAATTCGTAAAAAACGCATTAAAGCGATTGAGCTGTTCTCTATGTTTGCACAAGAGCGTGCTAGCACAGGCCGTATTTATCTACAAAACGTAGACCACACAAATACACACAGCCCGTTTGATTCAAAAGTAGCGCCAATTCGCCAGTCTAACCTGTGTTTAGAGATTGCGCTTCCGACTAAGCCATTAAAACACGTGATGGACGAAGAAGGTGAAATCGCTCTTTGTACGCTTTCTGCGTTCAACTTAGGTGCAATTAAAACACTTGATGAATTAGACGAATTAGCTGAACTAGCTGTACGTGCACTTGATAACTTACTTGATTATCAAGATTATCCAGTTCCTGCTGCATACAATGCAACTATGGGTCGTCGTACATTAGGTATTGGTGTAATTAACTACGCTTATTACCTTGCGAAAAACGGTGTTAAATATTCAGATGGTTCTGCAAATGCGCTTACGCACCGTACTTTTGAAGCAATTCAATACTATTTGATGAAAGCATCAAATGAACTTGCGAAAGAAAAAGGTGCTTGTCCTAAGTTTAATGAGACAACGTATGCGCAAGGTATTATGCCAATTGATACCTACAAGAAAGATCTTGATGCAATTTGTGATGAACAATTACACCTAGATTGGGATGGTCTTCGTGAGAGCATTGTTAAGCATGGTATGCGTAACTCGACATTATCTGCGTTAATGCCGTCAGAAACTTCATCACAAATTTCTAACGCTACAAATGGTATTGAGCCACCACGTGGTCATATCAGCGTTAAAGCCAGTAAAGATGGTATTCTGAAGCAAGTTGTTCCTGAATATGAACGCCTGCAAGATGCTTACGAACTGCTTTGGGATATTCCAAGCAATGATGGTTACCTTCAATTAGTTGGTATTATGCAGAAATTTATTGACCAAACAATCTCTGCAAACACAAACTATGACCCAAGTAAGTTTGAAGGCGGTAAAGTACCAATGAAGCTACTGCTTAAAGATTTACTGACTGCATACAAACTTGGTGTTAAAACACTTTACTACCATAACACCCGTGATGGTGCATCGGATTCTCAGGATGAACTTAAGCCAGAGCCTGAAGATGATGGCTGTGCAGGCGGCGCGTGTAAAATCTAATCCACAACGGGCAAAGTTTGCACACTTTGCCCGTTAGTTTGTTTTCTCTAGAGTAAAAATAACTATGTCGTATTCTACATTTAGTCGCGAGCATAACGACCAATTAAAAGAACCTATGTTCTTTGGACAAACTGTCAATGTTTCGCGCTACGATCAACAAAAACACCCTATTTTTGAAAAGTTAATCGAAAAACAGCTTTCATTTTTCTGGCGCCCAGAAGAAGTTGATGTGAGTAAAGACCGCATTGACTTTGAAACATTACCAGAGCATGAAAAGCACATTTTCTTAAGTAACTTAAAATACCAAACATTACTTGATAGTGTGCAAGGTCGTTCGCCAAATGTGGCATTATTGCCAATCGTGTCAATTCCTGAACTTGAAACATGGATTGAAACTTGGGCATTTAGTGAAACCATTCACAGCCGTTCATACACGCACATTATTCGTAACGTTACAAAGCAACCTGAGCTTATTTTTGACGATATCGTAACTAACGATAAGATCGCAGAACGTGCAGAAGAAGTAACACGTTACTATGACGAATTAATTCGTTTAACGACTATTTACAATGAGCTTGGCGAAGGTAAACACCAAATCAATGGTGAAGAAGTTCGCGTAAACTTATTTGATCTTAAAAAGAAACTTTACCTTTGCATCATGTCAGTAAACATCTTAGAAGCGATTCGTTTCTATGTAAGTTTTGCATGTTCATTCGCGTTTGCTGAACGTGAATTAATGGAAGGTAACGCGAAAATTATCAAGCTTATTGCGCGTGATGAAGCACTTCATTTATCAGGCACACAGCACATTCTTAATATTATGCAAGAAGGTGATGATGATCCTGAAATGGCCATAGTGGCAGCACAATGTCGTGAAGAATCAATCGCAATGTTTAAGAAAGCTGCTGAACAAGAAAAAGAATGGGCTGAATACCTATTTAAAGACGGTTCAATGATTGGCTTAAACAAAGATATTCTTTGCCAGTATGTTGAGTATATTACAAATGTACGTATGGCAGCTGTTGGCTTACCAACCCTTTTTGAAACAAGTTCGAATCCAATTCCATGGATTAACGCTTGGCTTGTGTCAGATAACGTTCAAGTTGCTCCGCAAGAAGCTGAAATCAGTTCATATCTTGTTGGCCAAATTGACGCAGAAGTTGATGCATCAGACTTTGGTGATTTCGATCTTTAATGAGCAAAGTCACCATTGCTAATACTGATCAGAGTCTTGATTTTGACTCTGATCAGCCAAATCTTCTTACCTTCTTAGAAAACAATAATATTGAACCGCAATTTCACTGTCGTGAAGGGTTTTGTGGTGCATGCCGTTGCAAGCTAATTAGTGGTGATGTGGAATATCAGCAAGAACCTTTAGCCTTTGTGAGAAAGGGCGAAATATTACTTTGCTGTGCTACCCCTACTAATGATATTGAAATTGATATACCTAAGTTTTAGTTTCTATAAAACGTATTATCTTTCTTAAAATACCTGCCCTATTGTCATTTATTTGCAATTCATTACAAATATCATATGTAATGTTATAACAATTTATTTAAAACCGTACAATTTAATGTTACAGTATCACATAACATGAATTTCCCGTAGTTTTCTGAAGTATTGTTTATGAAAAAATCTCTCATTAACTTAGCTGTTGTAAGTGTAATATTTCCAATTGCGTCTCAAGCCGCTCCTATTTCTGGTCAATTAAAAGATCAACAAGGTAACCCTATCGCTGGCGTTGCTGTGCATGTTCACGGTAAAGAAAAGCAAGTTATCACAGATAATGCTGGTAATTACCGCATTGATCTTGATGCAAATAGCCAATTGCACTTTAGTAAAGATGGCTTTCTCGATAAGCGAATAGATGTTGAAAACGCCGAGCAAACTATCAATCTCGTACTTGAAAAATCATCAATCGAAGCAATTACTGTTTACGCATCAGCACTACATAAAAGCAATTTAGAAATGACTTCTCCTGTCACTGTAATTTCAGGCGATGAATTAAAAGATCAATCTTCTAATACGCTAGGTGAAACCCTAAACAAACTTCCTGGGGTTAACCAAACTTATTTTGGTCCTGTTTCATCTTCGCCCGTTATTCGTGGTTTAGATGGTCCACGCGTTCGTATCATGCAAAACGGTTTAGAAAGCAGTGATGCCTCACGTGTAGGCCCTGATCATGCCAATACCAATGAAAGTTTAAGTGCTGATCAAATCGAAGTGCTTAGAGGCCCTGCAACTTTATTATATGGTTCAGGTGCTATCGGTGGCGTTGTAAATGTAGTAGATAGCCGTATTCCGACTAGCAATTACGAATCGTTAGAGGGGGCTGTTGAGTTCAAACACGATACTGTAAACGAAGGAAATACTACTGCGTTTATTTTGAACGGTGGTGACAATGGCTTTAATTTTCATCTTGATGGTTTAAAGCGTAAAACCGAAGATACTACAGTTCCTGAATTTGAAGCGCATCATGATGAACATGAAGAAGATCATGAAGGTGAAGCACACGAAGAAGAGCACATTGATTCAATTGAAAACAGTTTTATTGATACAACTGCGTTTAATTTAGGCACAAGCTATGTAAATGAACACCTAGTAGTTGGTGTGTCTTACGGTAAATTAGAGTCTGATTACGGTATTCCTGGGCATTCACATGAAGGGCATGATCATGCTCATGACGAGGAAGAACATGATAATCATGAAGAAGAAGCTGAACATGAAGAGCACGGCGATGTATTTGCACGTTTAACACAAGACCGCTATCAAGCAAATCTAACATATAGTTTCCACGACGAGCTGATTGAGCGAATTGATTTAAAACTTGGTTACACTGATTATCGCCATGCAGAAATTGAAGGTGGTGTTGAAGGAACAGTTTTCACCAATCAATCTAAAGAGTTACGTGCAACTGCTGAGCACAACTTACTCGGTTGGCACGGCGTTATTGGTTATCACTATTATGATTCAGACTACGGTGCAGATGGCGAAGAAGCATTTACGCCAAACAGTGACACCACACAACATGCCCTATTCCTTTTAGAAGAGAAATCAATCGGTGATTTTCGTTTCGAATTAGGTGGCCGTTTTGAAACTACTGAAATTGATGCACCTGAAATTCATATGGAAGCAGGACATGATGATCACGCTCATGAAGAAGAACATCATGAAGGTGAAGAGTTTGCCTATCTAGGTGAATTCGATAGCATCAGTTTATCAGCCGGGAGTATTTGGAATTTCCAAGATGGTCATTCAATCTCACTGTCACTTGGTCATTCAGAGCGTGCACCAAGCGCAGCTGAACTACTTTCAAATGGTTTACACATTGCAACAGGGACGTATGATCTCGGTTTAGGCTATGAAATCGAAGAAGGCGAAATCCATTTTGAACCTGAGAACATAGAGCAAGAAACATCAAATAACCTTGATTTAACCTTGCGTAAATTTAACGGTGATTTTGGTTACACCATTAATGCTTTTTATAACCAGATTGATAATTTCTACTTCCAACAAGATACCGGTTTAGTAATCGATTCACACCATGATGAAATGCTTTCAATGGAAGAATACTTATCACATGGCCATGATGAAGACGAAGCAACACGTGTTTTCCATTATCAATATGCAGATGTTGATTTATACGGGATTGAATTTGATGTTCACTACCAAGTTAATAGTGACTTAATGCTTAAAGTGATGGGTGATCATATTCGTAACGATGTGAAAGACACATCTGATTATTTACCGCGCTTCCCACAAAACAAACTTGGCTTTGAAGCAGAATATGACTGGCATTCTCTGCAGTTAAATTTCTCAGCAACCCATTACTTTGAACAAAATAAACTGGGTGCACATGAAAGCCATACACAAAGCTACACCTTATTCGATATTGCAGCTAAATATAATTTAGATGTACTTAATGCTGACTCGTATATATTTGCCAAGGTGCAAAACTTAACGGATGAATTAGCATTTAGTCATACGTCATTTATCAAAGAAATTGCGCCATTACCTGGTCGTAATATCCAACTAGGTATGCGCGTTTATTTTTAAGTCGTATCATTAAAAATAAAGGGCGTAATAACGCCCTTTTTTTAATTCTTTAAACTTAATACATATTCTGCAACTGCTAACCTTGTTTCCTCTGGTAAATAATTCTGCGGTGGCATTTCAGGAAACGTTGGACGTTTTTTAAATGGTTTTGCAATATAACTTGCAAGCGCCTCTGGATTACCTTGATAAATTGATTGAATGTCTTTAATTGGCGGGCCAATTAACTGCCCTGTGTAAGCATGGCATCCAGTGCACACCCCTAAATAAGCAATCTTTCCTTGATCTTTACCTTCAATTTTACGAGCTGGTACCGGTTCATCCAAAATATAACTAATTACATCATCGGTATTGGTATAATTGCACTCGGCAAAATCATCAACGCCCACTGTGATGTACTGATGGCGATTGATAATACAGCTGTCTTTACTTCCGCCAACACGTACAATTTCGATACTGCCTGATTTAAATTCAGTTAACGCAAGCGCTTTCACTTCATCGATAGTATCGTAACCATTGTTTACCATTGTGTTATTTAAAATAGACACACGATCCGCATTTGGCTCAGATTCAGGATCAATTGTGATGTTAGCGGCGTGATGATGATCCGTAATTAAAATGCCTGCGGTTTTATTATCAGTAATCACATTATCTTCGATGATTACATCATCCGCAGCCATTACTAAAATGCCTGTGCCTGGTGGAATACCCGCAACAGTACTGCCCGGTGCACCAAAGTTTTTATGGTTATTATTGTGAACGAAGTTGTTTCGAATAATCACATCATAGGTTGTTTTAATTGGTAAGCCGGGTGTGACAAATGCCAAAATTCCACCCGTGTTGTCATACACTAAATTGTTTTCAACAATGGCATGACGGGAATTTTCAATTTCAATGCCAGCAACATTAGAAAACACATGATTATGTGCAACATGAATGTTGTCGCTCATGCCAACATAAATAGCCGCATCTTCAATACCTGAAATAATGTTGTACTCTACGATGCCGTTTTTACCTAACTGTGGGAAAATACCGTAAACACCTGTATCAACAATTAAATTATTACGAATTTCAAAGTTATTTCCGGCTTGGCCCATAATGCCATTACCTTTGTACTTGGTTATTTTCATATTTTCGACAACGATATTATTGCCAGAATATAAAATCGCATCATTAAGCTCGCCATTACCATGCATCGTCGGCCATTGCCCCTGTTTAATGACACCTAAAATGCGAATACTGTCCTTATCAATGTATACCGTTTCATTGTAAGTTCCTGGCATCACTTGAATAGTGTCGCCGGGCTGCGCCAATTTAACCGCCGCCATAATTGACTCGCCCTGATTTACAACATGTACCTCACCATTAAACTGTTGTTTTATAACCGCTGATTTTTTAGTGCTTTCAACGCCGCTGTTAGTCCCTTGGTAACTTGCACCTGTTTGGCTGTTACTAATTTTAATCGGCTGATTTTGTTGATTATAATAACTACCTGCAGCAAAGGCTGATATTAGGGCTACAGCCCACAAAAAATTACTTTTTTTCATATGTTTGTCCTATTTTTATTCTGCTAATGCGGATTCATTTGTTGTCTGAAAATGCGTTATGGGTGTTAATCCTGATGGCACACGCTTTGGAGTTTTAGGCGTTAATGTTTGATCTTCTAAGGCACCTAAAAATGCCACTATTTGATCGATTTCTTCATCGCGTAAATTCGGCTCCCAAATATGCCAATGAAGATACAAAGGCTGATCTTTTACTGCGTGACCACGACCTAAGGTGTAAAATTCAACTGCATCACGCAGCGAGCTAAAACGTCCTGAATGCATATAAGGAGCTGTTTTCGTAATATTGCGAAGTGTTGGGACTTTAAATCCGCCTTTTACCTTTGCATTGTTAAACGTTTTTTCAGCGCCTATATCAAATTCAAGGCCTTCAGGTTCATCTACACCAATTACAGCAACTTGTTGATTAGTAAAAAGTGGTGGTGTGTGGCACTCTGCACATCTTGCGACAAAAGAGCGAAAGACGTTCATACCTTGTATTTCTTCTTCAGACAAAGCGTTGTGGTCGCCATGTACATAATGGTCATAGCGAGAATTTAATGAAATTAACGAGGACTGAAATGCACTTAACGATGTAACAACCTGATCTAAACTAATATTCTCGGCTGAATTAAACGCAGTTTTAAATAACGCACGATAAGTTTGATTTGCATTTAAAGCAGCTAACAAGGAGGTTTCATCATTCGCCATTTCATGATTATCAAAAAGTGGCCCTTTGGCTTGCTCTTCTAAAGAATTTGCCCGTGCATCCCAAAAAAATCGTTTTAAAAATGCGACATTCCAAAGAGTTGGCGCACTGCGTTTCAGTAAATCACCGTTGGTACCAACACTTCTAGCGAGACCATCTGAAAAGCCTAACTGAGGTTGATGACATGAAGCGCAACTTTGCTTTTGATTTTTAGATAACAGCGGATCAAAAAATAAATAGCGGCCTAAATCAATTTGTTCTGGTGAAAAACCATCGCGATATGATGGCAATGAGGTTTGCGTGCCACCTACCCCTTGATTATTGAGTGAGTCGTAAAATTGATAAAGGCTAACAAGCTTGCAACCCTCGTTGGTTTTTTCAAAACTTGGTGGGCAATGGGAATTTAAGGTAATTGGATTTGTGTTATCTGAGTAAGCTGAAACACTTAATAATGAGATTAATAAATAAACGTAAGTTCGAATGGCTTTCATACTATTTTTCTTTTTACAAAACCTAGTTCGACTATTAAGAAAAATGCGTTAACCAGCTTATTAAAAGTTAAAAAAAAACCGAGTAATTTATAATTACTCGGTTTTTTTAACTATCACTCACTAACAAATCTAACCATATATTTCTTTTTTATACTGTGTTGGCGTTTTGCCATGGGTATCTTTAAATGCTTTATTAAACGAACTTAAGCTGCGAAAGCCATTATCCAGTGCCAAAGTTAATACCGGTGTATTTGCATGCGTTTCAGAACCCAGTAATTCAGTAATTTCACGAATACGATAGTAATTTAAATAATCATTAAAATTGCGAAAACCAAGTTCACCATTGATCAATTGCCTTAATTTGTACTCGTGAATAGAGATTCTTTTTGATAAATCACTAATAGTGAGCCCCTCTTGTTTATACAGTGCATCTTGTTCCATGGCATTAACAATACGCGTTAACAAGGGGTTATTATTTTTAGTCGGTGCCACTTTTGCTAATTCAAATGGGCTAGGATGACGAAGCCCGAATAAAACAAAGATCACTGTAAGGCTAATAAGCGCAGCTACAATGTTAAAGAATAAGGTCAGCCAAGCAAAATTCAGTTTAAGCCCTTGGCCTAATATAATGAATAAAAAGAAGTAAATACCCACAGAAAAGATTAAGGTAGTGCGAAAACTACGTCGCTGCGCAACTAAATCTATATCGATATTTTTAATGCAATAAAAAAGCCCCATGGCAATTAATGAAAGCTCTAACGCCACACCAAAGTAACTAAATATTTGCTTTAAGAGCGCGCTATCAATTACCAGTCCAACAAGTTGATTTATTGAAGGCACGAGCAAGGTAGAACACGCAATAAAATAATCAAAAGTAGTAAGTTTTGATTTATCAGCAAAAACACAAATACAGACAAGCCAAAACACTCCTGGCAGCAGGTTACCTCCGACGAAATTAATGGTATCTACAACTGGGTTTTGTATAAAACTGAACTGACCAAGCACGTAGCTGTTGCAACAAACCAGTAAAATCATAAACAGCTTTATTTGTTCTGAACGTGTACGCTGAGGCAGTAACAAAACAATGCTTACGAGAAGACAACTAAAGGTTATGGTGAGAAAAAAATCATTAAACTGTTGCACGGCCGCCCCTTACTCCTACTTCACAGCACCATGCAACAGTAAACCATACCCCACATTTTAAAAACAACATAAATTTAACATTTATTAAATTTTAGGTAACCATTACCTAAAATAGAAAAACTCCCTATCCTTCTGTTTTAAAATGTATATTTAAATTCAACACCATAAGTAATGCCGTCTTCAATAGACACAAACGGGGTATTAAGAATTTCCGTTGTAATATTGCGAATACCTGAAATATATTTTTCATCTAAGAGGTTTTTACCCCATAAGGCGATTTGCACAGCATCATTAGGATGTTGCCAAGTCACATTAAGATTGAGGTCTTGCCTGTCATTTAAGTAGTGTGGAATATTGCTATACCACTGTTGGTATCCAGGATCTGAATCTCGGTCATTTTCAGCATAAATATAATCCAAACGAATCGCTAAATTTCCATAAGGGAAATCTGGTAAATAATTAAAGCTCGTGGTGTACGCTAAGTTTGTACTACCCTTGGATTTACCCGTAATCCACTGGCTACTTGCATCAAAATAATCATCCCAATCCGATTCAGTTTCTCTAAATTCGGTGACTAATGCAGCAGTAAAACTATCGGTTACTTGCCAATTGAGGTTTATTTCAATGCCTTTAATAATCTGGTCGCCATTGATAACAACAGGGAAAGCGGTTAACTGACCCGGTGGTTTTGATTCAACCGTTGTTTGCCTATCATCAATTTCCATTTGATAAACCGCAATTTGGCTACGAAGTACAGCAAAAGCTTCACCTTTGTAACCAAACTCATAGTTTGTTGTCAGCTCTGGTTTAAATGGGTTGGCTGCTGTTGTTGGGTCAAGTGAATCATATCCTCCAGATTTATAACCTGTTGAATAACTTAAATATGTCATGTTTTTGTCATTTACACGGTACTGACCAATTAAGCGACCCGTCGTTTTGCTCCATGAATCATTGGCACTTATCTTATCAAATGAAGGGAAAATTAGGTTTTCTACACCGCTTCTTTCATCACTGAAGCTAGTCACTGGTACTTGCCAACTAAAGGCTTTTTTGTCTTTAGAATAACGAAGGCCCGCAATCACACTAAACTGATCGTTAATACGATAATCAATATCAGAGTAAATACCGTAGTTTGTGAAATCACCGGTATTTACCATCATTTCTTGCCATAATTTTCCTTGGTAACTTGGCCCCATAAATGCTGGGTTATTAACAATAGGACTATAGGCAATGCTGTCATAAATCATATCTATGGTGCCTGGTTGCATTTGCTCAGCATATGCAAGCACCTCAGGGGTCAGAGTCTCCACTCCCAGCATCATATAAATTGGGTCCAGCGCTTGGCCAACTCCTGGCACCGCGTGTAAGTAGTTAAGCACTGCGGTAAATTCTGCTGCATCCCACAAGTGGTTAAGCGGTACACCAAACATATTTCCTAGCTCGTTAGTCACCATTGTCATCACTGTGTCTGCATTTAAGTTAAGCTCAGTAGCTTGAGAAACCGTTTCTTCACTGTATGTGACACCACCGACATAACTGACATTGCCATGTTGGTAATTAAACTGGAGTTCGTTGTAAAAAATATCAGAATCTTCGTTATTTGAGGTATCAAAATGGCGAGTTGCAAGTGCTAAACCGTCCTCATCTTCACGGTTAATGGTTTGCCATTGACGCTTACTTGAAACCAGTTTTACCGACCAATCATCCGTTAATTGTGATTCAACCTTGAGTGTTAACGCATCCATATCGCGGCTTTCTTCACCGTTAAATACGTCATTTTCAAATTTACCAGCAAAAGGATCCGGATATTTTGTATATTCACTGATGCCAATTGCTTCTGGCGGCGCTTGCTTTACCTTGTCCCAGTCATAAGCTAACTGAATAGAAGTATCAGTATTCACAACATATTTAACGGCAATGCGTGCCGCTTTATGGTTCTCGTCATTGCCATCCAAACCAGATATAAACTGGTTTTCGATATTTCCATCTCGTTGATTAGAAAGCCCATTAACTCTTACAAATAGGTTATCTGTAACTGCAAAATTGGCCATACCCTCAAATCGTTTTAGGTTTAAATTACCAAGATTTGCTTTAACAAAACCAATCGTTTCCTCATCCGGACTGTTAGGGATTATATTTACAACCCCCGTCGCAGCATTTCGGCCAAATAAAGTGCCTTGCGGCCCTTTTAGCACCTCCACACGCTGAACGTCACTGAAGATAACGTTTTGAGCAGCCCTTGGCATATAGACATCATCAAAAAAACTCGCTGCTGACGGGTCGCCACCGACGCTAATATTAGGGCTTGAAACACCGCGCATGGTGACACCAGCTTGGGTGACATTGCCATCGCTAAATGAAAAACCAGGAACAAAATCATCAATATCGCTTAGCTTTAATGAGTTTGTTTTTTCAATAACATCACTACTGATCGAATCTACAGCGAGGGGTACCTGCAGAATACTTTGAGAACGTTTTTGCGCGGTTACTTCTATAATTTCCACGTCTTTTTGCGTGTCTGATTGAGAATTGGCATAACTACATAAAGGTAATGCTGATAGCGCCATAATGATGCTTTTGGATAAACTGCTAATCAAAAATTGCTTTTGTGAGTTGTTCATGGGGTGTTCCTTATAATTTTTATCACCACATACTTACCCTATTTAGTCAGGGTTAATTTTGCTAAGTGATCCATCAAAAACAACCGACAAAATCATTAAAAATACTAAGCAAATGCTTTAAAGCGCCTGACTGATTATAAAAAATAACCAATTAATCCTTTAATTTTAGGTATTTCCTGACAGCAAAATAAATTCTGCTAAAATTCAAATAAAATTAATATAAATACGTTTTAAAGAGGCAAATGTGAAAACCCTTTCGCTAGTAGCAACATTATCTTCACTTTGTTTTTCAGCTAATGTGGCTGCAAAAACCCATTTTTCAGATTTCAGCGTGTCTTACTTAAATGGTAATGACTATGAAGTTGGTGACAATAAACGACAAGTTGTCACATTAGAGCACTTTGCTGTTACAAGTTGGGGTGATAGCTTTACCTTTGTTGACCGTCTTGAATCAAGTAATGGTGATAAAGAAATTTACGGTGAATTTTCACCACGTTTCAAAATTACTGATTTTGAAAACAGCCCAGTTAAAGCTTTGTATGTTGCAACCACTATTGAGTATGGAAATTTTTCATCTCATGATGGTTTTGGCTCAAGCTTAACAAATTACTTATATGGTGTAGGTGCGGGTATTAATGTGCCCTATTTCGACTATGTTAATGTGAATCTGTATTACCGTAATAACGAGCATGGTGATAACAATTACCAAACAACCATTACTTGGGGCTTACCTATCGGGCCGCTTTACTATGACGGATTTATTGATTATGCCACCAGCCGTGATAACAGTGTTTCGCAAATGAATCTAACGTCACAATTAAAATATGATGTTGCACCACACCTTAATTTAGATTCCAAACTGTATGTGGGCATTGAATATGTTCATTGGCTTGATAAATTTGGCATTGATGGTATTAACGAAAACAATGTGAATTTATTAGTTAAATATCACTTTTAACAACCACAAAAAAAGCCCTGCAGTTGCAGGGCATTTTTATATCTTGATTTAAATGCTTACACGCTTATAGTCGCGGTATTCAGGTAACCAATAATTCTTTTCAATTAAACTTGCTAGCTTTTCATCTGAAATTTCAAGCGCAACGTTTTGTTCAATTGCCTTTTTAGCAACGTTAAAGGCAATTTTCTTAGAAAGGGCTTCAACCTGCGTTAATGGTGGTAACAAGCTACCTTCACCTGTATTTGCACGTGGTGACGCAGCAGCTAAGGTTTCACTTGCAACCATTAGCATTTCATCAGTAATTCGCTTAGCACCTACAGCAACAACACCCAAACCAATGCCAGGGAAAATATAACTGTTATTACATTGTGGAATAACATGCTCTTTACCATTAAAGCTAACAGGTTCAAATGGGCTTCCTGTTGCAACAATTGCTTCACCGTTTGTCCAAGCAATCACATCTTCTGGCATTGCTTCTACTTGTTTAATTGGGTTACTCAGTGGGAAGATAATTGGTTGCTCACTTCCTTGGTGCATAGCCTTAATAACTTGTTCAGTGAATAAGCCTGGCTGGCCTGATACACCAATTAGAATATTTGGTTTTGCACAGTGCATAACATCGAGTAACGATGCATAGTCACCGCTAAAGGTCCAGTCACTTAAAGCGTCTTTCTTCTGCGTTAGGACTTCTTGGAAATCTCGTAGGTCGCTCATACCTTCGGTCAATAAGCCAAAGCGGTCAACCATAAAGATTTGTGAACGAGCCTGTGCTTCACTGATACCTTCGCTTACCATTTGCGCAATGATCTGCTCTGCGATACCACAACCTGCTGAACCTGCACCAACAAACACTACTTTTTGTGATGAAAGGGTTTCACCTTTAACGCGACACGCAGCAAGTAATGAACCTACTGTTACCGATGCAGTACCTTGAATATCATCATTAAAACTACAAATCTTTTCTCGGTAACGCTGTAGTAACGGCATTGCATTTGGCTGAGCAAAGTCTTCAAATTGCAGCATCACATTTGGCCAACGACGTTTCACTGCGTTAATGAATAAATCTAAAAATTCATCATATTGTTCTTGTGAAATACGCTTATGGCGACGACCCATATACATAGGATCGTCAAGTAATGTTTGGTTGTTAGTACCCACATCAAGCATTACAGGTAAGGTATATGCTGGGCTAATGCCGCCCACAGCGGTATAAAGTGATAATTTACCAATTGGAATACCCATACCACCAATACCTTGGTCACCTAAACCAAGAATACGCTCACCATCAGTCACTACGATAACTTTTACTTTACCTTTGGTAGCGTTACGTAAAATGTCATCAATGTTATGGCGGTCTTCATACGAAATAAATAAGCCACGGTGTTTACGGTAAATATCTGAGAAACGCTCACATGCTTCACCTACCGTTGGCGTGTAGATAATAGGCATCATTTCTTCTAAATGATCACGCACTAAACGGAAGAAAAGCGTTTCATTGGTATCGTGGATAGCACGTAAATAAATATGCTTATTCAGATTGTTTGTGAAGCTTTTATATTGTTGATAACAACGTTCAACTTGCTCTTCAATTGATTCAAAGATTGGCGGTAATAAACCCGCTAAGTTAAATTGTTCACGTTCACGTTGACTAAAAGCACTGCCTTTATTTAACAGCGGTGTTTCAATCAGCGTTGGCCCTGCATACGGGATATACAAGTAATTCTTTTGTGTGTGTTCTGTCATTATATTCTTGGTGGTGTGTTGTAATAGCTTTAATTATTAAACTAAAGTTTAAAAATGCAAAACTATAAGATAATTAACGGATAATTGAAAACATTATCTAAGCAGCAATAAGTTAAAGCAATGGTTGATGCGAAGAATTAACCAAGTTTAACTTATTACTAGCATTTTATTTACGTGCTTTGGTTTATTGCCCTAAAGCAATGCCCTCTCGGCGAGGATCGGCTGCGCCAAGTAGTTTATCACCCTCAATCATCACAGCATGAATACCCGAATTTAAGTCGCGAATAACTACCGTGTGGCCTTTTGCTTCAAGTGCCGGTTTTAAGCTTACGATATCAGAGTCTTTTTCTAACGTGGTTACACGATTGCGGTTTGTAATATTTGCAAGTTCAATTGCTTGTTGCGGTGACAAACCAAAATCTAAGATGCCAACTAGCGCTTTAGCCACATAGTTTATAATGCGTGAACCACCCGGTGAACCAATTACTAATTTTAGCGTGCCATCTTTGTTAAACACCATTACCGGTGCCATAGAAGAACGTGGACGTTTATTAGGCTCAACACGATTTGCAACTGGTTTACCATCAATTTGTGGGTTAAATGTAAAATCTGTAAGTTGGTTGTTGAGTAAATAGCCATTCACCATTAGTGCGGAGCCAAAACCCATTTCAATGGATGTTGTCATAGACACAGCATTTCCGTCAGCATCGACAATCGATACATGCGAGGTATTAGGCTGTTCATAATTAACTTGTGCTACTGACCAGTCAGTTGAAAAATCACCCGGTAATGCACGCCCCATATCCGATTTATTAATGAGCAAGCTACGCTCTTTTAAATACGCAGCGTTTAACATATTTTCGGTAGGTACTTTTACAAAATCAGGGTCTGCGATGTAGAAGTCTCTATCTGCAAACGCCAATCTAGACGCTTGTGTAAAGGCATGTACAGAGTCAACATCCCAATTTTCTTTTAATGGCGCATTACTTTGTTCTAACAGTGCCATAATCTGTAACACGGTAATGCCACCAGAACTAGGGGGTGCCATTGAACACACGTTGTAAGCTTTATAAGGTGCACATACAGGCTTGCGTTCAACACTAAGATAGTTAGCAAGATCTTGCTCTGAAATAGTGCCAGGCGCAATATCTGACTTGGTCACTGTGTTTACTAGTTGTTTGGCATTATCACCTTGGTAAAATGCCAAAACGCCTTTTTCTGCTATTTCACGATATAGCGCTGCTAACTCGGGGTTTTTCTTAACTGTTCCGGCTTTTAACGGCTTACCATTTGGCATAAAGTAAGCTTTGGTTTTATCAATTAAAGAAACACCTGGGTTTATTTTAAGGCTAACAAGCTTTTCTAATCGCGGGGATACAATAAAGCCGTTTTCACTTAACTTAATTGCATCAACAAACAGTTCTGACCAAGCTAATTTACCATAACGGCTATGTGCCTGATTAAGCGCTGCAAGAGCGCCAGGTACCCCTACTGAACGACCGCCAACAACCGCTTCAATCCAACGAATAGGTTTACCCTTATCATCTAAGAAGAGTGATTCAGTGGCTTTTGCAGGTGCGGTTTCACGGCCATCAAAGCTCGTCAGATGTTGCTGTGATTTATCAAAATGCATTAGAAATAAGCCACCACCAATACCCGATGATTGCGGCTCTACTAAGGTTAGTACTAATTGCACGGCAATAGCAGCATCAACCGCACTGCCGCCTTTTGCAAGCACTGCAGCTCCTGCTTCAACAGCATAAGGGTTTGCTGCAGATACCATGTATTTGTGGGCGACAACCTGCTGTTTTTCAGTTAAACCGGTATTAGCTTCTGGCTCACCGACAATCGTTGCGAAAGTATTGAGTGAAACGAGGCTTGACGCCAAAATTACGCGCGAGAGAGTTTGTTTTAATTTTTTCATAATTATGGAATCTATTTATTTGTGATAATCTTACCTACATTTAATGCCTATTAACACCTATCACTTATGTTAAACCTGCCATTTGATAAACGATTTATCTCTGCCCCAATTATTTTAATACTTACCGCCCTTATCATTTTCGCGACGCCGTTAAGTGAATTGTTCGAATATAACCGTGCCCTATTTGTCAAAGGCGAATATTGGCGCATTGTAACGGGTCATTTTAGCCATTCGAATAGCTACCATTTAATGCTTAATTTAGCGGGTGTTGTTCTTATTTGGGCACTACACGGCGAATATTATGACAGTAAAAAATATGCCTTAGCGTTATTACTCCTGGCACTTTACACCGGTGGTGGTATCTATATTTTCTACCCAGAAAACACCCTGTATAACGGGCTTAGCGGTGTTTTGCATGGCCTAATTATTATCGGTGCGTTAATCGATTGCCAAAAAGGCATGAAAACGGGCTACTTACTATTTATTGGTGTGTGGCTAAAAATTGCGTGGGAGCAATATTCTGGTCCAAGTGCTGAACTTGGTGAACTAATAGAAGCACGAGTGGCGATTGAGGCACACTTAATCGGTGCAATTTCAGGGATTTTTGTTTATGCAAAAATCAATCGGCACGCTCTGCGTCAACAACTAACTCAATAAAAAAGGCCGCTGAGCGGCCTTTTTTCTGTTTAAATTATAAGTTCTGTTCAAATAACTTATAAATGCGACGATATTCATCCAACCAACTTGATGGTTGTTTAAAACCATGTGGTTCTACAGGGTAAATCGCCGTTTCATAATTTTCTTTTTCAAGTTCAATAAAACGTTGTACCAAACGCACTACATCTTGGAAAAACACATTATCATCAACCATTGGCGCATTGATCAGTAATGGCTTTTCAAGCCCTTCTGCAAAATAAATTGGCGAGCTACGCTTATACGCAATTGGATCAACATCAGGATGGTTTAGGATATTTGATGTGTATGGGTTGTTATAATAAGCCCAGTCAGACACAGGACGAAGTGCAGCGCCCGCTTGGAATAATTCAGGACGCGTTAACAACGCCATAAATGTCATAAAGCCACCATATGAGCCACCATAGGTACCCACGCGTTCTTTATTTACATTGGCATTATCTGCCATCCAGTTTACACCATCTGCCAAATCTTCGATTTCTGGTTTACCCATATGACGATAAATCGCGGTGCGCCAATCACGGCCATAACCTTTAGACGCTCGGTAATCCATATCCATTACCACATAACCCTGCTCTGCAAGGAAAGAATGGAACATAAATTCGCGGAAATAACCTGACCAACCTAAATGAGAGTTTTGTAAATAACCTGCACCATGGTTAAAAATAACCGCTTTACGTGCTTTGCCTGTCTCACCTTCTTTATAATCACGCGGATAATACACTTTTGCGTAAATTGGCTGCTCTGTATTGCTCGATGGCACCGCAACCACTTTTGGTGCAATAAGTTGGGTATTTAAAAACTTTTCAGAAACAGTATTTGTTAAACGCGTCACCTTTTCGCCATCAACATCTGATACATACAGTTCTGGCGGTAACGCTAATTTAGAATGTGTCAGTAATAACTTTGATTCATCTGGGCTTAACTGGTAATCCGTCATCCCATTTAAATCTGTTTGAGCACTACTTTCACCTGTGGTCAGATCTAATTTATAAATTTCATAAATGCCAGGGTGTTTCTTATTTGCTTTGTAAAAAATAGATTGGCTATTACGCGCTTGTGTTAATTCTGAGACAACAAACTGACCTTTAGTAAGTTGCTTAGCTTTACCCTTTAGCGGTTTTGTATAAATGTGGCTATAGCCTGACTCTTCAGACAAATAATAAAGCGTATCGTCTTGCTGATTTAACCAGCCAAAGTTGTTGTAAGTGTAATTTACCCATGCTTTGTCATGTAGGCGATGTTGAGATACAAGCGTGTTTTGCTTGAAATCAACGGTAGCTATCCAACGGTCTTTATTGTCAAACGCCTCTAGCATTACTGCCACTTGAGAGCCCGATTGATTCCATTGAATTGCACTTTGTGACCAGCCCCAGTCCATCATTAAATTAATATGACGTGGCGCGTTTTCAGATTTGTACGTTTTACCCTCTGCTTTTGCATTTTCAGCTTTAACATCCGCTAAAACATCTTCGTCAAAGCCAGGTAATGTATCAAACGGCAAAATTGTTTGCGTGTTTTCTTCTAAATTGATAAGAATAAGTTCAGAACCAGATGGTTTTGTATCCGCTACGCGACGACGTACTTTTTCAGCAACAATTTCACCGTTTTGACCAATATAATTTGGCATAATATCGCCATCATCACGCCAAGGTTTGCTTTCACTAATAACCGTGATTAACTTATCACCCGCAGGTGATAAAACCGCACTAACAATACGATTACCTTTACCAAGGTAATAGGTATCGTTCATGATGCTGTTATTTTGCTCAGTAAGACGTTGATTATAACTTTCTTTATCTTTTGAGTTTTTATGGGTAAGTGCCACAAAATCAATAAGTTTATGTTGCTCTTTTGCAATGTAGCTAGATGGCTCAGCAACCCCTTTTGGTTTGTCAGCCGCTTTTAATGCAACAATTTGCTGACGCATGCCAGATTCAACATTTACTTTATAAAAACTATCTTTAACACGGTAAGACAATTCACCCGATGTTAAAAATTGAAGCTGAGATGCACTATCGTCAGTTAAGGTTAATTGCTTTAACTGGCCGCTTGACTGCTCTAACGCAAAGATATTCCCTTTGAAAGTATAAGCAACCCATTTGTTATCTTGGCTAAATGTAAGCTGTTTTGCACCAAGTGTATGTAGTTTATCAAGGCTGACTAATTGCCCATTGCCTTCACCACTAAGTGATTTTGTGAATGTATCTCTTAACTCATTGCCTGCTTGTTTACGCGAATAATGAACCGCGTTTGAATCAAGCGACCAAAATGCACGTTCAGGCTGACGACCTAACCAATCAGGATGTGCCATAGCTTGTTTAAGTGTGATTGTTTCAGGTCCCTGGTGAGTTGTTGTTTCAACAACGGTTGGGAAAGTTTGTGATGCTTGTTGTTGTGTTGAATCGGTTGTTTTACAACCTGTTAAACTGATACATGCAGTAACAGCTAACGCGATAAGAGATTTATTATACATGGGTATTTTTTTATAGTTTAAATTAACTCAATTAAATCAAACTACATTGCAAATTAAAACTGTTCTTATCGTTTAAATATGTCATTTTGACGATTACATTTGTAGCAAAAAAAAAAGGCCAACGAGGTGTTGGCCGAATACTCTGCGCTAGCAATTTAGGTCGAAACGAAATGATTAATTGTCGTTTCATAGTAATAGACCGTGCCCATTTCAAAATAGTTCAAAATTTATTCAAAATTTATTCAAATAATTTAAATTTATTTCTCAAACTTGCAAGCCATTGTCTACCTTTAACATATACGGAAGAAGGTTAACCTGTTATGAGCAAATTTAGATTACGCATTTATCGCGGACCTGATAAAACAAGTATGGCTAAATGGCTTAAACAAGATGAGCTTGCTAACTGGTCTCGCTATCAACATTTTTATTGCGATGGCAATGAGTCAATTATCTCACTTGATATTGGTGACTTTTGGCAAAATATGCTGCGCAATAAACAAACCCATTACGAGCAAGGTTTAAAAGGGCAAGAGCGATTGTTGCAAGGCAAATACATTTCTAATGCAACAGTGCCTTTTTATGTTGAAGTGGATATACAAAGTGAAACAAACTGACACATGAGTTGTGTCAGTTTGTTTGTCGAATTATTTACTTAGTAGCTTTGCACGTGCTGCAACACCTGGATAGGCGTCTTCTGGTAAATAATTTGCAAGCTGTGCTAACTTTTCGCCAAGTTCTTTATCACTGTTGGCAACAACGTTAATGTGGCCCATTTTACGACCCGCACGAACACCTTTACCATACCAATGACTAGTTACACCTGGAACAGTTAACACTTCTTTTGGAATGTCAGCTTGACCAAGCACATTGATCATCGCACTTGGACCAATCATCTGCGTATCACCTAACGGTAAATTAGCAACTGCGCGAAGATGATTTTCAAACTGACTACATACCGTACCTTGCTGAGTCCAATGGCCAGAGTTATGAACACGCGGTGCAATTTCATTCACCATAAGCTCACCATCAACATCGAAGAACTCAATAGCAAGCACACCAACATAATCCATTTCTGCACTTAACTTATTAAATGCGTCTAATGCTTGAGATTGAATGCCAGCATCCATGTCTGAAGCAATTGATAATGTCAGTACACCGTTTGTGTGCTCGTTTTCAGTAACAGGATAAACAGCGGTATTACCTTGTTTGTCGCGTGCACCAATAACAGACACTTCACGGTTAAATGGGATCATTTTCTCAGCAATAATGGTATGCGGAAAATCAACTGTACCACTTGCAATAAATGCCGCCATTTCTGACCAAATCTCATCCACATTTGAATCAGCTTTGATACGCCATTGCCCTTTACCGTCGTAACCTGCTTGGCACGTTTTAATTACAAGTGGCAACTCTAACTTAGCAATAGCCTCGTCTAAATGTGCACGTTCGGTAATTAATTGGTATGGAGCGCAGTTAACACCGGCTTTATCAAGTAACGCTTTTTCGATACTGCGATCACCGCCTGCTTTAATAGCATTTTTACCAGGATAGAATTTGCCACTTTGGCAACAAAGCGCAAGCACATCATCAGGTATGTGCTCAAATTCTGCGGTAATTGCATCACTCTCGGCAATTGCCGCTGTTAAATCTTGTTCATATACGTGTAATGTCAGTGGGTGAACTACCTGTTTAGTTCCAACATCATACGCTTTGATATTTAAATTAAGTGGTGCACCAGCTAAGCTCATCATACGTGCTAACTGGCCTGCCCCTAACACTAAAATATTCATATTACTCTGCTGGATTTGGGTTCGCTAAAACAGTTTCTGTTTGGTTCTTTCTGAACTCATCAATTTTTGCTAGTAACTCAGGCTGTTGGCAACCTAAAATTTGTGCTGCAAGTAAACCTGCGTTAGCTGCACCTGGTTCACCAATCGCCAAAGTACCCACCGCAACACCTTTTGGCATTTGGCAGATTGAAAGAAGTGAATCAACACCGTTAAGTGCTTTTGATTTAACTGGCACACCTAAAACAGGAAGACTTGTAAAGGCTGCAGCCATTCCAGGAAGGTGCGCTGCACCACCGGCGCCAGCGATAATCACTTTAATTCCACGCTCAGCAGCAGTGCTGGCATAATCGGCTAATAACTGTGGCGTACGGTGAGCTGAAACCACTTTTGTTTCATACTTAACACCGAATTTATCAAGCATCTCGGCAGCATGTTGCATGGTAGGCCAATCTGATTTTGAACCCATAATAATGCCAACAGTCATAGTCACTCCTTATCGTTAGGCACTTAATTCACACTATAAATGCTGCTGAATACGCCTCATTTACAGTGTGAAATATAAAATTTTTGATTTCGCGATGTGGGATTGCGAGTTGCGAATTATCCAATAATCGCGGGGTTTTCTCAATTAAAAACTGTGAATTAACGCCATGCTAAGGTAAATTACGCCAATCGTTTTTAATCGCTAGGGGGTTAGATGACAAAATTCAAAGTAATCCCACCTACCACAACTGTTTATTGCAAACAGCGCGGCGAAGGTTGGACATTAACAGGCATTACAGATATTGACGAAAATACATCGGTGATGTTTGGCGGTACGCGGTATACCATTCCGGCAAAAGAAATTATTGAAACGCTTTTGCCTAATCAAATCGAACGTGAAAAACAAAAAGGCGCCTAATGGCGCCTTTTTAGTGTATGTTCACATAGATTATTTTAACGCATTAATACGTGCATCTAACGGCGGGTGTGAACTCATTAAGTCCATTAACCCTTTACCCGATGCGATACCAAACGCCATCATCGACCCTTCAAGTTGTGATGGGTGATTTACTTTTAAACGCTCAAGTGCAGCACGCATTTTATGTGCGCCCACTAAATCGGCTGCGCCCTTGTCGGCTGCAAATTCACGTTGACGGCTGAAATACGCAACAACAAAGCTTGCTAAAATACCGAATAACACTTGGAAAATCATATCGAAGATAAAATAAGTCCAAGAACCACCCGACTCTTCTTCATCGCTATTTAGGAAATTATCTACAATTCCTGCTAACACCTTAGAAATTGCAATTACAAAGGTATTCACCACACCTTGGATAAGTGTCAGGGTTACCATATCGCCATTTGCAATGTGTGATACTTCATGAGCAAGCACGGCTTCTGCTTCGTCTTGACTCATATTATGTAAAAGGCCTGTGCTTACTGCGACAAGTGAATTATTTTTACTTGGCCCCGTTGCAAATGCATTCATTTCAGGGCTGTCGTAAATTGCCACTTCTGGCATCGCAATATTGGCTTTTTTTGCTTGTTCTGCAACACGGTCAACTAACCACTTTTCAACATCTGAACGTGGTTGCTCAATTACGTGTGCGCCAGTTGATTTTTTAGCCATCCATTTCGACATAAACAGTGAAATAAATGAGCCACCAAAACCAAATAATGTAGCAATAAGTAAAATACCACCTAAGCTACGGTGCTCTATACCCAGTACTGACATAATCACTGACAGTACAATACCTAACACTAGCATTACCGCTAAGTTAGTAATTAAAAACAGAACGACTCTTTTCATTGTTACCTCAAAACGTGTTTTCTACTGCTTTATATAGTGTCAATAGCGCTAGATTCAAGATAAATTTACAAAATGACACAAATATTATTGGTTACTAAATACAGCTTAAAATTTATGTGAAATTGATTTAAATTCAGTTATCTAGTTTCAGTACTGTATTCAGTTCTTTATACACTTGAAGCTTAGGTTTTTCATTTTGAGTATTCGGTGCGATTGCTAGTAACGGGCAATCTAGTCGCGCTTTTAATGTTGCGAGATTTTCATCTTGCTCAAGCATATGCTCATCAACATAGTTTGCTATCCAACCAACACATTTTGCGCCACTTTGTTTAATATGACTCAATGTGAGAAGTGCATGATTTAAACAACCAAGTTTTAAACCGACCACCATAATCACAGGTAATCCTTCATCAGCAACCCATTCTGATAACAAGTCAGTGTCATTTATTGGCAGCGCCCAGCCACCTGCTCCTTCCACGATAAGATGATCAAGTTCTTGCTGGTTTAACACTTTAAGGTGCTGCGACAACTCTGCTTTGCTAATGGTTACACCCACCTGTTTAGCTGCAATATGCGGGGCAATAGGTGGTTCAAAAACATAAGGGTTAATTAATTTGTATGGTAATGCAACATTACCTGATTCCATCAATGTTAACGCATCTTCATTTACCAGTTCACCAAATGCACGCTCTGCACCTGCAGCGATTGGCTTAAACCCTGTCACTGCTTTTTGAAATTGTTTAATGTATTTAATTAAAAGGCTAGACACATGAGTTTTACCTACTTCTGTATCAGTGCCTGTTATAAATATTGATTTCATTTTTCTATCACTATGTAAGCAACATGATAGCTAACCGGAAACTGCGATTGCTCTTTTTTATAGTTAGCTAATAATGTTTTATATTTTTCTTTGCCCATTAAACCAGTCGATTTTTCACCGCTATTCACTTTATGGTTAGCACCAATCTCTTTAATCGAGTTAAGTGCCTCTTTTGCTGTTTCGTAAAATACTTTGTGATGACAAAAGCTCGTTGAAATACGTTTAAACGCGGTTTGTTTTAACGCAGCTTCGATGTCATTTTGTGACACAAACTGATTGATATGGCGTTTTGAATCAACTGCTGCAAAGGCGTTTATCATCTCACTCAGCGTGCCGTCAGCCACTAAACTAAAATGCGCTCGCCCACCCGGTTTCAATACAGCATAAAGTGATTGAAATAGTGCTGGTAAATTGCTGCTCCACTGCATTGCAAAATTACTAAAAACCAAGTCAAAACTATTATTTTTGAACGGTAAGTTATCCATATCAGCGCACACGCTTGGTGTCACTTGTTGTTGTAACATCGCTTGGCTTAAGTCCATACTGATCACTGTGTTGCAGCGTTTTTTAAGTTCAAACGAGTTAACAAACGGGCCACAACCTAAATCAAGGGCGACGCCATAATCAGTATCTAATGATTTAATTAAGATATCAGCTGCCTGTTTTTGTACATGAGCATGATTGTGATACCGCTCTGCTGCTTTTGAAAAATGCTGCGCAGTTATCTTCTTTTGGGCGTTTAATAGTTGGCTCATAACGTCTTTAGACCTGTTACAAGGTGGTTTATTAACTGGTCAATATCATCTTGCTGATGCGCTGCTGTTAACGTAATTCTTAATCTTGCTGTATTATGCGGCACAGTTGGTGGCCTAATTGCCGTAAGCCAAATACCCTTTTCTTTCAAATAACCACTCAGATTTAAACACGCTTCACTGTCGCCTAACACCAGAGGTTGAATGGCACTGTTTGAAGGCATTAATGCTAATTTATGCTCTGCTGCAAGGTCTCTAAAATACTGAATATTGTGTTGCAGTTTTTGACGTTCAATTGTTGCATTGTACACCTGCTGCAAGCGCACATAAGTTGCGCTAGCAAGCCACGGTGACATTGCTGTTGAGTAGGTGTAATCTCGATTAAATTGCACAAGATAATTTGCAACTTCTTTACTACAAAGCACTGCTGCACCACTACTTGCACACGCTTTGCCAAAGGTAATAATTAAAATCTCAGGCTTAATTTTAGTCGCACTACCGAGACCATTTTCACCTATCACACCAAATGCATGGGCATCATCAATCATTAACCACGCATTATGTTCAGATGCTATGGTTGCAAGGTCTTCAATTGGGGCGTTATCGCCATCCATTGAAAACACACCTTCACTTACAATCAGTTTGTGTTTAGCTTTTGATTTTTCTAAACGGCGATTTAAATGTTTAAGGTCGTTATGATTAAAACGTGTATTGGTCGCACTTGCCGCTAAACCACCGTCAATTAAACTGGCATGATTAAGCTTATCTTGAAATATTTCACTCTCAGGTGCATTCATTAAGCTTTTTAGCACACTGGCATTGGCACTAAAGCCTGAATTAAACAGTAAACACGCATCGTATTTAAGTGTTTCTGTTAAATACTGCTCTAATGCTAAATGTGCGTGTTGATAACCCGTCACTAACGATGAGCTAGTACTGCCAAGTTGTGATTCAATTGAATTGATAGGCGCTTGGCTGAGTGCTAAATAATCGTTCGATGCAAAGTTTAGGTATTCACGCCCCTGGTACGTTAAAGTACGCGGCCCTACCTTATCAAACGCAATTCGTGTGCGGTATAAAGACACTTGTTTGCGTTCAACAAGTGCCTTTTGAATATACTCAAACGCCATTTATGCTGGGTAAAATAGTTCTGAGGTTTCTTTATCAGCAATTGCAGATTCAAGCGATGCGGCATAGGCCTCATCAGAATAATCTACAACACTTTCAGGCGACATACCCAACTTTTTAATAAGCATCATGTCGCTGTCAGCTTCTGGGTTATCGGTAGTTAATAACTTATCACCGTAAAAGATTGAGTTAGCACCAGCAAAGAAACACATTGATTGCATTTGCTCGTTCATCGCTGTGCGACCTGCACTTAAACGTACATAACTCTTAGGCATCATAATACGCGCTACCGCAATGGTACGAATAAACTCAAAGTGATCTAAGTCATCAACATTTTCAAGCGGTGTACCTTTTACTTTAACTAGCATATTAATTGGTACACTTTCTGGTTGTTTTGGTAGGTTGGCTAATTGCATTAGTAAGCCGTAGCGGTCTTTTGCTTCTTCACCCATACCCACAATACCACCAGAACATACTTTCATACCTGCATCACGCACATGATCGAGGGTATCTAAACGGTCTTGGTAAGTACGTGTAGTAATAATCTGCTGATAATATTCAGGCGATGTGTCTAAGTTATGGTTATAGTAATCAAGACCTGCATCTCTAAGTGCATGCGCTTTATCGTTATCAAGCATACCTAAGGTCATACAGGTTTCTAAGCCAAGTTCTTTTACTTCTTTAACCATTTTTTCAATGTATGGCATATCACGATCTTTAGGATCAGACCATGCTGCACCCATACAAAAACGTGTTGCGCCTTTACTTTTAGCAATACGTGCTTGCTCAACAACTTTTTCTACTTCCATTAAACGTTCACGTTCAAGATCTGTTTTGTAATGACCTGATTGCGGGCAATACTTACAATCTTCTGGACAGGCACCAGTTTTAATCGAAAGTAATGTCGAAATTTGTACTTTATTTGGATTAAAGTTTTGACGGTGCACACTGGCTGCTTGAAAAAGCAGGTCGTTAAACGGCATATTAAATAACGCTTTTACTTCACTAAGCGTCCAATCATTACGAACCTGTGCTTGTTCCATGGAATTCTCTTTTTTAATTGTTTCTCGAACTTAATTTCGCTAGTCTACGCAGCAACTCTTAATTGTCAACCAAGCAAGCAACAACAAGGTTTACATTTGAATATTAATAATACAATCGATTTGAATTTTGATAAAAATCACTTGTGGCACCCCTACACTTCAATGATAAACCCATTGCCGGTATATCCCGTAACACATGCCGATGGCGTTCACATTTACCTTGAAAGCGGTGAAAAATTACTCGATGGTATGGCATCTTGGTGGAGTGTGCTCCATGGCTATAACCATCCAGAGCTAAATAAAGCAATTAAAGATCAAGTTGACCAAATGAGCCATGTAATGTTTGGCGGGTTAACCCATCGTCCCGCGGTTGAACTTGGTAAAAAGTTAATTGAAATAACGCCCCCGTCGCTTACTCGTATCTTTTTTGCCGATTCAGGCTCAGTTGCTGTTGAAGTTGCCATTAAGATGGCTATGCAATATTGGCAAAGTAAAGGCATTAAAACAAAAAATAAGCTAATGGCGTTAAGTAAGGGCTATCACGGTGATACGTTTGCTGCAATGAGCGTTTGCGACCCTGTAAACAGCATGCATTCTTTGTATAAAGGCTTTTTACCAGAGCATTATTTTGTGCCAGCGCCCACAAGCCGTTTTAATGACGCGTTTGATGAGAGTGAAATTAAGGTACTCGAACAGCACTTTGCTGAGCACCACAATGATGTAGCGGCATTTATTCTTGAACCAATCGTGCAAAATGCCGGTGGTATGAACTTTTACCATGCTGATTATTTAAAGGCCGTAAGAGAGCTTTGCAACAAATTTAACGTGCTTTTAATTTGTGATGAAATCGCTACTGGTTTTGGTCGTACAGGCAAAATGTTTGCCGTTGAACATGCTGATATTGAGCCTGATATATTGTGTATTGGTAAAGCAATTACTGGTGGCTATATGACATTATCGGCCACCCTTACCAGTGACAAAATCGCGCTTGGGATCAGTGAAGGCGAAGCTGGCGTAATGATGCATGGCCCAACTTTTATGGCAAACCCATTAGCATGTGCAGTGGCCAATAAAAGTATAGAGTTGTTACTTAAAAGTGAGTGGCAAAACACTATTTTGCGTATTGAAACTTGCTTGAAAACTCATTTAACACCACTTGCCAGATATGACTCAGTAGCCGATGTGCGAATTCTTGGCGCAATCGGTGTTGTTGAGATGAAACACCCAGTTGATGTTGCGGCAGTACAAAAACACCTTATTTCAAAAGGTGTTTGGCTTAGACCTTTCGGTAAACTAATTTATATGATGCCGCCGTATGTAATGCAGGATGAAGAGTTAATTCAAATTATCGATGCAATCAAAACACTGCTGTGATGGCTTCATTTATGGCTTACCATTCAAATTGGTAAGCCATTTTGTTAATTGTTTTAAGCGGAACTTTGTGAATATTACGCTGGTAATATAAATGCTGCATCGCTTTGTCTTTTATCTCACCCACCACCACTTCTTTCACTTGATAGCCAAGAGCATGTGCAGCCTCAGCGTAAGCAGCAAATTCCCATTTTTTAATATTGGTATTATCCAAAATCACTAAAGGAATTTGTTGACTAAGCGCTCGAATAAATCGCGCTAGGTTAAGGTTGTGATATTCACTTAACTTCGCTTTATCAAAACGGTATTCACCATCGGTAATAAAAAAGTCGTCGGTAGAGCACACAACAAATTGTGCCTCATCACCCTTTACCATTTCATCACACAAGTTGTGTGCGTAATGGCTTTTCCCAGAGCCCGGTAGCCCTCTTAAAATAAATACTTGTTTCATTTAAATACAATAACCAATAAACAAATAATGCAAACAATTAATAAACTAATCTGGTTTACGCCAATACTGTCTTGTGAGCGACGATTGTAATGTTGGCGTACAAAAAGCGAAATACTCGACATAATACCAGTTAGTATCAAAAAAAGAATCAGCAGGTTGCGAGGTGTAACTAGCCAATGGTCACGATATTCCATACCAAAATAGCGGATAACCCCATATTCAAGTTCGGGGCGCGCATAATGAAACATTATTAATGCGAGTATAAAAAAGAACCAAGCAGTAATAGACAATGCATGGATAACAAATTGTCGAACACTCTTGTTTTTGCGCCTTTCTGTACTCATATTACTTTTCGTGAATGAAAATTAGCTATTTTGTTAGCTTATTACCAATTAACGCTAAATTTGCTGTTTTTTTATTTTTCTTTCACAGGTAAGATAACAAACTTTCTTAGCGCATGCTAAGTGAGAACAAAAAGAATTTTATTTAGGCATTTTAATCATTGGAGTGAAAATGAGCCATATAGCTATCACAGATCTTTTGAAAGGTCGTGTAGAAGTAGGTGCAACCGTTACTATTAAAGGTTGGATCCGTACACGTCGCGATTCAAAAGCAGGAATCTCTTTCTTAGCCGTTCATGACGGTAGTTGTTTCGATCCTATTCAAGCTGTGGTACCGAATTCGCTCAATAATTATGATGAAGTGACTAAATTGACTGCAGGTTGTTCTGTTTCTGTGGTTGGTACAATCGTTGAATCACAAGGCCAAGGCCAATCATTTGAGATTCAAGCTGAATCAGTTGAGGTTCTTGGTTGGGTAGAAAACCCAGACACTTACCCAATGGCAGCAAAGCGTCACAGTATTGAATACCTACGTGAGCATGCACATTTACGCCCTCGTACTAACATTATCGGTGCGGTAACACGTGTACGTAACTGTTTATCGCAAGCAATTCACCGTTTTTACCACGAGCGTGGCTATGTGTGGATCTCAACACCAATTATCACAGCAAGTGACTGTGAAGGTGCAGGCGAAATGTTCCGCGTATCTACATTAGATATGCAAAACTTGCCGCTGACAGATAAAGGTGACATTGATTACAGTGAAGATTTCTTCGGTAAAGAAGCGTTTTTAACGGTATCTGGACAACTAAACGGTGAGACTTACTGCTCTGCAATGTCAAAAATTTATACTTTTGGCCCAACATTCCGTGCAGAAAACTCAAATACATCTCGTCACTTAGCTGAATTCTGGATGGTAGAGCCTGAAGTTGCATTTGCTGATCTAAACGATATTGCTGCACTTGCAGAAGACATGCTTAAATACGTATTTAAAGCAGTTCTTGAAGAGCGTCGTGATGACATGGAATTCTTTGCACAACGAGTAGAGAAAACCGCTATTACTCGTCTAGAAGATTTCGTTGAAAAAGACTTCGCGCAAGTTGACTACACAGATGCCGTTGAAATCTTAAAAGGGTGTGGTAAAAAATTCGAATTCCCTGTTGAATGGGGTGTAGATTTACAATCTGAGCACGAGCGTTACCTTGCTGAAGAGCACTTTAATGCACCTGTAGTTATCAAAAACTACCCGAAAGACATCAAAGCATTCTACATGCGTCAAAATGAAGACGGTAAAACAGTAGCAGCGATGGACGTAGTTGCACCTGGTATTGGTGAAATCATCGGCGGTTCTCAACGTGAAGAGCGTTTAGACGTATTAGATGCACGTTTAGAAGAAATGGGCTTAGATAAAGAAGACTATTCTTGGTATCGCGACTTACGTAAGTACGGTACGGTTCCTCACTCAGGTTTTGGCCTAGGTTTTGAACGTCTTGTAGCTTACGTAACAGGTATGGGTAACGTACGTGACGTTATCGCATTCCCGCGTACAAAAGGTTCAGCGACTTACTAAAATTATATGATTTAGTTTGTGAAAAACCGGCTTTAAATGCCGGTTTTTTTTATGCCAATTAATAACCTAAGAACAGTTTTATAAGGTAACTAATCAGTAATTGAATATATATGGCTATAATGTCCTCTAGCTCACAAGGCTAAAATACATCGAGATACTGATGTAATGAGATACTCGAGATAGATAAAAGAGTTAACTCTCATACACATTCCTATAAAAAAGCCTTGTTAATAACAAGGCTTTGAACAACTGGAATACTACTTAACGTTTTATAATGAAGCTTCTAACTCAGGAAGTACGTCAAATAAGTCTGCAACTAGACCATAGTCAGCCACTTGGAAAATTGGCGCATCAGGATCTTTGTTGATTGCAACAATGACTTTAGAGTCTTTCATACCTGCAAGATGCTGAATTGCACCGCTAATGCCAACAGCGATATAAAGCTGCGGCGCAACAATTTTACCCGTCTGCCCTACTTGCATATCATTTGGTACAAAACCCGCATCAACAGCGGCACGTGAAGCACCAATTGCTGCGCCTAATTTGTCAGCGATACCGTTTAATAAAGCAAAATTTTCACCATTTTGCATACCACGACCGCCTGAAATAATTACATTGGCAGCAGTTAACTCAGGGCGCTCACTTTCTGTTTCTTGCTGTGAAACAAAGCTGCTTAAGGTATTTTCTTTAACAGCGTCAATTGTTGATACAGCAGCTTGCGCTTGTTCACCTGCAACATCAAACGCACTCGAGCGCACAGTTACAATGTGTTTATCTTCAGCGCTTTGAACTGTAGCAATTGCATTACCTGCGTAAATTGGGCGCTTAAAGGTATTTTCATCAATCACATCGATAATATCTGAAATTTGCACTTTATCTAATAGCGCTGCTACACGTGGCATAAAGTTTTTGCCCGTTGTAGTTGCTGCTGCAAATATATGCGAATAGTCGCCAGCAAGTTCAACAACTAAATCAGCTAAGTTCTCAGCAAGTTGATGCTCAAATGCTGCATTATCAGCGACAATTACATTTGAAACGCCTTCAATTTTACTTGCAGCTGCAGCAACTTCTGAAACATTAAGACCAGCCACTAAAACTGTGATCGATTTACCTAATTTTTGAGTTGCTGAAACAACTTTAGCTGTGTCGCTTTTAAGCACACCATGTTCGTGCTCTGCAATAATAAGTACTGACATTAGATCACCTTCGCTTCATTCTTAAGTTTTTCAACTAGCGTTGCTACGTCTGCCACAATTTCACCCGCTTCACGTTTGCTCGGCTCTTCTACTTTTATTGTTGTAATACGAGGCGTAAGATCAACACCAAGATCTGCTGCACTTATTACTTCAAGTGGTTTGCGTTTTGCTTTCATAATGTTTGGAAGCGTTGCATAACGCGGCTCATTTAAGCGAAGATCAGTTGTTACTACGGCAGGTAAGTTAACTGCAATGGTTTGTAAACCACCATCAACTTCACGGGTTACATTTAACTTGTCACCCTCTACAACCACTTCTGATGCAAAAGTCGCTTGTGCACGACCTGTAAGTGCCGCAAGCATTTGACCTGTTTGGTTATTATCGGAATCGATCGCTTGCTTACCTAGAATAATTAATTCTGGATTCTCTTGTTCAACTACTTTTGCTAATAACTTTGCCACGTGCAGAGATTCTAAACGTGCATCAGTTTCAATCTGGATAGCTTTATCAGCACCAAGAGCAAGTGCTGTACGAAGTTGCTCTTGGCATGCTTTATCACCAATCGAAACAACCACAACTTCAGTTGCTTTGCCTGCTTCTTTAATGCGGATTGCTTCTTCTACCGCAATTTCACAAAATGGGTTTAACGCCATTTTTACATTGTTAAGATCAACATCGCTATTGTCGGCTTTTACGCGCGCTTTTACGTTATAGTCGATCACACGTTTGACCGGAACTAGGATTTTCATAACCTCTCCTTTAATGTTTACGCGTACGTAAACCTAGGTAAACATATTTAGTCGTTATTTGGTTTTAAGGCTACTTCCTGTTGACGTAAACGTCAACCTAAAATATGCTAAAGCCCATCACAGGATATTTGTTTAACAAATACCAGCTTAATTCAACAGGGGCATAATCATGGTAGAACGTGAAACCATGGAGTTTGACGTAGTTATTGTAGGCGCAGGGCCTGCAGGCTTATCAAGCGCTATTAAACTGGCACAATTAGCACAAGAAAATGAACAAGAGCTAATGATTTGTGTCGTTGAAAAAGGTTCAGAGGTCGGAGCACATATTTTATCCGGTGCCGTATTTGAACCTCGTGCATTAAATGAATTACTGCCAAATTGGCTTGAATTAGGTGCACCGCTCAAAACCAAAGTTACACAAGATGACATTTATTGGTTTGGCAGTGAAACTTCAGCAAGAAAGCTACCCTCTTTTGCAACGCCTAAAACATTTCATAACGAAGATAACTTTATTGTCTCTATGGGTAACGTTTGTCGTTTCTTAGCTGAACAGGCTGAAAGCTTAGGTGTTGAAATTTTCCCAGGATTTAGCGCGCATTCATTAATTGTAGAAGATGGCACTGTTAAAGGCATTATCACAGGCGATATGGGTGTTAGTGAGTCTGGTGAGCAAAAAGACAGTTTTATGCCAGGTATGGAACTTCGCGCAAAATACACCATTTTTGCTGAAGGTTGTCGTGGTCACTTAGGTAAAGAGTTAATTAGCACCTTTAAGTTAGATGACGGCAAATCACCACAACACTATGGTCTTGGGTTTAAAGAGATTTGGGAAATCCCAAGCGAGCATCATAAACCTGGTTTAGTAGTACATGGCGCTGGATGGCCACTTGATAAAGACACAGGTGGTGGCTCTTACATGTACCATGGTGATGATAACCAAGTAGTTGTTGGTTTAATTATCGATTTGAACTACAGCAATCCCCATCTTTCACCATTTGATGAGTTTCAACGAATGAAACATCATACAATTTTTGCCGACACACTTAAACACGGTAAACGCATCGCTTATGGTGCACGAGCAATCGCCAAAGGTGGCTTAAACTCACTACCAAAAATGACCTTTCCAGGTGGTGTATTAGTTGGCTGTAACGCTGGTACGCTTAATTTTGCCAAGATCAAAGGTAATCACACCGCAATGAAATCAGGCATGCTGGCAGCTGAAAGTATTTTTGCAGCCATTTCATCGGGCAGTGAGCACACAGAATTAAGTGATTTTGAAACGCGTTTTAAAGAGTCATGGTTATACCAAGAGCTTGATAGCAGCAAAAACTTTGGTCCTGCAATGCACAAGTTAGGTAAATTTTTTGGTGGTATGTATAACACTATTGATCAAAACATCTTCAATGGAGCTTTACCATTTAGTTTTAAAGATGAAACACCAGATCATGCATGCCTTGAACCTGCAAGTCGCCATAGCGAGATTAACTATGCAAAACCAGATGGTGTTTTGAGCTTTGATAAACTGAGTTCAGTGTTTTTATCAAACACTAACCATGAAGAAGATCAACCATGCCATTTAAAACTGGCAGATATGAATATTCCTCTTGCTAAAAACTTAACAGATTATAATGAACCTGCTCAGCGCTATTGCCCTGCAGGTGTTTATGAAATCAATGAAGTAGAAGGAAAACAGGCCTTTGTGATTAACTCGCAAAACTGTATTCATTGTAAAACCTGCGATATTAAAGATCCGAGTCAAAATATCACATGGGTAACACCTGAAGGTGCTGGTGGCCCTAACTACCCTAATATGTAATTTTCCAATTGTATTTGTCAAAGGCATGCAAACATACGTTTTCATGCCTTTTTTATTACTTGTTAAAAGCCTTTTTTTAGCTAATACTCAATAAACAACATACTGATTATCAAGTAATTATGAGAAAAGATAACGTAACTTTTCGCTTTTTAGCGGAGCCTACTGATGTTAACTTCGGTGGTAAAGTCCATGGTGGCATCGTGATGAAGTGGATTGACCAAGCAGGATATGCCTGTGCAGCACAGTGGAGCGGCCATTATTGTGTCACAGTGTCGGTTGCAGCAATAAAATTCCATCGCCCTATTTTGGTGGGTCAACTGGTTGAAGTAGAGGCTAAAATTGCAAACACTGGCAAAACCAGCATGCAAATATTCATAGCGGTACGCTGTGGCGACCCTAAAACCGGGCAAATGGTGGAATCTAATAATTGCATCATTAATTTTGTAGCCACAGATCAAGCAGGCTATCCAGTGCCAGTACCCGCATTTGAAGCGAAAACAGCCGATGAAAAACGTATTCAAAAATACGCACAAAAAATGAAAGAAATGTCACTACAAGCTGAAAAAGTATTCGAACAAGAAATGAAAGAAGAATAATATCAATCACATTCAAATACTGGCAAAATAGGCACTTTTAAGTGCCCTATTAAGTTTGTTTTATGAGCGACTATCAATTAAGCCCCATCGCCTTTATCGAATCTCCCTATAAACAAAAGTTTGCTATCCCTCGTCAGCCTCGCCTTATTCCAGAAGCAAAAGCAAAATGTAAATTTGTCGGTGAATTTAACCGTGAAGAATTTGTCCGCGGCATTGAAGACTTTAGCCATGTTTGGCTGATATTCCGCTTTCATGAAACAGCTGATAAAGGCTGGTCACCGCTAGTACGCCCACCTCGCTTGGGCGGTAATGATAAAAAAGGGGTATTTGCCACGCGCGCCACCTTTAGGCCAAATGGTATTGGTATGAGCGCAGTAAAACTTGAAGCTGTTCATTATGAAAATGGCCAACTTTGGCTTGAGCTTTCAGGCATTGACTTACTTGATGGTACGCCAATCTTAGATATTAAGCCTTATTTGCCTTATTCCGATAGTTTGCCAAACGCGACTGCAGGTTTCGCTGATACACGACCTGAAACCCCGCTTTTAGTTGAGTTTAGCGATGAAGCTACTGCGTTTTGCTTGAATAATTCGGCACTTTACCCGGAGTTACAAAGCTTTATCGAGAAAGTATTAAAGCAAGACCCACGCCCAGCCTACAAAAAAACAAAAGCGGGAATTCAAGAATATGGCATGAGCCTGTTTGATCTGAATATCAAATGGCAAGTGCTAGAAACCCAAGTAAGCGTATTAGAAATTATTAAAAATACATAAAAGCCTCTATTGTTAGGCTTTTGAAATTGCCAAGACACTGATAAACTTGGCGCCTTAACTTATAAAAACAGATTTAACATTTCGGAAAGCAAATGCGTACCAGTCAATATATTTTAGCGACGTTAAAAGAAACGCCATCTGATGCTGAAATTATCAGCCATCAGCTTATGTTACGCGCGGGTATGATCCGCAAACTAGCATCAGGATTATACACTTGGTTACCAAGTGGTTTAAAAGTACTACGTAAAGTAGAAAACATTGTTCGTGAAGAAATGAACAAGGCTGGTGCAATTGAAATGTTAATGCCCATTATCCAGCCTGCTGATCTTTGGCAAGAGTCTGGTCGTTGGGAGCAATTTGGCCCTGAGTTATTACGTATTAATGACCGCCATAATCGCCCTTTTGCGTTAGGTCCAACGCACGAAGAAGTCATTACTGAATTTGTTCGTAAAGAAATTAGCAGCTATAAGCAATTGCCAATTAACTTGTACCAAATTCAAACTAAGGTTCGCGATGAAGTGCGTCCTCGTTTTGGTGTAATGCGCGCACGCGAATTTACCATGAAAGATGCGTATTCTTTCCACTTAAGTGAAGAGTGTCTAAACGAGACTTATAAGAAAATGCACCAAGCATACTGTAATGTATTTGAGCGTTTAGGTTTAGATTACCGCCCAGTAATTGCTGATACCGGTTCAATTGGGGGTTCTGTTTCGCATGAATTCCACGTACTTGCTGAATCAGGTGAAGATGCTATTGCATTTAGTTCTGAGTCAGATTACGCAGCAAACATTGAAAAAGCGGAAGCGGTTGCACCAAGTATTGAACGCCCTGCACCATCTAAAGAGCTAAACCGTTTTGATACGCCAAACGCAAAAACAATTGAAGAATTAAAACAGCAACACGGTGTTAAACCACATCGCGGTGTTAAAACATTAATTGCTTATGGTGCACCTAATGAAAACGAAGAACGTGGCTTAGTAGCCTTAGTTGTTCGTGGCGATCATGAACTCAATGAACTTAAAGCTGAAAAGCTTGCACTTGTTGACTCACCGCTTGAATTTGCAACGGAAGAAGACATTGTTAAAGCAACTGGTGCAAAACCTGGTTCGCTTGGTCCTGTTGGCCTAAATATGCCAATTATTGTCGATCGCTCAGCGGCTGTAATGGCTGATTTTGTTGCTGGTGCGAACGAAGATGGTGTTCACTACAGCGGCATTAACTTTGACCGCGACGTAACTGACTATGTTGTTGAAGATATTCGTAATGTTGTTGAAGGCGACGCAAGCCCATGTGGTAAAGGTGTTCTAAACATCAAACGTGGTATTGAAGTTGGTCATATTTTCCAATTAGGTACTAAGTACTCTGAAGCAATGAAAGCAGGTGTACTTGCTGAAAGCGGTAAAAACCAAATTATGACCATGGGTTGTTATGGTATTGGTGTATCACGTATCGTTGCAGCTGCGATCGAGCAAAACCACGACCAATACGGCATCAAATGGCCAACTGCCCTAGCTCCGTTTGAGCTTGCAATTGTGCCAATGAACATGCACAAATCGCACCGTATTCCTGAAATTGCAGAAAAGCTTTACGCAGATCTGCAAGCGGCTGGCATTGATGTACTATTTGATGACCGTAAAGAGCGCCCAGGTGTAATGTTTAACGATATGGAGCTTGTTGGTGTACCACATACGCTTGTTATCGGTGAACGTAATCTAGACAATAATCAGGTTGAGTACAAAAACCGCATTACTGGCGAGAAAGAACTGATTGATTTAGATAAAGCTGTTGAAGTTTTACTAAATCATGTAAAAGGTTAATTGCCATTTAAATGAAAAAGCCGTCATATGACGGCTTTTTTGTTTTTTTTAATTATGTCTGATCTACTTTAAATCTTACTAATGGGTTAAAAATAGCCTTCAATCCTTTACACCACTAAACCGATTTTTCAGTTATCCGTTCTAATGAAAATGTCACTAATGCCCCACCACTCGCTTGGTTTTTAAGCTCTAACTGCCCTTTATGGTTTTCGACAATAATGCGCGACAACATTAAACCAATACCATTGCCACTTTGTTTGGTTGTATAAAAAGCAGTAGTAGCATCTGCTAAATTTGAAAACCCAGGACCGTTATCTGACACACAAAAGATAAGCTTTTCATGCTTTGCATATATTGTTAATTCGATATCAGGCGATGGTAATTGAGCCTCAAGTGCATTATTAATCAGATGACACAACACTTGTTTTATTTGGCTAACATCAAAATAACCATAAAGGTTTTCTTCACATGAAATCATAATTAATGGGTAAATTTCGGCAATTTCATTACATAAATTACCACAGCTTTCGACTGATTTATTTGCTGACGGTAATTTAGCAAGCGACACATAATTATCCATAAACGATTTTAAATAGTTAGCTCGTTCATTAATAAGCGTTAATCCTGTAGCAAAACTATCAACATCAATTTCATTCGAGAGCCTTTTATTTAGGCTTCTTGCAACAGTACCTATAGGGGCAAGTGTGTTATTTATTTCGTGGCTCAAGATACGTACGAATTTTTGTAATGCATCTTTTTCTTGTTGATACAAAATAGAATCGAGCTGCTTTAACACTAACAAAGTAAAAGGTTCAGCGCCCATATAACAAATCGAATGTTCAATCAAAAATGTATGCTGTGTAGTATTTATAGTGAGATTAACACGGCCATTTTGGCTCTTATCTAACAAACCTTGATACCACTGCCAGCGACTATTTAGTGCCTCATCGTTAAAGGTATTTTTTGCGTAATCATTTTCATAAATACACTGCGACTGATTAAACACCATCAGAGCAAAATCGACTTTTTCAATAATTTGTTTTAATAAGTCTTGTTGCTCTGCAAGTAATCTTTGGTCGTTTTGCATTGTTGTAGCAAGTGCATTTAGATGAGAGACAGTTGTACTAAGAGCACTATCTTGTACTTCATTGGCTCTAATTGAATAATCACCTTGTCGTAATGAAATTAATAAAGTATCAATAAGGTTAATGGTGTTTTGCTTAGCAACTCTATCGCGGTATGTTTCAATTAAATACCAAAGAACAACAATTAAATCGATAAGTAGAATAAGTGATGCTGGATAATTATGCGTAATTAAAAGTCCATTCACTAAAGCCAACAAAAGTAGGCTCGTTAACCATCGTCCTGAGAGTAAAGTCTTAAATTGCATCGTATTTTGTCATTTTTCGATACCAAGCACTGCGAGACATACCTAGGCTTTTAGCTGATTTTGATGCATTGCCATTAAAGTGTTCGAGTCGCGACAATAGCGCTTGTTCAATCACTTCATCAATGCTCAGCGTCATATCAATTGTGTGTTTTACATTTGATTTATGATTACTTGTTGTAGAACTTAACATTAAATCTTGAGCAGTTATTTGCTGCCCATTCGATATAAATATAACGCGCTCAATAATATGTTTCAGCTCCCTAACATTACCAGGAAAACTATAGTTAAGTAGTGCCTGTTCAGCGCACTGTGTTAGTGACAAAGCAGGTTTGTCGTATTGATTACAAAATGATGTTAAAAACTGGTTTGCTAGCGGTAAAATATCGTCTTTACAAGTTCTTAACGGCGGGATTTCAATTTCGACGGTATTTAAACGGTAATATAAATCTTGACGAAAATCGCCATCCGCAATTGCATTTGCTAAGTTGGCATTAGTAGCAGAGATAATACGCGCTGTATTCTCTAAGACCTTGCTACTTCCAAGGGCTGTGTATTTTCGCTCTTCAAGTACATGCAATAACTTTGCTTGAGACTTCTTTGATAAATTTGCAATTTCATCTAAAAATAAGGTGCCATTTTCTGCTAATGTGAATGCACCTAAACGGTCTTGGCTTGCGTCAGTAAACGCCCCTTTTTTATGGCCAAACATTTCTGAATTAAACAATTCATCAGTAAAAGCCCCCATATTAAGTGCAATAAAACTGGCATTAGAGCGATTAGAATGCTGATGAATATACTGCGCGTAATAGCTTTTACCGGTGCCGTTTTCTCCCGTTAGCAGAATATTCATATCACTCTTTGCTAAGTTTTCGAGTTGACTCAAAACTTGCTGCTTTTGAGGGCTATAAGCTAATAATGACGCTTGGCTTCTCTCTGCTCGTTGTTTTTCTTGGGTTAATCGCGCTAAATTTTGCTTATCGCGACGGGTGTTTAGCTGGTGTTTAATTGCATGGGCTAAGCGTTCATCTTGCCACGGTTTTTCGATAAAATCGGCAGCGCCCGTGGTTAACGCTTTTACAGCCAAATCAAGTGTTGCCCAGCCTGTCATCACAATCACAGGCAACAGCGGGTCTAATTCTTTCAGCGCGTCAATTGCTGTTAACCCTTCAGCGCCACTGGTGGTATTTTGGCTAAAATTCATATCGAGCAACACTAAATCGACATTGTTTTTGGCAACATAATCAAGCGCTGTATCAGGTGACAGCACTCCGTGACAAAGATACCCTTCGTCTTCTAAAAAAAACTTAAGACTCGCTTGAATATCAAGCGAGTCGTCGACAACTAAAATTGTTTTCAAGTAAATCTAATCCATTTTCAAACTTGCTACAGGTTGTTGTTTTACAACGCGCTTAACAGGTACATACAGGGCTAAACAAACAGAAGTCATTATTGCCAACACAGTAAAAAACCCTGCTTGTAACATAATCGTTAGTGGCACATTGCCACGAAATAGCTCTGCTGCAAGGTAACATAAAATAGTAAATAGCAGCAAAGAGATGATTATTCCGTACATGATGTGCTTTATATTTTTTCTAATAAATAACAGTAAAATTTGTTTGTCTTTCGCACCAATTGCTCTTCGAATACCAATTTCATAACGCGATTTATTGATATTACTAATGCCCATTGCATAAATACCTATCAATGACAATGATAAAGCAAAGCCACCGACAATAAGAAACACTGCTATCATCGCTTGAATAGAGTTAATCATAGATAAATGGTTATAATAATGATCAAATATATATGTCAGATTTACTGGCTGAGATAATTGCATCTTTATTCGATAAAGCTCTTCTAATGCCTCATCTGAACTTGCATTGGTTAATAGACGAAGATTTATACCGTTACTATCAGGCAATATTTGTCTTAAACTAAAATAAAGTTCGTGTCTGGAATCACCTACAACACCACTTATCTCGTCATGCGCAATACCAACTATTTCAACACTCGACCATTTACCATCTTTAAGCTTTAATTGCTGTCCTAGCACATTTGTTGATGAAAATAGTGCTATAGCAAGAGATTCACTGATAATAGCTACCGGTTTAGCTTCAGTATTATCGTTTTCATTAAAGTTTCTACCTAATTTAAGCTTACGGCTAAATAAATGAGATTCTGCACTGATATCAACAAACTTTTCATTAAAGATTTCACCACTTGGATACAGTACTTCAGCACTTATTCGTTGCTCATATAGTGCAGCTTCATTAATCACTTTTGATGAATTAAGCTTTGTTGCTAATGTATTTATTAGAGTTAGCTTTTCGCTGTTTGATATTTCACGCTCTTCTTTCATCTCTAAAGATATTGAATAAACGCCTTTTACCATGTCTTCATCAATATTATTGGCAATCGAATACATCACATAGCCAACAGTGCTTGCAATCATTAACAGAAAGCTCACTAACGAAACTTGAATACATAAAAGTCGACGAGACATTAAGATAGCTTCTTTACCTGTGGCGCCTCGTGTGCTATCGCGAAGTACATTACTGATATTAAAATTGGCAGACTTATAGGCTGGTAATAACACTGAAAAACTAAAAATAATCAGTAACAATAACAAAGAAACCATCACCGTAGGCGTATTCAATTGCCAATACCACCAATAAGGCATTTTTTTAAACATCATATTCATATGAAAATTTAAAATAGTTAAAGCAATTGATGTGCACAACAAAGTGAAAACCCAACTTAAACCGCAATATATCAACCCTTCAGTAATGTGTTGTTGAATTACACGTTTCTTAGAGGCGCCGAGCGCTGCACGAATTGCTGATTCTTTTTGTTTTTCCATTATTTTGGCAAATAACAAATTGCCGATATTTACCCCTGCTATGAATAAAACAAGCACAATACCAAAGACGAAAAGTGAAAATACAAATACAGCTTCGCCATCGGTATTAAGCTCTACAATTGTTAGTGACTCTACAAGCACATTATTGCCAGACTGTTTCGTGCTCTCACTAATTGAGTCTTTAATGTTGTTAAAGAAAAATTGAGATAACTGCCTTTCAAATGCTTTCTCAAAATTAGTCGTTGGCAGTTTATACAGAATATCAATGCCATTATTCGGCTTTATCACGTTCTTCTTGGCAGGTAACCACACCTTAGAGAAAATAGGGAAATGATTTCGCTTTGCCATAACACCAACAATTGTATAAGCATGATCATTAACTTGAAGTTGTTCTCCTAAAATATCGTCTCTGCCTTGATATAGCTCTTGCCATACAATATGCGAAATAACTGCCACATTCGGTGCATTATTCTCAAAGTCGCTGTTAGTAAAAGAACGACCAATTACAGGTGATTGTCCTAAAAAGCTAAAAAATGCTGGGTCGACATAAGCACCACGGTAATGGTTGGAGCGTTTAATTGTAGATAGCCAAAATTGTGTTCGTTTTATGATGATCCATTCATTTAAATTTTTTACAGCTTCAAGCTCTCTGAAACCCTCTAACATTTCATAAGTAAATTCACGTTGCTCTGACAGTCTATTAGTGACTTTTAAAATACGAATATCATCATTGTTATTAAACTCTGAATGAGAAAACGCGATGGTGTGAACAAAATTAAAACCAACCAACGAAATCGTTAAACTGCCCACCATAATAAAAATGATTAACAGTGAAAAACGTAATGATTTAATCATGTTTCTTATGGCGTAACGAAAATCGAGTAAAAATCCCATATTACACCTCTAAAACACTTATTTGTGCTGATTCAAAACTTTGTTTTTTATCTCGAACAATAGCACCGTCCAACATGTTCAAAGTGCGACTGGCGAAATGCGTTGACTCTACATCGTGAGTTACCATGCAAATTGTTTTTCCTGAAAGGTGTAAATCCTTTAGTAACTGCAGTACTTGTTGAGCATTTTTTGAATCTAAGTTACCAGTTGGTTCATCCGCTAAGATTAAATCAGGCTCGTTAATGAGCGCTCGAGCTACCGCAACACGTTGCTGCTGACCGCCTGATAACTGTGAAGGAAAGTGATTAATGCGGTTTTCAAGGTCAACTAACATTAACGCCTTTCGTGCTTTTTCAATCATCTCTTGCTCAGAAAAACCACCAATATAGGTCAGTGGCAACATTACATTTTCGAGTACATTTAAGTCACTTATCAGGTTAAATGCCTGAAAGATAAAACCAATATGATTAGCGCGAATATGCGCGCGTTGATCAGAACTTAAATTAACCGCTTGTTTACCACTAATAGTGTAATCCCCAGCTGTTGGCTCATCAATCAGCCCTAACACTGAAAGTAACGTGGATTTCCCGCAACCAGAAGGCCCTGTGATCGCCACAAACTCCCCTTGGTTAACCACTAGATTAATGCCATTAAGTGCTTGCGTTGCAATTTCATCAGTTTTAAATAATTTTTCGATGTTTTTTAATGTGATAACTGGTTTCATTTTCTATGTCCTTCTAACGTACAAGCACTTGTGTGTCGTTGGTGTATTTTTCCATATCTGAAATAATAATTTCTTGGTCGATTGTTAGCCCTGCCACAACCTCTATGTAATTCACGGAGCGTTTGCCAAATGTGACCGCTTGTTTGGTTGCAAGATGTTTTTCCAACACAAATACATTGTTTGTGCTTTCGGCAATGGCGTTACGCGGTAGCGCAACAAATAGTGTTTGTGATTTAAAACTAGTGTTAATAATGCCTTCAATATTGAGTTTATCGCGCGCTTCTGACGGAATTGCATCAATTAATGAAAGCTCAACTTCGACGTGACCGTTGTTCACTTTGGGCGATACGCGAGTGACTTGTGCATCTAACCGAGAAGTATAGGTATCGATTGTAGCCAGCTGGCCTACTTTAACGATGGGTGCATCGAGTTCTGCTACATTTATTTTGGCAATCAGTTTGGTTTGATCTGCAACTTCGGCAACTGAGCCAGTACTTGCCAGTTGTGTGCCTAACTCAACAAACACATCTTGGATTTGCCCAGTAATTGGTGATACCACATCTAACTGTGAAATATGTTGGCTAAGCAAACTAATTTCAGACTTTAAGCTCTGTTGCTCTGCTTGTTGCGCATTTTGTTTTGCAGCGAGTATTTCTTTTTGCGTCGCCACTTTCGCTTTTTGTAACGCAAGTTGCTTTAAACTGCGCTTTACGGTGAATTCGCTGCGCTGATGTTCAAGTTTAGAAATGGTGCTATTGCCTTGTGCGATTAAGGTTGCTTGCGCTTGCCACTCCATTGTGTTGGCTTTGTGCGCAAGGTCGGCATCATGGTAGGCGGTTTCAGCTTCTTGAAGATATGCTTTTTGCTGTGCCAACTCCGCTTTGTGTTGCGCAACCATTTTAAGTAAAAGGCTATTTTTTTGAATGAGTGTCTCTTTGATTTGCGGGTTGTCTAAACGCGCTATGATGTCGCCTCGTTCCACATATTCACCGGGCTTTACCAACACTTCAACAACTTTGCCGCCTGCATTTGTCGTTATCAAATGACGTTTTTCAAGTGCTAAACTGCCTAGCCCTTTTACGTCTATCGCAAAATCGCCCTGTTTAACTTTTGCGACCAAGATTTCGTCTCGTTTAACTAAGTTTGACGCACCTTGGGTATAATGACGAATAAAAATCACAGCGCTTAGTAACAGACACGCAAAAACTGCGTAGGTCAATGGCCTTTTAAGCTTGTGTGATTTGTTCTCTATTTTTATGTCCATAAAGTATAATCCAATAATAGCATTACATGGCTAAATACAATTATCAGACCAAGATTATTTTACCTATTTTTCAATAACTTACTATTTCCACATTAAAATAAATCCAGATAACTGTGCCACTTTTGATACAGTATCTGTTTTTAATGTGTATCGATAGCGAAACACTATTTATCGCAGGAATAGACAGGCTATTCAACAGGCATAAAAAAACCGGCATATCGCCGGTTTTTAATATTATTAACTATTATGCAGTAATAACTTCTAAGCCGCCCATGTATGGACGAAGTACTTCTGGAACCACTACCGAGCCGTCTGCTTGTTGGTAGTTCTCTAAAATAGCTACGAGTGTACGACCAACTGCTAAACCTGAACCATTTAGTGTGTGCAGTAACTCAGGCTTTTTCTCACCTTGACGACGGAAACGTGCTTGCATACGACGTGCTTGGAAATCTTGCATGTTTGAACAGCTTGAAATTTCACGGTACGTATCTTGTGCTGGTAACCATACTTCTAAGTCGTATGTTTTGCTTGCACCAAAGCCCATATCGCCTGTACATAGTATTACTTTACGGTAAGGCAATTCAAGTGCTTGAAGAATACCTTCAGCGTGGTTAGTTAGTTCTTCTAGCGCTTGCATTGAATCTTCAGGCTTAACTAGTTGTACTAATTCAACTTTATCAAACTGGTGCTGACGGATTAGACCACGTGTGTCACGGCCATAGCTACCTGCTTCACTGCGGAAACACGGTGTATGCGCAGTCATTTTTAATGGTAATTCAGCTTCATCAAAAATAACATCACGACCAAGGTTAGTTAACGGTACTTCAGCTGTAGGAATTAGGCTAAAGCCATCGTTATGTTCGCTGATTGCTTCTGTGTGAAAAAGATCTTCAGCAAATTTTGGTAATTGGCCTGTACCATATAAGCTGTCTTTATTTACTAAATACGGTACATACATTTCAGTATAACCGTTTGAATCTGTGTGCGTATCAAGCATAAATTGCACAAGCGCACGGTGCATACGTGCTACTTTGCCACGCATTACAGTAAAGCGTGCGCCTGAGAGCTTTACACCTGCTTCAAAATCTAACCCTTTTGCTAGGCCTTCGCCTAAATCAACGTGATCTTTTACTTCAAAGTCATATTGTTTTGGCTCGCCCCATTTAACAACTTCAACGTTATCGTTTTCATCGTTGCCAAATGGTACCTCTTGGTCTGGTAAGTTTGGAATGCTTGCAGCAATAGCATTTAACTCAGCAAGAATTTCGTCTTGTTCTTTTTTAGCAGCGTCTAATTCATCACCTAATGAACCAACTGCAGCTAATAACGGCTCAATGTCTTCGCCTTTCGCTTTTGCTTGACCAATTGCTTTGGAACGTGTGTTACGCTCATTTTGTAATTCTTGTGTTTTAACTTGTAGTGCCTTACGCTTTTCTTCAAGCGCTTGAATTTCAGCTACATTTAATTCAAAACCACGGCCTTTTAGGCGCTCTGCGGCTTCTTCGATATCTTGACGTAAAAATCGTGGGTCTAACATTCTTTTTTAACCTTTTTGCATTGCTAACTGCATACCTAAATAGGCAACAAAAACACAACCAATTACATTTAAAAATACATTGAGCGTTGCTTTCAACCATTGTCCTTGTTGTAACAACAAAAGCGTGTCCAACGAGAAAGTTGAAAATGTTGTTAATGCCCCTAAAAAGCCAATGCCAATAAGCGATTTGGCAGGATTAACAACAATTAATTCTTTTTCTAATAGGCCGTATAACACGCCTAACATTAATGAACCGAGAATATTAACTGTCAGGGTTGCAAAAGGGAATCCCTTTCCTAAAAGTTTTATCATTGATTCGCTAATAAAGTACCGCAAACAGGCGCCTGTTGCACCGCCCATTGCAACATAAATATAAAGTTTAATCCCTGTCATAACGTTTCCTTGAAGACAGCGAGTCTTGCTCTAGTAAAAAATCGAGTTTAGCTTTAATTTTTTGCTCTAAACCGCGCTCTGTTGGCGAGTAATATTTTCTATCGGCTATTTCTTCGGGTAAATATTTTTCACCTGCCGCATAGGCACCTGGTTCGTCATGGGCGTAACGATATTCTGCACCATAGCCCAAATCCTTCATAAGATTGGTTGGCGCATTACGAAGATGATGTGGTACTTCAAAACTCGGTTCATTAGCAATGTCTTGCTTGGCTTGTTTAAACGCTGTGTACACTGCGTTACTTTTTGGCGCACAGGCAAGGTAAATAGCTGCTTGCGCGAGCGCGCGCTCGCCTTCTGAAGGACCAACACGATGATAAATATCCCATGCATTTAGGGCTACTTGCATTGCTCGCGGATCGGCATTACCAATATCTTCGGTGGCAATGGCTAATAATCTTCTACCAACGTACAGCGGGTCACCACCACCGGCCAAAATACGGCACAGCCAATAAAGCGCGCCATCAGGGCTAGAGCCTCGAACTGACTTATGAAACGCTGAGATTAAGTCGTAGTATAAATCGCCGCCCTTATCATATTTTGCAATATGTGCTGGCAATACTTGAGAGAGTACCTCTTCGGTTACGCTGTATTTATCATTTTGTTGATCGGCCATATCAATGGCTTGCTCAAGTAAGTTAAGCGTGCGCCTAGCATCACCATCCCCTGCAAGTGCCAACTTTTCAATCGCTGCATCATCGATTTCGATATTTTTTTGCTGTAACTGCTCATCGTTTTTAAGTGCACTGTGAATTGCTTGAATTAAGTCCTGTTGTTCAAGTGCTTTTAGTTGATATACACGTGCGCGAGATAAAATTGCATTATTTAGCGAAAACGAAGGATTCTCAGTTGTGGCACCAATAAAAATAAAAGTACCATCTTCAATGTGTGGTAAGAATGCATCTTGCTGCGATTTATTAAAACGATGTACTTCATCTATAAACAACAGTGTACGTTGACCTTGCATTGCTAAATGATCTTTTGCATTTGCAACACTTTCACGAATTTCTTTTACGCCAGAAGTGACAGCAGAAAGACGAATTACATGTGCATTTGCATGATGGGCAATCACCTCTGCAAGAGTTGTTTTACCAACCCCAGGTGGCCCCCATAAAATAAGGCTGTGACAACGACCTGCTAAAATTGCGTTATAAAGTGGCGAGCCTTCATGTAGTAAATGCTTTTGGCCAATATACTGCGCTAAGGTATTTGGCCGCATGCGCGCTGCAAGAGGCCGTATATCCGGTGCAAATGAAAAACTTAAATTACTCACCTTGGCTTTGGTCGTCCACTAGTACGTCAGCTGGAATAGTAAATTTAAAAAATGCGTCGTCAATTGGCTGGTTTAGTTGTTGTTTAGAGAAAACATAAACAGACGTCTGCCCAGTATTATCGAACACTTTCATTGACGTAAGTAAGTCATCTGAAAACGTCAATTCTAGGCGTTCAACTTGGCTTTGCCTATCGGTGTTTGGCGTTATCACAAACACATTTTCTGAGTTATTAACAGAGTAGTTATGCCATAAATTGTCATCGTTAGATGTTAGCAAGGCAAAGGGGGTGTTATCTATCAATTGCTTGCTATTTAAAATAGTGACTTGCTCTGCAAATTCATCATAATAAAAAGTTTTAGTACCATCCGACACCAGCAATGTTTCATCCGGTGAAGTTTGTTTCCAATAGAGTTTTTCAGGGCGATTTAATTTTAAAAAACCTGCACCTTGCATAATCTCAGCACCAGTATTATCAAATACTTTTTGGCTGAAATCCGCTTGTAGATTTTCAAGTAGTGTTAAACGGGTTTTTAATTGAGTTTGTGCTTTAGTAAGTTTAAACGCCGTTTTATTAGAGGCTTGTTGAGCGTCATTTAAGCTTTCTGTTGCCGCACTTAGATTTAGCGTACAACACGCAAAACCTAAAGCGACAACATAAGGTAATTTTTTAATCATACTATCCTGCATTATTCGGAACTATTACTTCGCGTGTACCGTTATGACCAGGCGCAGATACAATGCCTGACATTTCCATTTGTTCTACCAAGCGTGCTGCTCGGTTGTAACCGACACGTAACTTACGTTGTACACTTGAAACAGAAGCACGACGGCTTTCGATTACAAACGCTACGGCTTCATCATATAGTGGATCAGCTTCTTCATCGCTTTCTGCTGTCTCACCTGGCAGTAAGACATCTTCAACTGCTTCTCCGTTCAGTATTTCGTCCACATAATTTGGTTTGCCACGTGCTTTCCAATCATTTACCACCGCATGCACTTCATGATCGTCAACAAAGGCGCCGTGTACACGAATTGGTACGCTAGTGCCTGGCGGTAAGTAAAGCATGTCACCCATACCTAATAAATGCTCTGCACCTTGTTGATCCAAAATTGTACGCGAATCAATTTTACTTGATACTTGGAACGCCATACGCGTTGGAATATTCGCTTTAATCAAACCCGTAATTACATCTACTGACGGACGCTGAGTTGCAAGTACTAAATGAATACCCGCAGCACGCGCTTTTTGTGCAATACGTGCAATCAATTCTTCTACTTTTTTACCAACAATCATCATCATGTCAGCAAATTCATCAATTACTACCACGATAGCTGGAAGTTTACCTAACTCAGGGGCTTCTGTTTCCATGCCATCGGTATCTTTCCAAAGCGGATCGCGAATTGGATCGCCCGCTTCAATCGCATCGAGTACTTTTTGGTTATAACCCTTTAAGTTTCTTACGCCTAATGCTGACATTAACTTATAGCGACGTTCCATTTCACCAACACACCAACGAAGTGCATTGGCTGCTTCTTTCATATCAGTCACAACTTCACATAGTAAGTGTGGAATGCCTTCATACACTGATAGTTCAAGCATTTTAGGGTCAATCATGATCATGCGAACATCATCAGGGGTTGACTTAAATAGCAATGATAAAATCATCACATTTACACCAACAGATTTACCAGAACCTGTGGTACCTGCAACCAATAAATGAGGCATTTTTGCAAGGTCGGCAACAACCGGTACGCCCGCGATATCTTTACCGAGCACCATGGCTAAGTCTGAAGGGTTATCAGAGAACTTCTTCGCCCCAATAACTTCTGATAAACGCACTACTTCTCGGTGTTGGTTTGGCAGCTCAATACCTACATACGTTTTACCAGGAATAACTTCAACAACACGAACACTGATAGCTGAAAGAGAACGTGCTAAGTCTTTTGCTAAGCCGCTAATTTTTGCAACTTTAATACCTGGTGCTAAATCTAACTCAAAACGCGTAACAACAGGCCCTGGGTACACGCCCACTACTTGTGCTTGAACACCGAAATCTAATAGTTTCGCTTCAACCAAACGCGACACTGCTTCAAGCTCTTCCTTTGTGATAGGATTTTCTTTTTTGTCAGGTCTGTCTAATAGATCTAATGTCGGCATTGGATGTGCCGGCGGCGCTACTTCTAATAATTCTTCAAATTGTTCTTTTGCCGACTTTGGTTTTACGTACGTCGATTTACGCGTTTCTTGTGGCACTTCTGATATTGGGGCAGATGTATTTTGTGGTGAAGTTAAGATTTGCGGCTCAGCATTCGCTTGTGGTTCGAGCGTACTTAAATAATCCTCTGAAACAGGAGTGTTTGATGTTAGTTCTTTATCGTCGTCAAATGGAATATCATCAAGTGCTGAAAAGCTAAGGTCATCACTTATCATTTCATCAAACTCAGCCAATGCTGGATGGGTTTGGTTAGTCTCACTTTGTGTATCAATTGGCTCATCAGCAACAAAATCTGAATCTACAGGCATTTCGCCAAAAGTAGGTTCAATCTCACGAGTTGGTTCAAGTGAGTTACCTGGCTCTGTTAATTCTTGCTCAAGCGAATTGTTTATTTCCGGTAATTCATCTACATGATAACTCACTTGTTTAGGTGTTTGTTGAGCTGATTCATTAGAAAGCGCTTTGTTTGTTGGCACTGATGCTTCTTTATTTTTAATTCTTTGTAGCAACGATTTAAACGAGACAAAGCCGTTCATTGCAAAACGACCTATTTGGTCAACAAATTGAACCCAAGAAACACCGGTTAATAAGGTTAAGCTTGAAAAGAAGAAACACAGTAAAATGATACTGGTACCAGTAAAATTAAAGGTAGGCAGCATTGCATTTGCAAAGACATCGCCAATTACCCCGCCTGATGAAAACTCATAGAAGTCGTCAAAATTAATACTACTAATAGCAGTGGACGAAATTACAAATAAAACTAAACCAACAACACGAAGCGAAAGGGTTAAATAATCGAGCTTAAATACTTGATGTGTTTTTTTGAAAAGTAGGTAACCAATGCCTTGAATAATGACAGGCACTAACAGTGCTAACCAACCAAAGCTAAAATAAAGTAAATCTGCAGTCCAAGCACCAGCCGTGCCTGTTAGATTTTTTACTTTTATATAATCACCAGTCTGTGACCAAGAAGGGTCAACAGGGTCAAACGTTAATAAAGCAACTAAAACAAACGCTGCAAGTGCAGTTGTTAAAATAAGGCCTGCTTCTAATAATCTTTGAACACCGTTCAGGCGCATTACAACTCCCCTTTTTATTATTCTTTACTTCCTGCTATTTGCACTGTGGTTGGTAAATGAAGACACAAAAATAAAATAGCTTAGTTATTCTATTACTATGGGGCTACTTTTAGAAGCGAAACATCGTCACTTTTAACCTCTTCCATCACTACATAGGTACGACTTTCTGAAACCGCAGGTAAACGTAGTAGAATATCCCCTAATAAGTCACGATAAGCAGTCATATCTGCTACACGAGTTTTAAGTAAAAAATCAAAATTACCCGATACTAGATGACATTCCAAGATTTCATCGTGTGTTTTTACCGCTTTGCTAAAATCTTCAAATACGTCAGGAGATGTTTTGGTAAGCGTAATTTCAACGTAAACCAACAGAGCTGCACCAATTTTTTTGGGATCAATTATCGCTTTATAGCCTTTGATGTAACCTTCCCTTTCAAGCTTTTTAACACGCTCTAAACAGGGAGTTGCACTTAAACCGATACGTCTTGCCAACTCGACATTTGAAATTCTGCCATCTTTTTGTAATTCGACTATTATCTTTTTATCAATACGATCTAACACTAGCTTAACCAAATTAGTTTTTTATACTTTTAATTTGAATTGTACAGTTAGTTACTCCACCATTTCAATAAAATAAAGTTACATCAACTAATTTAACCTAGATATAATAGTGTTATCTAATACCCCAGTTCAAAGTAAGGTGAATTTATGATTATCGGTGTACCTAAAGAAATTAAAAACCACGAATATCGTGTAGGTATGGTTCCGGCAAGTGTTCGTGAGTTAGTTAACCACGGTCACAGTGTATTTGTTGAAGCAAACGCAGGTATTGGTATTGGCTTCACAAATGAAGACTATGAAGCAGCAGGTGCAGAAATCCTGAATACTGCTGAAGAAGTTTTCGCGAAAGCAGAAATGATTGTTAAGGTGAAAGAGCCACAAGCAGTTGAACGTGCAATGTTACGTGAAGACCAAATTCTATTCACTTACTTACACTTAGCACCAGATCTTCCGCAAACTGAAGATCTAATTAAGTCTAAAGCAATTTGTATTGCTTACGAAACAGTAACAGACGCACGCGGTGGTTTACCACTTCTTGCACCTATGTCAGAAGTTGCTGGCCGTATGTCAATTCAAGCAGGTGCACAAGCGCTTGAGAAATCAAACGCAGGTCGCGGTATGCTTCTAGGTGGCGTTCCAGGTGTTGAGCCTGCGAAAGTTGTTGTTATTGGTGCTGGTATGGTTGGTAACAACGCAGCTCAAATGGCTGTAGGCATGGGCGCAGACGTTGTTGTTCTTGACCGTAACGTTGATGTTTTACGTCGTGTTGATGCACAATTTGGTAACCGTGTTAAAGCTGTTTATTCAACTGCAGATGCACTTGAAAAGCACGTTTTACAAGCAGACCTTGTAATTGGTGGTGTTCTAATTCCTGGTGCAGCGGCACCAAAACTAGTTACAGCCGATCACATCAAACGTATGAAGCCTGGTTCTGCAATTGTTGACGTTGCAATCGACCAAGGTGGTTGTATTGAAACATCTAAAGCAACAACGCACGCTGAACCAACTTTCATCGTTGATGACGTTGTTCACTACTGTGTTGCTAACATGCCAGGTGCGGTTCCACGTACTTCTACATTTGCACTTAACAATGCAACATTACCATACATCATCAAGCTAGCTAACAAAGGCTACAAAGCTGCATTACTTGAAGATTCACACTTCATGAATGGCTTAAATGTATTCAAAGGCAAAGTAACGTGTAAAGAAGTTGCTGAAGGCTTTGGTATGGAATACGTATCACCTGTAGACGCTTTAAACAGCTAATTAAACTACAGTAATGAAAAAAAGCAGCGAAAGCTGCTTTTTTTATTTTTAAAAGAACCTATTAAAAACTAAATAAAACGTTTGATAATAAAATCAACTTTCACACGCTTAGCCTGCCCTAATAACTTTGCCACTGGCTCAGGATAATCAGCCATTGTTTCTAATTCTTTATAGCTATTTAACTTAGTACAATGGGATAAGATTTGTTGTTTCTCTTGCTCAAGCTGCTCGGTTAATAGCCCTTGGCTATCATCAAATAAAATACCATTTTCGATATCCAAACCCCACGCTCGTGGGTTTAAATTATGGCCGGTCATCATTTGATAACGATTATCGACACTAATCCCTTTTAAATGGAACGAGTTGGTCTCGTGTCGCCACAAATGTACATTGAGTAAACCCGCTTGCACGTAAGTGTCATTTAATTTCAAAAATTTTGCTAAAATTGTTTCGTATAGGTAAGGTAATGCACCAATTTTACTAAAAGGCTTATCAGGCGAGATATAAAAATCATTAGCCGTTTTATCACCTACAACGATAGTTACTTTTAAGCCTTGCTTTAATTTCTTTCTTAATACTCTCAAAAGAGGCGCTGGAAAATTAAAGTACGGGGTATAAAGTACTAATTCTTTTTCGCCTAATTCAAATAGATTTTTTATCGCGCGGTTAAGCATATTACCACGTCGACCAAAACCTAAAAATAAGAAGCTATCTATAGCGCCTATTTGTGATGTGTTATTGCTCGGATATTTTGCTCGTTTTAGCGACTTCATTAATGCTTTGTGATCTGATTTACACTCAGCTAATTTTTTGATTGGACGCTGATCTAGGCGAATAACCGCTTTAGATGCGATTAATTCATCATCTATAAACTGGGTAAATGCATTTGCTAACGCATTATTTTGAATAGTGAAGTAACGGTCAAGACGATAGCGATCTTGGTATTGTAAGTACACATTATTAAGGCTTGCACCGCTATATAAAACGGTATCATCAATTACCATGCCTTTAAGGTGTAATACACCAAATACTTCTTTGCCTTTTACAGGCACACCAAACACTCGAACATTATTTTGATGTGTTTGGTGCTCTTTTAAATAAAGGGCTGCATTACCTTCACTTGTGGCTTCACCAATAAGACCACGTTGTGCACGGTGATAATCAACTAAGATATCAACACGTAAATTTGGGTTTGTATTGGATGCCTCGTGCAGTGCAGTTAATATTTCACGCCCTGCTTTATCATCTTGTAAATACAGCGCTGTAATAACAATACGCTTTTGAGCAGCCTTAATTAATGATAGTAATTGTGCTCGATAAGAAGCCGCATCAAGCAAAATTGAGATTTGCTCGCTTTCAAGTTTAAAGCTTGGCTCTTTTTGCCAAAAATCCAAACGCACGCTGTTATCCTATAGCATTATTCTTTTGTAAAAGCGTCAACATAACAAATTATCAGATTAAACGCACAATTTTTGAGAGAAAGTTTTGCTAAGTGGCTAAATTTACAACGGGTGTTACTTAAAATTTACGCTTCGCTCAACTTGGTAATATCAAATTCCTTAAAATAATTTACATCTGCCTTGTTTTTAATAGAATCAACCGCATTAATTAGCAATAGCAGTATTAATTAGGAAATGCGATGAGCGCAAGCAAACACAGTAAATTACTTATTTTAGGTTCGGGCCCTGCAGGTTACACAGCCGCAGTTTACGCAGCGCGAGCTAACTTAAACCCTGTATTAATTACAGGTATGCAACAAGGTGGTCAGCTGACTACGACGACAGAAGTTGAGAACTGGCCTGGTGACGCACACGGCTTAACAGGCCCTGCATTAATGGATCGCATGAAAGAGCATGCGGAACGTTTCGAAACTGAAATCATTTTTGACCATATTCATACCGTAGATGTAAATAATCGTCCATTTACACTTACAGGTGATTCAGGCACTTATACTTGTGACGCCCTTATTATTGCAACAGGTGCTTCTGCTCGTTACCTAGGTTTAGATTCTGAAGAAGCGTTCAAAGGCCGCGGTGTTTCAGCATGTGCAACATGTGATGGATTCTTCTACCGCAATCAAAAAGTGGCGGTTGTCGGTGGTGGTAACACCGCTGTTGAAGAAGCACTTTACCTTTCAAACATTGCATCTGAAGTTCATTTAGTTCACCGCCGTGATACTTTCCGAAGTGAAAAGATCTTAACAGATCGTTTAATGGATAAAGTTGAAAACGGTAATATTACCCTACACTTAAACCAAACACTTGATGAAGTACTTGGTGATGATATGGGTGTAACTGGTTTACGTACTAAATCTACTACAGACGAAAGCACTAATGAACTAGATGTTGCAGGTGTATTTATCGCTATCGGCCACTCACCAAACACCAGCATGTTTGAAGGTCAGCTTGAAATGAAAGATGGCTATTTAGTAGTTGAGTCTGGTCTAAATGGCAACGCTACACAAACTAGCGTTAAAGGTGTTTTCGCAGCAGGTGATGTTAGCGATCATATCTACCGTCAAGCTATTACCTCTGCGGGTACCGGTTGTATGGCAGCACTTGATGCCGAGCGCTACCTAGACAATCTGAAGTAAAATTCGTTAAACTCAAGGCTGCAATCAACGCAGCCTTTTTTATGACAGCACAACTCACTATACTTGATCTTACATCTACAGATTTCCCCCCAGCTGATTTCGCATTAAACGAACCAGATGGCCTGCTCGCAATTGGTGGTGACTTATCACTGTCACGTTTAATTTCAGCTTATAAAAACGGTATTTTCCCTTGGTTTAATCAAGGTGAGCCTATCATGTGGTGGAGCCCGAGTAGCCGAGCTGTACTCAAAATTGGTGAAATAAATATCAGCCGAAGTCTTCGTAAATTAGCAAGACAAAATAAATACTCTGTAAGCGTTAACACTAATTTTAACCAAGTCATTCATAACTGTATAAAGCAACGGGAAAATCAGGAAGGCACCTGGATCACCAATGAAATGAAATCTGCTTATATCGCTCTGCATAAAGCAGGCTTTGCACACAGTATTGAAGTTTATAATTGTCATAAAGAATTAGTTGGTGGGCTGTATGGCATTATGGTTAATCACGTATTTTGTGGTGAATCGATGTTTCACTTTGAAAATAATTGTTCCAAACTTGCTTTTTGGGCATTGCACAACCATTTAAAAAATAACGGTGTTACGTTAATAGATTGCCAACTAGAAAATCCACATTTGATGTCTTTAGGCGTTACAACAATTTCAAGAAACGAATTTTTAGCTAAACTTAAAAAAAGTAAGCAAAGAGAAATTGATGTTTCGATGTGGCAAAGCCAACAATTAATGGAAATTTATGACTGAGCATATGCCTGTAAAGCTTGGGATCAGCCAACAATTCCCTTGCAGTTATATAGATAATGAACAAGAGCGGCTATTAGTGGTTCTTGACCATGATTTTTATACACAGCAAAAGTTCGAACATCTATTAGCTTTAGGTTTTCGTCGTTCGAGTGATCAAATTTACCGTCCCCACTGCCCTAGTTGTAATGCTTGCAAGGCTATTCGTTTAGAGGTTTCTGAATTTAAACCAAGTAGATCGCAAAAACGTATTATTGCTAAAAGTAATGAATTTAGACTCGAAAGTAGCAAACAGAGTAAAGATATTTACTACACCTTATACGAAAAATACATAGTCCTTAGGCATCATGATGGCGCGATGTTTCCACCATCAATTGAACAATATGAAAGTTTTTTAACCTGTAGTTGGTTAAACATTAATTATCTAGAGCTCTGGCATCAAGATAAACTCATTGCAGTTGCGGTAACTGACACACTTTTTGAATCTTTATCAGCTATTTATACTTTTTTCGATCCTGAATATGAACATTATAGTTTGGGTACTATGATGATCTTAAAACAAATTGAATTTGCCAAGCAGCTTAATAAACGCTATTTGTATCTTGGTTACCAAATTGATGCTTGTCGGAAAATGAACTATAAAACCAAATTTAACCCTTACCAAAAACTTAATAATAACGTTTGGCAGCTTGAAATTAAAAAATAAGGCGAAATGCCAATGATCACTTTACATATGCATGGCTTTTCGGCAAAATCTGCAGCTTTAAAGAATACAACTGAGGTTATACGCTCAATATGGCGAAAGAAGACGTAATTGAAATGCAAGGCACTGTCCTTGACACACTCCCTAACACTATGTTCCGAGTTGAATTAGAAAACGGTCACGTGGTTGTTGCACACATTTCTGGTAAAATGCGCAAAAACTATATTCGTATTTTAACTGGCGACAAGGTTACGGTTGAGTTGACGCCATATGACCTTTCAAAAGGTCGCATTGTATTCCGTGCGCGCTAATTAATTTAGCAGTATCGAATATAAAAAAAGCCCGCTAAATTAGCGGGCTTTTTGTTGTTTAAAGACTAGGCTTCAACGCTTTCTTTTTCATAACTAAAGGTGAGCTGTTTATCTTTAATACTCACTTTTACGTTTCCACCATCGCATAACTCACCAAATAGAATTTCGTTAGCTAATGGTTTCTTCAGTTTTTCCTGAATTAAACGTGCCATTGGACGTGCGCCCATTGCTTTATCATACCCTTCTTTAGCAAGCCATTTACGTGCAGGCTCAGTCACTTCAATCGAAACAGATTTAGCATCCAGTTGTGATTCAAGCTCAACGATAAACTTATCTACCACTTGCAGAATCACTTTTTCATCTAAGTGATTGAACCAAATTGTGTTGTCTAAGCGGTTTCTAAATTCAGGGGTGAATGTTTTATTAATCTCGCTCATTGCGTCATGGCTATGATCTTGTTGCTTAAAGCCAATTGATTTACGAATGGTTTCTTGCACACCCGCATTAGTGGTCATTACCAGTACCACGTTTCTAAAATCAGCTTTGCGACCGTTATTGTCAGTTAGCGTACCATGATCCATTACTTGCAATAATACATTGTAAATATCAGGGTGCGCTTTCTCGATTTCATCTAATAACACTACGCAATGAGGTTGTTTAATCACCGCATCTGTTAATAAGCCACCTTGTTCGTAGCCTACATAACCAGGAGGCGCACCAATTAAACGGCTAACCGCATGTTTTTCCATGTATTCAGACATATCAAAGCGAACTAATTCAACCCCTAAACACTTCGCTAATTGTTTAGTGATCTCTGTTTTACCAACCCCGGTAGGACCTGCAAACAGGAATGAACCAATTGGTTTATCATCACTTGATAAACCTGAACGTGATAGGCGAATTGCTGCGCTTAGCGCATCAATGGCATCATCTTGACCAAATACAACCATCTTCAAATTACGGTCAAGCAATTGCAGAACTTGTTTATCTGAATTAGATACATTTTGCTCAGGTATGCGTGCAATCTTCGCAATGATATGTTCAATATCAGATACTGTAACCGTCTTCTTCCGACGTGATGCTGGTAATAAACGTTGGCTTGCACCTGCTTCATCAATCACATCAATTGCCTTATCAGGTAAGTGACGTTCATTAATATATTTTGCTGACAATTCTGCCGCCGCTTTCAGAGCTGTTTGCGTATAACGAATACCATGGTGCTCTTCATAACGTTCTTTCAAGCCCATTAGTATTTTGGTGGTGTCCGCAATTGATGGCTCAACAATATCAATTTTTTGGAAACGACGAACCAATGCTCTGTCTTTTTCAAAAATATTTTTAAATTCGTTGTACGTTGTCGAGCCCATACAACGAAGCTTGCCACTTGAAAGTAATGGTTTAATTAGGTTTGAGGCATCCATTACCCCACCAGAGGCTGCACCTGCGCCAATAATGGTATGAATTTCGTCAATAAACAAAATCGCGTTTTTGTGTTGTTGCAGCTGCTTTAACAGTGATTTAAAACGTTTTTCAAAATCACCGCGGTATTTTGTACCAGCAAGTAAAGCACCCATATCTAATGAAAATACGGTTGCATCAGAAATCACTTCAGGCACTTGTTCATTTACAATTCTGTACGCAAGGCCTTCCGCAATTGCTGTTTTACCAACGCCCGCTTCACCTACAAGCAGTGGGTTATTCTTTTTACGACGACACAGAACTTGAATCGTACGCTCTATTTCACTATCACGCCCAATCAGTGGGTCGATTAAGCCAAGCTCTGCCTGCGTATTAAGGTTAGTTGTAAAGTTTTCAAGTTTTGATTTTTCATCAACTGCTTGCTCAGAGCTGCTTTCAATTTCTTGCTCTTCTTCAGAATGATGATTTTCTTCTTCATCTAAACGTGAAATACCATGAGAAATGTAGTTAACAATATCAAGGCGAGTAATATCGCTCTTTTTAAGTAAATACACCGCCTGACTTTCTTGTTCGCTAAAAATTGCAACAAGCACATTGGCGCCATTAACTTCACTTTTACCTGATGATTGAACATGAAAAACGGCGCGTTGCAATACACGCTGGAAACCAAGTGTTGGCTGTGTTTCTCGCTCTTCTTCAAGCTCTGGAATAAGTGGCGTTGTTTCATCAATAAAATCTGACAACGCTATTTTTAGTGATTGTAGATCTGTACCACAACTTGATAATGCATCAATGGCCGACGGATTATCTAGCAGGGCTAACAGTAAGTGCTCCACAGTCATAAATTCATGTCTACGACTACGCGCTTCTCTGAATGCGGAGTTTAAGGTAATTTCCAAGTCTTTATTAAGCATAATAAACTCCTCTCATAACTTCTTTATTCGGGCTCAAAACTACACAACAGTGGATGTTCATTATCACGCGCATATTGATTAACCTGCGCTACCTTTGTTTCAGCAACTTCCGCGCTATAAATACCACACACGGCTTTACCATCGTAATGTACCTTCAACATGATTTCAGTCGCCCTGTCTGAATCCATATTAAAAAATCGTGCTAGAACTTCAACAACAAAATCCATCGGCGTGTAGTCATCGTTATTTAAAATGACTTTATACTTGCGCGGCGGTTTAATGCTTTGTCGCTGTTTTTCCTTTTGGCTATCTACTAAATCTGAAAATTGTGTACCACTCATAATTTAATATAGTCATCTCTTGTAAACTCAAGCAACTTTGAGTCTTAAAAATTAAAAATTTATTTAAATTGTTAAAAAACAATTAAAAAATACTTGACTGTTTGTTCATATAAACTACAGTCAATAGGTGATTATTTACTAAGCAATTTACGAACAATAGCTTGTGTAATCCGCAACACTGGTTCGTTTTCGCCTTGGTAGATAATTTACCATGTAGAATAACATGATTTTAGTCAACTTATAGAAGGATGTTGAGGTATGGCTTGCGGAAAAGTCAAATGGTTCAATAACGCAAAAGGGTTTGGGTTTATCGTAGAAGAAGGTAGCACTGAGGATATCTTTGCTCATTTTTCAACCATTCAAATGGATGGCTACAAAACACTTAAAGCCGGCCAAGATGTAACATTTGAGTTGCAACAAGGTCCAAAAGGCCTACACGCGACCAATATTGCGCCAACAGAAGGCGAAGTTTAAGGATTTTTCTTAAACAAATTATAATAATAAAGAAGCGGATCGCCCGCTTTTTTTATGCCTAAAATTCAACCACCCCGTGTCAATTGAACATTTTGTGATTGCTAATTCTTTTTATTTAAACTAGCCCTGCTATACTATCGGCCAATTGTCAGCAATAAAAATAACGCTAGACTAAGTCAATTACATTCAATTTTTGTGATTTAGCAAAATCACACCCCTTTCAATGTAAGTATTGAACGCCGTGTTTAAATGGCATTTAAAAGTTAGGAATAATAATGACTAGTAAATCTAAGATAATTTATACAAAAACGGATGAAGCACCGGCATTAGCCACGTACTCGTTTTTACCAATTGTAAAAGCGTTTAGCGCTGTATCTAACGTGAACGTAGAAACACGTGATATCTCTTTAGCAGGTCGTGTAATCGCGAATTTCCCTGAGTATTTAACTGAAGAACAACGTATCGGTGATGCGCTTGCAGAATTAGGTGAACTAGCCAAAACACCTGAAGCTAATATTATTAAACTCCCTAACATCAGTGCTTCTATTCCTCAGCTTCAAGCTGTGATTAAAGAACTTCAAGCACAAGGTTACGCACTTCCAGAGTACCCTGAAGAGCCTAAGAACGAAGAAGAAGCAAAAGTAAAAGCTACTTACGACAAAATTAAAGGTAGTGCTGTAAACCCAGTATTACGTGAAGGTAACTCTGACCGTCGTGCACCAGGTTCTGTTAAGAACTACGCAAAAAATAACCCACACTCAATGGGTGCATGGGCAAGCGATTCTAAATCACACGTATCATCAATGACTGAAGGTGATTTCTTCGCATCAGAGCAATCAGTAACTGTTGACTCTGCTGATGATGTACGTATTGAATTCGTAAATGAAAACGGTGATGTTGAAGTATTAAAAGCATCAGTTCCATTACTTGCAGGCGAAATCATCGACAGCTCTGTAATGAATGTTGCAGCTTTAAATACCTATTTAGAGCGTGAAATCAACGCAGCAAAAGACGAAGACGTATTACTTTCATTACATATGAAAGCAACCATGATGAAAGTTTCAGATCCAATCATCTTTGGTCATGCTGTAAAGGTTTTCTATAAAGATGTATTTGCAAAACACGCTGCGACATTTGAAAAGCTAGGTGTAGATGCAAACAACGGTATTGGTGATGTTTACGCTAAAATTGCACAATTAGATGACGCAACTCGCGCTGAAATTGAAGCTGATTTACAATCTGTATATGCAAACCGCCCTGCGCTTGCGATGGTTGATTCTGACCGTGGTATCACTAACTTACATGTTCCAAGCGACATCATTATCGATGCTTCAATGCCAGCATGTATCCGTTCATCAGGCCAAATGTGGGGCCCGGATGGCAAGTTAAAAGATACTAAAGCACTTATTCCAGATCGTTGTTACGCAAGCGTATACCAAGCAACGATTGATTTCTGTAAAGAAAACGGTGCATTTGATCCAACAACTATGGGTAGCGTACCAAACGTTGGCCTGATGGCTCAAAAAGCAGAAGAATACGGTTCGCACGACAAAACGTTTGAAATCAAAGCTAAAGGTCAAGTACGCGTAGTTAACCAAGCGGGTGATGCTGTAATGTCTCACGACGTTGATGCTGGCGATATCTTCCGTATGTGTCAGGTTAAAGACCTTCCAATCCAAGACTGGGTTAAACTTGCTGTTAACCGTGCACGTGCTACAGGTACTCCTGCAGTATTTTGGTTAGACGAAAACCGTGCTCACGATGCACAATTAATTAAGAAAGTTAACCAATACTTACAAGACCATGATACAAACGGCCTTGATATCCGTATTCTTGCACCATTTGAGGCAACGCAATTCTCATTAGCACGCATCAAAGAAGGTCAAGATACAATTTCAGTAACAGGTAACGTACTACGTGATTACCTAACTGATTTATTCCCAATTCTTGAGCTTGGTACAAGTGCAAAAATGCTTTCAATCGTTCCATTAATGAACGGTGGTGGTTTATTCGAAACTGGTGCAGGTGGTTCAGCGCCTAAGCACGTTCAACAATTCGAAAAAGAAAACCACTTACGTTGGGATTCTCTAGGTGAGTTCTTAGCGCTTGCAGCATCTTACGAGCACTTAGCTGTTAATACTGGTAATGCTAAAGCACAAGTACTAGCAGATACACTTGACGCGGCAACAGCAAAATTCCTTCTTGAGAACAAATCTCCTTCTCGTAAAGTAAATGAGCTTGATAACCGTGGTAGCCACTTCTATCTAACAATGTATTGGGCACAAGAACTAGCTGCACAAGACAAAGACGCTGAGCTTAAAGCGAAGTTTGCACCAATTGCTGAGCAATTAACTGCAAATGAAGCGGTAATTGTTAAAGAGCTTAACGATGCGCAAGGCGTGGCTGTAGATATTCAAGGTTACTTCCAACCAAATGAAGAACTTGCATACAAAGCAATGCGTCCAAGCGAGACATTCAACAATATCATTGCTCAAATTGCATAATATTTTAGAATGAATGATAAAAGGGCAGCATGTTGTTGCCCTTTTTTATTTGCTACACTTTTCATCTAGCGCGTTTTTTCACTCATCACTATGACACGACTATCAAAACCCAAATCAGCTCACATTAATAAGCAAACAAATAAACCTGTTAAAAAAAAGCCATCAGCATTTAAACGCAAGCCATCTTATGAGCGCGAAGTGAAACCTCATCAAGGGCCAACTCATATCGTATTATTTAACAAGCCATTTGATGTACTCAGCCAATTCACTGATGAAGGTGAAAGGAAAACACTCGCTGATTTTATCGATATAAAAGATGTTTATGCAGCAGGTCGTCTCGATAGAGACAGTGAAGGCCTTTTGTTACTAACCAACAACGGTAAGCTACAACATAAAATCGCTTCGCCAAAACATAAATCACCTAAAACCTACTGGGTGCAAGTAGAAGGTGATGTTTCAGAAGAAGCAATCAATGCGTTAACGCAAGGTGTTGAACTAAAAGATGGTAAAACACTTCCGGCAAAAGTAAAACGCATGGATGAACCAAAGGTTTGGCCGCGCAATCCACCCATTCGTGAGCGCAAATCAATTCCAACCACATGGTTAAGTATCACCATTACCGAAGGTAAAAACCGCCAAGTAAGACGTATGACAGCCCATGTTGGTTACCCTACTCTTCGCTTAATTCGCTATTCAATTGGTAAATATACCCTTGATGGTATTGAAAATGGTGAATTTAAACTTATAACAGAGAATAATTAAGCATTAGGCGTAGTCATTTTAGAACATGTTTTATTAAAACAGCTATGATATAATTCGCGCCTCAAATTTTCGGAGTAATTCAATACTATGAGTGACAACAGTAACATCAAAGTCATCGTTGGCATGTCTGGCGGTGTAGACTCTTCAGTTTCAGCTTATCTACTAAAGCAACAAGGCTATCAGGTTGAAGGCTTGTTTATGAAAAACTGGGAAGAAGATGATACTGATGAATATTGTGCTGCTGCACAAGATTTAAAAGACGCACAAGCCGTGTGTGAAAAACTAGGTATTGAATTACACACCGTAAACTTTGCTGCAGAATACTGGGACAACGTATTTGAGTATTTTCTTGCTGAATATAAAGCAGGTCGTACGCCTAACCCAGATATCATGTGCAACAAAGAAATCAAATTTAAAGCATTTTTAGAGTTTGCTGCAGAAGCACTCGGCGCTGACTATATTGCAACAGGTCATTACGTTCGCCGCGCTGAAAAAGACGGTAAAGCGACGTTAGTTCGCGGCCTTGATGATAATAAAGATCAAAGCTATTTTCTCTACACATTAAGCCACGAGCATGTTGCGCAAACCTTATTCCCTGTTGGTGAAATCGAAAAACCAGAAGTTCGCCGTATTGCTGAAGAGCAAGGGCTAATTACGCACGATAAAAAAGACAGTACGGGCATCTGTTTTATTGGTGAACGTAAATTTAAAGACTTCTTACAGAAATTCTTACCAGCTCAGCCGGGTACCATTGAAGATTGTGAAGGTAACAATGTAGGCGAACACGAAGGCTTAATGTACCACACGCTTGGTCAGCGCAAAGGCTTACTAATCGGCGGTATGAAAGAAGGCTCAGGTGAACCTTGGTATGTTGTTGATAAAGACATCGCACGTAATGTACTTGTGGTTGGTCAAGGCAAAGATCACCCTCGCCTATATTCAAACGGTTTAATGGCAAATCAACTACACTGGGTTGACCGTGAAGGGCCAAAAGCTACACTTCGCTGTACAGTGAAAACCCGCTATCGCCAAACAGATATCCCATGTACCTTACTGGTTGGTGAAGACGGTGTAGCCCGTGTGTTATTTGATGAGCCACAAAAAGCGGTAACACCAGGCCAATCAGCCGTATTTTACCTAGAAGAAACCTGTTTAGGTGGCGGCATTATTGATTCGGTGATCCGCTAATGGATAAAAATCAGGTAATGGCACTGGCTGCTATGTGCCAAATCACCAAAGCGGTACAAAAAGTAGCGCAAACCGGTTCAATTACCGATTATGAAATGCAGCAACTACTTTCAGGTATTTTAGTTACCAATCCAGATGCACCGTCAGATGTATTTCGTGATATGGATTTACGCCAAGGTTATCAATTAGTTGTTGAACAACTCGACCCCGGCCAAAACAAAAGCATTGAATTAGTAAAATATGTAGGTGGGTTAATTCAATTAGAGCGCGCGTTAAATGCAAACCCCAAAGCGCTCAACGAATTAGCAACACGCATCAGTAGTATTGAGAATCGTCTTGCACATTTATCAATCTCAGATGATGCCATAATTGCTAGCCTTGCTGACATCTATGCAGATGTCATTAGCCCGCTTGGGCAACGTATTCAAGTATTTGGAAAACCTGCCCTGTTACAACAGCAATCGGTGCAACATCGCATTCGTGCATTGTTACTTGCAGGTATTCGCGCCGCAGTATTATGGCGCCAAGTAGGTGGTAAACGCCGCCACTTCTTTTTTGGCAAAGGTAAAATTGTCAAAATTGCAAAACAGTATTGTTAATCTCTAGTACAAAAAATTTAGGAGTGATTATGGAGCTTTCAGCGTTAACTGCTATTTCACCTGTTGATGGTCGTTACGGCAGCAAAACAACTGAGCTTAGAGAAATCTTTAGTGAGTATGGCCTAATTAAATACCGCGTAACTGTAGAAGTTCGTTGGTTACAAGCACTTGCTGCTGCAGAAGGTATTGATGAAGTACCATCACTAAGCGCTGAAGCAAATCAAATCTTAGATAACATCGTTGCAAACTTTAATGAAGAAGATGCAATGCGTGTTAAAGAGATTGAACGTACAACCAATCATGACGTTAAAGCTGTTGAATACCTACTTAAAGAAAAAGTAGCTGACAACGCTGAGCTAAATGCAATCAACGAATTCATTCATTTTGCATGTACTTCAGAAGACATCAACAACTTATCGCACGGCCTAATGTTAAAAGAAGCACGTGAAAACGTACTTTTACCTTACTGCGATAAACTACTTGATGCAGTACATTCACTTGCAAAAGAATACCAAACAATCCCGATGATGTGTCGTACCCACGGTCAACCAGCTTCACCTTCAACTATGGGTAAAGAAATGGCTAACGTGTACATGCGCCTTAAGCGTCAGCGTGACCAAATCGCAAATGTAGAATTACTAGGTAAGATCAATGGTGCAGTTGGTAACTACAACGCACACATTAGCGCCTACCCTAACTACGACTGGCATGCACATGCAGAAAAGTTTGTAACAAGCCTTGGTCTTGAGTGGAATGCGTTCACAACACAAATCGAACCACACGATTATATTGCTGAGCTTTACGATGCAATTGCACGTTTCAACACTATCTTAATTGATTTTGACCGTGACGTTTGGGGTTACATTGCACTTAACCACTTCAAGCAAAAAACAATTGCAGGTGAAATCGGTTCATCAACAATGCCACACAAAGTTAACCCAATTGACTTTGAAAACTCTGAGGGTAACTTAGGTATTGCTAACGCTATTTTTGCGCACCTTGCACAAAAACTACCAGTATCTCGCTGGCAGCGTGACCTTACTGATTCAACGGTTTTACGTAACTTAGGTGTAGGCATGGGCTATGCGTTAATCGCATACCAAGCGACACTTAAAGGTATTAGCAAACTAGAAGTTAACCAAGATAAGCTATTAGCTGAGCTTGATCAAAACTGGGAACTTTTAGCTGAGCCAATTCAAACGGTAATGCGTAAATACGGTATCGAAAAGCCATATGAAAAATTAAAAGAGTTAACACGTGGTAAGCGCGTTAATAAAGAAATTATGGCGGATTTCATCGATAACCTTGAATTACCTGAAGCGGTAAAAGAAGAATTAAAACAACTTACACCTGCTAATTACATTGGCCGTGCAGTTGAATTTATCGACGACATCAAATAAACGTTAATTAAAAAACGTTTTTACTTGAATAAAAAGCGGAAGGTATTTTAAATATCTTTCGCTTTTTTAATACTAATTTTTAGAGACAGTTATGTATCAGCTCAGCTTTAATATCAAAACGCCAGATGGAATAATTACACTCTCACAGCAAGAGTTTATCAATCAGTATTGGCAAAAAAAACCAGCATTAATTAAGTCAGGTTTTGCTGATTTTGCTGATCCAATAAGTCCTGATGAACTTGCCGGCCTTGCCATGGAAGAATGCATAGAGTCGCGCCTAATTACCAATCACAACAATGAATGGCAAGCGTATCATGGTCCCTTTGGAGACTTTGAGTTACTAACACCCAACAACAGTACCCTGCTTGTTCAAGCGGTAGATCACTGGCATCCAGATGCAGCTCAGTTAATCGAACCTTTTCGTTTTATACCAAACTGGCGAATTGATGATTTGATGATCAGCTTTTCAACGCCTAGCGGTGGTGTTGGCCCGCATTTAGATCAGTACGATGTTTTTATAATACAAGGCCAAGGCAAACGTCATTGGCGTGTTGGCGAATCAACACAAACAGTTAATGAAGTTATTCCATGTAAAGATTTGCTGCAAATCGATGGTTTCGAAGGATGTATTGATGAAGTACTTGAACCAGGTGATATTTTATATATTCCACCGGGCTGCCCACATGAAGGCTATGCAGTAGAAAATGCAATGAACTACTCTGTTGGTTTTAGAGCGCCTAATCAACGCGAACTGTTGTCATCATTTTCAGACTATTTAATCGATAATGATTCGGGTAATAAACGTTATAGCGACCCAACAATACAGCTTCGAAGCAATCCTGGTGAATTTTTACAAAATGAAGTGAATGACGTTAAGGCACAAATGATAAATGCGCTTAATAACGATAACGACTTTAATTTGTGGCTATTGCAAAGTCTCAGTGAAGCTAAACACGACTTAGATTTAGCGCCACTTGAAGATGAATTTGATGAAGATTACGTGCGTGAATTACTAAGCCAAGATATTGAAATTCATCGTTTAGGTGGCCTTCGTTGCTTTTATTTATCAACAGAAGATGCGGTATTATTTGCAGTAAACGGTAACGTATTAACCCTGCCAAATAACTGCTTAGCATGGGTAAAAACACTTTGTGAGAACGTGACTATGACATCCGATCAGATAAAAAGTTCCACAAGTTGTTCACACTTTATACAAAACTTTACTAATCTTTTAAATGAGGGCTATTGGTATTTTGATTAGTTGAGGCATTGATGAGCTTTACATTTAAGCAAGTGACGTGGCGCGAAAAACGCAAAGAATTAAAGCAAGTTAGGGAAAAAGTATTTGTTTATGAATACCATATACCTATTGATGTTGAATTTGATAAATGCGATTTAAACTGTCAGCATTTGCTTGGTATTGATCATCAAGGCAATAGTATTGCTACCGCTCGGATAAACAACCTAGGTGAAATTGGCCGAGTGGCAGTACTTCAAGCGTATCGTACCAATGAGTTTTACAATTTGATGTTTCAGCAGATTGCGCTTTGTGCAAAGCAATTGGGTGCAGAAGAACTGTCGTTTAATTGTAATCTGATAGAAAAAGATAAATTTACACAGTGTGGCTATTCAGCCCGTGGCAATGTGTTTATGGAAGCAGGTATTGCGCGACAACGTTTAGTATGCCCATTGTCGCGCTTTGATCCCAAACCGTTTACGCTGGTACACTAGCCCAAAGTTTGTCGTTGTTGTAAAGATCATACAAACCATGCGCACGGTTTACGAGAAGATTGGCAAAATCAACTTGTGCTTTCTCTCGTACACCTGCATTCATAATTTCTTCTGCTTTGATTTGCCATTGGAATGAAAAATAACGTAATGCATCACGTGCGTTGGTTGCAGCAGTTACTTCAACATGATCCGTTGGTAAATTACCTGAAATTACCCAATAGGTTTTACCCTGCTGGCTTTTAATTTTCCAAATTGCACACATAGGTGCAAGATAACGACTTTCTTTATCTAAAATCGCTTTTGGAAGAATGCCTTTTTCTGCTAAGTGTTTATTTGCACGATCAAGTGTTTCTCGTGTCCATTGATTACGCGCTGCTTCAATTTCAGCTTGCGTTGGTTGTGGTTTTTGTTCTTGGTTTTCCATAATACATCTTTAGAAAATTTCAATTGCCTCACTCTACTGATTCAACAACGGCAAAGCAAGCAGTAACGTTAAAAAGATGAATTAGGTTGTGTCAGAAATGTTAATTCTTGTTCAGTAGACACTCGACCAAGAATTTCATTGCGATGCGGATAGCGACCAAACTGATCAATGATCTTTTTATGAGCTATTTCAAAATCTAAGTTAGGATGTTCAGCATAGAGCGAGAGTGCAACTTCATGAATTTTTATACTTTCACTGTGCATAAAAGGTAAATATAGAAAACCGACCTCCGTTTGTGTGAGCTGCTTATTAAAGCCTTTTTCAATAGCATGCTGAGCTAACACAAGAGCTATCGCGTCTTGACTAAATGCACTTGGGGTGTTGCGATAAATATTTCGAGAAAATTGATCAAGTACTATTATTTCACAAAGCGCACCTTTCGCAGTCACTCGCCAGTGGCTAAGTTCACCTTTACTTGCTGCAATCAATGTTGCTTCAAATTCATTGCGGATGGTTTCATCAAGTGTCGGATTTACACGAAACCAATCTTCACTTTTCAGCTGTTTAAACCAAAAATCATACACTTCTTGCCACTGCATATCGCACCTCATTTTTACTTTATTAAAGCAATAGATGTAGCACACATAGTGCTTTATTTAAACTAATGAGATTACGGCTAATGACCTAGAATCTTAGCAGGATCCGTTTTACTTGCTTTAACGGCAGGATAAATACAGGCAACCACAGCCATGGTAAAAGTAATGACTGTAGTAATAACCAAATCTTTAATGTTAATTTCACTCGGTAAATAATCAATAAAATACACTCCCGAGAGTACATTTTTACCCAGTAATTCACTTAAAAATATATAAATATCACTAATTGTTAATGATAACAAAACACCAAAAGCCAGCCCTAACGCTAAACCTATCGCAGCTTGATGCACACCTTGCAGTAAAAAGCAGCGGATAATTGTGCCATCAGTAGCGCCCATGGTTTTTAATATCGCAATACTGGACTGCTTTTCTTTCACTTCCATAATCAACGTGGACACAATATTAAAACTTGCCACCGCCACAATTAAAAATACGGTGATATACACAATAAGCCGTACCATTTGAATATCTTGGTATAGGTTACCTTGAGAGCGATACCAAGTTTCAATGTAAACCAATTCATCGAGTGATTGCCCAATAGACAAAGCGCTTTGCCTTGCAGCAAACACATCCGCTACTTTAACTTGTAGGCCATCAAATTCAGTATTTGAAAAACGCTTTAATTGCTGCGCTTTTGCTAAAGTAATTTGGCCATAATTCATATCTAATTGACCGCCTAAATTTATCGTACCCACTAGCGTTAAATTGATACGATTAATACTGGCGAGCGATTGTGTACCTGGCTCTGGTAATAACACAGTTACAGTGTCACCTAGGGATAGTGCCAGCTTTTCAGCCAATGCTTTACCTAAAACAACCTCCCCATCGGCTAGATTAATACTGGATTTTGGCGTAATGTATTCAGCACTTTTAGACACTGTTTGCTCAAGTGCTGGATTGATGCCTTTAAGTACAACCCCATGCATTTTGCCTTTGTGAGACACCATTGCGTTTAATTTGATATATGGTGCAACAGCTTTTACTTCGGGATGCGTTAATAAACGCTGTTGATGGTGAGTAAAATTATCAAGCGGTTTTGATGGTGCATAATATTCAATATGCGGTATTACACTGAGTAAGCGGTCTTTTAGGGCAAATTCAAAGCCATTAATCACCGAAAGTGCCAGAATAAGCACGGCAACACCTAACGAAATACCAATGGTTGACGATTTACTAAAAAAACCACTAACGGACTTTTCGCCCTTGCCTCGCCTAAACCCTTTTACCAAATAAACACTTAAACTCATTGGCTTACCAGTTGCCCCTGTTTAATAAACATGGTTTTATCAAGTTTTGCTGCCAACTCTAAATCATGGGTAACCACAATAAATGCCGTGTTATGACTGACTTTTAATTGATTAATGAGCTCGTAAATTTTCTCACCGTTTTCTTTGTCTAAATTCCCTGTTGGTTCATCAGCCAATACTAATGCCGGTTTTGTAATAAGAGCACGTGCAATAGCAACGCGTTGACGTTCACCACCAGAGAGTTGATCTGGTTTATGTGACACACGATGACTTAAACCAACGTTATTTAACATCTCAGTCGCTTGGGTTTTTGCATCCGTTTTAGCAACGCCGCCAATTAACAATGGCAACATCACATTTTCTAGCGCACTAAACTCCATCAATAAGTGATGAAATTGATAAATAAAGCCTATGTGTTTGTTACGAAACTCAGCCTGTTGTTTACGATTAAGCTCTGTGGTATCAACACCTTTGATTTCTATCGTACCTTGATTTGGTTTATCAAGTGTTCCAAGTAAATGCAGCAAGGTACTTTTACCAGAACCAGAACTGCCCACAATCGCTAATGTGGTACCCGCTTCAAGTTCTAAATTAAGGTCATTTAAGATGTCGAGTTGTACTTCGCCATCTTGGTATGATTTAGTTAAATGCTCACATTTAACAACAACGTGATTATTCATAGCGTAATACCTGTGCTGGGGCTAATTTAGCTGCGCGGGTTGCAGGGTAAAAAGTAGCTAAATAACTCATAATAATGCTTAAAGAAAAAATGACAGTAACTTGAAGCCAAGATACATCTACGGGTAATTGCATTCCTGCAATAATTTGAATGCCGATTAGTGCCAGTATTTCATTGATATTGACCGCCATGCTCAAACCAAGCACAACGCCTAATATGCTACCAACTAGCCCGTTATACAGCCCTTGCACCATAAATACTTGTAACACACCACTTGGGGTTAATCCTAAGGTCTGTAATATCGCTATTTCTGATTGTTTTTCAGAAACCATCATTGTAAGTGCAGAGAGAATATTAAAAACCGCTACTAAAATAATTAAACCAAGCAATAAACTCATAATGCGTTTTTCCATTGCTACCGCTGAAAATAACGAGCCTTGGCTGTCTTTCCAATCGCCTACTTTTAGTGGTTGTAATTGAGGCAGCTCAGTTAATAGGGTTTCAAGTTGAAATGGGTCATTAAGATAAACGGCGACTTCATTAAAATCTTTTGGTTTCACTCTATTAAGGCGAAGTAAATCATTGGTGCTAGTTAAAATAACTTGCGAATGAAATGCTGGATTATCAATCAATACAGCAACCGTAAAAAGGCGTTGCGACGGCATGCGACCAACGGGTGTAAATGTAGTAACGCTTGGTAGCATCAAACGCACTTTATCACCTACAGCAACATCTAACTGTGTGGCTAAACGGCGCGTAATTGCAACGGCATATTTGGTGTTGCTGAGTGCTTCAACAATACTTGGATTTAACATATTTTTGAGCGGGTTTTGTTGCTCTTTATCCACGCCATATATTTGTGCTGCAAGTAATTTACTGTTCGAAACAACAAGCCCTTCACTGCTTTTGAATTTCGAAATCGCGTTCACGTTCGCATTGCTACTGAGTGCTTCAATTACCGTGTGTTGATTATCACTATTCAAGGATAAGGTTAAATGGGGAACAATTTGAAGCATGGATTGTTTTAAACGGTTTTCAAAGCCATTCATAACACTAGTTACACAAATAAGCGCAATCATGCCTAAGGTAATACCGGCTATCGAGAAAAAAGAAATAAAAGAGATAAAGCCATTGCCTTTGGCTAATTTCGCATAGCGCATGCCAATAAACAAACTAACTGGCTGAAACATAGATTAATGATTGTTTAATAAGTGTAATTTTCAGGAAGTTTAACACTTCTTAAGGATAATTGTATTTTTTTCTAGTACACGAATTGTTTTGTTACATAACAGATCTGATCAGTACAGTTTTATGCTTTAAATCGCGTCATGCTACTGTAACTTATTGTACAGTCTGGTTAGAATACCGCGTCTGAAAAATTGGGGTAAAACTTTTGATTGAGCGATTTAAGCATTTTCAACTTCGTGGTGACTTATTTGGTGGTGTCACTACAGCAATCATTTCATTACCACTCGCCCTTGCATTTGGTGTTGCCTCTGGAGCAGGCGCTGAAGCAGGTATTTGGGGTGCTATTCTAGTCGGTTTATTTGCAGCCCTTTTTGGCGGTTCTAACTCGCTTATTTCAGAACCTACCGGTCCAATGACCGTTATTATGACTGCTGTGCTTACTGCTATGATGGCTAAGCACCCTGAGCAAGGCATGGCAATGGCTTTTACCGTGGTAATGATGGCCGGTGCTTTTCAGTTTTTACTGGGCTCTTTAAAACTCGGTAAATACGTCACCTTAATGCCATACAGTGTTATTTCAGGCTTTATGTCTGGCATTGGTGTTATCTTAATTATTTTACAACTTGCTCCACTACTTGGTCATAAACCACCGTCTGGCGGAGTTGTTGGTACGTTATCTGAATTACCAAGTTTAATTGCCAACCTTCATTTCTCAGAGCTCTTTTTAGGTCTCGCTACGTTAGCAATATTATTTTACTTTCCTAAAAAGTACCGCAAATATATTCCTGCACAATTAGTTGCATTAATCGCAATTACCTTAGTTTCGGTTATTTTATTTACTGACGAGGGCATTCGTCGGATTGGTGAAATCCCTACTGGCTTACCAAATATGGTATTCCCTACGTTTACCTCTGATCAGTTCGTTACCATGATTATTGAAGCCATGGTACTTGGTACGCTTGGTTGTATCGACACTCTGTTGACTGCGGTTATTTCTGATTCACTTACACGCCAAGAACACGATTCAAACAAAGAATTAAAAGGCCAAGGTATTGCGAACATGATCTCAGGCTTGTTTGGCGCATTACCTGGTGCAGGTGCAACCATGGGCACGGTTGTGAGTATACAAGTAGGCTCTCGCTCCCCTGCTGCTGCAATCATACGCGCGATTATTTTAATGCTAGTTGTACTCGTTGCTGGTAGCTTAATCGAACCAATTCCAATGGCTGTACTTGCGGGTATCGCACTCTATGTTGGTATCTCCATTCTTGATTGGAGCTTTTTACAACGCGCTCACAAAGCAAGCATGCAACAAACAGCAATTATGTATGGTGTAATGTTATTGACCGTCTTTGTAGACTTATTAATTGCTGTAGGCCTTGGTGTATTTATTTCGAATATTATTGTTATTGAACGCTTAAGCCGCGAGCAAGCAAAACATGTAAAAGCAATTAGTGACGCCGACGATGACGATGTACCGCTTAACAATGATGAGCGTGCTATTTTAGATAAAGCGAAAGGAAAAATTCTATTTTTCTATTTATCAGGGCCAATGATTTTCAGTGTATCGAAAGCGATATCTAGGCAGCATACCTCTGTACACAAATATAAAGCGATGATACTCGATTTAAGTGATGTACCAATGATTGATATGACCGTTGGCCTTGCCCTCGAAAACGCGATAAAAGATGCCATTGAAGCGCGCTGTGAAGTTTTCTTATACTGCCCGAATCAAGATGCTAAATATCAGTTAGAACGCCTTGGTATTGATGAGTTAATCGGTAAAGAACGCTTTGTAAATACCCGATTAGATGCACTCAACCAATCATTAGAAGTGGTTGAAAACGTACCTTTTACAGGCAGCTAACTGAAAAATAATAAATTCTTTGCCTGAACTTACGAGTTCAGGCTAAGATATTAAATTATTTAGTCAAACAGCTTACGTTATGTCTTATCTGCTCGAGCAATTTAATCAATACTTTCAAATTGAACACGCGATTAGTGTTAATTTAGAACCAGTCGAAGAAGCTAACTTGCCAAAAGACGATAGCGACATAGATAAAATCATTCCCCCGCTATTTTTACTCGCTAATGAAGTAAATATACTTGAACAAACAGCGCTTAGACCACTTCGTCAACTAGGTGATGTGGCTGAAGATTTAGCGCAGTACCTTAAACTACAATCCCGTAAAATTGATTTGATCCTGTCACATATTTTAGCCAGTGAAAATCAGCAAGAAGACCAACTTGAAACCCATAGTTTTGGTGGCAGTGGTTTTGTACTCCATACAACTGATCAATATCAAGCTAATGCGTTTTATCGTTGTAAATTATTTTTAGCAGATGAAGCCGCAGCAGTATTTTGTTTTGCGCAAGTGGTCGATTCACAAGCTGACGAAGGAAATTTTAAAACTCGCTTTATTTTTAGCCACATCCGAGAGCAAGATCAAGAGCTCATGGTAAGGGCGAGTCTACATGCGCAAGCAAAAGTGTTAAAAAAGAAGCAAACAAAGAAAAACATCAATTAAACACTAATAAATAACGCCACCATTTGATAATATTGGCCAAAATTCCCTTTGTAAAACACTATGAAAACAGTTTTTCCTGCAGAATGGGCACCACAAGATGCCGTTCTTTTGACATGGCCACATAAAGATACTGACTGGGCAAATATATTAGATTCAGTAGAAGTAACCTATGTTGCTATTGCACGTGAAATTTTATCTGAACAAAGCTTAATCATTGTGGCGCATAACGACGCACTTAAAGCACATATTAGCCAGTTATTTATTGATAACAAAGTAGCTACAGATAACCTTCATTTTGTTGTTTGCCCAACTAACGATACTTGGGCACGTGATCATGGCCCTATTTGCACATATAAAGGTGATAGCTTGCATGCGCTTGATTTTACCTTTAATGGTTGGGGTAATAAGTACCAAGCAGATCTTGATAACGCGATAAACCAGCAGCTTTTTAACTCTGTACTTGCGGCGGATGCATCAAGTAGCAAAGTTGAACTGGCACTTGAAGGTGGCGGCATTGAAACTGATGGTAAAGGAACATTACTTACTACCAGTGAGTGTTTGTTAAACGAAAACCGCGAAAACAATCTTTCTAAAGAAGCGCTTGAAGCCAAACTCAGTGAAGTATTAGGTGTTGATCATTTCCTTTGGGTTGATCACGGGTATCTTGCTGGTGACGATACCGATAGTCACATTGATACATTAGTGCGTTTTGCCCCAAATGATACTTTGGTTTATGTTGCCTGTGATGACAGTGATGATGAACACTTTAACGCATTACAAAACATGGCATTGCAATTACAAACGCTTAAAACACCTAGTGGCGATGCATACACTTTACATGCCCTACCTTGGCCAAGTGCAAAATTTAATGATGAAGGTGATCGTTTGCCGGCAACTTATGCCAATTACCTTATTATCAATAACAAAGTGTTAGTTCCTACATATCAAGATGCTAACGACCAAACTGCACTTGATCTTATTGCTAAAGCATATCCAGAGCATCAAGTTGTTGGAATTGACTGTCTGCCATTAATTCACCAATTTGGCAGTTTACATTGTATTACCATGCAATTACCTAACGGTTTTTTACGGAGCTAATCATGTCTCAGACAATTAAAGTTGCTGCGATTCAGCATTCTAATAGCGGTGATTTACAACATAACCAAGATAAAACTGTTCTTGGTATCAAAGAAGCGGCCAAAAATGGCGCTAAGCTAATTGTACTTCAAGAATTACACCGTAGTTTGTATTTTTGCCAAGTAGAAAGCACAGAGTGTTTTGATCTTGCTGAGCCAATTCCAGGGCCAAGCACAGCTCTCTATGGCCAGTTAGCAAAAGAGCTGAATGTTGTTATTGTGACATCACTTTTTGAAAAACGCGCAACCGGTTTATACCATAACACCGCTGTTGTACTTGATACTGACGGCGAAATCGCAGGTACTTATCGTAAAATGCATATTCCTGATGACCCAGGTTTTTATGAGAAGTTTTACTTCACTCCAGGTGATTTGGGTTTTCAACCAATTGAAACATCTATCGGTAAATTAGGCGTATTAGTATGTTGGGATCAATGGTTCCCAGAAGCTGCTCGCTTGATGGCAATGGCAGGCGCAGAATTTTTAATTTACCCAACAGCAATCGGTTGGGATTTAGATGATGAAAAAGCAGAGCAGCAACGCCAACTTGATGCGTGGGTCATCGCTCAGCGCGCTCATGCGGTATCAAATGGTTTGCCTGTTATTGCATGTAACCGTCAAGGTCACGAAGCCGATCCAAGTGGTCAATCTAAGGGGATTCAATTTTGGGGCAACAGTTTTATCACTGGCCCACAAGGTGAAATCCTAGCGCACGCTTCAAATAATGACGATGAAATTCTGTATGCCGATATTGATAAAGCACGTAGCGAATCTGTTCGTCGTATTTGGCCGTATTTACGTGACCGTCGTATCGACCATTACCAAGATCTAACGAAATTATACCGAGATTAATACTAAGGAGTGACATTAATGCAAAGTCAGTGGCTTAACTTACCCTGGGTTAAAACACGTAATGACAAAATTGCCTGGGGCAATTTAGTTGGTTCGGCCCTAAGTTTAGCAATTTCAGATGCAGTACAAAGCCATACTGGATTTAAATTAATTGTCACTCAAAACTCGCAACAAGCTTTAAAACTTGAGGCTGAGCTTTCTTATTTAGTGCCAGATGTCCCAGTCAATTTATTCCCTGACTGGGAAACACTGCCTTATGACCATTTTTCACCCCATCAAGACATTATTTCGCAGCGTTTAAGCCTGCTTAGTCAACTGCGTAATCAGGAAAATGGCGTGCTTATTGTGCCAATTGCCGGCTTGATGTTACGCACTGCGCCATGTGAATTTATTTATGGCAAAGCAATTAAGTACCGCGTTGGTGATACCTTAGATAGTATGACGCTTCGCAGTGCCCTCGAATCGGTTGGCTATATTAATGTGCAACAGGTAATGGCGCATGGTGAATTTGCGATACGTGGGTCAATTATTGATTTATTTCCAATGGGCAGTGATACCCCACTACGCATTGATTTATTCGACGATGAAATTGATTCAATTCGTCAATTTGATCCTGAAACACAACGCTCGCGCGACAACATTCAGGAAATCGATTTATTGCCTGCCCATGAGTTTGGCACAGACGAAGATGATATTGAACGTTTCCGCATCAATTACCGCGAAGCATTTGGTTTAGCACATGAAAAAGGTTCGATTTATTCGCAAGTGAGTCAAGGTAGTTTACCTGCAGGGATTGAATACTACTTACCGCTCTTTTTTGATAATACAGCGACTCTGTTTGACTACTTACCCTCAGATAATGTGATTTTCACATTAGGCGATATTGAACACAGTTGCCGCGAAACCTGGCTTGATATAGAAAAACGTTTTGAAAACCGTAAAGTCGACCCATTACGCCCGCTTTTAGAGCCCAACAAACTCTATCTGAATGTTGAGAATATATTTTCTAAACTCAATGAATCGCCACGCATTGCGCTTTCACAAGGTAAGTTAGGTACCAAGGCAGCGAATCACAACATTGCGCTTCTAGACCTTCCTGATATTCGTGTAAATCATCAACTGAAACAACCGTTTGAGTTAGTGTTAAATTATATTTCAACGCTTAAATCGGATAATCATCGCATTTTATTTAGTGTAGAAAGTGATGGCCGTCGTGAATCATTATTAACATTACTTAAGCCAACCGGTCTTAAACTAGCCGAATTTGATAATCTATCGCACTTTTTGAACAATAACAGTGACGTTGGTCTGATTGTATCGCCACTTGAGCAAAGCATTTCATTACACACTGAAAAGCTCACAATTATTACTGAGCAAGAGTTACTGGGTGTAAAGATTTCTCAGCGTCGTCGCCGTAAACACAAATACGAAGTCAGCCAAGATGCTATTATCCGAAATCTGGCTGAGTTACAAATTGGCCAACCAATTGTTCATTTAGATCATGGTGTTGGTCGCTATCAAGGCCTAGAAACCATTGATGCCGGTGGTGTTACAACTGAATTTGTGACAATTCACTACCTTAATGAAGCAAAGCTCTACGTACCTGTTGCCTCTTTGCATTTACTGTCGCGTTATTCAGGCGGTGATTTAGAAACAGCACCGCTCAATAAGCTCGGCTCTGAAGCCTGGGAAAAAGCCAAGCGTCGCGCTGCGGAAAAAGTCCGCGATGTCGCCGCTGAATTATTAGATATTTACGCTCAGCGTGAAGTAAAACCGGGTTATGCCTTTAATCATGATAGTAAGGCCTACCGTCAATTTGCCGATAGTTTCCCGTTTGAAGAAACCGACGACCAACAAAATGCCATTGGTGCCGTGCTTAACGACATGCAAAAACCGCAAGCGATGGACAGACTTGTGTGCGGTGATGTTGGTTTTGGTAAAACAGAAGTTGCCATGCGCGCCGCTTTTGTGGCGGTAAATGATTCAAAACAAGTTGCTGTATTGGTACCAACCACCCTACTTGCTCAACAACATTTTGAAAACTTTAAAGACCGATTTGCCAACTCTGCTGTTGAAGTTGCTCTGCTGTCTCGTTTTAAAACTGCAAAAGAACAAAAGCAAACCCTTGAAGGCTTAGCTGAAGGCAAAATTGATATTGTTGTTGGTACCCACAAATTACTTCAGCAAGACATTAAATTTGACGATTTAGGACTTCTTATTGTTGATGAAGAGCACCGCTTTGGTGTGCGCCAAAAAGAAAAAATAAAGTCGTTACGAGCAGATGTTGATATTTTAACGCTTACTGCAACACCAATTCCACGTACGCTTAATATGGCGATGAGTGGCATGCGTGATTTATCAATTATTGCAACGCCACCTGCTAAACGTTTGGCAGTTAAAACCTTTGTTCGCCAAAATGATGATGAACTGACAAAAGAAGCCATCATTCGTGAAATTAAGCGCGGTGGTCAAGTTTATTTCTTACACAATAATGTTGAAACTATTGAAAGCTTTGCGAATGATATCGCCGCGTTAGTGCCTGAAGCAAATGTGCAATTTGCGCACGGCCAAATGCGCGAAAAAGAACTCGAATCTTTAATGTCGGATTTTTATCATCAAAAATTCAATGTGCTTGTGTGTACCACAATTATTGAAACTGGTATTGATATTCCAACTGCAAATACCATTTTAATTGATAGAGCTGATCGTTTCGGTCTAGCACAATTACATCAGTTGCGTGGTCGTGTTGGACGAAGCCACCATCAAGCTTACGCCTATTTACTAACACCACATGAAAAGCTAATCAGTAAAGATGCCAAAAAACGCCTTGAAGCTATCTCGTCTTTAGAAGATTTAGGTGCTGGTTTTACCCTAGCAACTCATGATTTAGAGATCCGCGGTGCGGGTGAACTACTCGGGGATGAGCAGAGTGGTCAAATTGAAAGCATCGGCTTTAGCCTCTATATGGAAATGCTCGACCAAGCAGTTGAAGCATTAAAACAAGGTAAAGAGCCAAGCCTTGACAATTTATTGCGTAAACAAAGTGATGTCGACTTAAAAATCCCAGCGCTTATTCCAAATGACTACATTCATGATGTAAACACACGTTTAAGCATGTACAAACGTATCGCAAGTTGTACAGATAAAGATGCAATGGACGAGTTAACAGTTGAATTAATTGACCGATTTGGTTTACTACCTGAAGCATTACAAAATTTGTTTGCAATTCAGCAACTCAAAATTACGGCAGGTGAAATAGGCATTACAAAAATTGATGCCAATATAAAAGGTGGCTATTTTGAATTTAGCCAAGATACTAAGGTTGATCCGAGTTTCATTATCGGGTTGCTGCAATCAAGCCCACAGTTTTATAAAATGGAAGGTGCAAGTAAGTTGCGTTTTATGATTGAAGAAAAGAATAATCAAGAACGCTTAAAACTTGTAACGGCAATGCTTAAAGACTTTGCACAAAAGGTTTTGAAATAATGATAATAAAATACGTTTTGCCATTTACGCTGCTAAGCGCAAGTTTTATGGCAAATGCCAATCTACGTTGGTTTGATATTGAATTGATCTTTTTTGAAAGACAACTTGATAGTGAATTAAAAGAAGACTTATCCGCTGATGATTTTGCTGCAATAGACTACAGCAAAACGAAAGATATCATCGCGGATGCATATCAAGAAATTCAAAAAATTAAATATAAAGAATGTACTGGTGAATTTGACATAACGGTTAATCAGGAAGAAACCTCTTCAATCGGTGAGCAGCGTTTCGAACGCACTGTTACAGAGCCTGAAATGCAAACGCCTGCTGAAGTAATGCCTGAACAAGATGCCCCGACTGAATTTGACGACGAGCAACTAGCTTGTCATAAAGACATCGACATTACAGCACTTGAAACACTCCCGTTAACACCGGAAGCCCTTACTCAAGAGCATACAGACTACATTTACTTGCTTTCAGAAGAACAACTCGAACTGAAAGAAACAGTCGCACGATTAAAACAGCGTGGTTTAAAACCATTATTACACACGGGTTGGCGTCAGCCTGAAAGCAACGTCAGGAATGCAACTCCAATGTACCTTTACGGTGGTAAAAATTTATCTGCTGTTGTTAATAAAACAGAAAAAGCTCAATCATTAGAGCAAATGTTAGAAGAATACACGCAATTCGATACTTCATATGAAATGGATTATGGAATTGATGAATCATCTACTGAAACGCTTCATCAAGCATTACCTGCAATTGATGACGCACCGAAAGAATCAATTTTAGCAAAGCAAACTTGGCAGTTAGAAGGTAAATTCAAAGTGTTTATTCGTCACAATTACCTTAATATCGAAGCTGATTTTGACTTAAATGATTTAACTGAGCAAACTGTAGAGCAATTAAATTTTGAGCAAAATCAAAATGCATTTTCTGCAGAGCAGCTTACTGAAACCGTATTAAAAACAGATCGTTTTTCACAATTTCGCCGTGTGATAAGTTCAGAAATTCATTATTTCGACCATCCAAGGCTCGGTGTGATTATGCAAATTCGACGTTATAACCATTAAGGAATAGCCATGAAAAAACTACTAATCACTGCTGCGGCAATGCTTACACTTACTGCTTGTTCAAAAGTGACTTTAGAAAACTACGAAAAAATCAAAGTAGGTCAGAACAAAGAAGAAGTTGAAGCAATTTTAGGTGGCGCATCAAAATGTGAAGAGAAAACAATGCACACTGATTGTACTTGGGGAAATGATAGCACCAACATTAAAGTTACATTTGTTGGCGGTAAAGTTACTTTGTATTCAGAAAAAGGCCTGTAATCAGACTTTTTTACACAATAAAAAAGCCGAATCTATCGGCTTTTTTTATTTTTCAATACGTTGTACTCTAAATCAAATTTTAGTTTGTACAGTCACTAATGAATATTCGCAATATTGATCTCAATTTACTGGTTTACCTTAACGTTTTACTTGAAGAAAAAAGTGTATCTCGTGCAGCTAATAAACTAGCATTAACACAGCCTACCGTAAGTGCAGCATTAAAAAGATTAAGAGAGTATTTTTCAGACCCGCTATTGGTTAGAACATCTGGTGGTATGCAGCCAACGGAAAAGGCGCTAGCATTAAAACCTCAGATCAGCGAATTTATTCGTTTAAGTGAATCAATTACTCAATCTGACAGCCATTTTGATCCAACATCTGCAACTTACACCTTTAAAATTCTCACTAATGATTACATTGAAAGTTGCTTACTATTTCCTTTTATTGCGAGTACCTCAAGTAGTTACCCTAACCTTAGCTACAACATCACTTCGCCAGGCGATACCCAACTAACTGAACTACAAGAAGGCAGTGTTGACCTTGCAATTAATCGCTTTAAACAAGCACCCACCTCTTTTCATCAAAAACGTTTATGGCGCGATAATTTTCGTGTTGTTTGTCATCAAAATAACCCGTTTGCAACATCACCAACACTCGAGAGCTATTTATCACAGCCACACATTTGGGTAAGTAGAAGTGGTATTACGAGTGAAAACCGTATCTCAAAAGATAGCCATCCGAATAAGCTAGGAGAACTCGATGAAGCGCTATGGCAATTAGAGAAACGCCGCAATATTCAAGTTTTTACACGGCATTTTCAAGCGCAAAAGTTAATTGAACAATCGCCTAATTTACTACTCAGTATTCCAAACAGATTGGCAATATCGAGCTTTCAGACAGATAACTTAGTCACACTGCCGTTGCCATTTCAAATGGTACCGCAAGAAATTTCTATGGTGTGGAGCCCAATAAAACACTACGACCCTGCCCATACATGGTTACGGCAACAACTTAGTGAGTTCGCAACCACGTTAGCGAGTTAAATAACACACTATAGATACTGTCTATAACTACAATTGAATTATTCAATTTTTAAATTGTGATGTTGTTCGATAGTCTTTTTGTTAAGGCAAATGCCTTTTATCAAAAATAACGAGGAACATTACAATGAGTACAGGTCAATTTCATAAGCATCAATTTTTATACATTGAAGAAAACTTATTCAATCAATTAACTAAAACATATCATTTAGAAAACCCTGAATGCCAAGCTCAATTTATTGAAAATTATATTAAATTATTAAAAGAGTTTGGTGGACAAATCAGAAAAACAATCAATGAAACAAATACTCAAACGATTGGTAATGAAAGCCTATGTGAACTAGCGAGTATTTCAACACCATTAATTACTGAGCGTTTATTAACAGGTGAAACACTTGAAATTAAAGATAAATACAGCTGCCCTACACCAACACTTGTTTTTGCTGCATTTATCGCTGCTTCTGGTACTGCACAAGTGGTAGATACATCGCAAGTGCCAACCAAACTTGCCACTATTTTCCAGCAATGTGTCAATTACTTACGCCCATTTTATCAAGCTCAACTTAAGTTATCGGCTTAATTAAAGCACCAATGTTTCTTGAAACTGCTTAAAGGATATCGGTTTATCCTTTAAGCTTTTTTCTACCTCAAACAAAGCCTTAGAAAGGCACCTTGCAGCCTCGTCACACTTTAAATGATAAAACAGCGAAACAACCGCATTGAGTAAAGCGACGGGTGTTATTTCATCTTGCCCCACAAGCGCGTGAAGCGGGCCATGTTTTGGCTCAACAATACAAATATTATTGCCATAGTTAGTTTGGCTCACCTTGTTAATCAAGCCTAAACTTCCCGTAAAATACTCATTTAGAATGGTTGCTAGATAATTTGCACACACAAAAATGGTATCTTCTGATGCTGTGTTTTGATGGCTAAAAAATTGCAACAAAGAACACACATCAATCGCAATATCATCTACGTATTTTGGCAATGTTTCACTGTCATCATTTGCACTTTGGCTATTGAGTGATGCCAACGCCCAGCGCACCACACTGCCCTCTGAAATCGGTAAACTATTGGCATGATGGACTATAATTATTTTTTTAACATTTCTTGATTTTGCAAGCGCAATCGCAGATTTTAGAAGCTGTTCAATGCTATTTTGTGACAAATACTTGAGCGCCATAACACTTTGCTCGGCTAGCGCTACTTTATTTACACCAAGTTCATCTTTTAAGAAATTAGCAAGTAGCTTGCCGTCGAACGATGCTGTTTGCCATTCAAGTTTTACAGGTAAATCTTCGCTATTATCTCGCAGCACATAAATATCATTTTGATTATTGGTTTGATAGCGGGTGTAAGATGTTTTAAGGCCAAGTTCATGGCGTAACGCAACGTTTAGAGATTTAAAGCCATAGCCAATAGGTGCAGTAATAGGCCCAATCAACGCACATTTTTGTTGCTCAATAGTATTGAGGGTGTGTTCTGGAAACCAATCCCCTTGATATTCAAAAGCCGCTTTTTCACCACACAACACAGCTAACCATTCAATTTTCCTGTTGCCGTGATAACAATTAAACATCACCTTGTCGGCAATTTTACGGGCATAGTTGATAAGTTCTGGACCTACACCGTCGCCTTCAACATAGGGTACTGTGTAGTTTAATGTGGTGCTGTTTGTCATAGTGTAATTTATTGCTCTTTTTGATTTACACTATGACAAATTAACAGCCTGTGATTCAAGCTTTATAGCTAAAGTGTTGGTAAAACCTTAGTAGCATAGCTTGGTCATGCTCTGTAAGTTGTAATTTTTGACCTAGTTTATCGAGTAATTTGATTACTTTATTTATGTAAACCGCATAGCCAGATTTAACCGACGTCGATTCAGGCATATAAAACACAATATGAGCTGCACTATTAGTGTATTCATCTTCAATAATTTGAATCACTTCATGCTCAGTGTTGCCAAAATTTAAACTCACCAATTCACCTTTTTGATTCGCACTGCCAGTGACAAAATTCGATTTAACAACTGGATAACGATTTGATGCAACGTAAGCTAAATGATTAATACCAACTTCTTGTGCAAGCTGAATAAGCAGATGCGAAATCTCCGCATGCATTTGGCTCACTTCATAGTTTTGGCTCAACACCTTTTCATTTAACAGTTCGCTAAAATTTGCTTTTACAACAATAAACGCTTTGCTATTTCGCTCTTCTGGTAGCATTAAACCTGAACTTTCATAGCGCTTTTCAATCACTCGAAAACCATGGGCTTTTGATTGTGTTGCAGATGAATGCTTTTCTAAAGTAAAGCTAATATGCTGATGATCTTGTAATTTGATGCCATCAATAAAATTAAACGACAGTTTAATTTCAGATACTAAGTTAACTACTTTCTGATGAAATAATGCCGCATTTTCACGCAGGTTATTGCCTGTTGCAAAACACACTAAACGAATTGATTTAAGTGATTCGGTGCCTTCTGGGCAAATGCCAATGACCCCTTTGCTCTTTTCAGGGTTGTAATAAACAATGTGCTGCTCTTGGGTGGTGTTAATCTCATTATCCACACCATAGCGTACTCGGATAAATTTATTCGAAGCAACTAACGCGACAAAGTCGATATCATGCTGTGCAATAATACGACGTACTTTGTTTAGTAATAAACTTAGTAGTTCTTTTGGCGTGGGATTAAGTGTTTTGTCAGAAAGCTGTGCGATTAAATTATCGTTTACTGCAAGTTCAGCGATAATGTATTGGTTGTCCCTTGCATCAGCCGGTACATACACGCGGTTATCTTGCTGTTTAATACGACTGATTAAATTTCTATTCCTGATGATACCCATTTACTTTCAACTCAGTTAACAATTTGCCGAGAGAATAGAATGAATGGGTGACAATTACTTTTCAGAACTATGACGCTTTAATGAAACAACTTAATTACTTAAATTAAAAGCGCTAAACACTCCTGTTTATCTTTTTTAAATCGACTGAATTGACATTAATATGACATTTAAGTGTCAATTTATTTAATGCAAAAAAAAACCGCACCAAAAGGCGCGGTTTTATACTGGTTAAATGTTATTAGAATTTAACATTAACGCCAGCGTAGAAATAACGACCTAATACATCGTATGTGTATGGGTCAGTATTTGAATCGTTGTTACCTGAATAGTATGGCGGTTGCTTATCAAATAAGTTATTGATACCCGCAGATACTTTTACAGTTTCTGATACGTGATATGCACCACCGATATCATGATACACAACAGAGCCTGTGCTTGGTGCGTAACATTTAGCTGGGTTATCTAGACATGAATAGCTGTCCATACCTGAGATGTAACGTGCTTTATAGTTAGCATCCCACGCATCACCTTTAACAGAAACAGATAGGTTTGATTTGATATCAGCATAACCACCTGAACCAGATGTGATTAAGCCAACATAATCTACTGTTTCATCAGTTAATGTAACTGTTGTTTCCATTAGGTAAGTTGTATCTAGTGCAGTGCGCCAATCTAAACCAAGTGCTTCAAATGAGTATGCTAAGTTTAAGTCAATGCCTTTCGCAGTTTCAGCACCAATGTTTTGTAATTGGTTGTTGAATGAAATACGACGAGAGTTATCCATTGAGATATCAGCAGATTTACAAAGCGCAGAATCTGTATTGATTGGTGTACCCGCAGCATCTAAACAGTTATCAACAATGTACTGGTTATCTACAGTTGCAATTGAGTTTTCAATTGAAATATCGTAGTAGTCAACCGTCATTGAAGCGCCATCTAACCAGCTTGGCTCATATACGAAACCAACTGTTAGTGTTTCAGCTTCTTCAGGTGTTAATGCTGCATTACCGCCAACAGTTACTTCTGCTTGATCCTGACCTACTGGGTGAGATACTTGGTTAAACGAAGGTGATTTACCACCGTATAGCTCATCAACCGTTGGTGCACGGAATGCAGTAGACGCTACACCACGGAACATGATGTCGCTGTTCACTTTCCAAGTAAAACCAAGCTTCCATGTTGCATCGCTACCGAATGTTGAGTAGTCAAATGCACGGATAGCAGCGCTAAGCTCTAGGTTTTCAGCAAATGCTTTGTCTGCAAGCACTGGGATAGCAAGTTCAACAAACGCTTCGTTTACATCGTAACGGCCTTCAGTTGGTTCAACTTTAGGGTCGTTAGCAAGACCTTGTGCAGTTAGTGAATCAGGAATGTACCAAGCTTTTTCAGAACGGTGTTCAACGCCTGCTGCAAAACCTAAGTAACCTGCTGGTAACTCAAATAACTCACCTGCAAGAGAACCACTAAACATTAACATTTGGCTGCCGCCAGTGTTTTGCTCAGTGTACAGGTAACCTTGCATGTTGTCGTATTGCCATGAAGTTTGATCAAGCGGGTTAAATATACCTAGCTCGATATCTTCTTGGATTGAACCCATGTTATGAAGATTTGATAAACGGTCAACAGAATCGTTACGACCAAAGTTTAATGCCGCATCCCATGACCAATCATTTGATAGAATACCTTCAGCACCGATTACAACACGCACTGTATCAACAACTTGTGAGAAGTCACGTGTACCTGTATCGCTCATACGACGACCGTATGAAATCTCGTCACCGTAGTTAACGCCATGTTCAACTAGTGAATCACCCATCCAATCTTGGTAAGTGAAATCGAACCATACTGGCTGTGGTGCCATTTGTTGCTCAGACCAACGCTTTGAATACATTGATTCTGCAAATAGAGTTGTGTTATCTGTTAGCTCGTAAGTACCTAAACCAGAAAGGTTAAGACGCTGCATTGGTGTGAATAGGTAGCTATCTTTCGAGTAGTTATATTTATCTTGATCACCAAAGTCATGCCAAGAGTTGTCTGGGTTACCTTGCAGTGACTCATCACCTGACCAAATGTGGCCGTAAGGTGTGTAGCTTGAACCACCACAGTAAAGCTCTACATTACCTGCGTCGTTTTTACGCTCTGAAACTGGGCAAGAAGAGAAACCACGGTCTGCTTGAGACGCTTCACCACGATCCATGTATTGTACGCCAAGTACAATGTTACCTTTATCGAATGAAGTACCAACAGTAAAATCTACTGAGCTCTCTTCAGCATCGCCTTCACCTGAAATACCCGTTTGAGCATTCATGTCTAGGCCCTCAAAATCCTTTCTAAGAATGATGTTTACAACACCTGCAACTGCGTCAGTACCATATACTGCTGATGCACCGTCTTTAAGAACTTCAACACGTTGGATCATCGATACCGGAATGGTGTTTAAGTCTACAGTTGACGCAGCACCAGTACCTGAGTTGATCATACGACGGCCGTTTACTAGTACTAGCGTACGCTGTGAGCCTAAACCACGTAGGTTCATGCTTGCATTACCACCAGAGCCATTATTAATGCCTGGGTTTACCATCGCACCGCCAGCAGCAGTCATATCTTGTAAAATTGAATCAATTGATGTCGCACCTGAAGCACGAATTTCCTCTGCACCAATTACTGTTACTGGGCTTGCCGTCTCCATATCGGCACGCTTAATACGAGAACCTGTTACTTCGATGCGCTCTACGGCGTCTGCTGAGGTTTCTGCTGCGATTGCATTTGTTGCTGAAAACAACGGTAACGCGGTAGCAATTGCTAAACCCAATTTAGTTTTATTCATAATAAACCTTTATTAGTTGTCTAACCCGATTAGTTGAAAACACATCAACTAAAGCGAATAACTTGTTGCATTACCCGTTCTAAGAAAGTGACTTTATGTTTCTTGTATAACGCGAGAAACGTGGCTTCGGATAAAAAACCAAGGAGAAATCTTACAACGGACGCTGCAAACTAGGCTTCTGAAAATGAACGAAAACTGAATGAGTGTTCAGCTTTTATTCAGGCACAAAAAATGGCGCTTAGATTGCGCCATTTGTTATTTATTTATTAACAGCAGTAACATATTTAATTTCTTACTATCAATAACTTATATTTATCACTGAACTTTCTATTGATACTCGTTTTCGTGCGTTACTAGATGTAATCAATTGTAATCACGCTACAACTGTAGATGCTCGGTTAAGTATTTGTTACTACAAAGTTGAGAGTGGCAATTTTGCCCTCTTGAGAGCCATTTTTGCGGTAATGTAAATAAATACGCCATACCATTTCATTTTTACTGCACACGCCAACCATGCCGCTAGCAGTGTATTGCTTGTGCTTAGTACGAGAAAAAAACAATGGGATTTTCCCCATATACATGTCTACACCTTCAATATAAGCATCGATTATTTCAACTTCATTATTTGGGCTAAAAACGATACTAAATTCAGTTTCTGGTGTTACAGATTCATCTTTAATTGTTAACAAAGATGAAGACTGCTGCTCTGATAACTTAGTTAAATCTTTACTATTTATATCATCGCAAGCGCTAATAATTATTACTGCTAAAATAACTAGAAATAACCGCATCTATTACTCTTTTATTGGGCGTGTATAAACATTGGTCGCGAATTTAGACTAAATTTGCACAAAAATAAATCACACTCACTGAGAATATTTGATTGAGGTCATAATTTTGGGCAAATGCGCTATCTTTTTAAAAGCAAAAATTTTATCATTTCTCATGCAAAAAAAGGGTTTTACCGGGTTGGTTTTCTTGCTAACTCAAACTCAGACATCATTTGATGGCAAAAGTTCGAGTAAGTAAGGTAACGAATTTGGTAAATTTTTAGAGGCCCCATTTCTTTAATTAGAATTGGGAAATTCATTTCTTAATGCAATTTATTGCAGCGGAAACCGGAAAATGAGCCAAACAACAGTAGCATCACAAACAGAATACAACTATAAAGTTGTACGCCAATTCGCCATTATGACGGTGATTTGGGGCATTGTTGGCATGGGTGCAGGGGTTTTCATCGCAGCTCAGCTAGTATGGCCTGCGTTAAACTTCGACATTCCATGGTTAACTTACTCTCGTCTACGTCCGTTACATACGAACGCAGTTATTTTCGCATTTGGTACAAGTGCACTATTTGCAACGTCTTACTACGTTGTACAGCGTACATGTCAAACGCGTTTATTCTCAGATAAGCTTGCATCTTTCACCTTCTGGGGCTGGCAGCTTATTATTGTTCTAGCAGCAATTACACTTCCTCTTGGTTTTACAAGTGGTAAAGAATACGCTGAGCTAGAGTGGCCAATCGACATCCTAATTACGGTTGTTTGGGTTGCTTATGCGGTTGTATTCTTTGGTACATTAATCAAGCGTAAAGTGTCGCATATTTATGTTGCTAACTGGTTCTATGGTGGTTTCATTATCACTGTTGCTGTTCTTCACATTGTTAACAGCATGGCAATTCCAGTTTCATTAACTAAATCATACTCAATCTACGCGGGTGCAGTAGATGCAATGGTTCAGTGGTGGTATGGTCACAACGCGGTAGGTTTCCTTCTTACTGCAGGTTTCTTAGGTATGATGTATTATTTCGTTCCTAAGCAAGCGGGTCGTCCAGTTTACTCTTACCGTTTATCAGTAGTTCACTTCTGGGCTCTTGTTTCTCTTTATATTTGGGCAGGTCCTCACCACTTACATTACACAGCACTTCCTGACTGGACTCAGTCTTTAGGTATGGTAATGTCAGTAATTCTATTTGTTCCATCTTGGGGTGGTATGATCAACGGTATCATGACACTTTCTGGCGCATGGCATAAGCTTCGCCACGACCCAATCCTTCGCTTCTTAGTTGTTTCACTATCGTTCTACGGTATGTCAACGTTCGAAGGTCCAATGATGGCGATTAAATCAGTAAACGCATTATCTCACTACACTGACTGGACTGTAGGTCACGTACACTCAGGTGCATTAGGTTGGGTAGCAATGGTATCAATCGGTGCGGTTTACCACTTAATCCCTAACCTATTTGGTCAGGCTCGTATGTACAGCACTAAACTAATTAACACACACTTCTGGTTACACACAGTGGGTGTTGTTCTGTACATCGTAGCAATGTGGATTTCTGGTGTTATGCAAGGTCTAATGTGGCGTGCAGTTAACTCTGACGGTACATTAATGTACAGCTTTGTTCAGTCACTAGAAGCGTCTTACCCATTCTACTTCATGCGCTTTGTAGGCGGTGTATTCATCGTTGTTGGTATGCTAATCATGTTATACAACGTTGTTAAAACTGTTGCAGCTGAAAAAGGTGCATTACAAGCTGAAGCTCAGCCTGCGTAAGGAGTAATGTATGAGTCAGAATAATTCACAAAATAAACACGAGATTGTTGAAAAGAACGTTGGCCTTATGGCTATCCTGACTGTTTTCGCAATCAGCTTTGGTGCACTTGTGGAAATTACGCCACTAATGTTCCAAAAAGACACTACTGAGCCTGTAGATGGTCTACGCCCACTAACTGCGTTAGAAATGGAAGGTCGTGACATTTATGTGCGTGAAGGTTGTTACAACTGTCACTCACAAATGATTCGTCCTTTCCGTGACGAAGTTGAGCGTTACGGTCACTACTCTGTTGCTGGTGAAAGTGTGTGGGATCACCCATTCCAGTGGGGTTCTAAGCGTACTGGTCCAGATCTAGCTCGTGTAGGTGGTCGTTACTCAGATGATTGGCACTATGCGCACTTGGTAAACCCACGTGACGTAGTTCCAGAGTCAAACATGCCAGGTTACCCTTGGTTAGCGAAAAACGAAGTTAATACCACGCACACACTTAAAAAACTGCAAGTGTTCCGTGATAACTTCGGCATTAACCAAGAAGCGTATCCAGGTCGTGGTTACGGTAGTGATGCAGAACTACAAGCTGATGTTGATTCCATTAAAGGCAAAACTGAAATGGAAGCGCTTATTGCGTATCTTCAACAGCTTGGTACTCACTTGAAGTAACCAGCATGGATTACGGCACATTCAGAGGCATATTTACTCTGGTATTATTAGTACTTTTTATTGCCATTGTACTGTGGGCTTACAGCAAACGTTCTAAAAAGAACTTTGATGAAGCAGCAAACGCGATTTTCGAAGACGAAAACGTACATAACAATACAGTTGGCGAAAAGGAAAAAAAGGAGTCTGAGAAATGACTACGTTTTGGAGCATTTGGGTTATTGTATTAACCATAGCATGCTTAGCAATCTGCTTCGGACTACTAGTTTGGAACTTAAAGAACTACGTAGGCGTTGAAGAAAATGAAACATGTGGCCATGAGTTTGATGGCATCGAAGAAATTAACAACCCACTTCCAAAGTGGTGGACAATTATGTTCTTCGCTACTTTCGCATGGGGTGTGGTATACCTAATTCTTTACCCTGGTATGGGTAACTTTGAAGGTATCTCTAAGTGGACAAGTTCAAACCAAGGCATCAAGTCAATTGCAGAATCAAAACAAGCTGTAATTGATAGCGAAGCTGCAGGTAAACGTGTTCAACTTGACCAAGAAATCCGTAATGCGGATGAGCGTTTTGGTCCTGTTTTCCAACAATTCGCACAGCAAGATATTAAAGACCTTGCTGCTAATGAAGAAGCGTTAGAAATCGGTCAGCGTTTATTCTCGCAAAACTGTGCTCAGTGTCACGGTTCAGATGCACGTGGTGGCCAAGGCTTCCCTAATCTGACTGACAATGACTGGTTATACGGTGGTTCACCTGAAGCAATCAAGCAAACACTACTACACGGCCGTGTAGCAGCAATGCCAGCTTGGATTGACGCGCTAGGTGAAGATGGCGTTAACGAAGTAACAGCTTATGTACTTAGCCTATCAGGCCGTACTGTAAACCAAAAAGATGCCGCAGCTGGTCAAGCTAAGTTTGCAATGTGTGCAGCGTGTCACGGTATGGACGGTAAAGGTAACTACGCATTTGGTGCTCCTAACCTAACAGATAATGTTTGGTTATACGGTGGTTCACAACGTGCAGTTAAAGAAACTATCACTAACGGTCGTGCCGGTGTAATGCCAGCATGGAAAGACATCCTTGGTGAAGATAAAGTACATATCCTAACAGCATACGTATACAGCTTATCTCAAGATAAGTAATTGATTAGTGAATCTTAACGAGTTATTTAATCAAATTTTATAAACACGTTAAGAGTACGAATCTAGATCAAAAAAGCTCCCATTTGGGAGCTTTTTTTTACCCTTTTCACAGCACATCAAGTAGAATAACGCCACATTTGTTTTTAAGTATTAATCACTATGTCTACAACTCCTTGGTATAAACAATTTTGGCCTTGGTTTATTATTGTTATTCCAGCAGGCACCATCGTTGCTTGTATCACTTTACTTATTTACATGTCAGATAAAGGACCTTCAATGGTTGTTGATGACTATTATAAAAAAGGTAAAGCAATCAACCTTGAGCTATCTAAATTCAATCGTTCAAAAGCACTTTATTTACATGCTGATTTAGAAATTCACGATGGATTAGTCAAAGTGAGTTTTACCAAAGGTGATTCTCTAAATCCCCCTGCCCTAAAAACATCTTTTTATCACACAACGCTTAAAGATAAAGATGTTGAGGTGATGCTTTCTCCAAATGCAAATGGCGATTACTCCGGTGTAACTGAGTTATTAGAAGAAGGCCGTTATACCGTGTTTATTGAACCAATCACTGGTGAATGGAAGCTAAAAGAAAATATCACACTACCTTACGAAAGCGCGTTTATAATTAAACCAGAATATAAGTAAGCCATGGCCAAAAACTGTTTTCACTGCTTGGAGCCTATTCCAAGCGGTATCTCACTAAGCATAGAATTTGAAAATGAAGCTAAACCGATGTGCTGTTTGGGTTGTCAAGCTGTTGCTGAAGCTATTATCCAGCAAGGCATGTCGGATTACTATAAGTACCGCACAGAGAGTGCCGGCAAAGTTCAAGAGCTGGTACCGGAACAAATTAAAATGTTCCAAAGTTATGATGACGAAGACATTCAATCAGAGTTTTTAGTAAAGCAAGGTGATATTGCTGAAATTCTATTAAGTGTTGAAGGCATTAGTTGTGCTGCTTGTGCATGGCTTATTGAAAAACAGTTACTCAATTTAGGCCATGTGGTGCGCGTTGATGTGAATACATCTACTTATCGCGCCATGATTAAATGGGATCAGTCAAAACTAAAACTGAGTACCATTATCGAATCCTTAGCACGAATTGGCTATCGTGCTTACCCTTTCCAACAAGATCACGAAGAACAACAAAAAAAGCAAACCGCTAAATCTTATGTCAGACGTTTAGGGGTCGCTGGCCTGATGACAATGCAGGTGATGATGTTCGCCTTTGCTATGTATTTTGGCATGTTTTCTGGCATGGATGAGGACTTTGAACAGTATTTCCGTTGGATCAGCTTTATTTTAGCCACGCCTGTAATTCTTTATTCAGCGCTACCGTTTTTAACCTCGGCAGTGCGTGGTTTAAAAGCCAAACAACTCAATATGGATTTACCCGTATCACTTGCCATTTTTGGTGCTTACGCCGCAAGCAGTTGGGCCACTATTTTTGAAACAGGTGAAGTGTATTTTGAATCCATCTGTATGTTTACCTTCTTATTATTGTTAGGTAAATACCTTGAATTCCGCGCCCGTTTAAAAGCGTCTGAATTTACTGCTAATTTACAAAAATTGTTACCGCTTACTGCTCGCTTAATTAACAATAATGAAGAAGAAATCATTGCAGCAAAACGCCTTCAATTAAATGACAAGGTGATGATCAAAGCCGGTGAGACGATTCCAGCTGATGGTATTTTAATTGATGGTAAGACCTCTGTTGACGAAGCAATGATGACCGGTGAGCATGCTGCAGTGGGTAAATCTAAAGGAGATCAAGTTTACGCTGGCACAGTAAATCACGATGGTGTGATTACTATTTGTGTTAATCAAATTGGACAAGACACCTTAATTAACCAAATTGTTCGTTTACAACATCAAGCGCTTACTTCTCGTCCTAAAATCGCTGAAATTACCGACAAAGTCGCTCAGTGGTTTGTGGCATGTTTACTTGTATTTGCATCAATTACTGCTTTTTCGTGGTATCACATTGAACCTGAACATGCATTTTGGGTGACTATCGCTGTTTTGGTCGCTACCTGCCCTTGTGCGCTCAGTTTGGCAATTCCTACAGCGCTCACCTGTGCAGTGGCAAAATTAACCCAACAAGGGGTGTTAATAAAACAAGCGCATGTATTAGAAACCCTGACCAAAGTCACAGATATTGCTTTTGATAAAACAGGTACCTTAACCGAAGGCAAATTCACATTACTAAATACAAAATTGTTTAATGCTGATTATTCTCTCGATAAAGTCTATGCAATTGCAAAGACGCTTGAAAATTATTCTGAGCACCCAATCAGCAAGGCGTTTATGGAGCTCAATGTAGCACCAGTTGAGCTAAGTGATGTGGTTATTGAAACAGGTAAAGGCATTTCAGCCATTTATAACCAACAAGCCGTTGCAATTGGTAAGGCTAATTGGTTTTGTCAGTTTGATGAAGAGGGTTTTGACGTATTCTTATACATCAATAACCAAGTAATTGCTGGCTTCAAGCTACAAGACAAAATCCGCGATCATGCTCAATCTACTTTAACTGAGCTTAAACAAAGTGATCTTGAATTACAGGTATTAACGGGCGATCCATCGACTGCTGGAAAAGAGTTGGTTCATAGTTTGGGTATAAATAATATCCAAACCGGCTGTAGCCCATCAGATAAACAAAACGTTGTAGAGCAGCTTGCAAGCAAAGGCAAAATTGTTGCAATGGTAGGCGATGGCGTTAACGACAGTCCTGTATTTAATAGTGCGCACCTCTCCATCGCAATGGCATCTGGTGCAGATATTTCCAAAAATACGGCAGACGTTGTTCTACTCAACAGTGAGATCAATGGCATCAGCCGACTTTTTGAAACAGCTAAACTAACACGCCGCGTAATTAAGCAAAATTTGACAATTTCGCTGTGTTACAATGGCTCTATTCTACCATTAGCTGCGATGGGATTAGTTCCACCTTGGGTTGCAGTAATTGGTATGTCCGCAAGTTCACTTATCGTAATTGGTAACTCATTACGATTACTTAAGTAAGGGGCACTTAGTTGTGAGCATCATTTATGTATTAATACCAATTGCAATATTATTGGTTATTGTGGCAATCGGCATTTTCTTTTGGGCTGTGCGCAGTGACCAATTTAATAATCTCGACAAACAAGCCCACAGCATTTTGTTCGAAGACGATAAAGAACAACACAAAAAAAGTAATGACAACTAGTCAGCTGTTATCCGCACTTATTATGGGATTGCTAGGCAGTGGGCACTGTTTAGCAATGTGCGGTGGTGTTGCGTCGTCTCTTACGCTTGCAGTAAAAGATAAAGCCTTAGTTAAACGCTACACCCTACTCTACAATCTTGGTCGCATTTTAAGTTATTGCCTTGCAGGTGCCCTTGCAGCTGGCATCAGTCAACAGTTTGCATCTCGTTCAACCACATTTTCATTTGTTTTATCCATATTAAGTGGCGTGTTTATGATCTTGGTTGGTCTTTACATTATGCGCTTAACATTTTCTCTTAACTGGATAGAAAAAGTGGGAAAATATGCGATATGGCAACATCTAGTTAAATTTAATAAGCGTTTATTACCGGTTAATACCAATCACAAAGCACTTGCTTACGGTATGCTTTGGGGCTGGTTACCCTGTGGTTTAGTCTATTCAGCCCTATTATTCTCCATATCAACACAATCGGCTATTTATGGTGCAACCTTTATGTTGTTGTTTGCACTTGGTACTTTACCAGCGATGGTTGGACTTGCTTTTGCAGCAGATAAATTTAAACAAATACTTAACCATAATTTCGTACGAATGATGTTTGGTAACATCTTCATTTTCTACGGTTTATACCTTTTGATAATTGCGTTATTATAAGGTTTTATTATACATTATTCTGGTATTACGTTTTCTCTAGGTGTGTCATGGAATTGAGCAAAAAATCAGTGTCAAAAAACTGCGCTATTAAGTGTCAGGATTGTAGTATTAGTCAACTGTGTATCCCTGTTTCGTTAAACAGTGAAGAAATGGGTAAATTAGATGACATCATCGAGCGTAAAAAGCCGCTACACAAAGGTGATTTCTTGTTTGAAGCAGGTCAACCGCTTCGCTCAATTTACGCTGTGCGTTCAGGTTCATTTAAATCTTACACATTAACTGAAAGCGGTGAAGAACAAATCACAGGTTTCCATTTAGCCGGTGATATTGTTGGCTTTGATGGTATTAGCACCATGAGCCACAGAAGCTATGCTCAGGCAATGGAAACTGCCATGGTATGTGAAATTCCATTTACCACCCTTGATGATTTATCTGGCAAATTACCTAAATTACGCCATCAGGTCATGCGTATGATGAGTAATGAAATCAATTACGACCAAGAAATGCTATTGATGCTTAACAAAAAAACCGCTGAAGAACGTTTAGCTGCATTTTTAGCAAACCTCTCTACACGCTTTGGTGAGCGCGGCTTTAGTAAAAAAGAATTCCGCTTAACAATGACCCGTGGTGAGATAGGTAATTATCTTGGTTTAACTGTTGAAACCATCAGCCGTTTATTAAGTCGTTTCCAAAAAGCGGAAATCATCAAGGTTGAAGGTAAGTTTATTACCATTCTTAATGCTGACGAATTATTCAAAGTCGCTTCTATTAAGTCTTGATCTAAAACAAAATATTCTATTAGAAACCTTTCAAATTAGTTTAGATCCATTACACTGGATTTATACTTTGGGAGGTTTTTATGAATACCATCAAAAAAATACTTGCGGTAATTGACCCAAGTAAAGAAAAACAAATTGCGTTAAACCGATCATTTGAGTTGGCAAGGAAGTCCGGCGCACAAATTACTGCTTTCTTATCTATTTACGATTTTTCCTATGAAATGACCACCATGCTTAGTCGCGAAGAACGTGATGCAATGCGTGATGCTGTGATAAATGATAGAAAAGAATGGATAAATTCACTTATTGAACAACAGGCTGGCGACTTAAACGTTGATTGTCAGGTGGTTTGGCATAACCGCCCTTTTGAATCGATAATTGAAACCGTGCTAGAGCAAGAATACGATATTGTTGTAAAAGGCACCCATCAACACGACACTTTAAAGTCCGTTATTTTTACACCCACTGATTGGCATTTGATCCGTAAATGCCCTGTTTCACTCTTACTTGTAAAAGAGCATGACTGGCCTGCAGGCGGCCAAATCCTAGCAGCAGTAAACGCCTCAAGTGAAGAAGAAACACATCAAGCACTTAATCACACCATTTTAAAAGAAGCGGCTTATCTTGCAGATTTAATTGATGGCAATCTCAATGTTGTTAATGCCTACCCTGGAACTCCTGTAAATATTGCAATTGAAATCCCAGAATTTGATGCTGGGCAATATACAGAATCAGTTAAAGCACATCATATTGCTGCTACTCATAAATTAGCCGAGCAATATCAGATAAATCCAAATCACTGTTACATTAATGAAGGTCTTCCTGAAGATGTATTGCCGCAAGTGGCAAATCAGTTAGATGCAGAGCTCGTTGTAATGGGTACTGTTGGACGTACTGGTATTAGCGCTGCGCTTATCGGCAATACTGCTGAGCACGTGATTGATAGCTTAAACTGTGATGTATTGGCACTTAAACCACAAGGTTATAAAAGTCCATTAGATAAGTCTTAACCTCGTTAATATTTTCACCTATAATACGCCCCTTTATTTGTTCTAGGGGCGTATTTGTATGTCGCATTCAGCAGAAGCTAAAGCGAAATATAACCTTAATAAGTTACAGAAACGACTTCGTCGTTTTACCGGCCAAGCGATTGCAGACTTCAATATGATTGAAGAAGGCGACCGTATAATGGTGTGCTTATCAGGCGGTAAGGACAGCTACACACTGCTTGATATTTTGCAAAACCTACAACGCTCAGCGCCTGTTAACTTTGAGCTTTTTGCGATTAACCTAGATCAAAAACAGCCTGGTTTCCCAGAGCATATTCTGCCTGAATATCTTGATTCATTGGGTATTGAATACAAAATTGTAGAAGAAGATACCTACAGTATTGTTAAAGATATTATTCCTGAAGGTAAAACTACTTGTTCACTGTGCTCACGTTTACGCCGTGGTATTTTATACCGTACAGCGAAAGAGATGGGCGCAACTAAAATCGCACTAGGCCATCACCGTGACGATATGATTGAAACTATGTTTTTAAACATGTTTTACGGTGGTAAATTAAAAGGCATGCCTGCTAAGTTATTAAGTGATGATGGCCAACATATGGTGATACGGCCACTTGCCTACTGTAAAGAAAAAGACATTGTAAAATACGCAGAAGCTAGAGAGTTTCCAATTATTCCTTGCAATTTATGTGGCTCACAAGAGAACTTACAACGTAAACATATTAAAGCAATGCTTAATGAGTGGGATAAAACGCAACCAGGTCGCGTAGAAACTATTTTTACTGCAATGCAAAACGTGGTGCCGTCACACTTGGCTGATCCTTCTATTTTCAACTTTGTTGAGCTGAACAAAGATTCGCAAATAACTGAAGGTGATATTGCCCTCGATAAGCCAGATGTACCTGCGGTACCAGTTGGCCTTGAAATAGAAGAGCAAGACGTCAACATTATCCAACTTTAAATTGTTTGGTAGTTATCAATTTATAAAAGGAAGCGTTGGCTTCCTTTTTTATTGCTCGAAATAAAGTTATCAACTATTTAATTTAAGAAGATTTTTTACTAGTATTGAGCATTATGCGCAGCCACTTAGTAACTTCATATGAATAAAAAAATTGCTCTCATCACCTCTGGCGGCGATGCACCAGGAATGAATGCCGCTATCCGAGCCGTCACCCTGCAAGCAGAAAAGTATCAGTACCAAGTACTCGGTTTTATCGGTGGTTATAACGGCCTAATTGACAATCATTCTATCGAATTAAATTGCCATCGTGTTGACGATATTATTCGTAAAGGTGGCACCATTTTAAAATCAGCTCGCTGTAAAGAAATGTTAAATCCAAGCGGCCCAAAACAAGTGGTAGATACACTAAACGCCAATAATATCGATGCATTAATCGTAATTGGCGGTGATGGTAGCTTTAAAGGATGCCAAGCGATTAGTGCCATATGGCAAGGCAACATTATTGGTATTCCCGGCACTATTGATAACGATATCAATGGTACCGATCAAACCATTGGATTTTGGACTGCAGTTGAAACCGCACTCGACAGCATAGATAAAATTCGTGATACCGCAAATGCCTTTGAGCGCATTTTTATCGTTGAAGTGATGGGACGAAATTGCGGTTTTCTCGCTGTTGAATCCGCAATCGGCTCAGGGGCTGAACACATTGTGTGTAAAGAAATAATAGAAGATGAAGTGCAGTTTATTGATCATTTACTCGTTAATATCAACAAAGCCATTAAAAATCACCGCACAGATAGTTATATTATTGTTATGGCAGAAAATTCGTTAAGTTTTAGCGCTCACGAATTAAGTAAAAAAATTGAGCGCTATACAGGCGTTGATAGTAAAGCTGCCATTTTAGGTTATATTCAGCGTGGTGGTAGCCCTGTTGCATCAGATCGTGTACTTGCAACACAACTAGGAGTTGCTGCTGTCGATGCGGTAAAAGAAAACAAAACCGACATTATGGTGGGAATGCTAAATAACTCACTCAATGAGATTGCACTTAGTGCTACCAGTTACAGTAATACTTATAACCAAGCCATTATTAGGCGTTTAAATAAGCTTAACTTCAATTTGGGATAATAAAAAAGCGCGTAAATCGCGCTTTTTTTACATCAACTCGCCAGTGCCGCTTTCACTTTATCGCGATAACTGCGGCTAACTTTCAGCTCTTGACCATTTTCTAGTACAAGTAAATATTCGCCACTTACTTGTGTTACTAATTTATTGATTTGTTTGCTGTTTACAATGGCACTTCTGTGCACACGAACAAACTCTTTCGGATCAAGTTCTGCTTCAAGCTCTTTCATTGTTTTGCGTAGAATGTGTGTTTTGCCATCGGCACAGTGTAAACACATATAATCGCCTGCAGCATCAACCCATTGAATACTGCTTACTTGCACACGCACAATTTCGCCCTGCTCTTTTACAGCAATTGATTCTGGGAAACGGGTTTCTTCTAATTTATCACCAGCAGCAAGCTTTTTAAGAATTTCTTCACAGTTGTTACCCGTAATACCCGCAACAAAGCTGGCAAGTTTACGTTTATGGCTTGTATCTTCTTGTGATTTTAAATATGTTTGCACTTTTTCTACCGCCTTCTTCAATCTGTCGTCATCTACTGGTTTCAGAAGGTAGTCTAATGCATGAATTTCAAACGCTTTTACAGCGTATTGGTCAAATGCAGTAACAAACACAATGGCGGGGATCCCTAACGCCGACTCAGAAAGTTGTTTTACTACTTCTAAACCCGACAACCCCGGCATTTGAATGTCTAGGAACATTAAATCTACTTGTTGGCTTTTACATTCAGCCAACGCTTCTTCACCGTTTTTACAAAGGCCCACTACTTCAATTTGTGGGAAATCTCTTAACCTTATTGATAACCCTTTTCGTGCAAGAGGTTCGTCATCAACAATAAGTGTTTTTATTGTGTTCATGGTTATCCTTTTTCAAACGGTATACGAATATTAACAACAAGACCTTGCGGCTGGTTGCTAGATAATACAAATGAATAGTTATTTTCGTAAAGCGTCTTTAAGCGATCTTGCGTATTTGCTAGACCAACTCCAGAACTTTTTACTAACGCGCCATTCTTTATATCAGTGCCTGGACCGTTATCGGATACTTCTAATAGTAATTCGTTGGCAAATACCTGCCCTTTAATCGAGATCAATCCACCGCTAGCTAAATTTGCGATGGCATATTTAATCGAGTTTTCAATAAGTGGCTGTAAAATCATGCTGGGTACTAGGGCATGTTTCGCCTCGTCTGTCACATCAATTTCAATGCTTAAGCGGTCTTCAAAACGGACCTTTTCGATATCAAGATACAAGCCTAACACATGTAGCTCTTGCTCAAATGGCACCCGCTTAATTGGGTCGGTATTGAGAGTGTAACGCAAGAATTCACTGAGTTTTGATACCATTTGATTGGCATTTTTATTTTCTTCAACCAATATCAAAGTCGAAATCGCGTTTAGTGTGTTAAATAAGAAATGTGGGTTTAGCTGATAGCGTAACATTTTAAGTTGCGCTTCATGTGCCATGGTATTCGCTTTAAGTGCGTTTTGTTTTTCACCTTGTAGCAATTGATAATATTTAATACCAAAGTACAAACCACTCCAACACAGCACAATATAAACTGAATCTAAGCCTTGCTTGAAATAGTAAAACCACTCATCTGGGCGATAACCGTGGCGGTATATTTCCCATAGATTAAACTTCTGAATAACAGACCAAGTTGTACCAATCACATAGGATGCAACAAATACAATGAAGATTAGTAATAGCGGTTTTGCATTCCAAATTTTACGATACAAATATCGAAGTGGAATGGTGAGTAAGCAACCAGCATAGGCATTTAGTACGATAACAAATACATAGATGTCACGCATTTCGAAAACACGTGAACCAATATAGTTTACTAAGGCATAACCTACCCATCCGGCGATTTGTAATACCCAAAAAAACTTTTGTCTATCTTCTACTAGTCTTTGCCAGTTCAAAATTCTTACATTCATATATCTTTAGTAACTCTTATTATAAGAATGTGCCTCAAGAAAGGCACTGATAGCCATCCTGCTTTACGTGCAACTCATCGCATGACAGTTGCAATTTGCCATAAAAAAAGCTGGCAGTAGCCAGCTTTTTTTATTTTTCGGTTAATTACTAACCTAATTTATCAGATGCAACTTTATATGTTGGATCTTCAATCACATTTACTTCCACTAAATCATTTGCGCGACTTAATAGCTTTTGACAATCTTTAGAAACATGACGTAAATGTAACTTTTTACCTTGCTTAGAATAGCGCTCAGCTAAGCTGTCGATTGCTTCAATCGCACTGTGATCAGCAACGCGACTGTGCTTAAACTCAACAATCACATCTTGCGGATCATTTTTCACATCAAATAATTCTAAAAAGTTCTTAACTGAACCAAAGAATACAGGGCCATGAAGTTCATATACTTTCGAGCCATTTTCATCAATATAAGAAGTTGTGTAGATATGTTTCGCATGCTCCCACGCAAACACTAATGCAGATACAATCACACCGACACATACCGCTACCGCTAAGTCAGAAATAACCGTTACACCCGATACCAACACAATTACAAATGCATCTGTTTTAGGTACTTTGTTCATAATACGGAAGCTTGACCATTCAAATGTACCAAGTACTACCATAAACATTACACCAACAAGCGCCGCAAGCGGGATCATTTCAATTAAGCTTGCAGCAAACAAAATAAACATTAATAACATTAACGCTGCAGTAATGCCTGATAATCGCGAGCGACCGCCAGAATTAATATTAATCATTGATTGGCCGATCATCGCACAACCACCCATCGCACCAAAAAAGCCACAAGTAACATTCGCTGCACCTTGACCGATACATTCTTGGTTACCATTACCGCGAGTTTCAGTAATTTCATCAATAAGAGTCAGCGTTAGTAATGATTCAATTAAACCAATTGCGGCAAGCACTAACGCGTATGGGAAAATAATCCATAGTGTTTCAAGTGTCATTGGTACATTTGGAATATGAAATTCAGGTAAGCCGCCAGCCATTGTTGCATTCGCATCACCTGTCATATCTTTTAAGAAATCGACGACTGTACGTGCTTCTAAATCTAAGCCAATCACTAAACCCGTTACCACCACAATCGCAGCAAGTGATGAAGGTATAGCGGATGTTAATTTAGGTAAAAAGTGAATAATAGCCATTGTTAGCGCTACAAGACCGGCCATAATATACATAGGCTCACCAGTCATCCATTGCATCTCACCGCTTGCGTCTGGGGCTTTAAACTGGCCAAGCTGCGCTAAGAAAATCACAATTGCTAACCCGTTAACAAAACCAAGCATCACAGGGTGTGGCACCATGCGGATAAACTTACCAAGTTTCATTACCCCAGCTAAAATCTGCAAAATACCCATCAAGAGCACCGTTGCAAATAGGTATTCAACACCATGGGTCACTACCAAGCTCACCATTACCACCGCTAAGGCGCCTGTTGCACCTGAGATCATGCCAGGACGCCCACCAAATACAGCAGTGATTAAGCCAACAATAAATGCGGCATATAAACCAACGAGCGGTTCAACATGGGCAACGAATGCAAACGCAACTGCCTCAGGTACAAGGGCTAACGCAACTGTCAGACCTGATAAAATATCGTTTTTAGCCGACTTGGGGGCTTTGGATAATAAGTTAAACATGGATCTCCCATTGAATCGCACAACATTGAGCAAAATTTGCTGTTATGACTTTATTTTAGTCTATTTTGAGGGCGCGAATTTTAACAGAATGAGCGGTTTATAACAATTTAATAAAATTCACAAAAAAACCGCCTAAATGGCGGCTTTTAAAAAGATAAAACGCGATTTGTTATTAAATTGGTAACGATGTTGAGCGTTTTACACACGTCATAGTCACGTTTGAATGAACTTCCTGCACATAATCTAAGCTTAATAACTTATCACGAACAAACAGCTCATAACCTTCAATGCCTTTAGATATGATGCGTAACATAAAGTCCATGGTACCAGCCATAGTGTAACACTCTGTCACTTCATCATAACTTTGGATAAGCTCTTCAAACTCAGCTAATTGAGCACGTCCATGGCTTGAGAGTCTAACATGTGCATATACCAACATATCAAAGCCAAGTTTTTTCGGCTCTAAAATGGCAACTTTGCCTTTAATATACCCTTCTTGCTCTAAACGAGAAATACGGCGCCAACATGGAGATTGCGACAATCCTACTTTGTCTGCTATTTCAGCCGTTGATAAGCTCGCGTCTTTTTGAATTAATGCGAGTATTTGACGATCTACTTGGTTTAATGACATAGCTTATTCTTAAATTAACTCATTAAGGATTAAATAATACTATAGAATTCAGATCTCGTCTGCCAATTTCTTTCTATTTAGCCAAAACGACCACTAGTAAATGGGTTCGTTTGTTTTTCATAACCTACGGTTGTGCAAGGTCCATGCCCTGGGAATACCGTATAGTCATCTGGCAAACTGTAAATTTCAGATTCAATAGAGTTTTTTAATTGTGCGGCATTGCCACCTGGGAAGTCAGTACGACCAACTGACCCTTTAAATAGCACATCACCTACAAATACACGTTTTGTTGTGTGTTCTACAAAAATCACATGGCCAGGCGTGTGGCCAGGGGTAAAGCGCACTTCAAGTGTCACATCGCCAAATGAAAAGCTATCACCCGCATCTAACCATTTCGTTGGTGTAAAAACCTCCGCCATCGGGAAGTTAAACATCTCACTTTGTCTCGGTAATGCATCGAGCCAAAACTTATCGCCAAGATGTGGACCAACAATATCGATATTGAATGTTTCTGATAATTGCTTTGCGGCGCCAACATGATCTAGATGACCATGGGTAAGCAAAATAGCTTTAAGTTCTGCATTTGCAGCCTTTACTGCTGCGACTAACGTTTCAATATCACCACCGGGATCAACCAGTACTGCCTGCTTTGTTGTTTGGCACACAAGTAGATTTGCATTTTGTGCAAACGGTGTGACTGGATTTGTAAATACGTCTAACATCATTTACTCATAATCAATTAATACTGGGTAATGTAAATAACCACCATCATAGAATGGGGTTTTACTGTAAAGCCACTCTAAACGTTTTTTCGGGCTTTTTTTAAACTCTTTATCTGCTGCCAGCTTATCTTCAAACTCTCTTTTTAATACTGCATCTTCTGCCAGCATTTTTTCTGCAAATGGCAAAAGCGCATAGTTTTCTGAATACTCAGTACGCTGGAAAATACTATTAAAGTAACCCCAACTAAAAAATGAGTCTTCGGCTTCTGGCTGTAACAAGTGTACCGCAAGTTTACCACTGATTTGCGCTGTGCTTATCTTAAAATAATCACTTAAATCGACACTGGGTACGTTTTGATAATCGAATTTACCGAATACTTGTAAACGGTCTTCAAATGGTGCTTTGGCAAATTGATGATCGACCACTTGAATTTGTTTTAAGTGATCAACAACACCATAGGCACGTTCTAATTTAATGCCATGGTTTTGTAATTTTGCAGCTATATTGCTCCATGATTTTGGTAAATAATACGCAGTAGGCACCTTCACTTTTTCAACCACTTGCTCGCGCCAAAATATAGGTAATTTAGCGTAAGTTTTAGCTTTACCGGTGTAGCGTACTTCTTGTTGATTACTTAACTCACTAAAGAATTTCTCGTACTCAATTCCCAAGAAATCAATATGCTTAGGCGTTTTGCTATAACTTCGTGCAACCACTAATTCACGCGGCATAAAATCTTTTTCAATTTTAACAACACGGCGCAACTGAGTTAAATTACTAGAAACCGCATCAATAACACCGTCTAAAAACACATAAGTACCAAGTACACGCTGTTTATATGGTTTGAGTGAATGGTTTTCTAGCAATATGGTCGGTAAATTATTAAGGTCGCCCCAACCATTTGAATACCGGGGTGTTGCCACCCACCCTGCCAAACCTTCACTTAGCTCGCGTTTATTCATAACAAAGACTAATGGCCCTGGGGTATGACCAAAGCGAGTAAGTTTGGCATCTATAGCTGGATTAATTTTATCTTCAATAAACGCGGCAATTTTTGGCGATTCCGAGGCAAACTTCGGCGTCGAACCATACGTAATGTCGTACTGATAATCCGCGCCGTCAGTAACATGCATATCAACATACATATCCGGTTGATACTGATTAATCACACGCATGACGGCTTGAACACCCGGCGTTTCAAGCTTAGTGTAGTCACGGTTTAAGTTTAAATTGCGACCATTGGTGCGAAACCCCATCACTTCAGGACCACGCTGGTTAATGCGGTTAAAACGGCTGGCATTCTCGTGGCCATCCACGTTTAAAATCGGAATAAACAGTAAATTTACACGCTTTAAAATGTCATTACGTTGCCCCTGTGCTATATCGCGAAGTAACATAAAAGTAGCATCTTTACCATCAATTTCACCTGAGTGAATACCTGCCTGCAGTAAAATAGTCGCTTTATTTTTATCAATTTGACCCGTTTCACTGGCGATAAGCATTTTTATTGACCGACCAGCGTCACTCGTACCTATGGTATCAATTTTAAATTGTGCGCTATTCTCACTCGCTAACTTATCAAGATACGCCATTGTATCTTGGTAATTGGGTGATACTACTCCATTTGAAAGTTCAAATTGGGTTGCAAGTGGATTAGTTGGTTGCAAAAGACGTTCACTTTGACCTTGCCATGTTGTTAGTGGTGGTAAGTGATCAACTGCAGAAAGGCTCGCAGTCAATAATAAAGCGTTTAAAAACATGCGTGTTAATTCTTTATAATAATTTGGCTTTACGGTAATCAAATTAACTTGAATTTGCAATTGAACGCGTTAAGGTAGGGCCAATTATTCTTTAAAATCAGAACTTATGACTAAAACAGTACTAATTACAGGTAGTTCAAGTGGTATTGGCTATTACTGTGCAAAAGCACTCAGCGAGCGAGGCTATAAGGTTGTCGCCAGTTGCCGTAAATTAGAAGACGTTTCGCGCTTACAACAAGAAGGCATTCACAGTGTACAGCTCGATCTTGCAAGTGAAGCCAGTATTGAAAGTGGTTATCGCCAAGCACTCGATATTCTTGGTCATATTGATGTGCTGTTTAATAACGGTGCGTATGGTCAGCCTGGTGCCGTGGAAGATTTACCAACACATGCGCTGAGAACGCAATTTGAAACCAATCTTTTTGGTTGGCACCATTTGACCTGCCTTGCCATAAAACATATGCGTGAGCGTGGCCAAGGCCGCATTATTCAAAACTCATCTGTGTTAGGTTTAGTTACTTTACCCTATCGCGGTGCCTATAACGCCAGTAAATTTGCACTAGAAGGCTTAACTGACACACTGCGCCAAGAACTATCAGATACCAATATTCAGGTGAGTTTAATTGAGCCAGGCCCAATTGAATCGAAATTCCGTGATAATGCTTTAGCCGCATTTTTTAGTGCTGAGATTGACGCAGAAAACAGTGCCCACTATGAAAACTATTTAAAACAACAAGCCCGCCTTGAAGTGAAGGGTAAAGCACAGCCATTTACACTTGGCCCAGAAGCCGTTTATAAAAAGTTACTACATGCCATTGAAGCTAAACATGCAAAGCCACGTTACTATGTGACCTTCCCTACCTATTTATTTGGCTACTTAAAGCGTATTTTATCAACCCGCTTAATGGACAGCATTTTAACGAAGTCGAGATAGGGTTCAGGATTCAGGCGAATTGTAACCACAATAATATCGGGAATATTATTGAACAGCGATACTGGCCCAGAGGGTGTAAGGCAGGAAGCCTGAAGTAACCCAAGTCTTGCAGTGCAATGAGGTGAGGTCAAGGATGACCGATGTAACCCAGCTTCATGGACGAATTGCTAAAAACAATTCCTCATCAAGAACTAAGCATTAAAAAAGGGAGCAAAAGCTCCCTTTAAATCTGTAAAGCGTTTTAATCAAAGATTAAGCAGCTAGACCTTCTTTTGCTTTAGCAACTAGTGCTGCGAAAGCTACTTGGTCGTATACAGCGATATCTGCAAGGATCTTACGATCGATTTCAACAGATGACTTCTTAAGACCGTTAATGAAACGGCTGTAAGATAGACCGTTCTGACGTGCTGCCGCGTTGATACGTGCAATCCATAATTGACGGAAAGTACGTTTCTTAGCGCGACGGTCGCGGTAAGCGTATTGACCTGCTTTAGTTACTGCTTGGAACGCTACGCGATAAACACGTGAACGTGCTCCGTAGTAACCTTTAGCTTGCTTTAAAACTTTCTTGTGACGTGCACGTGCGATAACACCGCGTTTAACTCTTGCCATGACTAAAAACCCCTATTAAGCGAATGGTAACATACGGTTGATAAGGCCGATATCGTTCTTATGAACCATAGCCTTAGGACGTAAGTGAAGCTTACGCTTAGAAGATTTCTTAGTCAGAATGTGACGTAAGTGCGCTTGTTTACGCTTGAAACCGCCTGAAGCAGTCTTTTTGAAGCGCTTTGCAGCACCTCTGTGGCTTTTTAATTTATAGCCCATTGCAATAACTCCAATTGATATTGCTTTAATATTCAGCAAGTAGGCGGAATTTGCATTCACTTTGCAGGCCTAACTTACTACCAATTACCGGTGGAAATAAATTTCACTTTAACCGGCTAAACAAGGTGGAGGCTTAAAACCTCACTTTATACCTAGTTTATCTTTTCACTATTACTTTTTAGCAATAGGAGACATCATCATAATCATTTGACGGCCTTCCACTTTTTTAGGGAAAGACTCAACTTGAGCGATGTCTTGTAAATCGTCTTTAATGCGGTTTAATAAATCAATACCGATTTCTTGGTGCGCCATTTCACGACCACGGAAACGAATAGTAACTTTTGCTTTATCGCCCGCTTCTAAGAACTTAGTTAAACTGCGTAATTTAACTTGATAATCACCGATGTCAGTACCTGGACGGAATTTAATTTCCTTAATCTGGATCTGCTTCTGCTTTTTCTTTTGTTCTTTTTGTGCTTTGCTTTTTTCAAAGATGAACTTACCGAAATCCATTACTTTGCAAACAGGTGGCTCTGCATTTGGGCTAATTTCTACCAAATCAACACCAGCAGCATCTGCTTTTTCAAACGCTTCTTGCAAGCTAACTACGCCTAATGGCTCACCATCGAAGCCTACTAAACGGACTTCTTTTGCTGTAATTTCTTCGTTGATACGATTTTTTTGAGCCGCTGGGCTCTTTTTTCCGCCTCTAATGGTTCGTTCCTCCACGAAATACCAAGATTAAAAACAAGGTGCGTAATGTACATTATTTATACACACCTTGCACTATTTTATTTTCTATTTTTAACTTCTTCAGCAAGCTTAGCAATAAAGTCTTCAACTTTCAGTTTGCCAAGATCTTCACCAGTACGTGTTCTTACTGCTAGCTCTTGTTGTTCTACTTCTTTATCACCAATCACTAATAAGTAAGGAATACGTTTTAAAGTATGCTCGCGAATTTTAAAGCCAATCTTCTCATTTCTCAAGTCAGCACAGGCTCTAAATCCAAGATTATTCAATTTTTCTACAACTTCTGTCACATATTCAGACTGTTTGTCGGTAATATTCATTACCACAACCTGTTTTGGTGCCAGCCAAGTTGGGAATAATCCCGCATATTCTTCAGTTAAAATACCGATGAAACGCTCGATTGAACCTAAAATCGCACGGTGGATCATCACCGGTGTTTTACGTTCGTTATTTTCCGCAACATAAGTTGCACCTAAACGACCTGGTAATGCGAAATCTAGCTGTACTGTACCACATTGCCACGCACGTTCTAAACAATCGTATAGAGTGAACTCAATTTTCGGACCGTAGAATGCACCTTCGCCTGGTAAGTATTCAAAGGCAATGCCATTTGCATCAAGTGCATCAGCTAATGCTTTTTCAGACTTATCCCACATTTCGTCTTCACCAATGCGCTTTTCTGGACGCGTTGATAGTTTTACAACGATTTTTTCAAAGCCGAATGTTTCGTATGTGTCGTATACCATTTTGATACATGATGATACTTCTTCCATTACCTGCTCTTCTGTACAGAAAATGTGAGCATCATCTTGCGTAAAGCCACGTACACGCATTAGGCCATGAAGAGCACCTGATGGTTCGTTACGGTGACAACAACCAAACTCAGCCATACGCAGTGGTAAATCACGGTATGATTTTAAACCTTGGTTAAAGATTTGAACGTGACCTGGGCAGTTCATTGGCTTGATTGCATATTCACGCTTTTCAGATTCAGTGGTAAACATCGCATCGCCATATTTATCCCAGTGACCTGATTTTTCCCAAAGTACACGGTCCATCATAAATGGGCCTTTTACTTCTTCGTATTTGTATTCGCGCAGTTTTTCACGAACGAAATCTTCTAGTTCGCGATAAATGCTCCAGCCATCGTTATGCCAAAACACCATGCCTGGCGCTTCTTCTTGCCAGTGCCATAAATCAAGCGCTTTACCAATTTTACGGTGGTCACGCTTTTCAGCTTCTTCAAGACGTTTTAAGTACGCTTTTAATTGCTTTTTATCTGCCCACGCTGTGCCGTAAACACGCTGTAGCATTTTGTTCTCTGAATCACCACGCCAGTATGCACCAGCAACTTTCATGATTTTGAAATGGTGACAGAACTTCATATTAGGTACGTGCGGACCACGACACATATCAATGTATTCTTCGTGGTGGTATAAACCTGGTGTGTCATCACGGCTGATGTTTTCGTCTAAGATTTCAATCTTGTAAGTTTCGCCACGCGCTTCAAACGTATCGCGAGCTTCTTGCCATGACACAACTTTTTTAACAACGTCATAATCTGTTTTAGCAAGCTCTAACATGCGCTTTTCTAGTTTTTCTAGATCTTCCGCTGTTAATGAGTGCTCCATATCGATGTCATAGTAAAAGCCATTATCGATAGTCGGACCAATCGCCATTTTAACATCTGGGTAGAGTTGTTTAATTGCATGGCCTAAAAGGTGAGCACATGAGTGACGAATGATTTCTAAACCATCGTCGTCTTTTGCGGTAATGATTTCCAGTTGGCTATCTTCGGTAATTAGTTGACATGCGTCTACACGCTCGCCATTAATGCGACCAGCAATCGTTGCCTTGGCAAGACCAGGACCGATATCTGATGCTACGTCTAATACAGAAACAGGGTTTTCAAATGCTCGTTGTGAGCCATCTGGAAGAGTAATAATTGGCATGTTTAATCCTTGCTACAGTGGTGATGCCTACAATGCATCACATGCAGTTAATAAAGTGAGTCCAGTATTTAAAACACTTTTACAATAAGTGTGGTTACTTAAATACTCGGCTCATGAAAGTAAAGCAGTTATTTTAACTAGCAAATTATTAAATACAAGGAGAAAGCGCAATGATTGACTAATTTTCCAAAAGCCACATACTTAAGTCAATCTTGTGAAGAAGTAACCGTAATGTCACTGACCATCGCCACGCTTAATTTATGTAATTATTGTGCACCGCCCTATTGCTTTTATGATTTTGAATCAAGCTACACAAAATCACAGTGGCAGCAAAAGCAATCTTGGCTTTTTGAGTTACTAAACGCTACTTCTCCTGATGTTGTTTGTTTTCAAGAAGTCTTCTCACTCAATGAATTAAGTGACTTAATTTCGCCACTGGGTCTTTGTCACTTTGCGACCTGCGATGAAGCGGTGTTAGATGCCAATAACCCCTACCTTTTTAAACGCCCAATAGTGGTAATTGCAGCAAAATACCCGCTCACAAATGTTCGCAGAATAAACCACCCCTCTTTTTTGCAAATGGCACCGCTATCGCGCGAAGTCATAAACTGTGAAATGGAACACCCTAAATATGGTCATATTAGGCTCTATGGCACACATTTAAAGTCTAAACGTGCCACTGATTTTGTTGAAGAACATCCAAAGTACCAAACTATGCCAGCAGATTGCATTCAACATATTGGGCGTTTGCTTTCTGATAAACAGCGCAGTGATGAAGCAATGGCGCTTTATTTCGACTTTATCACTCAGCAAGTTAGTAATCCTTTAGCCACATTTGTTATGGGTGATTTTAATCAGCAAGCGATTCAATCTAACTTAGCTTTCTTTACCGAACATACAGAGTTTAAAGACAACCTAGATGTTGACCTTAAATTACTCGATAGTTTTTATCTCAGCTCTTTATTAACCCGTAAACCGACGCACTATTATTATGGTAATGGCAGTGTGCTTGATTATATTGTTTGCCCTGAATCGATATTAAGTCAGCTGAATTTAAAAGAGCTTAATTTTAACGTGCTGGATAGTCACATAAGCCAAGATGAAATTAATGTCGCCACGGATCATGCAATGGTCACAATCACCCTTTGCTAACATTTTATGTTATTTGCTGACGCATTTCCTTGTTATGCGCTAATGTTATTTGCTAACCCTGTGGTAAACTAGCCAAAATTTTTAGTTAGGAATGCCCCAATGAGAACATGTGGTGTTGAAATTAAAGGCTCTGAAGCCTTAATTTGTGTATTAGCAAAAGACAACGACGTATTTGATATTCGCGATGTACGTCAAACGCGTTTTGTTTTACCAAATAGTAAAGATGCTGAATCAATTCGTAAGTTTCAATTTGATTTTGCTAAGTTAATGCAAGATTACCAAGTAGATACGATTGCAATTAAAGAGCGTCAACAAAAAGGTAAATTTGCAGGCAGTGCGCAAGGGTTCAAATTAGAAGCTGTATTGCAACTTATCGACGGTATGCGTGTTGTATTACTCAACCCAACTGAAATGAAAGAGCAATTAAAGAAAAACCCAATCCCAATTGATTTTGAGGATACCGGTCTTAAAAAGTTTCAAGAAACGGCATTTGTAACTGCGTATATCGAACTAACGCATCGCACTTACAACAAAGTATAAAAAAAGGCGCTTTAAGCGCCTTTTTTTATATGCTTGAGCCTTATTTAGTGTAAGCACGTGGCATATTGCTCTCAGCCATGTAACGGTCACGAAGTTTATCGTGGCGAGATTCTGTAGAAACTGCTACACCGTTAATCATCACTTTTTCAAGTGTCGAACTGATTTCAAATGGATCAGCTGACCAAATTGCTAAATCAGCAGCTTTACCAACAGCAATACTACCTGCATCTTCAATATTAAAGATGTCTGCAACATTACTGGTAATCGCTTTAAGCGCACCTTCACGGCTCATACCATAAGCAACAGCGTTACCTGCATCATAACGTAATTGATATACATTATGGCTGCTGTCACCTGCAATTGTTAGCGCAACTTGAACGCCTGCTTTTTCTAATTCACCCGCTGTTGTGAGTGACGCATTAAGTGAATCAAAGCTTCCAGGTAGGTTTGCCATTGCACTTAAAATAACAGGTACCTTTGCTGCTGCAAGTTCAGCTTTAATCGGTAATGCATCTTCTGCACCTGATAATACTAAATCAATACCAAAGCGCTCTTTCACTTTAATAAGTTCAAGCATATCTTGGGCACGTGATACACGAACAACAATCGGCTTTTCACCTTTAAGCGCAGCGGTTAATAGCTTTTCTTCTTTTGAAGGCTCTGCTTTATCGTCTTTTTTATCAGACTTTTTCTCAAGTTTCGTTTGCTGACCTTCAAGTTTATCGATGAACTTAGCAAGTGACGCTGCACGAGAACCGTCTTTAGTACCACCTAAATTCACGATAATGGCATTTTGGCTATCAACAACGCTCGTACCAAACTCACCGCTTAAATTTACTGTTGAGCTTAAACCAACAAATGGCTCATCGCCCCAGCTAGGTGCAATCACATCACGGGTAATGCCACCTTTACGTGCATAGGCAATTAATGTTGATTTAGGGTTAAACGCAAGTGACGGATCAAATGTAATACCGCCTTTTTTCTCGTTACCATCGCGTGATGATGCAACTGCGCCAACTTCCACTAAACCAAGTTGGTTCATGCTACCGATAAAACCAGGTGTAACAATTTTACCCTGAGCATCAATAATCTCATCTGCATCAAGTTTAAGGTTACTAATTGCTGCAATTTTGCCATCTTCAATTAATAAGCTGTAATTTTTAAGTACACCCTGCTCTGTTGCAGTATGAATATCAGCATTAATAATTGCGGTTGTTTTTGCCATTGCACCTGCAGAACTTAAAACCGCTGCAGCAAGTAAGGTCTTTTTAAATAATTTCATTGTTATCATCCTTATTGCTGGCCTAACATAAAGTCACTTTTCGCTTGGTATTTTTCATCAGAACGGTCATATACTTTTGCACCATCGATAAATACTTGCTCAGCTTTAGCGTATACGCTGAAAGGACTTTGGTTCCAAATAACGACGTCAGCTTGTTTACCTGTTTCTAGGCTACCTACTTTGTCATCAACACCTAATGATTTAGCCGCATTTTGCGTGATCCAACGAATCGCATGCTCTTCTTTGATATCAAAACCGTTTTCATTAGCGCGGTACATTACTTTTGCAGCTTCTTGGTTTAGACGCTGAATAGTTGTGTCAGAATCCGAGTGAACAATGGCACATGAATTTTTAACTGCATCAACAATTGCAATGTTTTCTTGAACCATATCGTAGGCTTCCATTTTAAAGCCCCACCAATCTGGCCAAAGTGCAGCACAGCTGCCGTTATCTGCTAGTAAATCAGCAATTTTGTATGCTTCAATACCGTGGTGGAAAGTGCCCGCGTGATAACCAAACTCTTTTGATAGGTCAATCATCATCGCCATTTCTTCGGCTTTATAACAGTGGTTATGGATCATAATCTCACCGTCAAGCACACCACGTAAGGTATCAAGCTTAATATCACGTTCAGGGGCATCAACAGCTAAACCTAACTTGTGATCAGCGTCATACTTTTCCCAAGCGCGCTTGTATTCAGTCGCTTCTGCCCATGCGCTGCGGTAGCCCGCCATATTACCCATACGTGTTGATGGCGTGATTTTACGAGAGCCATAAACGCGTTTCGGGTTTTCACCACAAGCCATTTTTAAGCCGTACGGTGCATCTGGGAATTTCATTGCTTGCATGGTGTGCGCTGGTACATTTTTAAGTGTTACACCACGCCCGCCAAATAAGTTTGCAGAGCCAGGTAAAATTTGCAGTGACGTAATACCACCAGCTCGGGCAGAATTAAAACCTGGGTCCTGCGGCCAAATTGAATGTTCAACCCAAACATAAGCAGTATTAGGGCTGGTCATTTCGTTACCATCTTGGTGCGATTCAACCGATGGGCTAGGATAAGCGCCAAGGTGTGAGTGAACATCAATGATACCTGGAGTTACCCACTTACCATTTGCGTCAATAACGCGTGCACTTGCATGCGATAAATTTTCACCAACTTGTGAAATTTTACCATTTAAGATTAATACATCTGCATTATCTAAGCGCTCACCAGTACCAGTTAATACTGTGGCATTTTTAATTAGTAGCTCAGCACTTTCATACGGTTGATAAGTACTCGGGTATGGGTTTTTGTTAATTGATACATGCTCACCTTGCGGTGCTTGTTTGTTACAAGCAGCCAAACCAAGTGACATCGCAACAACTAACGCAGAAGGGATAAATCTTTGCATTATTGTTATTCTCCGAAAAAATACTGTTTAAATGTATCTAATAAAAAACGCAATTGCACACTTTTACGGTAAACACACGCGTATTTGCCATAAACAAATGTAAACATTACAAATGCAATCGGAAATAAAGCTGATCCTTGTCTTCAATAACACTTATTTTTATTAAACTGGCATAGTCTAAATGAAGCGATTGATGACAAGATAAATGAGGTGGAATACCTAACACAAATTGCACAATTTCGCGCATTACACCGGCATGGGTTACTAAAAGCACCTGCTTGCCTAAATATTGTTTACATAAGCTGTTAAATACCTTGGTAACCCGTTGATTAAAGTGCGTCATAGTTTCACCATTTGGCGGTGTAACTTCGTATGGGCATTCAAAAAAGAGCATTATATTAGTGTTTGATTCCTCGAACAGTTCACTCAATAGTTGCCCATCCCAATCTCCAAAATTCATTTCTGCTAAATCAGGATTTTCAATAAAGTTAGCCATCTGTTTTGTTGCTAATTGCTTTGCAAAGTATGCACAACGGCTAAGTGGCGATGAAATAACAGCATCAAATTGTAAATTGGCTACAGCAACTTCCATTTGCTCAAGTCCCAGCTCTGTAATTGCAAAGTCAGTAATGCCTCTAAGGCAATTATCACCTTCTGGTAAACCATGGCGAAGCAAATAGATATTAGTCTTTTTTGAGCTCATAAGGGATGCCTGCAATGGTAAAGGTCACATTATTTGAAATGGCGGCTACAGCTTGATTTAACCAACCTTGTTCATCTGCAAATTGTCTTGCTAGTGTATTGTCAGGCGTAATTGAAAAGCCTACTTCATTAGTTACCATAATGACTGTCTGCTCTGTATGTTGAAGCCATTCAAGAAATAACGCTTTTTCACTTTGCCAATCAATTTCTTCGTAGTACAAACAGTTATTGAGCCAAACAGTTAGACAGTCGATAAGAATAACCGCTTTATTGTCGATTTTCGCTAGCGTATGTGTGAGCTTAGGGCCGCTTTCACGTGTTTGCCAATGTACAGGGCGCGCGTCTTTATGATGTTCAATTCGCTTTGTCATCTCATCATCAAATGCTTCGGCAGTGGCTACGTAAATAACATTCGCGTTTTGCTCTTGTGCAAATTGTTCCGCCAATTTTTCAGCATGTCGCGACTTGCCAGAACGCACACCGCCAATCACTAAATATTTATTCATTCTTTCTAAAAGCCCTTGTTCCTCTTGGGTTTGTCACGCACAATAGCTAAAAAAATATTGGAAATCCAGATGTCTACTGGCATTGACTTGACACAACTCATTCAAAACACCATCAATGGTAAAATTAAACCCGTTGGTTCACTTGGCAAAATTGAAAGCCTTGCTGCGCAAATAGCTGGGGTTCAAATCACCGAACCATCACATAACAAACTCCATTTACAAAACCCAAGTTTACTTATTTTTGCAGGCGATCATGGCATTGCAAAACACAATGTAAGTATTGCACCAAGTGATGTTACAAGCTTAATGGTGAATTGTTTTATCAACGACCAAGCTGCTATAAACAGTTTTATTAAAGATACTGATTGGCAATTACACGTTATTGACTGCGGTATTCAAACCGAATTACCAGCACATACAAAGTTAATTAATGCGCGCTTGGGTAATTGCTGTGGCGATATCAGTGAAGTCCCTGCACTATCAGATTCACAATTTCAACAAGCCCAAATTAACGCTGAACAAATTATAACTAATTTAAATACCAATATTATTGGCTTTGGTGAAATGGGTATCGCCAATACCAGCCCTGCGAGTGCGATTTTTGCAAAGCTGTTTGGTTTAAGTGCAAACGATATTGTCGGTGTTGGTACTGGGATCAATAATGACCAGCTAGCTATAAAACGCAGTCTTATAGATAAAGCGATTTCACGCATAGATTCAACCGAGCCAAAAAATATTTTAAGGGAGCTTGGTAGTTTCGAAATAGCAACAATGGCCTTTGCAATGCTTACAGCCTTTAAGCAGAATAAATTAATTATTGTCGATGGCTTTATTGTCACCGCTGCCGCGGCAATAGCGCTTGAAATTGAACCACAGATTAAAAGCCACCTTATTTTTGCCCATGTTTCAAATGAATCAGCTCATAAGCAGGTACTCGCACTACTTAACTGTGAACCGCTGCTTGATTTATCGCTTCGCCTTGGCGAAGGTACGGGTGCTGCGCTTGCGCTTCCTTTAATACAAGCAGCCGTTAATTTTTACAACCATATGGCAAGCTTTGACGATTTAGGAATAACGCTTTAATGAATCTAACCTATGAAGTCTCACTTTTTAAATTAGCACTTAGTTTTTTAACGCGTATTCCAGTTAAAATAACTGATTACTCAAATGAAAAACTTAATGAAGCGACAGGCTATTTCCCATTAGTTGGTGCACTGATAGGAGCAATCCTGGCAGCCAGCTTTTATGTTCTTTCGCTGCTATTTCCAGTTGAGCTCGCTGTTGTTTTGGTGATTGTAATTGGTTATATGCTAACAGGTGGCTTTCATGAAGATGGCCTTGCCGATGTTGCAGATGGGTTTGGTGGCGCTTTTGAGCCCCACAAGAAACTTGAAATCATGAAAGACTCTCGCCTCGGCACCTATGGTACCCTTACGCTTATATCTTTATTTGCGATTAAGTACCAAGTATTAGTAGCAAGCAGCCATATTTTGCTTTTACTTATTATTGCACATACCGTAAGTAGAACATTTGCCACCAGCATTATTGGTAAATGTCCTTACGTTACAGCGGATTCGCTGAGTAAAGTTAAACCAGTGGCTAAACACCTCTCAATGAGTGCAGAAAACCGACTTTGGCTTACCTTTGCTTGCGTTTGTGTAATGTTATTATTTGTGGGTTTTACTATCGCTCAACTAATCATCTTGATTGTGAGCTGCTTTATCGTAAGAGCCGTACTAATCGCTTGGTTTAAAAAACATATAAATGGTTATACTGGAGATTGCTTGGGCGCAGCTCAACAAATTTTTGAAGTCTTTGTATATTGCCTATTACTTCTCTTTTTGGATTAACAATGTCAGATAAATTCGAACAACATCAAAAACGTCAAGAAAAAATCAAAAAAGCCGTCGACGAAAAAGTGGCAAAGGCCACCATTGAAAAAGGACTTTTCCTGGTAATTACCGGTAATGGTAAAGGCAAGTCCACCAGCGCTTTTGGTACCGTTGCACGTGCTGTTGGCCATGGCCAAAAAGCAGTTGTTGCACAGTTTGTTAAAGGTGGCTGGGAGTGTGGTGAGCGCAATCTGCTTGAAGGTGCAGGCGCCACTTTCCATGTGATGTCTACAGGTTTTACTTGGGAGACTCAAAACCGCGATTCTGATACAGCAGCTGCACAGAGTGTTTGGCAAGAAGTTAAAAAATCTCTTAGTGATGACAAGATTGATTTAGTGGTACTCGATGAAATCACCTATATGATCAACTACGACTATATTGATCTTGATGATGTACTTGAAGCAATAAGTAACCGTCCAAAAGAGCAATCAGTGATTGTTACAGGGCGAGCGGCACATCGAAAATTAGAAGAGCTTGCTGACACCGTTTCAGAAGTGCGCAATGTAAAACACGCGTTTGATAACGGCGTAAAAGCGCGTAAAGGCATCGATTGGTAAAAAGTTTAAAAATAATTTTCCCAATTTATTGCAAACTACACATATTAACGCCATGAAAAGTGGCGTTTTTTCTATTTGCTCGACACATTTGAAATACTCTTTTACACCCTGTCACGTTAGATTAACAGCATTTTTCTGATTTTCAGCGACTATATAAGTACGTTCAAACAAAACGTGAACACTTTAATTTAAATAATGTTGGAATGAGGAATTTAACATGAAAGTTTTAGCAGCAGCCCTAGTTAGCGCAACACTACTTGCATCAGCAAACGCATCAGCAGATACACAATTTGTTGCTTTAGATAATTCGCCAGGCACTGAGCTTTGTATGGCGTTTGCATCAAATAAACCGTTAAAAATGCAAAAAGCGATTAAGAATAATCGTGTTAAAAAGCATCAAATTGATGACAAACTAGCTTGCAATGATATGTCACTCGCAGAATTTGCAAGTGTGTATGGCCTTAACCGTACAAGTAACTTCATGAATTTAGATGTGAGTACATCAACAAGCATTAAAGATTTAGCAATGGCAAAAAAAGAATTGGTGTATATCTCAGGCAGTAAGTAATGACGAGACAAACAAAAAACGGAGGGACAACCCTCCGTTTTTTCATGAAGCTTACAACAAGCTGTTAAATAAAATGGGCAAGTAAGCCAAATAAACCACCAAATACCCCACCCCATACAACAAGCCAACCTAAGTGTTCCTTAATGAGATTCTGAATAAGCTCTTTTACAAGTTCAGGCGTTAATTCCGCTAGACGCGCTTCAATAATCGCTTCAATTTTTGACTGTAGCTTTTCGGCACTGGTATTTGACGTTAATTGTGTTTGCACCGTGTTATGAAATACTTCTGAGCTACTAATCTCAATCAATGAAGATTGCATTTTTTCGATAAACGGTTGTTTCATCGGCTCAAGCACAGCTGTACCACCAAACATACCAAGCATCGCACCAAACTGTGAGTTTTCGATTACATCAACCAATGAATCAAACGCTGGGTTTAAATCGGTGTTTTCAATAATCGGTGTAAAGTCGATGCCTGTTTCACTGTTATCAAGCTCTGCCGACATTAATTTATTAATGTTTTCTTGCGTGAAGAATTGCGACATAAACAAGCGCTTTATCGCGTCTTTAATTTGTTCAAATTGATTTGGAATAACCCCTGAGCCATAAAGACCTGGCACCTTTTCAAATAGCATATGTACCGCAAGCCAGTTAGTTAAAGCGCCTGACAAAGCAAATAAACCAATACTTAACAGCCATGGTAACGACAAGAAAAAACCAGCAACTGTTAATAAAACTGCGACAACATTGGTGATAGCGTGCTTGTTCAACTAACCCTCCAAAATAAGCTAAACCCAAATCGCGGCTATTTTAAAGTTTGCCCTTAACCCTAGGCAAGGCAAAAAACGAATAATCGCCATATTTATGTGCTTTTTTGTAAACAAAGCTCAAAATTTATCTGCCTTGACTATAGTTACTTTGTGCAACTACTTCAGGCTTAGATGAATTCACCATATAGTTGTGAAAGTATGCTAACGATTTCATTAAGCCTTTATGCTAAATCGTTAAAGGAACCCCTATGTGGAACTCATTACTCAATGAATTATCAGTTGTGTTACACAGAGATTTCTCATCTGCAACGAAAAGCCAATTGGCCTCTTCACGTAAAGAACGACTTTATAAGTTAAGTGATGACAAACAGTCTTTCTTTGTAAAAGTGGCAACAAAAGACTATTTAGATAAGTTTGAACAAGAACGTATATGTTTAAACACACTCACAACAGAAAGTGTGTTTTATGTTGCCGATTCAATATTGGTCGGCCAAAGCACTGAGTTTGCATACCATGTTATTGAATGGTTGGATTTAAGCGAAGGGACTCCTGAAAACTGGTATGCATTTGGGGAAACGCTTGCAAAACTCCATAAAAAACACCGTCAAGAAATGTTTGGTTTTGACACTGATAACTATATTGGCGACTCCCCACAGCCAAACGAGTGGCATAAACATTGGGATATTTTCTTTGCTGAAAAGCGTATAGGATATCAATTACAACTTCTTGCTGATAAACAGATACATTTAGTCGATATAGACCAGTTTGTTGATACTGTTAAACAGATTTTACATACCCACCATTGTTTACCTTCTCTTTTACACGGTGATTTATGGCGCGGTAATCTTGGTTTTTGTAAAGGGAATCCGTCAGTATTCGACCCTGCTTGTTATTATGGTGACAGAGAAGCCGACATTGCGATGACAGAACTGTTTGGTAAATTTCATCACGAGTTTTATCAAGGATACAACGACACCTACCCTTTATCAGATAAATACCAACAGCGTAAGCACATCTATAATCTTTATCATTTACTCAATCATGGAAATTTGTTTGGTAATCAATATATTGAAGATGCCCATTTAAGCATCGTTAAAATCCAGCAAAGTTATAGTCTAGACTAAGCGCAAAAACAGGTGAAAAATCAGTTTTCAACTACACTTAAACAAGTATTACTGTTGTTGGAAACTGTTATGCGAGACCATAAATTTCAACGTATTTCATGCCCTCATTGTGGCCATCATGTTGATGTAGAGATGGACACCACTTCTGGCGATCAAGATTACTATGAAGATTGTGCTGCATGTTGCAACCCTATCCATCTCAATATGCATATTGATAGGATTTACAACAAAATAGAGCTAAGCGTCGACAGCGACGACGAACAAGTTTTCTAAGTTTATTGGGCAAAAAAAAAGAGGCGCAATGCGCCCCTTATAGCCCTTTTGATTTCATATATCGCTCAATGGTTTCAACAATAGTATAAGTTTGTTGATCAACCTCGATATTAAACTCGGTACCAATTTGCGCTAAGCCTAAGTTGGTAACTTCGAGCGTTTCTGGGATCAAATGCAAATAAAAGCCATTTTGGTGCACTTCACCAACCGTTAAGCTACAGCCGTTAACACTGATAAAACCTTTATAATTAATATATTTAAGCCACTTTTCAGGTAACGATAAGTAAAACGCACAATTATCTTGCTCACGTTCAATTGATTCAACGCGCGCTACTGTGTGAATATGGCCAGAAACAATATGCCCGCCGATTTCAGTACCAAATGTCACTGAGCGTTCAAAGTTTACTTTTTGCCCTTGTTTAAGCTGCCCCAAATTGGTCAGTTTTAACGTTTCATCAATGACATCAAAATGTACTTGGCCAACCACATCTTTATTACCAAGCTCATAATGCACTACGGTTAAACAGCAACCATTGATTGAAATGCTCGCGCCAATATCTAAATGGTTCAAATACGCATTGGGTGTAGACAAAACTAGGCGCATTACTTCACCACTTGTGGAAACAGATACCACCGACGCCTTTGTTTGTACAATACCAGTAAACATTTAATTCCTATCTATCTCTGCATTCAGTAAAATACGATTTTCCTGATTTTGCTAGAATGCGCAAGTATGACGTTTAATGTTTTTGAAGCGAGATATATTCTTCGCTTAGCTATTCCTGTTTTTATAGCCCAAGTAACCATGATTTTAATGGGTGTTGTTGATACTGTTATGGCAGGTCAAGTGAGTGCGTATGATTTAGCGGCACTTGCAATTGCTTTGGGTATTTGGAACCCGGTACTTTTAACCTTGCTCGGTGTACTTCTTGCTCTAACGGGTATGGTGGCGCAAAACTTTGGCGCAAAAAAACTGTTTGCCATACGTCATGATATGTTTCAGGGCTTTTTCTTAGCCTTTGTACTTACAGCATTAGGCTTATTACTTATCAACTTTGTCGAAATTCCAATATCCTATATCCAAATGGAACCTGAAGTGGCTGGCTTGGCGCTTGGCTATATTCATTATGTCAAATGGGGTTTGCTTGGCTTTTTAATTTACAATGTACTGCGCTGCGTGTGTGAAGGCATGGCATATACCAAACCAGCAGTATTTATTGCGGCTATTGGTCTCGCTATTAACATTCCGGCCAACTATATTTTTATCCACGGTAAACTCGGTTTTGATGCATACGGGAGTGCTGGTTGTGGCATAGCAACAGCTATTGTTTACTGGTGCATGGCATTTAGTTTGTTTATATATATGCTTTATTCAAAGCGCTTAAAAGGCAGGTTTTTATTCTCACGCGCCATAAAACCAAAGTTAACCACAATAGCCTGCATTGCTAAGCTTGGTACTCCCATTGCACTTGCACACTTTTTTGAAGTGACACTATTTGCGTGTATTCCACTCTTTATTGCACCGCTTGGCGCTATTGCCGTTTCAGGTCATCAAGTGGCTGCAAGCGTCTCTACTGTGCTATTTATGATCCCACTTAGTCTTGCGCTAGCGATTTGTATTCGTGTAGGTAACTTAGCGGGTCAAAAAAACTATGCGGCGGTTAAAAAAACCGTTTCAACTAGCCTATTACTGGCGTTAATGATTTCGACTGTCGTGGCACTTATTACCTTTTTATCGCGCAGCGTTATTGGTAGTGTGTACAGTGATAACGCTGAGGTAATCGCCCTTGCCAGTGCTATTTTAATTTTAGCGTGTTTTTACCAATTGCCTGATGCTTTGCAAGTGGCAGCAACTGGTATTCTAAGGGGGTTAAAATACACAGCGCCAATTTCATACATTACCTTTATTTCGTACTGGTTAATCGGTTTTAGCTTAGGTTACGTATTGGCCTTAACAGATCTCATTGTTGAACCAATGGGGCCTAAAGGTTTTTGGCTCGGTATTATCGTAGGGTTATCAACCGCTGCGGTTTTACTTATAACGACTGTGAGAAAACGACTTGCTCAAGCGCCTTTTAATATTTCTTAGTCTTATTTGCTTATCAAGTATGTATCTTGTTGGGTGCTCTAAAGCGCCCAACGCTCTTAATTCAGATTACCATACACGCTTACAAAGCCAAATTAATCTGCCAAAACTTACCCCCTATTCAGATAGCCATAAACTCAAAAAAACAAGTATAGAAATCACTCAAACTAATACCATAGGCATATTACAGCTAGCCAAAATCCAACATTGTCAGCTCGGGCAATTAATCGCTGAGCGCAATTCACAACTTGGTAAAGTGGCAGGGCCAAGTGCTCAGTTTGCATATCAAGTTAGGTTTATTCAGTTGTTACCTAAGTGCATTAAGACATTAGAGGATGCGCTATTAAAAGACCAACTAAAAACGGTTTACAACGAAAAACGTGAAGTGCTTTTTAGCTACTGGCAGCAGATGACTTTTCAAGACCCTCAGTTATCGTCTTTATATAAACCAAGCACTTATTCATTAATGGAGATAAATGAGCAAGATAAACAAGCCGCCTTAAATAGTTTGCGTTTTTTGAGTCAAACTAAAGCGCTTATCTTAAATCAGCAGTTTGACGTTATTGATATTTCTCAATTGGAAAAGCAACTATCTGCATTTTATAAAAATACTTATGCGACAGGTGTATTAAGAGCTATGTACGAGCAAATTACGTTATTACAGCAGCAAAACACCGCGCTAAAGGCTGTCTCTACCGAGACACTATGCAAAAAAGGCCACAGCACAGAAAAGGCAAATGTATTAAGTAACATTTTTACAAAATTTTATGGTAATAAAATACAGCAATATCACAATTTACTGCTTCGCGAGTACGCTTTAATCCACCCAGAACTAAGCGCGATTTGGCAAAACGAGATTTCTAAGCCTTATGATAGCGACTTAGCTATTCACCCGCTTGATTTAGCAAATAGTTTAAAAACGTTGTCTGTTGAGCATGTACGCTGGTGGCAAGCTCTGTATAAGTCCTGTGGCATCGTGCCGGGAAGATAAACCATGTTATATTTTGCATATAAATCCATCAGTTAAACGGTGTTATGCAAAATTCTGCTTGTACAACAAAAAATTCTATGTAGAATGCGAACCATAAATCGAGGGTCTGTAGCTCAGTTGGTTAGAGCGCCACGTTGACATCGTGGAGGTCGGTGATTCGAATTCACTCAGACCCACCATTTATTCACTTCTTTATTTCCTAAATATTTCCCTAATAAGCCAATCACATTTCTGTGATAACTAAATCATTTTAACCTGAACAACTAAAGCCCTAGCTTCTCGTTTTTTAAATCAGTAAACTAAGTTTTATTACATGCTTACTAACTGATATTTCAATGAAGTATATTGTTTTATTCTTATTATTTTTTAACGTTTTCATCTCCCACTCTTTATTTGCCGACTCCTTTTATATTACAAAACAAACACCCATTAACGATTTCAAAATCAATACAAATCCCCATGATTTATGTAAGGTTGCTAATAACACTGTTAATTACCTTTCATTAGGTAAGCAGTATGATGCTGCAGTTATTCACGCGAATAAATTATCAGAGTATGGTATTTCTGAAGACGATCTTTCGCGCACGCTAAAATCACTTTGTACCTTTGCCAAAGCAGATGAAAAAAACAACACGAAATCACTAACCGATATTCAATTTTTAAAAAAGCATTATGATTTTTACCGAATTAGTTCGGATACAACACACGCAAAAAAACTCAGTGATAAAAAGCCGCTTTTAAAAAACCTGACTAACGATAAAGTGCTTATGACAAAGTACTACGTGCATTTAGCAACGGGCAGCGATGTAAAAACAACAGAATATACGTATCCGCTTTATGCTTTACCCTTTGATGAGGCTGGTTTATCACTTGAAGAGGCCGAGCGAAAAAAACAGCAACTCACCCGTTTTAAATACGGAAAGCAAGAAATTCTAAGCGGTATACTCACACAACAAAATCTAGCTAAACCAATCATATACCTAACCCGTGAAGATTTAGAATCCGCATTATTACAAGGCACGATTGTAGTAGAGATAAATGGCGAACAGCGAGTTTTTAACGTTCACCGCAATAACGGTATTGCATATGATCGTACCATTAAGCCTTTTGAACAAAATCGCTACTGGTACTTCAAACAAGTAAATGGCATTTTAGGCTATGGTAAAGATGCAAATCATAAAATTGAAGTATTGCCTGAAGTCACCTTTGCTGGCGATATCTATCAACTTGGGCTTGGCGCTTTAGTATTTGCTAAATTTGATTTTAAAAGCCACAGTGAATACCGTATGGCGGTAATGGCCGACACAGGTGGTGCGTTTGAAGACAACTTGTATCAATTAGACTATTTAGCGGGAAGTTATCCCGGCATTAAAGCCTATTACGATGCAAACCGTCATATGCCCGACTACATTGATGCGTGGTTTATGATCCTTAAAGGAGATATAAAATGATCGATGATCTTAAAGGCGATGAATCATGGCGTATGTTTCGCATTATTAGCGAATTTGCCGATGGCTTTGATAAGCTATCAGACACAGGCCCTGCCGTATCGATTTTTGGCTCAGCCCGCTTAGATGAAAATGACGTGTACTATCAAGCAACTGTCGATATCGCAAAGCGCTTTGTTGAAGAAGGCTTTGCTGTTATATCTGGTGGAGGCCCAGGAATTATGGAAGCCGCCAACCGCGGTGCAACTCATGGTAAGAGTATTGGCCTCAATATCGAATTACCCCATGAGCAAATTCCCAACCCCTATCAAAATGAACAGCTTGATTTTAGGTATTTTTTTACCCGTAAAGTAATGTTTTTAAAATACTCTATGGGTTACATTTGTATGCCAGGTGGTTTTGGCACGCTTGATGAAACATTCGAATCACTTACCCTTTTACAAACAGGCCGTATCTCAAAAATGCCCGTTGTGCTATTTGGCAGCGAATTTTGGCAAGGGCTGGTAGATTGGATGCAGCAGCAACTAGTTGCAAAAGGATTGATTGACCAAAGTGATTTTTCATTGTTCACTGTTACTGATGATATCGAACATGCAGTATCAATTATCACCAATCATGCAAAAAAACATCAACCACAATAACTAAAAGGTGTAAATGTATGCAGTTGAGCCAAGTTATCGCCAACTTGATTTTAAAAGGGTTTAGCCACCACTATTCACTGTTTCAAGGTTTAACGTCACAAGCTCAAGTGCATTTCGCCAATGCCGATTGGCAATCCATGCAACGTATTAGTGCTGAGCGTATTAGCTATTATGATAAGCGCGTAAATGAATGTATTGAAAAGCTTAAACGTCGCATAGATGCATCACACTTTGACGCTGAATTGTGGCTTGCCATTAAAACTGATTACACCGATTTACTGAGTTTTCATCCGCAAGCTGAGCTTGCCGAAACATTTTTTAACTCAGTATTTTGCCGCCTTTACCACCGCAAATATTTTAATAACGATTTCATTTTTGTTGAAAGTACCTTGACTGAACCGCTAGTGCCAGTTGAAGAAGAATATAAAAGCTTTTTTCCAGTGGTTGATGGCCTACTTCCAACCATTAAACAAATTTTTGCTCAGTTTGATTTAAAAGCCCCTTTTATCGATCTTGAATCGGATATTAAAAATATCGTCAAAGCCTTTGTTAAACAGGCACCTAATGTAAATTCACGCAATCATCAAATGCGCTTTGATATTTTAAAAGCGCCTTTTTATCGCAACAAAGCAGCCTATATTGTGGGGCGAATCGTCAGTAAAAACGGGGTGCAGCCTTTTATTATTCCTATTTTACACAATAAAAATAAAGGCCTATTTATTGATGCGGTGCTGACAAATTCCGTACAAATGCGGGTGGTATTTGGTTTTGCCCGCGCCTATTTTATGGTGAATACCCGTTCCCCTTCTGGTGTGGTGAGCTTTTTAAATCAGTTAATGCCCAATCGCACACCGGCAGAACTATACAACGCGATTGGATTTCATAAACAAGGTAAAAGCGAATTTTACCGCGAGTTTTTAAATCACCTAGCATCGTGCAAAGAAGACTTTGAAGTAGCCGCAGGCACCCCAGGAATGGTGATGGAGGTATTTACTCACCCTACTTTTCCATATGTATTTAAAGTTATTCGCGATAAATTTGGTGATGGAAAACCCTTTGGCAGGCGCACGGTGTTAGAGCGTTACCAACTGGTTAAAAAACACGATAAAGTTGGCCGCATGGCCGATACCATCGAATTTTCAGATGTGGCTTTTCCTATTTCCCGTTTTCCAGAGCCACTATTAGAGCGTCTTAAAAAATCAATTGCAGGATCACTCGAGTTTGATGGTGATTTGTTGATCATAAAACACCTTTATATCGAAAGGCGGATGACACCGCTTAATTTGTTTTTACAAGATGCACCAGAACAAGACAAACGTCATGTAATGCGTGAATACGGTCAAGCACTTAAGGAAATGATGTCGGCCAATATATTCCCCGGCGATATGCTGCTCAAAAACTTTGGCGTAACCAAGCATAAACGGGTCATTTTCTATGATTATGATGAAGTGCAGTATCTAACCGATATGAATTTCAGAGAATTACCTAAATCGGATGGATACTTTGATTACCCAGATGCCTACTCTGTAGCGCCGCAAGACGTATTTATTGAGCAATTAACCACGTTTGTGACAACCGATCCTCATATTAAAGAAATTTTATTAGAACAACATCCAGAGCTAAATAGTGCGTCTTATTGGCGTGAGCAACAGCAAAAAATTAAGCAAGGAATAAGTACTAATATTTATCCTTACCCCGAAAGTCTAAGATTTAAGTCACGATAAGCACTTGTTATTTATGCCTTCGTTTATTAAAGTCTTTTATTAAATACTGTTACGGCATAAATAAAATGAATATTAGTAAAGTAGATTTAAATCTCTTAGTGTACTTAGATACCCTACTTAGGGAGTGTAATGTGACACGTGCGGCAAATCAGCTGAACATTACACAGCCTGCTATGAGTAACGGCTTAAAGCGTTTACGTGCACTGTTAAATGACCCAATATTAGTGCGTACCAGTGACGGTATGGTGCCAACTGAGCGCGCAAAGGAGTTACAACCCGTTGTACGCGGTGTGTTGCTAACGCTTGAAGAAACACTTCAGCCCAACCGTGATTTTGAACCTGCCAGCAGTAATCGTGTTTTTCGTATAATGGCAAGTGACTATGCGGCCAGTACATTAGCCCCAATGCTACTAAGCCGCCTACAAACGTTCGCGCCAGACACCACGCTTGATATTGTAACGCCAAGTGATGTGACATTTCATGATGTAGAAAACGGCAAAGTAGACATGGCTATTAACCGCTTTGATAACCTGCCGCAATCCTTTCACCAAAAACGTATTTGGAAAGACAGCTTTTCGTGTGTGGTAAACGCAAATAACCCTGTTTTAGAAAACTACAGCCTAGATGCCTATTTAAAAGCACGTCATATCTGGGTAAGTAAAACAGGTTTTGGTGTGGGTGTGGGTATGGATCCGGCTGATGTACAAAAGCTAGGCTGGGTAGATGAAGCGCTCGCACATTTTGGTAAACACCGTAATATTGCCTCATTCACTCGTAATTATCATGTTGCTATTCATTTAGCCAAGGCTGAAAACCTCATTGCAACACTGCCAACAAAAGTGGCAAAAATTTATAAAAACGACAACGAGCTCAAAATTATTGAACCACCGTTTCCAATTCCGCCATTTGAGCTTGATATGATTTGGAGCCCACTACTTCACCGTGATGCAAGCCATATTTGGCTGCGTCAACAAATTGCCGATGTAGCAGAGGCGCTTTCAAGTTAATAAAAAAGCCGACATACTCGTCGGCTTTTTTATTTAACAATTATTTATTCTTCACGTTTGGTAAGTTTTACACCATCAACCGTCATAACCCATTGGTCATTTTCCACATAAGGCGTTTCAGAGACATCAAATGTTGTTGTTAAAAACCCGATGCCGACAACGAAGTCATCCCCTTGAAATTCTTTAAGCGGGCCATTAACTTCGGTACTGCCGCCACCCTTTAAACGTTTATAAGAAACGGTGCCATCGGGCAAAATAAGCAAATACATTTCTTTGCTTACCCACTCACCGGCATAAGACATTCGCTCTTCAGGTAATGGTTTACTACACGCAGCTAAAAAAATGACTGTAAAAATCGTTAAAACAAAATTCTTCATATTCCCTCACTAATGAACACAAAACGGCAGTTCACTGATTGAACTAATTGAATACTTAATTAAATACTATTTATCAGTATTAAGTTTATTAATCTCAAGCAAACGATAAATCGCATAAAGGTATAAACAAGGATAAAATCCACCAATAAATAGAATTAAGCTAGATGAGATTAAAAAATCTTGAAATGTTAGTTCGCTTAACTGCTGCTTTAAGCATACTTGATCAAACAACAACCAAATTGCAAAAAACAAAATAGCGAAGTGAATGGTCGCGAAGAAAATAACACGTGATTTTGACTTGGCAATTGAGCGAGACCATCCAATTGGCTCTGAAATTAAACTCATAAACAATCCTTTGTTTTAAGTAATGTTGCACAATAATATTGTTGTTTAATAACTTAATCAAACTTCTAGCTAAAAAATATGTGTGTTAATATTTATTAATTCTAAAAAGCTTAGAACCTTGAATAAATTGAATAAAGCTATCTTTGCAATGCTATGTGCATTAATTTTCTGGCTTCCTATTCCATTAGGAAGTTACCGTGTTTGGGCTATTATGTTTTTTGGCTTTCTAGTTAGCTGTACATTTATTCTTCATCTCGTTAATTGTGCTTATTCCAAACAAGCAATTTTCCCAAAGAAATCCAGCTGGCCACTCTTCGGAGCATTACTTGCAGTATTATGTGTCTTAGCTATTCAACTATTGCCAACCCGTTTTCAAAGTATTGATCCTAACCAAACATCTGTCATGCTTTTAAAAACAATAACTATGCTTCAGTTTGCTTGGTTGATTCTATTTTATGTAAATTCAAAAAATAGAATTAAAACCTTTATCTATTGGCTTATAGCTGCAGGTGTTTGCCAAGCACTTTATGGAAGTTATCTTGTGTTAACGCAAGCACCACATAGTCTTGTTTTTGATTATCCATATGACTCAAGAGCAATGGGCTCTTTTACATATCAGAACTTCTTAGCTAATTATTTAGCAATGTGTATGGCAATGGGAATAGGTTTACTCATTTCTGAACTAAAAACTCATAACCATAAGCAAAGTTTTAAAAATTTTATCAGAAATTTTTTTGAATCAATTCTCAGTAACAAAATCATTATCAGACTTTGTCTAATCTTAATTATTACATGCTTAATCTTAACCAAGAGCCGAATGGGAAACGTTGCATTTTTTATGGCACTTGGTATTACCAGTTTATTCGCTTTATTTTATTACAAGGAAAGACCCTACAATCTCAAAATAATAATCGTGAGCTTTTTTATACTAGATTTAATTATTATTGGGAGCATGTTTGGCGTAGAAAAAGTTAGAGAAAGAATTGTAAATACCAGTTTTGTTGAAGAGACACGAGATGAAGTATTGCTTTCTTCAATTTCTCTTATTTTAGATAAACCTTTTCTTGGTTCAGGAGGAGGTTCTTTTTACACGGCCTACCCTGCTTACCAAAACGAATTAATGCTAGGTCATTATGATAATGCACATAATGACTATATTCAGTTTAGTGTTGAATTAGGTATACCGTTAACAATAGTTTTGGGATTATTGTTATTCTACTCTTTATTCATATCTTGCAAAATTATGATTTCCAGTTTGAGTAAAACAAGTAAAGGAATAGCTTTTGGCGGTTCAATTGCAATCCTTATGATGTTAATACACTCATCTGTAGATTACTCATTGCAATCTGGAGCAAATTCAATGACATTTATTGCCATAATTGCCCTGTTGTTCGTTGCATATGAACTTTCGACTAACTCGAAAGTAATCAAAAACCGCAAATACCTTTAAAGGGCCATTGCTGCTGATATTTGTTAAATTGCGATTTGTATTTAATCTGAATACAGATCAATTTTTCCATTTCAACCGATTGGGCATCTTGAATGACTGTCGTTAATATCTGTGGTTTTGACGCAGCAATATCTAATAACCTAAAGAAAAACAATTTTTCTTCGGTATTTAAACTTTCCCAATTGTTTAAAAGAATTCCACTCGCAGTAGTAATAACAAAACGATTGTAAGGCCCATAAATTAACGCATTATTAATATATGAAATCGTTTCAGGTGTAATTCCATGGACATAGGCATTAACGCTTGCTAATTCCACCCATGTTACAGGCCAATTTTTACGCTTTTCGAGTGATTCGCGATACAAGGAGATAACTTCTTTATACTTTTCTTGGTCATCGTTATTTAAAAGAATTCCTCTTGAGAGTATTCTTGCCTTTGTATCGAGATAATGAGGATTGTTTGGGTTAAATTTGATTGCAGAATTTATAGAATTTAACGCTAGCTCGTAATCTGTGGTTTTTTCGATTTTTTTTTCTCTGTCCCAAGAGTTTAATTTTGTACTAGCGTTCTCATAATTTATGTCAGCAATAAATAATCTGAAACTAAAAATTCCCGAAAGTGCAGAAGCTGTAACAAGCAAAAGCATTATAAAATAACGATTCAACATATAAATAAGTTTTTTGTTAGTAACTTAGGTGTATTAATAAATAAATTTTCTGCATATTCTGCAGTGTATTTATCACAGACTTCTTTAAATGCTTTACTTAAAATAGGAGGTCTTCGTTTCAGATTATGCGCATCTGATGCAACAATATCAGCTAGTTTATTTTCAAGCATAAAGCTAGCTATTTGCTTAGGTTTTTCACCAAAATCACCAACAATGCTTCCTGCGGTAACTTGAAGTAAACAACCTAAGCGTTTTAACTTCAAAATCAAATCGGTATTTTTCTGAATATCACGATTTCTCTCAGGGTGTGCAATTAAAGGCAGAATATTATTAGAAATCATCCACTTTATTAAATTATCTGCACCTTGTGGATAATTTGAGTGTGGCAGCTCTAGTAAAACTACTTTTTTATCTAATGAGTTACCAATAAATGGGATTTTACCATGCTGAAAGAGAGTGATTAATTCAGCATCAATTCTAACTTCAGCTGCGAAAGCTAGGTTTAATCTTAAATTTGCATCAGCCGCTTTTTGTTTAAGAGAAAAGAAATTAGTGAAGATATCATCAATATTGTTATTAAATTTTCCTAAATGTATATGTGGAGTAAGAACAATATGTGTAATTCCATCATTCTCAGCAATTTTCAAAAGGGATATGGCTTCGTCCATATCCCTTGCACCATCATCAATACTGGGAATTAAATGGCAGTGAATATCGTACATTTAAGACTTTTGTTCCACACCATAACCATAGTAATCATAATAGCCATGATAGCCTCCGTAGCTCTCAGCTCTTTTAAGGTCAACTTGATTCAGTACTATGCCTGCTATATTAGCTTTTGTCTCAATCATGCGCCCTAAGCCAGCTTTAACCATTCCTATTCGTGTACTATCTGCTTTAACAACATAAATTACCGAATCAACATGCTGCGCAATTACCAAAGAATCACTCACTACTTGAGTTGGTGCAGTATCAATAATAATTTTGTCAAATTTAGTTCTTAAATGCTCAATCATCTTAGCAAATCTAGACGATGACAATAACTCCAGAGGATTAGGTGGCACTTGTCCACATGGCATAATTGTAAGTCCCGACTTTTCATCAACAAATAAACATTCATCAAATTTATTTGTACCAGCAATAAAATTGGCAAGCCCTGGATGATAAGCTGGAACATTAAATCGCTTACAAATACTTGGCTTGCGCATATCTGCATCTATGAGAAGTACCTTCTCAATCTGAGCTAAAGAAAACGCAAGATTGCTTGATGTTGTTGATTTTCCTTCACCAGGAATAGAAGATGTAACTTCAATTACCTGATTTTTTCTATCCATTTGGCTCAATACAAAACTGGTTCTAAAAGTTCTAATAGATTCAGCAAATTGACGTGCATCCTCATTAAAGAAATGATGGGTATCTAACGCTTTATCTTTTTTCGTAGGTTGCAGTGGCAACAAACCTAACATGCGTTGCGCCAGTTTACTCTCAACATCATTAACTGTTTTAACCGTATCATTTAAAAGTGTTAACATAATAACAATACCAACGCTAAAGGCGAATGAACCAATAAAAGCTAATAGTACAAATTTCTTTTTGTTTGGCTTGATAGGTTTCGTTGGTACAAACGCTTTATCAATGACCTTAGCAGCTTCTAGACTAAAATCACTCGAAACTTCAGTTTCTTTCGAACGAGTCAAAAACGCGTCATAAAGATTTCTATTGGTTTCAACTTCACGTTTAAGTTTCAAATAGTCAGTTTCTTTTCGAGTAATGCTTTGATAATCACTGCGAAGTTGTTTTAAAGAAGACTCTAAAGAAACGACATTTGCACGAGCATTACGAACTTCCTTTTGAATTCCAGAGATTAAAGACTTAATTTGTTTTTTAAGGTTTTGCTCAGCTATCTCAAACTCTGAACGTGCCGTGATCATTTTAGGATGCTTTGGTCCATAAACTTGTGCAAGTTCATTTACTTTTCTTTCTGCTTCACGAACTTCTACCTTCATGGCTTGAATGGCAGAATGAGATGTTACTTCGTTAATTGATTCTAGTTGTTCAACATTATTAGAACCATTTTCATTAATTATACGTGTTATATTTTCTAATTTAATTAAATCATTCTTAGCAACAATAAGTTGTGTAGAGGTTTGCTCTAGTTCACTTCGAATCAGACTGATGCTACCTTCAAAATCGATTAAATCTTCAGCTTCACGATAAGCTTGCAAGTTTGCTTCAGATTGATCTAACTGAACTCTTAGTGTAGATAATCTGTCATTCAACCAACCAGATGCTTTGCGAGTAATACCCGTTTTTTGTAAGACTTCTCTTTCAATATAAGTTGAAGTTAGTGTATTCACGATGAGCGCTGCAAGTTCAGGATCTGCCGATTCATACGATACAGTTATTAGTCTCGTGCCATATTTTGGCTGTACTTTCAGATTTCTAAAGAATTTATCAAGCATCTGTTGCAGCTTAAATTCTTCACTATTAACTGATACATCAACTCTTGATTCGAATAAAAATGGCAAAAATTCTTTTATCTTAGACGATAATCCATCATTCGATGAAGGGTCATAGGGTGTGAACTCTGGGTATTGAGATAGGTTTAGCTTATTTATAACCTCTCTAACAATGCTTTCAGATTTTAAGATTGCAAATTGTGTTTCAAAATATTCTCTACGCGAAAAATCAACACCATACACTTGCTGAAAATTAACTGCTCTTGCCTGCTTTGATTCAATTTGAATTGTAGAGGTTGCTTGGTAAATCGGTGATATCGTCATTACGTATAAACCGACAAGACAGGTAACTAGCAATGAAAAAAAAGTAATAGAAAAAAACCTTTTCTTCACGGCAAAAAAGTAGTGCTTTAAATCAAAAGCTTCCGAATTTACGTTTTCCATTAAAACCTCTAGAAAAATCGTTGTTCGATTTTTATTGTGTCTCCAGCAGATACTTTAGTATCTAAATTCGCTTTTAACTGATTAATATTGTTCCCTTCTTTATATAAGAAGATTTTGTCTTCTGAAGCACGTTCAGTTAGCCCGCCCGCTAGAGCAATAGCCTGATTAATTGTCATGCCAGGGTTATACGAATAAGCACCTGGCTCTTTAACCTCACCATGAATATAAAAAGGTCTGTGTTCAACAACTTGTGCGTAAACATTTGGATTTACAAGGTAATCACCTTTCAGACCATCGGATACTAGGCGTTCTACCTGTTTAACCGTTAGTCCAGCAAGTTTAATCTCGCCCAAAAACGGGTAGTTAATTTCGCCACTGTTCCCCAACAAAGATTCAACAGATAAATCTTCTTGCCCATAAACCTTGATAGAAATTTTATCTCCTGGTCCTAAAATATAATTATCCTGCGCTTCAACAGAAGGCAGGATAAATAATAAACATAGAACTAGGCTAAAAAGCCTCAGCATATTGTTGTCCTTACAGCGAAATACGGCTTGAGATACCGATTATATTTTTGTCAAATTCAATTTCTTTATCTGTTGAATTTTTATCTAATACTTCAGCAAACAGGCGAAGTGAAATCCAACGTAAAATTTGATAATCAATTGCAGCTTTAAATTTTAACTCATCATCTGTACGGATTATACCTTCATAGTTAAAATCACTATATCCAATACTTAGTGCTGAGCTAAGGTCTTCGCTCCAGCCATGCTGCCATTCAACTTCAAGCGAAGTTGTATTAATGAAGTCACCATCTGTAAGCGTTTCTTCAGCACCTTTATACGTGTTAAGGTTGACTTTGGTATAGCTTAAAGGTTGCCAAGTAACACCTAACTCCCAAATAAAGCCTGAGTAAGTTTCGCGCCCACTACTGATAAAATCTTTTTTCTGATAACCTACTTTTGCTTTACCTGTAGTAAGGGCAGTTGCTTCCCACTCAAAACCCAGTAAAACATCGATATCATAAGAATCTCGAGAATACTCATTTGGATCTCTTACATCATAATTAATATCAGTATTTGAGACCTCTAGAAACGCATCAGTACCTGCTTGGGTATTGTAAATGAATTTACCGCCAAGCATCATAGATTCATAGTTTCTGTACTGCGATTGGGACTTAAAATTCAAATAGTCTTTATTATAGTATTCTGCCATTGCACCAATACGACCGAATGCTGTTTTAGAGCCATATTCAAAGTCACCACTAAGGCGTTGCTCTGCATATCGGTGCATTTTAGTATTAATATCACCTTCACCTTCGGTTAAACCCGTACCTCTAGGTTCAGAAGTCCAATTCGCATCTAGACCAAGATTAAAACGCGTTTTAGAGGAAGGTTCCATATGCATACCGAGCCCAATCAGACCATCGAAAAAATTATCTGAGCTATTTTCAGAATATAAACCCGAAAGCATTCCTACATCGATTGAATATTTGTTAACGCCATCATCAAGTAAAAAATTAACAGAAGGGTCAATGTTTAAAATTGAACTACTTACTTCCTCAGAATTACTGTATATATTGTCGTCATATGTCAACCCTAAATCTAGTAATGGCGTTACAACAAATCCTGATTCAGTTGTGATGACGCCTGGTTCGCTATATGCGGTTGTACTTATAGCTGCCATTGCTAATATCGACACTGATAACAAACGTTTGTTCATTTTATCCTTCCTTTATTAGTAAGCATTCTTGCCTACAAACCCTTTAAAAAACGTTAAAAATATAATTTTTATATCAAACCATAGTGACCAGTGTTTGATGTAAAATAAATCGTACTCAACACGCTTTTCCATTTTTTCAAGCGTATCAGTTTCGCCCCGCCACCCATTAATCTGAGCCCAACCAGTGATACCTGGTTTTACCTTATGGCGCAGCATATAAAACTCTACTTTTTTACGATATTCTTCATTATGAGAAACAGCATGTGGTCGTGGGCCAACAATAGACATTTGTCCCGTAATGACATTAAAAAATTGGGGAAGCTCATCTAAGCTTGTTCGACGTAAAAAACCACCTAATTTTGTGACGCGTGCATCCCCTTTTGTGGCTTGTGTCACTACATCGCTATTTTCCATAACCGTCATTGAGCGAAACTTCCATACACGTATTTTTTCACCACCAAGCCCGTAGCGGTCTTGCTTAAAAAACACAGGACCTTTAGATGTCAATTTTACGGCTAATGCGATCAATAACAGAAGCGGTGAAATCATTACTAGAATAAGCCCGCCAATAACAATATCTTCTGTGCGTTTAAACATTTCTTTGGCGCCTAAATATGGAGATTCAAACACACTCAATGTATCTACATCACCTATATGCTCAATTCTTGCGTGAATTAAGTTAGAAAGAAGAAAATCAGGAATAAAATGCACATCGACTGTGCTATTGCCCAGTTTTACCAAAATATCAGAAATGCGCTTTTCGGCTTTAAACGGAAGAGCAATAAATAACACCTCAATTTTACCCTCTTTGGCATTATTGACAGCGCTATCTATTTTGCCTTCAACATGGAGGTGCAAGTCTTCAAAAAGGCGTTCCGGTTTTCTGTCTTCAAAAAAACCAACAAACTCATAACCAAGCTCTTCATGTTGAGTAATTTGCCTAAATAAATTCGCACCTGACTCTGTTGCACCGATAATCGCAACTTTTTTTGTACTAAGCCCTAAACGACGACGATTTTTTTTATATGCGCGAACAAAAAAACGACTCAAAAATAAGCCTAAGAAACTAAAAATAAACCATAGTCCTAACGTAAAACGAGATAGAGATTCTGAGAATTTAAATATAAAAGCGACTAAAAATAGTGCAGCAAACGACACAATTAAACACGCCCAAGTGTTTATTACCATTTCTCTGAATTTTCCAGCTCGCCAAGAACGGTATAAATTGAAAAGTTCCGCTGTATATAAAAATGCTACAAGCACTACACCTAAAACAGTTACATATTTATGGCCAATCGATATGTCGTATACAAAGCCTGCAGCAAATAAACTTGTTATCAAAACAATTAAATCAGTCGCACGATAAAGGTTTGCGCCAGAGTTGCTTGCAGATTTAAATGTACGGGAAGGTTTCACCCTACCTCCATGTAGTTTTAGGAATATTGAAAGTAAATCCGGACTATTATATGTAATCTGGGATCAAAAAAAAATCTAAACAACCAAAAAGGTAGTATTTATTTATAACTTAAATTTATATAAATTGAATTATATGCTTATCTTAATATAAAAATATGACAACTTATTACATCTAGATGCAGAATTGTAGTCAGGTAAAGAGCCACTAAAGATAATCTTGAGTGGCTGTAAGATTAGAGTGCAGAAATTGCGTTCAAAACAGTATTAACTAATTGCTCAGATTTTAATTCTGAATCACTTTCAACATAACACCTAAGTTCTGGTGCATTTCCAGACGGGCGCAGATGCACAATTGTTGAATTTTCAAACAACATTCTGAAACCATCGGTAGTATCAACTTCTATCAACGTATTGTTAATCTCAAGTTTTGCTAACCATTTTTTTGGATCACTACTGATATTCTCAATTAGTTCTAAACTTTTCTCTCTTGCAAAGTCTTTAATACGATCACTAGCAGTATAGCGAGAAGGTAAATCTGCAACCAATTTAGATATACACGTTTGATTTAGCTGACTTAACAAAATAATCGCCGGAAGTATCGCATCTCTTGTAGGTAATGGTTTTAACGTTTTACCATTAATTTCAACTTCACTTGCTAGTAAATAACCACCGTTTGCTTCGAAGCCGGCAACACTTTTATATTTTGAGCTTAACCAGTCAAATTCAGCAATTACATAAGGTGAACCTATTTTAGTGCGTTCAACATGTTTAAACAGATCACTTTTTTCAATCGCAGTATTACAACTTACCGGCGTGGCAAGCGCTTCAATACCTAACATTTTTGAACACAACAGCCCTAAAACATCTCCACGAAGCCACTCGCCATTCTCATCAGATAATAATGGCCTATCACCATCACCATCAGTTGAAAACAGCGCATTTAGATTAAACTCTTTCACCCAGTCACGGGCTTTTTGCTTGTCTTCATCAGACACTGCTTCCGTATCAATTGGCACAAAGTCATTACTTCTACCAAGTGATATAACCTCAGCACCAAGTGATTCAAAAATAGTTCGGTAAATATCTCTTCCAGCGCTTGAATGCTCATAAATGCCTATACGCTTACCGCTAAGTAAATCAGACGAAAAGGCCTCTGTATTTCGTAATACATAAGCATCAGATGCTTTACTACATATTTTCAGCTCAGGTAAGTTATCAATCGACGAAACTTCAACTTTTGCTGCTAGTATTGCACTTTCATCAGCCTTAGTTATTTCACCTTCAGGTCGATAAAACTTAAGTCCGTTACGGTCAAACGGAATATGACTGCCTGTTACCATAATACACGGCATATTGTTTTGCATTGCATAAAAAGCAAGTGCTGGTGTAGGAATAACACCGTAATAGACGGTTTTAATACCTAATTGGTCAAGACCCGCAGCGATTGATTGCGCCATCTGGTAACTGCTAGGGCGATTATCAATCGCAACAGCAAACTTATCTAAACTTGTTTCTTGCTGCATTACATGCGCGAAAGAAATTGCAAATGCCGCACAAACTTCTGGTTTAAAATCCTCAACCAACCCTCTAGCACCGCTAGTACCAAAAGTAACACCAGAGTTAGTGATGATTTCATTAGAAAAAGCCATATTTATTTACTCCGAGGTGTGAACCAGACATTTTTTAATAATTTTCAAATTAATATTGTCCATAAACTTTAAATTAAGCTAATGAACATTTGATTACTATGTTTATGTAGAATTGTCATGAAACTCAGTAAATAACTACAAAATGTAAGTCAAATACATAAACCATAGTGCACGTAAGAAAGGATCAAAAAAGCATACTAACCTAATCTATCTCATTTATCATACTTTCTAAGTTAAAGCGCCAGTGTTTAGCCAACTTAGGATATGTCTTTTCCATCACACTAAATGCTGGGCGACTTGCCGGAGTTGGATATTGACTCGCGGGGATAGGCAAAATCTCAATAGGTTTAGTGAGTAACCCCTTTTCTAAAGCAATCTCTTGAATCGCAACTGCAAAGTCATACCAAGAAGCAACACCTAAATCGCTATAATGCTGAATAAGCTGCATAGTATCTTGTTCAGCTAACCGCCATAAGTATTCGGCTAAACCTTTAGCATAAGTTGGGCTACCAATTTGGTCACTTACGATATTTAGTGCATCTTTCTCAGCCATGAGACGCAGCATGGTTTTTACAAAGTTGTTACCATGACTAGAGTAAACCCAAGAAGTGCGCACTATAGCGGCGTTTTCTGGGTAGATTTCTTGAATAGCTAACTCACCAGCAAGCTTAGATGCACCATATACATTGATAGGGTTTGGCTTATCATCTGTTTTGTATGGTGTTGATTGAGTACCGTCAAATACAAAATCAGTTGAAATATGTAACAACCTGATATTGTTTGCTTTTGCAATGGTTGCTAAATTTGCAACGGCGTCTCTATTAAGCTCAAAAGCGGCATCTTGCTCTGTTTCGGCTTTATCAACCGCAGTGTATGCAGACGCATTTATAATAATATCTGCCTGCACATTTTCGACAACAGCTTGAATGGAAGCGATATCGAGCACATCGATATCGCCTCTGCCGTAAGCAACCACTGAGATATGTGAAGGGCAAGTTGCCAATAATTCATTAGCAACCTGACCACTTTTTCCAATAATAAGTGCCCTCATTAGCTATCAGCACCTAAGCGTTCACGTTGATAGCTGCCATCTTGCACATGTTTACACCATTCAAGATTTTCTAAATACCATTTAACGGTTTTTAAAATTCCTGAATCAAATGTTTCTTCAGGATGCCAGCCTAACTCTTTATTAATTTTGCTAGCGTCTATCGCATAACGTACATCATGGCCTGGTCTATCTTTAACAAAAGTAATGAGTTCTTTAAAATCACTTAAACCATTTGGTTTATTAACAATCAGCTCATTGAGGTGATTACAGATAGTGGTAACTACTTCAATATTTTGTTTTTCGTTAAAGCCACCAACATTATATGTTTCGCCAAGCGTACCTTGTGTTACTACGCGATATAGTGCACGTGCATGGTCTTCAACAAATAACCAATCACGTACTTGTTTTCCATCACCATAAATTGGTAATTGTTTACCCTCTAACGCGTTTAAAATGACCAACGGAATTAACTTTTCTGGGAAATGGAACGGCCCGTAATTATTAGAACAGTTAGTTAATACAACAGGTAAGCCGTATGTTCTGTGCCAGGCACGCACTAAGTGATCTGACGCGGCTTTTGATGCCGAGTATGGTGAGCTTGGCTCATAGGCTGTTTCTTCAGTAAATAAGCCTGTTTCACCTAAATCACCATATACTTCATCTGTGGAAATGTGATGGAATCTAAATGCAGCTTTTTTATCATCACTTAATGAAGCGTAGTAACTACGTGATGCTTCTAGTAATTCATAAGTGCCAACCACATTAGTTTGAATGAATTCACCTGGACCATCAATAGAACGGTCTACATGGCTTTCTGCTGCTAGATGCATAATAAAATCTGGTTGGTACTTTGCAAAAGTGCTAACAACTAATTCTCTGTCACAAATATCACCTTGCACAAAGTGATAGCGTGGGTTATTTTCAATCGATTTTAGCGACTCTAAATTACCCGCATATGTTAGCTTATCAAAGTTAATAACTGTGTTTTCAGTCTCATTTATTAAATAACGTACAAGAGCCGAGCCAATAAAACCTGCGCCACCTGTTACAAAAATTGTTTTACTCATCGTTTTCTCAGTTATTAAAAATAAGGTGCGTTTTCAAACAGCAAACCAGCTTCATCTTTAGCTGATAGCTTTACATCTTCATTAGGTGTTAACGGCCAATTAATCGCTAATTTAGGATCGTTCCATAACACACTCTGTTCATATTCAGGCGCATAGTAATCTGTGCACTTGTACACAAACTCCGCTGACTCACTGGTAACATAAAAACCATGAGCAAATCCTGCAGGCACCCATAATTGGCGTTTATTATCATCATTTAATAAAATGCCAACCCATTGCCCAAAGGTCGGGCTATTTTTACGCATATCAACCGCAACATCATATACTTCGCCATGCGTAACGCGAACAAGCTTACCCTGTGTTTGCTCTGTTTGGTAATGTAGTCCGCGTAAGATACCTTTGCTTGATTTGCTGTGATTATCTTGCACAAAAGTCACGTCAGCTATATTTTCACGAAACCAAGACTCACGAAATGTTTCCATAAAAAAACCGCGCTCATCACCAAATACGTTTGGCTCAATGATTTTTACATCCGGTATTGTTGTATTAACAATTTTCATGAGAAGACCTTTTGGTTAAGCAGATTTAATAAATATTCTCCATAACCGCTTTTACGCAATGGATCTGCCAATGCTTTTAATTGCTCGGCATTAATGTAACCCATACGGTAAGCAATTTCTTCAGGGCAATTTACTTTCAAGCCTTGGCGTTTTTCAATTGTCTCAATAAATTGTGCGGCTTGTAGTAAAGAATCGTGCGTGCCTGTATCCAACCAAGCAGTACCACGCCCCATAATTTCTACATTCAATGTACCTTGCGCCAAATATTGATCGATAACATCTGTTATTTCTAACTCGCCTCTAGGTGATGGCTTAACGTTTTTTGCATAGTCAACTACTTTACTATCAAAGAAATATAAGCCTGGCACTGCATAGTTCGACTTTGGTACAGATGGTTTTTCCTCGACCGAAATGGCTTTACCTTGTTCGTCAAATTCAACAACACCATAGGCAGTCGGATTTGCTACGTGGTAACCAAATACAGTCCCACCTTGTTCACGAGCAGCAGCGTTTTGTAGCGATTTCACCAGGTCATGTCCGTAAAACAAGTTATCACCCAACACTAATGCTGCGTTTGCGCCATCCAGAAACTCTTCTGCAAGCAAAAATGCTTGTGCTAGGCCATCAGGCGAAGGCTGAACTGTATACTCAATTTTAATACCCCAATCATTCCCATCACCAAGTAAATCAACAAAGCGCGATTGCTCTTCAGGTGTTGTAATAATTAAAATATCTTTAATACCGGCGCACATAAGTGTACTAATTGGGTAATAAATCATGGGCTTATCATAAATAGGCATCAGCTGTTTACTGACAACTTTAGTTAATGGATAAAGCCTTGTGCCACTCCCTCCAGCGAGGATAATTCCTTTAGTATTCATAACATATTCACTTAGATCTAGGAAAAATAGAATTTACTAACTTTTCGATACATATATACATAAAACAATAAAAATAAAGACATAGCGATTGATAGTGCCATTGGTATGCCTAGCCCTGACAAAACATTCTTAAGCGGTATTACCATCGCATGACTAATAAATAATGGAAATGCTAATACCCCTGTTGCAGCAAAGAGTTTCGTCAACAGACCCGGTATTGTTTGTTTAGAAAGAATGCTAAAAGTTAATTTCAACAACAAAAGCGTGCTACCAAAATAAAACAACCAGCCCCACCATGGCGTTACTTTGGGAAATATCAACCACAACGCTTGTTGCTCTAATTGGAATGACATACTTATTGCCAAAATAATAAGCAAACTGCCTAAAAATATAAGTGCGTCACCTGATATAATATTCGATTTTTTAATAAGTAAAGAGCCCACATACAAGCCAAGTAACACCCACGCGCTCATCTCAAAATAGTTATACTTTGCCGTTAGAAGTAAAATTCCCATTTGAATAAATGGGTTTTCACTTGGGGTGATCCCAACAGTGCTAATAACAGTGTGTATGCCATAAAATACTGAAGCTAAAAGTAATAGTTTTAACTCTGAGCTTTTTCCAGAAATAGCTTTTAACCATAATGGAATTGATAAAACTGCAAAAAAGTAATAGAAAATTACTGAGTAGAAAGCGTGTGCAATATCCATAGCGCTTACAGCTGGCTTATTGATAGACCAATCACAAAGCCTCACCAAAGCAAGAGCTGTAATACCAATCCCTAGTATTTTAACGTTACGCCAAACAAGCTTATTAACGGAGAGAGGATCTTTGTCGTAGCGCTCTTTAGTATAAGCCCCAATACCGATACCAAAAGCAATAGCAAAGCCAGGTGTGCCTGAGCTATAAAAACTTGCAAAATAACGATTTATTTCAAGGAAAACACCACCTAAGCGCTCAACAACACCTAAAGCCCAGTGCGCACTAATATTTAGTAATACCAAAATTCCTTTAACTATATTAAAGGTCTCATTAAGTGTTCCTGCATGAATTTTCTGGGGTTTTTCACTACTCGATGATGCGACAATAATTTGGGAAATTGTATACCCTTTAAATATTTTTCGACAGAGCTCTTTATCTAGACCAGCAGCCTCCATTTCCATGATAACTTGAATAGCTGACAGCGAGTCTCCACCTAAATCAAAGAAGTTTTCATTAACAGATATATTCTCAACTTTTAAAACACTTTTCCAAATATTCAGTATTTCAGTTTCCTGGTCTGTAACACCTTGATTCTTAGCTGTACTCTTGTTCATTTCGACATTGTTATAATAGCTAGAGGCGACTAACTTTTTTTGAACTTTGTTAGTCTCAGTTCTTGGCAAGCTGTCTACTTCAAACACTTGTTTATTACTAATCCCAGTAATTCCTTGTAAATTAAGAGATTGTTTAAATGACTTAAATAATAAGTGAGTCTTTTGAGAAGTTGAGGACTCAACCGCTAAAATAACACTTTCACCCTTCATCTCATCACTTACTTTGATAACTGCGAACCCAGTATGTATATTGGTAGCTAGTGAAATTTCGCGCTCTAAAATATCTGGAGAGACCTTAATACCCGCTATATTCGCAATATCATCGGCCCTACCTTCATAATAAAGAAAACCATTTTTTAAACTCCCTTTGTCATTCGTTAAAAAATAGCCTTCATCATCTTTTAATGAAACCAGCTCTTCACCAACTAACATACAGTTTGCAACATGTGGGCCTTTAATTTTAATTAAGCCGCGGTCAGTTAACTTAACATCAGTGCCTGAAAGTGGTTTTCCAACTGATTCAAGATTATCTCTTTCAAGATCAATTCTTAAAAATGTTGAGCGTGATGCCTCTGTTAAACCATAATGCTGAGCTATTTTTGCATTAGGAAAAAGCTTAAGCATTTTAAGCTTTTCCTCTTCACTCATGTATTGGCTGCCAATTTCAATCCACTTAACTTTGTGTCCAATATTTTTAAATAATGATTCGAATTTGAATAAAACCCGCCATAATGAAGGCACTGCTGAGATAGCATTAATCTCATCATTCGCTAACATACTTGCAATTTCATTAGGATCAAAGCCATTACTCGGTATAAAAAATTGACCACCGACTAAACTAACAGCTCGGCACCTACCAAAGCCAAATGAAAACGTAACAGGCACACCTACATATTCTTTAATACTGCTATCCATTTCCATTGCAATAACAATACGTTGAGTTGTGTTTTTTAAATTACTATGCGAAAGACAAATCCCTTTAGGTTTGCCTTCAGTACCTGAAGTAAATGCAATTTGAGCTATTTCTCTCGAATCATTTGGAATGTATTCTTGACCGTTATACCAACCAGTAGCAGCATTTTCAGACTTAGAAAATTGTATCTCGAGTGTCTCGGAATCTTTTAATCCGTAAGCATTTTTATCATTCGCAAAACAATTAGCATTTGTAAGGTAAGTAAATACCTTATCCAAATAACCTAAACTATTTTGTGCTTCAATTACGTTTATTCTTCTTAGCTTTAAATCATCAGTCTTCATTTTTCTGTATATCACTTACAATTCCCTAGCTGGGATCCCTACAACTGTTGCATTTTCTTTTACATTTTTTGTTACTACTGCATTAGCGCCTACTCGGCTGTGTTGACCTAATACAACATTTCCTAAAATTTTAGCGCCTGCGCCAATATCAACATGCCCTTCCAACACAGGAGCCGTGCCATTCTCTGCCCCTGCAAGTGTTACTTGTTGAAAAATAAGACAGTTAACACCGATTTTGGCATTAGGGTGAATAACTATGCCATTGGGGTGTGGTAGCAATAATCCCCCTCCAATTTGGCAATTCAAACTAATTTCTGCTCCTGTCACTATCGACCAAAATCGATGTGATACTACCCAATATTTACTAAGAATCTTGCCCGTAAATCGACTTTTATCAAGTGATTGATATTTGCGGATGCTTTTTAGTAATCTTCGGCTAGGATCCCAAAACCTGCGTGGAACCTCTCTTGACCAATCTGCTTCAGTTGAAGATACATGACTCATTTTGTCTGCTCCAAAATTGGTTTCGCAGGTACGCCAACAACTACTTGATTTGAGTTAACTGATTTATTGACCAATGACATAGCACCAACAATCACATTGCTACCAATTTTAATATCACCAATTGCCATTGAGCCCGCGCCAAACTCGACATTATCGCCTATAACGGGAACTAACCCTTTCAGTTTACCCTCACCAATAGTAACACCTTGCCTCAGAATACAGTTGTTACCAATAACTGTATTTGGATGAATAAAAATGTTGCCAAAGTGATAGATACGTAACCCAGCCCCCACAGTTACATCTTTTGATAGACTAATGCCAGTAACAAGCTCTAAAATATGAAACAAAAACCAATAAATCTTTAAGTTTATTTTCTTCCATATGCCATCTTTCATTAAATCAACGGATTGCCCATGTCTATACCAATAAACAGCCCATATTGATTGTTCTTTTAACCAAGGCTTTAGAGGATATCTAGCCTTGTCTGATTCCCATAAATTCTTAATATCAGGATGCATACTCTGTAAACTTATTTAAAGGTAAGTTGATTATTTATAATTCGATTATTAATTAGAAATTAAAAGCGTTCACTTCAAAGCATTGGCTATTGCAATGGGCAACCAAAATCTGGCTTTGCCAATTGTTTGTTTAAAACCCATTCATATACACATTGCATCATTTTTGCTTTCGCATCCCATGTGAAACATTTATTAACATAGGTAATAGATTCTCTACCCATTACTTCTATTTTTTCCGGCTCGGCCAATAAACTTTCTAATGCGCTTTCAAACGCTAGGGCTAATTCATTTTTTGGCGCTAAATCAATGCGGACGCCCGTTTTACAATTTACAAGTTCTGCTGGGCCACCGTAATTAACTACCATAGGCACAACGCCTAGCGCCATCGCCTCTAGCACCACTCCTCCACCAAATTCTCTAATACTTGGGAAGATAAGCACATCATTTGATTTAAGAATAGTTTGTACACTCTGGTGTTTAACATTGCCATGAAAAGTTACCCCATCAGACAAACCAAGAGAGTATGATAACTTTTCTAAAGTTTCTCGCTCTGGGCCATCACCCAAGATGTCAATACAAACCTTGCCCTCTAAAACCAATTTTTTACACGCATGAAGAACTACATCTACACATTTATACGGTACTAAGCGGCCGACAAATACTAACTTAAGCTTTTCACCAGCTTGATAAAAAGACGTTTTAACGTCGTTAAAACGCAACGGGTCTATTGCATTTTCAGGCAGATAAATGCATTTATCTCTGTAACTCATTGGTACTTGTTCTAAAGTAGCTTGACTGGCAATCACCAAAGCAGATGCGCTCTGACGGCTGCTTTTATAATAAGGTAAATACTTATATAGATCTCTCATAGGCGCGAGCCACTCTCGCTCTTTTTTTCGCTCTTGGTCGTATGCTTTAGGCCAAGGTAAGCCTCCAGCAATCGGCCCCCAAATAAATGGGATATTTATCTTGTTACAGCGCTTTGCAATAAAACTCGGTAAGGTTGGCGATAAGGGCGTTAGCCTATGCACAATATCAAATTCATTTGCTTTTAATTTGTCTTTAAACTGCTTCCATACTAGCCTTTCAAATTCTAAATAAGCAGGAAGCTGTAAGGCCATACCCGTAGTCCAGCCAGTGCCTTCCTTGATTAAAAGTTTTCTTAAATAATTGATATATTTAAACACATGCTCAGTATTTATAACTGTAAAATCTTTACCTTCAATTAAGCCTGCGTCTAAAAACGATTTTCTATGCCTTATTTGAGTAACAATATGCACATCTGCTACTTTTCTAAGTGCTTGGCTATGTGACCATGCAACCAAAGGTACGCTTACTAAATTTGGGTCACAAAGTTCAGCTATTAGTAAAACCCTTAGTCGTTTTTTATTCACTTTCTAAACCATTTATTTTTTTAATCATAATGAACATTTGCTTTTAAAAAGCTTGTACCTTATTTATTGAAATTTATAATTTTTATTCTTAGTCAAATAACTAGGTGACTACTTAGTTTAAAATCCGTACTACTTGTTTTTTACTCAGCCAATAAAGCGGCTTAAAAAATAAATAACTATTCCTGCTAAATACCCTAATAATAAGCAAGGAATAATACTAACTAAACTTAAAAGTTCTTTTTTCAAATCAAACAATTGTATGTGTCTATTAATATAAACAGTAACGCAAAACGAAATTACACCATATAAAGAGGAACCTAAAATAGCAATGTAAAAGCCGTAAAGTTCGAATAGAATTAAAATAAGCGCAATTTTTGTAAGCGCTTCAATGCCAGTTACAATCGTAGCTAGTTTCGGTTTACCAATGGCCATATAAATTGATGTAGAAAAAGACACAGATATAAATAATAACTGTAACGAAAGTAGCTGCAACAAATCACCCGCTAGTGCATAATCTGCGCTAAAAAGGAAATCAACAATGGTTTTGGCACAAAAGAATACGGTAGCAAAACAGAAAAAAGCAAAAAAATCGATCTTCTTCCTTACATTGTAAAATACTAACTGTAGATTCTCCCCTGCATTATAAGCAGCACTAAATTTTGGAAATAAGACTTTCGAATTGATAGTCAAAATAACTTGTTGAATGGATAAAAATAGCAAGCCCGCAATTGCATACACCCCCATTTGTTCTGGTGTTATATAGGCTGCAAAAATAAGTTTATCCACTTGTGTTAAAGTAGCGGTTACCAAGCTTGACAAAACAACCCATTTCCCAAAAGAGAAAATCCGTTTAAAAATTAAAGCATTCCAACCAAAAGCATCTCTTTCTCCGGTTAAGAAAATATGCCCTGCTACAACATTTATAAATACAGCTAAAAGTGAAGCAAATATTAATCCCCATAAAGACGGGTAAAAGTAGGCTAAACCAATAGACACAACACTGCCAATAACTTGCGAAGCAATTTCAATGCTTGAGAGAACGCCGTAATCCATATGCTTACTGGCAAATGCAACCTTTGTAGACCTAAACGCAGTAATAATTGGTTGTATTGCAACTAAAAGTAATAAAATTGGGGTATCACTATGAGCATAAATGTTTTGCCCTATCAAAACTCCAAATTCTTGACCTAAATAAATTGCTAAAGCTAAACACAATACCAAAGTAGCAATAATAAAGCCGACTGTTACTTGAAGAGTGAAGGCAGTATTTCTAAACTCCTTAGTTTCGCTATCTTGGTTTCTAACTAAACTTGTGTTAACACCCAAATCACACAACATCGTTAATAAAACTAAAATTGAAAAAGCAAAAGCCATAAAACCAAAAAATTCAGGCGCTAGTAATCTGGTCAATATTAAGTTAGAACCTAGTTTTAAGATTTGACTAAGAACGTAAGTCGCAATTACTACAATCGATGCTTTTTTTGTTTTTGATAACTTACGTAGCATTTAAAAACATTCCGCTATATTTTATAAACTTCATTATGTTGAGATAAACCTTACAAATCACTTGGGCTAATACGCATTTGGAAATTACTGCAAAAAAACGAATGAAACTTAAAAAAATTAACTGCTTATTAAAGGCTTGAAATTAGAATACCGTTTTGCATTTTGGTAATTCCCATATTATTACATTATTTTTATGGGTGTTTTTCTGGATATAAAATTGTATTCAAAATACTCTCAAACTTTAGTGTCAAGTCCCGCCAATTGTGCTTTTCTCCTGTTTTCCTAGCGCTAAGAGTAATTTTATTCTTTTCTTCTTCATCAAGGTCGCAGTATTCAATGATTTTTTGTGCTATTTCAACTGTCGAAAAATTTTTGGTAAGAAAACCTCCTCCTTGTTCAATTAATTCAGGAGCAGCACCTGCAGCTGTTGCAATTACAGGTGTTCCACATGCCATAGCCTCTAAAATGGGTAAACCAAACCCCTCTTCGTCCGAGGGGAAAAGCCAAACATCTGCAGATTGATAAATATCAGGTATTTTTGCTTGAGCAGGTTTAATATAAAGATCATCAAACATTTCTTTATGGTGATCTGGTATATCTATGTCTCCGCTAAACCCAATAAGCTTTAATTTAGTATTTTGCTTTTTAGCAATCTCAAAAGCGTCTAGAGCTCGAGCACTATTTTTAGTTACTAACATGGAATATAGAACACCAACGTAAAAGTAACCTCTAAAAGCTTTTTCTTTGTAGAAAAAACAATCACTATCTACACCATTTGCTAATAGCTCTATACCTGTTTGGTTAAAGTCATTTTCAATTTTTTGCTTTAACCAACTAGAGACTGCAATCTGCTTAAACTTGTCGCTTTTATAGATAGCTTCAACCCTGTCCTTTGGCGTATGTGGCAACACTTCATAACCTTGAATAAAGTGAACCTTTTTACCTTTAGAATCTGGTAGGTTCTCTATCCATTCGGCCGTTTCCCACCATGTCGCAATAATAATATCTGCATCTGGAAAGTCCTCTGAAACAGGTCCGCTATTTTTAATTTCAATAAGTTTAAAATTTTCATTTGAAAAATTATCAAATAATGTTGTATCCAGCCCAATTTGACTGAATTTTTTTTGGTGCAGTAGACCAGCTTTTATTCTCTGTTTAACTGTACCCTTTTTTGTAAAAGCTAAAACACTTACATCATGACCTAAATCTAATAAAAGTTGGGTATATATAGCTACAACTCTAATGCCACCGCAAACAATGGGCTTTGGTGATACAAAAGTTATTTTCATCTATTTTCCCTTTCCTGTTTAAAGTTAACTACAGTAAAGTAACCTGCCCCAAGTAAAAACCAGACCCAGGAGTCAAGGGAGTCATTAACTATTTGATCTACCATTATTAATGACATTGCGCACGCAAAAAGCCCAATAGAAAAACTAACAGCATTAGCAAAATGAATTGATGTTTTCAAGATTCTATGGATTGAATAAATTGCTAAGCCAAAAATAGCTATAAAACCTAATAAACCAAACTGACCAAATTCAATAATCCAGCGCCCATCAGTTACACTACCCATCAAACGGTTACGTCCCCAACTGCCCCAACCAAAAAGCAGCTTATCTTGTGCATGTTGTATTAATAGTGTTTCATGAAAAAATCTAAAATTTAAAGAGTGAGCTCTGTCAACATCATATGCCAAAAAGAAATTTACAATTGCTTCGTGAGGAAATATCATCAGAATACATAATAAGGGATAAAACAAGACACAAAAAGTTATTATTTTTGTGGATAATCGAGTTAATTTAGTTCTTCCAATTAAGACTAAAGCTAATATAAAGAACCCAAATAAAATTGCCCCTACTGCTTTAAAAATAATCAAACAAAATAGTAGATATAGAGCAATATAAACAGGAGAAATACCTTTAAAAACCTGTATTCTACTTTTCCAAAGTACACAAGCGGCTGTAAAACACGCAAACATATATATCCCAACTAATAACCCATGCCCTAGAAATACAACAGGCCTGAATCCCCCAAATCTAACTTGTTGGTTGAAACTATGTGGGAAAAATCCATACACCCAAGTATGTAGTTGTGGACTTAGCCTTACTTCTATTAACGCCAAAACAGAATAAAAAAGCCCACTAATAACCATTAATTTACATACTTTATAGAAATCGTTTTGTGATTTAATTAGTTGACTTGCAATGATAAATGGTAAAAGTAATAAGTATTGCCTCATTAATACAGATACAGAATCATATAAAGTCATTCCCTGTATCCAGTATGCCCCATTAAAATATGGCTCCCCATTAGTAACAACGGTAAAAAATGGGCTCACGATTAATGTAATTACTAAGAGTTTTGCAACCTTAGGTTTTGGTAGCAAAGAGATTGATTCTTTTTTAACTAAGATTAAACATAGCAAAGCGGCCAACGCTGGAATCGTTTGTTTATCAAATGCAGGAATGAGCGGAAAATCAATATTAACATTTACAGGCAGTAACAGTGCTCCACCAACGATGGTAAAAAAAGTTGCTGTAACACTATCTGCACGCCTGTAAATAAAGTAAGCAATAACTGGCCATGCACAGAGCATAAAATAAGCAAAAAAATTAGGCACAGTTACAACGCCTTGTAAATTTTAATAAGTGATAGTGCATTTGCTGAATATCGTTTTACTAAGCGTTTTGGGTCTTGCAGCATACGGTACAGCCATTCTATGTGTAACGTTTGCATCCATTTAGGAGCTCGTTTTTCTTCACCTACTAAAAACAAAATTGAAGCACCAATACACAAGGCAACACCTTTAAATTGGTTACGCAGTTTTAGTTTGCCTGCCAGTACTTCTTGCCTAGGCGAGCCAACTGCCAAAAATACAAATTTACAGCCACTACGTTCTATAATATTTAACGTTTTTTCTACTTCTTCAGGCTTATTAATAAACCCCATTGGCGGGTTGTAATGCTGGATATCTAGATTCGTATATTTATTTTTAACACGCAAGATAACTTCATCATCGCCACCAATAATTAACACTCTATCATCAGCTGAAAGTTGAGCATCAAAAAGCTCTTGTGTAAGGGTTGAACCAGGAATAACTTCCTCAACTCTATGCCCTTTTAATTTAAGCAATTTTTCGAAAATACGGCTGTCACATAAGTTTAAACTTGCTTGCTGGTAAATGGTTAGTAATTCAGTGCTATTTTTACCCACCAATCTCGCTAAATGATCAATGTTCGGGGTAACAATATATTCTGGTTTATCACTTCTACTCAGTTTTATCGTTTCGCTTATTGCCGCACTTAAAGTGCAGTTGTCTAATTCAATTAAATTTGTAGTAAGTTTATTCATTAATTGTATTCATTAGTCGTTGCGCATTTGCTTTCATTGAAAAGTGCTTAAGAACATGCTGTTTCGCATTTTCTTTTAGCTTTAATTTTTCGTTGCTATTCATAGAAAATGCAGTTTCAATTTTGCATGTTAAATCGTCGATATCTGCTGATTTTGCGATAAACCCAGTTTGATTATCAATCACAAGCTCTGCAACACCTGATACATCTGCTGTAATTACCGGAACACCTTTAAGCATAGCTTCCATTAATGACACAGGAATACCATCCATATCACCATTTTTGTCAACAACACATGGCAATGCATAAAAGTCTATTGTATCAAGCCAATTAGCCACATTGTGGTTATCCATTTGCCCTAAAAATTTAATCTGTTTTTGTAGATTCAATTGTTTAGCTTGTAATTCTAACTTTTGCTTCTCAGGCCCATCACCTGCTATTTCAACGATAAAATCACGGTTAGGCAGCTTTGCACAGGCATCTATAAGAATGTGAATACCTTTTTTTTCAACAAGCCGAGCTAAAACACCTATTTTAGGTGTTTTATTTTCCGGATCATGGCTTCTAGGTACAAAACTCAGCTCATCAACACCACAACGAATCACCCTCAGTTTGTTTGCTTTATCATACTTAGCTAGCTGGCATTTGTTATACTCTGAAATCGTAGCGAAAAATTTACTTCTGTTGATTTTTTCATTAAGTAAATAACCACGCTCAAAAATATCATTAGCATGTGCTGTTACACTATAAGGAATACCTGCAATATTAGCCGCATACATTGCGATATCGGTAGGAACATGTGCAAAGTGCGTGTGTAAATGCGCTATTCTTTCTTTTTTCAATACATCAGCTAAAAAGCAACTAGCTAAAAATCGATAACATTGACCCGCAGCTAACGAGTTAAACAAACCGAGCTTTATTACATCCTTAACCAAGTTTGCAAGTGTTGAAAACATGGTTGTGGGCGACGTAAAGATCAATCTAATAAAGCTTTTAAAAAATGCCTTTACACCAGCATTATAAATGTAGGTAACATCACCTAGTTCTTTTTGCACACGTTGGCTAGCCAATGCTGCTGGCTTATGTACTGATGCAACTTTTATCTCGTAACCTAGTTTGCGTGCCTGAAAAATTTCATTGTAAATAAAAGTGGCTGACAAGGATGGAATTTCAGGCCCAAGGTACATTACTTTCTTATTAAGGTTTGCCACTTAAACCTCTTTATTTGGCATAGAATAGCCAGGGTTGTTTGGGTTCCAATATGCTGCACGCTTTTGATTAAACTCTTTTGCAGCTTTTACTTTACCTTTTGTTAAACAAGCCCAATGAAATTGCTTCATTAACTTTATCATTTCTGGGTCATCTAAACGCTGCACATTAGTGAATGCACTTTTAACATAGCCCCAAAATGTTGCAATAGAACCTATAACATATGGTTTTTTATTTAATCTAAATACCACAGAGGCAAACATATAAAGAAAGCCTGTGCCCATAAAATATTGCCCAAACCCATGGCGAATTCGACCAGTCCAAATACTTTTTTGGCTTGAGCCCATTGGCCTTAAATGGGTGAATCTAATTTCTGGATGATCTTCACTGGCTGAAATCCATCCTAATAAACGACATCGGTGGCTATCAATACCATCCCACATAACTTGACGGACAAAACCACCTATTTGCTTAAAGCATTCAACACGATAAAATTTTGTCATACCCACTGATGATTCATCGCCACACACCTCAGGTATTAACTCTCCCGATTTATCATCAATAAAATATGGCTTACCACTATAGGTACCTAATCTTGGTTCTTGCACCATTTGATTAATCAGAAATTCAAAATAGCCATAGGGTAAATCTAAGTCTAAATCTAACTTACAAATATAGCTGTAATCATCAATATTTAGCTGATTGTAACCGTCATAAAAAGCTTCAATAACACCTGGACCAACAGCACGGTGACCACGGTTTTTACGCGTTAAAATTTCAATGAAATCGTACTTATCAGCATATTCTCTAAGTATTTGAGGTGTATTATCGGTAGAACCATCATCAACGATCAACCATTTAGCAGGTGTTATTGTTTGATTAACTACTGATTCTAATGTCTTTCGCATGTACTTTTCTTCATTGCGACATGGAGAGATAATTAAATATTCGTTTCCCACTAAGGTTAACTCCTACCGATTTGTTTATTAAAAATTAAAGAGATCTTCTTGCTCTATTTATATTGTAAATTATTAACTTTATTGAATTTAAAACGTAAAACCCCAATTTGCTGGGGAAACTTAGCCAATAGAATAAAAATACTTTCCAAAAGTTTATCCTTAAAGCGATATGGCTTCTTAAGTTTTAGAGCTACTCTTATTGCCTGTAGCGGATACACTAGTAATAGCAACAAAGAGATTGGAGTAATTAAACTGCAAATAAGAATTAATAAGGGAATGAGTGTTGCCCAAATAAGAATACTTCTTTCCTGTCCAACAAAACCATCCCACTCCTTTGCACTGGCATAGCCATAACCACTTTTTGTATTTCTAGTCCACCACTGGGAAAAATGATGCATTGCACTATCATGAGAAGCCATTTCAAAATCAATGCATTGAATTTCGAATCCGAGTTTCTTAACCCGTTTATAAAATTCAGGTTCTTCTCCGGCAATAAGTTCAGCGTTAAAAAACAACCCTTCCCTAAATATTCTTGCTCTAACTAATGCTAATCCACCACAACTATTTATAAATCCAGAAGGAATATACCAACTTAAATCAGCTAATTTATTGTAAATAGAAGCATTTACATGTTTTTCTCTTAAACGCCCACACACTGCAGCAGTATTAGGATTATCCTGTAAATGATTAACTGAATTTTCAAGCCAATGTTCGTTTAACTCACAATCTGCATCAATTAACTGTATGTAGTCTAATTCTGGACATGTTATTAGATGCTTGATGCCAACATTTCGAGCAAGGGCAGCACTTAATTTTCTATCTTCTGAAAGTTCAATACACTCAATATTGTATTTGTTAGCAATGGAAATGCTGTTATCAGATGAGGCAGAATCAACATAAATAATGGTCGCTTTTGTACCAACGATTGATTGCAAACATTTCTCTAGTCGCTCACCCTCATTTCGTCCGATTACCACTATTCCAACTTTTTTTAAGTCGATGTTATTTTTTACGTTGTTCATGCTTTTTTACTGCTAATTTAATAAAATGAACATATGTCAGCATTATGCCAATACATATAAAAAATAATATTGCCTGACCAGCTAAATCAAACACTCTATCTAAATTAGGATTGGTACTTTCAATTTGCTCAAACCAAGAATGAAAGAAAAATATGTTAAACCATGCTGTCCTGGTAATATCTTTTTCTAAAATGCCAAGGGCATGAATAATATCGGGCACTAAACCCCAAAGACCAACTAAACCAATTACTACAGGAAAATAAAGAAACCAATGCCTATTAACTCTATTAATGCTTTTAAATACTTGCTTAGTTTCTTGTAGCTTATGTCTATTTTTACCAATTAAAAATGCGATACCGCTTCCAACAGCTGCACCTATAGAAAAGTAAACGTGCTTATCAGGCATTAGATTTACCCCCCCAACCATATTTTCTACAATATCTTACCAGCGCAATATATTTAAAAATAATGTACGTATATAAAGTGCCACAAAAAAGTGCCACAATCGCTGTTCTTGCAAACACTTTAGCTAGTATTTCGTTGGTATGAATTAAATCATAAAAAAAGAAAACATTTAGCCAAGGTGCAGTATATTCTTTGCCAAATAAAAAGTAAGGTAACGCGGCCCAAACACCAAGAATAAAAGGTATAAAAGGGCTATAGACTTGTACTTTTAAGCTTTTCTTAGCACTAAACTGCATTACTAGCATTACTAAAAAACCCACAAGATATGCGAAGGCAAAGTGGCCTGAACCCTTAAGGTATATCTCCACTACTCTATACCTTTTACAAAGCTACTATGGCTTAAAAAAGAGCTAAAGTATTTTGGCGGCAGCTTAGCTTGGTCCTTTTTAAGTAAGCCTTTAAAGGTGTATATAGCTAAGCCAACAATATGAAAAAAATCCGCACCAATAGCACCCAACCTTCCATAAGACTTAATTAAAAATCGTCTCCGTGAATTAAACCAATAATTAGGAACAGGCTTAACTTTATTTGTAATTCCTGTTGAAGCTCCAACAAAATGTTTAATCACACTTTCGTCGACATAATATGAAGCAAATCCACGTGCTTTTGCCTGAAAACAAAAATCAACTTCTTCGTAATACAAAAAGTAATCATCATCCATTTTTTCCACTACATCAAACACAGCTCGCTTAGCCATAAGTGATGCGCCAGAAACCCAATCGTATTGATGGAAGTTTTTGGGGTGATGAACAGGTACAACTTTATTTGGTAGCAGTCTATCTAGAATACCTAGTTTGGCACTTGTTAAAAGTTCCCCCAATATACTTGGGTAGTTAAAAGCTGACGTCAACTTTTCGCCTTGCTCGTTAACTTGTTTAGAGCCTGCAATACCAGCCAATGGGTTCGATTGCAAAAATTCAACTAGTTTCGCTGCGGCACTATCAAAAATAACTGTATCTGGGTTTAATAGCCAAATGTAATCACAGCCACTTTCTAAGAGTGGCTTTATAGCAAGGTTATTACCATAAGCGAAACCACCATTCTTATCGGCATTTATAAATGTGACCCAGGTTTCGAACCCAGCATCTTTAATAAATGATTTAATTTGTGCAGATGAGTTATCAGGTGAGCAATTGTCAACTACATATACTAAGCATGAAGAAAATTTTTGAGCTTCAGCTTCAAGAGATTTCAAACAATCAATCACTAAATCAGGTGTGCAGTAATTTACAATTGCAATGCCTAGTTTTATGTCTGCTATTGCTTTACTCATATCAATCACTGCCAAACAAATCTCGTGTATACACTTTAGCAGCGACGTCTTTTAGACATTCGTCCATTCTGTTAGAGACGATTACATTAGACATAGCTTTAAACTCATCAAGATTTTTAATTACTTTTGAGTTAAAAAATAGTTCTTCTTCTAAAACTGGTTCGTATACAACAACCTCAATACCTTTAGCCTTTATTCTTTTCATAATTCCTTGAATAGAAGACGCTCTAAAATTATCTGAGCCGGTTTTCATTATTAATCTATAAATTCCAACCACTTTTGGTTGTTTGTTTATTATTGAAAACGCTATGTGATCTTTACGAACAGTATTTGACTCTACAATTGAGTTAATAAGTGTATTTGGTACATCTTCAAAATTTGCACGAAGCTGTTTAGTATCCTTTGGTAAGCAATAACCACCATAACCAAATGAAGGATTGTTATAATGATTTCCAATACGCGGGTCTAAACTCACTCCATCAATAATTTCTTTTGTATCTAAACCATGGCTTTCTGCATATGTGTCTAATTCATTAAAATAAGAAACTCGCATAGCTAGATATGTATTGGAAAAAAGCTTAACTGCTTCGGCTTCAGTTGAACCAGTTAACAATATTTCAATGTTCTCTTTAATTGCTCCTTGAGCAAGTAGCTCAGCAAACGCTTGAGCTCTTTCAGATTTCTCACCAACAATAATACGTGAAGGATGAAGGTTGTCATAAAGAGCTTTACCTTCACGTAAAAATTCTGGAGAGAATATAATATTACTAGAACATAGCTTTTGCTTAATACGCTTGGTAAAGCCTACCGGTACAGTTGACTTAATCACCATGATTGCAGCAGGGTTAATTGCATTAACATCTTTTATTACAGCTTCAACTGATGATGTATCAAACTTATTTGTTACTTCGTCGTAGTCAGTTGGCGTTGCAATAACTACATAGTCAGCATTCTTATATGCTAAGTTTTTATCAGTAGTAGCTACTAAATTTAATTTTTTATTTGCAAGGTAATCTTCGATTTCTTGATCAACAATAGGTGATTTTTTATCGTTTATAAGGTCTACTTTTTCTTGCATCAAATCTAATGCAATCACATTATTATGTTGTGCTAATAAAATTGCGTTTGATAGGCCTACATAACCTGTGCCTGCAATTGTAATATTCATATTTTAATCTCGAAGAATACATTAAACTTACTAGTGCATATGCAAAATGTTTGGACTAACTAGCGATTGACCCAAATACAGTTATCATGCGATTTTAAGGTTTTTATTTTCATTCATTAAAAACTTTGTTAACTCGCTCTTAAAGTCAGCTCCCAGTTTGCCGCAACGCAAAGTGTACTCGACGTTAGCCATTAAATAACCAAGTTTTGAACCACAATCATGAGATTTGCCTTTAAGATGATACGCCTCTAAGCTTTCCAACTTACGAAGACTATGTAATGCATCTGTTAGCTGTATTTCACCGCCTGCGCCTGGAGGAGTAAATTCAAGTAATTCCCATGTTGAGGCACTTAAAACATAGCGGCCTGTAATGGCTAAATTACTTGGTGCCTCATCTATAGCTGGCTTTTCTACCATATTAGATATAACAGCGCTGTCACCTTGCTGTAATTCAACACCGGAGATATCAACAACACCGTATTGGTTAACCTGTTCAGCTGGTACTGGTTCAACCATAATTTGGCTTGCGTTTGTTTCTTCAAAACGCGCTATCATTTGAGCTAAATTGTCTTTTTTTAGATCACTTTCGTACTCATCAACAATTACATCAGGTAATAATACAGCGAAAGGTTCATTACCAACGATTGGTTTAGCGCATAATACTGCATGGCCCAAACCAAGTGGCTGTGGTTGACGGACAGAAATAATAGTTACATCTTTAGGTACAATTGCACGTACTTCTTCAAGCAAACTGCGCTTAACACGTGCCTCGAGTGTTGCTTCAAGTTCAAAGCTTGTATCAAAGTGGTTTTCTATAGAATTTTTAGAAGAGTGAGTAACAAGTACAATTTCTTTGATTCCAGCCTCAACTGCTTCTTTAACTACATATTGAATAAGAGGCTTATCTACAAGAGGAAGCATTTCTTTTGGAATGGCTTTAGTTGCGGGCAACATACGAGTACCTAAGCCGGCAACTGGCAATACTGCTTTTTGTACTTTCACAAATGATCCTATGATTCAAAATAGCAGAAAATTTTCATTGCTTCCCTGCTAACAAAATTGAGCGTGTATTATACGTTTTTAAGGTATTATTTCAATCAACAATCCATATTTGGCATTAATTTAATATTCCTTAAGAATATAAAAATTTATTTTAAAGAACTCTAATTTAATTAGTATTACACTTTATTACTTAGGCTGATAAAAATTACTTAAACGTTATTTTTAATAACTAATAACAACAAATCAATATACCCTTCTATAAAAAGCAATTAACCGATTTATTTTTAAAATTATTGTTGGTCGGGGTGAAAATGTAAGGTTAGAAAGTGTGAGGTATCTATTTAAATAAAGCTTTGAATTGCAGATAATAAAAAACCTCTTGCGAGGTCCTTTACTTAGTTATTGTTGTCTTCGGAAGTGCCGCCGCCACCGCCGCCGCCGCCGTTACCACCATTACCATTACCATTACCCATACCACGATTGATATTACGACCAGCGCCAACTCCTCGTCCAACACCATTATTGTTTTGGCCTGCAGCTGTGTATGATTCAGTAATGATACCAACAAGGGTTGCATCAACTCCATTGGCTAGTGCTATTGTGATAAAGTCATCTTTTATAACTCCAGCTGCGTCAGATGCATTTGCGATTTCTTGCAAAATATTTTGATCTGAAGGGTTTGCAGCAATCAGGTTTGCAATAACAGTCTCTAAGGACGCTTCATCCGCTTTTTGTATAAGTTTAACTATGTCCAGTTTTTCGTTTGCATTTACAGCAAAACCTGTACTCGTGATTAAGCTTAATGCTAATAACGAAGCTGTTGTTAATTTTTTCATTAAATTGTCCTTAAACTGATATATGCAATCACACCGCAAATTATTTTTACAATTCTAATCCTTTGGTATGGAAAGTAAACACATTTTCTTCTGTTTCTTGCGAAATATTTAATGGTTTACGAATATAGTTTCCCTGTGAACCATCACACCCTAGCTCTTCTACTAATCGAAGAGTTTCACTATTTTCAATTAAACACGCGATCACTTTAATACCCAGACTATGGCAAATATGGTTAATTGTCTGAATAAAAATGTTATTTTGTGGGTTATTTAAAAGATCTTGGGTATATGCACCATCTATTTTTATAAATTCAACATCCAACCCTTGTAAATATTTAAATGAGGTTAAGCTGGTACCAAAGTGTTCAATACAGGTATCTATACCAATTAATTTGAATTCATCAATGATATTTGCTGCTGCTTTTATATCTGCTAATAATACCGATTCCTTAATCTCAAAAATAAGATTATGTTTAAGAGCCGCTTTAACATCGCTATACATTTTCAACCAATTCAGGAAATCGCCTGAGTAGAACGATTCACGAGTTAAATTTAAAGCAAATGTTTTATCGTATTGAACTTCTTTTAACTCTACAAAACTTCTAATTAGCTTTTTATCAAGTTCCATTGTAAGGTTTAAACGCTCAGCCATTGCAAATAGCTGAGCATTGTTAACCTGCTCATTTTCATGAGTAAAGCGTGCAAACACTTCATAATATAAACCCGTATTATTAGTACCGTTAAGTTTCACAGGCTGAAAGCTGAAATTAATATCCCCAGAAGAAATAATATTATTAATGATGGTTCGCCATTCATTTAAACTTAAACTAACATTTACGTCATCTGCCCCTTTCACGCCCTGCTGTTCAAGAGTCGTAGCAGTATCTAAGTTAGCAAGTACATTTTTCAGACTATCATTTTCATTAAACTCTGTAATACAAATATTGGCATAGCCTTTTTCATAGCGACTAGTATTTTTATGTATGAATGTATCTTTTAAGTCTTTATGAAAACCTTTTAAAAACGATTTATCATAATCAAATATAATAACTAAAGAGCCACCGGATATTCTAAATAAGTAACTATGTTCATATTGTTTTGTCTCTTCAGTTAAAATTTGCACTACCTCATTCACATACTCGTCACCAGCTTGGTAACCTTGCTCTGTGTTGAGGATTTGAAGAGATGGAAGCGTTATCATGCACATACTGTGCACTTCGCCTTTTTGAATTAATGCTTTGTTAGATTCAAAGTAGCTACAAAATGCACGGCGGTTACCGAGTCCGGTAAGTTCATCAATTAGCGCTTCTTTAGTCAGTTTTTCTGTTTGTTTGGTCATCGAATCGAAGTTATTTTGTAAATTCGATACCATTTTGTTCATTGCTGAAGTTACAGCTCTGAGTTCAGTTGTAAATGGTACTTTATTGTTTAATTCGAACCTTTTTTGTGCGACTAAATTCGCCTGACTTTCGACACTTTTGAGTGGCCTAAATATCGCTTTTAATATTAAATATGCAATAAACAGACAAAATAAAATAACTAGTAACGAGCCATATGCTGCGCGTTTTGTGTATTCCCAAATTTTTAGGTATGAAATACCTGGATGACTTGTGACATAGAGTGTGCCTGCTATTTGCCAACCACTACTCACTTCACTCATTTGCGTTGGCGCTTTTAAATCAATTAAATCGATGAACCAGTAAGGAACACCTTCAATTGCAGACGGGTTGTTACGTTCTAATATCACCTTTCCCTCGGGTGAGACTAATCGCATGCTTTTGTAATAACCCGAGTCAAATATAGCCGCCATCATAGTCTCGGCAATGACGATATTCTCTTCATCCATGTATGGAGAAATTGATAAACCTAAACTAGTTGCCGCATCTTGAGCATGGCTACTCATTTGCTCTTCAAAATATTCTCTTGTATTTTCAACACTTATATAAAGACGACCTAAGAAAGATAGTGTCGCTAAAAGTATTAAAAGTCCGTATATTTGAACTTTAAGGCTCATTCCTTTGTTAATTAAGCTTTGCATAATTTGCTTCTTTTATCTTTGATTCCATCGTGTTTAATTCACCCTGTTCAATCCGTTCTAACATATTATCCCAGGCCGATACACCACTTGTGTTTTTTATTTTTTTACCTAAGCCTTTGGCTTTTGCCAACCATAATCCTTGACCATTAAAACTATAAATTGGTTTTAAATCACGACGTTTTGTCGCTGGTAACAATTTATTGTTAAAATTATCGAGTACAAAAGGTATAGAGCTAGGTTCTTCGAAGTAAATAAGTACCATATGAGGCTGATTGATAGTTAACTGTCTTACATACATCAATCTTATTTTTTCCTCAGGGATCCCTAAGGCTATTAAACTAAAGTATTTAGCGATAGCATAGTCTTCACAATCGCCTTTTCCACGCCCTAAGGTCTCTATCGGACTCGCCCAATAATCTTGTTTACCCCAAAGCTCTTCATCTAGTTGGTAGTCAATTTTTTTATTAAAAAAATGGTTTACTTTGTTAATTTGCTGCCATTCAGAACTTGCTTCTGTTTCCTTAATAAAATCAAACCATTCTAAAGTACGTTCAGCACCTTTTTTACCATAAGTTTGTTCAACTTTAAGGACAAGATCAGAAAAATCTAGCTGATTAAAGCGTTTAATAGCTATCACAGTGAACGAGATAAATAATAGAAGTGAAATGACTGTACGCACTCACTACTCCTTGTCAAAAGTCACTTTGAATAATATCTAATTTTGTCATGTGAGTCACCTTTCCATGGTTAGTGTAAATAATTCATTAAAAGTAAGTTTTAAAAAGCCATTTTAGTTTAGAACAATCAGCATTTTAAGCAGCTAATTTTATATTAAGAAATACAAAAAACGGCTGCAGATGCAGCCGTTTTTTTATATATCTTGGTAAAATTTACAGGAATTTACCTAATGCTGTAACTTGGTCTAGCATGCGGTTTGAGAAACCCCATTCATTGTCGTACCAAGCCATAACTTTAACTAATTTACCATCAACCTTTGTTTGTGTTGCATCAAATACTGAAGACGCAGGGTTGTGGTTAAAATCAATTGATACAAGTGGTGCTTCGTTGTACTCAAGTACTTCTGCCATTGCACCTTCAGCTGCTGCTTTAACTGCTGCATTTACTTCTTCTGCTGTAGTATCACGCTTAGCAATAAAAGTTAAATCAACTAGTGATACGTTGATTGTTGGTACACGCACTGCCATACCGTCTAATTTACCTGCTAATTCTGGTAATACTAAACCTACTGCTTTCGCTGCACCCGTTTTTGTTGGGATCATGCTTTGTGTTGCACTACGCGCACGGTATAAGTCGCTGTGGTAAACGTCTGATAAGTTTTGATCGTTAGTGTATGCATGAATTGTCGTCATGCTACCTTGCTCAATACCAATTGTATCGTTAAGTGCTTTAGCTACTGGCGCTAAACAGTTTGTTGTACAAGATGCGTTTGAGATGATGATGCTATCAGCATTTAGTACGTCAGAGTTAACACCGTGAACAACTGTTGCATCCATATCAGTACCTGGCGCTGATACGATTACACGCTTAGCACCCGCTTCGATGTGTTTTGCCGCTGCTTCACGTGAAGTAAATAAACCAGTACATTCAAGTACGATATCAACTGCTAAGTCAGCCCACGGTAAGTTTGCTGGATCGCGCTCTTGCACTAGTGCAATTTCATCGTTATCAATAATAAGTGTGTTTTCAGCAAGTGTTACTTTTTTGCCAAAAATACCGTGTACCGAATCGTACTGAGTTAAATGTGCATTTACGTTTGCTGGTGCTAAATCGTTGATTGCTACAATTTTAATTTCTTGCTCGCGATTTGATTCATAAAGCGCACGTAAAACGTTGCGTCCAATACGGCCATAACCGTTAATTGCTACTCTGATCATCTTATTCACCCTTGTTCACTTTACTTGCTTGGCGCGCTAACTCTTCAATTGCTTGCCAGTCTTTATTTGCGATTAATTCTTTATCTAACATCCACGTACCACCAACACATACCACGTTTGGTAGTGCTAAATAGTTTGGCGCACTGGCAAGGCTTACACCGCCAGTTGGGCAAAACTTAACCTGTGGTAATGGACCAAAAATTGATTTAAGCATTGGTACGCCGCCAGCAGCTTCAGCTGGGAAAAACTTTAAAAACTTAAAGCCTTTTGCTGCAAGTTGCATTACTTCACTAGGAGTCGCTGCACCTGGTAAAAATGGCACATCAGTCTCGCTTGCAAGTGCTAACAGTTCATCGTTAACACCTGGGCTCACCATAAAATCAGCGCCCGCTTCAATTGATGCGTTAAATGTTGCTTTATCAATTACAGTACCAGTACCTACGAATGCTTCTGGTAGTGCTTGTTTTATTTGTTTAATTGCTTCAACTGCAACAGGTGTACGCAGTGTGATTTCAAGTGCACGTAAACCACCGTTATAAAGCGCAGTTGCTAATGGCACTGCATCTTCTAGGTCATTAATTACAACAACAGGGACAACCGGTGCTGCTTGAAGAATTTTTTCAATACTCATTTTTACTTCCTGTTAGTGGTTTGTATTTGGATAAATAAGACCAAATGCACTTGCACCTAAATCAGCGCTTGATACCGTTTGACGAATGCCTTCAAACAATTCGCGGCCAGTACCATAAGTTTGCACCTGCTCGCTAATTTCAAGTTCGCGTTGTGCCAGTTCTTCGTCAGATACATGCACTTTTAGTACACCTTTTGGTGCATCAAGTGTTACCACATCACCTTCGCGGATTTTGGCAATAAAGCCACCTTCTACCGCTTCTGGTGCAAGGTGAATTGCAGCTGGTACTTTTCCTGAAGCACCCGACATACGACCATCTGTTACAATTGCAACTTTAAAGCCTTTGTCTTGCAGGGTTGCCATAATTGGCGTTAGCTTGTGAAGTTCTGGCATACCTTTCGCTTTCGGGCCTTGCTCTTTAATCACAGCAATAAAATCAGTTTCTAGTTCACCACGCGCAAACGCATCTTGTAATCCAGCTTGCGAGTTAAATACTTTTGCTGGCGCAGTTACAACTTGGTGCTGCTCTTGTACAGCAGACACTTTAATCACTGCGTGACCTAAGTTACCCGTTAATAGCTGTAAGCCACCTTGTGGGTTAAATGGATTCTCAATTGGACGAAGTACATCTTCATCATGCGAATTTTCAGGGCAATCTTGCCATTTTACTTTCGCTGCAATTTGGTTGTCCGTTGCGATTACCGAAGTATCAATCACTGGCTCTTTGGTGTAATCATTTAGGCTATTACCAACGATGGTTTTCACGTCTTCGTGTAAGAAACCACCTTTTAGCAGCTCTTTCACTAGGAACGGTAAACCACCTGCTGCGTGGAAGTGGTTAACATCAGCCGAGCCATTTGGATAAACACGTGCAAGTAGTGGCACTACTTCTGAAATATCTGACATGTCTTTCCACGTAATCTCAACGCCCGCTGCTTTTGCCATTGCAACTAAATGGATCGCATGGTTCGTTGAACCACCCGTTGCAAGTAAACCTACTAGACCATTCACAATGGTTTTTTCACTTACAATCTCGCCAATTGGGTTTGCATCTTTAGTGCTAATTAGCTGATTAAGCATAAGCTCAACTGCATTTACGGTTAAACCATCGCGTAATTCTGTGTATGGGTTTACAAATGAGCTACCAGGTAAATGTAAGCCCATAATTTCCATCAACATTTGGTTTGAGTTTGCCGTACCATAGAAAGTACACGTACCCGCACTGTGGTAAGACGCGCTTTCAGCAGCAAGCAGCTCATCACGACCAACTAAGCCTTGTGCGAACTTTTGACGAATACGTGCTTTTTCTTTATTTGGAATACCTGATGGCATTGGCCCTGCAGGTAAGAAGAAAATCGGTAAATGACCAAAAGACAATGAACCAATTACAAGACCAGGGACAATTTTGTCACACAGGCCTAAACAAAAAACACCGTCAAAAACATCGTGCGACAGTGAAACAGCCGTAGACATTGCAATCACATCACGGGAAAAAAGTGAAAGCTCCATGCCGTCACGGCCTTGCGTTACACCATCACACATAGCTGGTACACCACCGGCAACTTGTGCAGTGGCATTAAATTTGGTTGCAACCTTTTTAATTAAATCTGGGTATTCTTTGTAAGGCACATGCGCTGAAAGCATGTCGTTGTATGAATTGATAATACCAAGATTAGGTTGTTCGTCTTTAGTTAGTAGTGCTTTTTCAGAACTTGAACATGCTGCCATTACGTGAGCTAAATTACCGCAACCTAAACCAGCGCGTACACGCTCTTTTGACTTAGCTGCGTCCATACGAGCGACATAGGCTTGGCGTGTTGCTTTGCTGCGTTCAATAATTCGATTGGTAACTTCTTGGATTCTTGGGTGTAGCATTTTTCGCACTCATTCATAAAGATTTGGGAAAAAGGCTCAGTACTTAAATTAGAGACTCCTACTAGTCTAAGTACCGAGCGTCTTTGTCTACCCGTTCAAAGGTCCGATATCGAGCGTCTCTCACAATCACTCTATGACACCGGTGTCACATTATTAAAACCGATACATGACACCGGTGTCAACATTAATTTTAGTGCTTTTCCTGAAATTTGCTCATTTTTGATCATTGATCTTGAATTTTTATTAGCAAAACGCCTTGAAGTGACAATTGAATGACAAAAACGAAATAATTTATAAGAAATGGAAATAAAAAACGCAGCAAGCTGCTGCGTTTCAATTTGTTCAAGAAGTGAAATTAATGACTAAATTGTGCTGTGGATTGTCGCTCAATTAATTTACCTGCAAAAATCTCTTCCATGTTTTCAATTTCAGCAGCATTAATACTATCAATAAGTAATGTCACAGCCCTAAACGTCATGTCTTCTACTGGCTGTGCAATGGTTGTAAGCCCTGGCCAAATATGACGTGCAATGGGTGCATTATCAAAACCAACTATTGATAACTCGTCTGGTACTTTTAAAGACATTTGCGATGCAACTTTTAATACCGCTGCAGCCATGTAATCATTTGATGCAAACACAGCACTTGGGCGAGCAGCCGATTCAAGAATTTTACGTGCACTATCTTCACCTGAGTGATAACTGAAGTTACCTTCTGCAACAAATTCTGTTTTAAGTGCAATGCCCTCTTCACCCAACGCTTTTACATAGCCATCAAAACGGGCTTCTGTGGCACTGTGATCTGGGTGGCCTTTGATAAACGCAATTTCTTTGTGACCAAGGGATAATAACAACTTGGTAATATCGTAAGCCGCTTGCGTGTCGTTACTTTTAATAGAGATTGACTCATCATCAAGTGTTACTGGTGCAACACGCGCATAGGGGACATTACGAAATTTAAGATAGTCTACGAGCTCTTTGTTATCAGAAAATGGCGGTGTGAGTACAAGGCCATCTAAGCGCGAGGTGCTGATCAAAGTTTCAATATTATCAATCAGTGGCTCACCACGTAATTCACACGGGTGGATCAGTAAGTTGTAGTTGCGTTCTTGACAAGCTTCTAGTGCGCCAGACTGCACGCGCGTAATATAACTTTTCGACGGGTTGTCGTATAAGCAGCCGATAATAAAACTACGATTATGTGCAAGACCACGTGCAATGGGGTTAGGACGATAATTTAGCTCTTTAAATGCCTGTTGTACTTTTTCACGCGTAGCATCAGACACATTCGGCTCATTATTTAGCACCCGTGATACCGTTTTTTTCGATACCCCAGCATGCTTAGCCACACTATTTATCGTCACTTTTTCCATATAGTTCTCTAGTTATTAATTCGCTTCCAAACTGGCAGCTGCGCCAAGTAATGGGATGTTGTCTTGAGTAATTAAAATGACTGGAATATCTTCCACGATATGCTGCATTTTTCCTTTCGCAACAAATCGTTTAGCAAACTTACTTCCCAGTAGCTTATCTTGAAAACGCGGTAAAATACCACCACCGATATAAACGCCGCCTGTTGCATTAAACGTCAGGCTTAAATCACCGGCGACTGCACCAATCCAGTCACAAAATTGATTTAAGGTTTTTACACAAATGTCATCGTCATTGGCAAGTGCAAGTTTGGTGATTGTTGGCGCATCATACTCTTTGGCATTTGTATTATGCACTTTTGCCATTGCACGATATAAATTTTCAATGCCTTGACCTGAAAACACATGTTCAACGGATACATGTTCAAAGTCTTCGCTAAGCGCCGCAATTAAGTCGCGTTCTAGCGCATTACAAGCCGCTAAACTGATGTGCCCTGCTTCACAACTTAACACAACATTGTGGTTATCACCTTTAACTAACGCTGCTGCACCAAACCCTGTACCTGGGCCGATTACCGCAATATTACCATCACTGTGGGCACAACCTTGTTTAACAACTAAGTTATCAGCGTCATTAATGTATGGCGCGGCTTCTGCAAACGCTGCAAAGTCATTAATTACTTTAAATTCTTCAAAACCAAAAGCATTTTTAATGTCGTTAACATTAAACTGCCAACCTAAATTAGTTAAAAAAACGGTATCTTGCTTACGCGGACCAGCCACTGCAAAACACGCTTTTTTTGGCACATTATCTAACGTATTAACATAGGCAGCTAATACATCAGCAAAACTATCAAATTCTAAACTCGATAATTTTTGAATATGGTCAAATGTAATATCTTTGGTTGCTTTATCAAATGCGCTCACCAAAGCGAAACGGGCATTTGTACCACCAACATCTGCAACTAAAATAGGCTCAAACATATAATATCTCTCAATTGAATTGGCTAAGTTTTTTAAGTGCAGTATTTGCAACTCGTTAGCGGTTTATTTGTGCCCTGCTACAGACAACTAAATAAATTGGCAACAAACCCAATTGACTCCGGTTTAATTTGCCAATTATGACACCGGTGTCAGATTAAATTCAATATCTGTATACATAAAGTTAGTTTTTTTATCAAATTTATGGCTAAAATACCTGCTAATTACGCATTTATATTTAAAAAAGGTGTTGAGTTGAGTAAATCAAAAGCGACGTCGTTCGATATCGCACACTATGCTGGTGTATCACAATCGACCGTGTCTCGTGCATTACGCAACAGTCCACTGGTGAATGAAGAAACCAAAAAGAAAGTGTTTGAAATCGCCAAAAAGCTCAATTACAAAGTGGATAAGAACGCCAGTAATTTACGCACTCAACAAAGCAATACCATTGCCCTTTTGCTGTTTGAAGACCCAACCAGTGACGAGTCACATATCAATCCGTTCTTTTTATCGATGCTCGGTTCAATTACACGCGCATGCGCTAATCAAGGTTATGACTTGTTAGTATCGTTTCAACAAATGGATCAGGACTGGCAAGCTCAATACGAAGATAGTCATCGTGCCGATGGCCTTATTTTGTTGGGTTACGGTGATTACATCGACTATCAGGCGCGTTTAGCCACCTTACTACAAAACAACACGAAATTTGTGTGTTGGGGCGCAAACGTTGATTCACGTCCTGAGCTTTCCATTTCATGTGACAATTATTATGGCGGCGAACAAGTTGCTGAGTTTTTAGTTGCTAAAAAACGCACCCAATGTGCATTTATTGGAGATGCTTCAGAGCACAGCCCTGAATTTTTTGCCCGCTTTAATGGCTTTAAAGACACCCTTCAAAAGCATGGGCTTGATGTCGATGCGCGCCAAATTATCAATGCTATTTCAACTGATGAATCTGGCTATAACGCAACCAAAACATTGCTTAGCTTAAAGCGTCCTATCAATGCTATTTTTGCTGCTAGCGATTTAATCGCAATTGGTGCTATTCGTGCTGTAAAAGAAGCGGGCTTAAACGTACCTGAAGATATCAGTGTAATTGGCTTTGATGATATTCCTGTTGCGAGCTTTACGGAGCCTGCACTGACTACCGTAAACCAGAGTACTTCTGTTGCTGGTGAAATGTTAGTAGCAAACTTATTAGCGCAATTAAAAGATGAGCCGCCAGTTCAAACGCAGCTAAAACCCACGTTAGTGATCAGGCATTCAGCATAAAAAAGGCGCTTAACGCGCCTTTTTTAATTCAGTTTTTCTTTCACTACTGGGTAGTAATCCCAAACTTGTTTATCTGACATGGAACGTAGTAGCTTAATGTACTCCGCATGTGTCCATGCAAGAGGTGTCGCAGAGTTCGTGCCTTCACCAAATGTATAGTTGTGAGGGTTAACGCCTACACCATCCCATACTTGCTCTGGCAACATTAAGCCTTCATTGGCAAATTGTTCCATGCCCTTCACATAAGTTTGCACTAAATTAGCCTGCTGTGCTTTATCAAAATCACCAAACTGAGCCAATTTTGCGATTTCGTAATGACCGCGCTCTCCGGTAAAGAATGGCCAAACACGGCCACGTTGACCAGGTGTATTATTGCCACCTTCAGCGTAATTTGTGCCTGTTATTTCATCTTCACCGTAGCCATCATTACCGTAACGGCGCCAACCAGGGAACTCGCCCTCTACACCCTCAAAGGTAAAGTTATATTTTACTTTTAGATTTTCAGGCAAGTTATCTGCATCATATTCATCAAGCGTATCAATAATATGCTTATCATTAGCAGGCCTTACACCATAACGCACAAGCTCTAAAAACCCGCCATCCAAAATGCTTTGTTTAACTAAACCTTTACGGCCATTGTTATCACCAAGAATAGTGGCTGAGTTTGCATCGTCATCTTGGCTTATACGCACATAATGCTGGCCATTCGATGCATCACTCGGTAGCGTACTTTTAGTAGTATACATGCGCGATTCAACTTTGGCGTTGTAATCTTTTGCTACATTTAAGTACTCGGTGGCCATAGCATCATCGCCTGCCAGCTTTGCAATTTCACTTGCAGTAATAAGACCAGCAATCACTGCAGCTGTTGTTGATGGCGAATGCCCTGCTTGCTCTTCCCAACGTTCTTGCTGAGTAAATGGCGGTTTAATTTCAGTGTCATTCCAAAGGATTTTCGCAAGGCCACCTTCCACTAAAAAATCTGCCGCAGGTTTAAGCATTTTGTTAAACCAGTGAACAAGTTCTTCTTTGGTTAATACATCAGCAAGGTAAAGCTTCCAACCAAGCATAATTGGCATAGCGGTTTGGTCAAGTTGAACACCTACCCACTCTAGTTCTCCGTCTACATGAGTTTTTTGTAAAAACCAACCTGTATCGCCTTGGTTACCCGGTGTTTTATCGGTTACTTGTACTTTTTCTAGGTATTCAAATGCGGTTTTAGCGGTTGCAGTATCACCCATAGCTAAGAATGCCATGGCTACTTGATAAAAGTCGCGTACCCAAACCGCTTTGTAACCTGTGTGACCTTCAATTGCAGGTACTGTGTCGCCCCAAGGGTTTGACAATGATGCAATCAATGCGCCTGTATGCGTTTTGTCTTCTTGTGCTTTTAACACGAGTGCACTGGCATAAGCTAAGCGGCCATTATCAGCAGATTGTGAGCTCAAAGTTTCAAGATCAAGCGATGCTAAATACCGTTGCCAATCAGTACCAAATTCAGTTAGTAGCGCTTGGTAGCCTTTTTCTTGGCTTGAGGTTGCTGCTGCAATACTCTCATCCAAGGTTTTACCAAATGAAAGTGTTAAATCAAATTCTGCTTTGCTTGATGTACTGCCAAGTAATGCATCTAGCGACACATTTCCACTTTTATCACCGGTTGTTAAATAGCTGGTGAACGTTTCGCCCGATTTCATTTGTGATATCAGATCAGATGTACCAACAAAACCCACGCTTGCCTTTTCAAATGCAGTTTTGCTTGAAAGTGTAAGATAGTTGTCGCCATCAACCGCAACGAGTTTGCCATCTTTCACCATGGCTTTATCACCAACACCGTTATTATTTACATACGGATTAGCATGAACATAAAGTGACAGTGGTTCGCCTTTTAGTGATTCTAATGCCACTTTTACAAATAACGTTTGGTTGTTGCTATCTGTGAAAATATGCTTTTCAATTTTAAAGCGCCCTTGCTTGTCTGTATTTGTTAGCTTGTAAGCAAGTGATAATGGTCTGCCAAGTTCGTCTTTTTGTAGATAGTCAATTTGCCAGTTGGTGTCGTCTAGCTCTGTTGCAACAAAGTTGTTGCCTTTCACTACAAATTGCATTTCTTTTAACTGTGCTTGATGAATTAAACCAAACATGGTTTCAGTAATAATACCCTGCGCTAATGAGAACCACACTTTTGAAACGGTACCAGTTGTCGCTTTATCGCTGTAGCTGCCATCTAAGTATGCTTCGTAGCTGGTACCAATACCTGTTTTACCTGAATAAGCCCAATATGGTTTGCTACCAGGTGCACCAGGCGCTATTGCATTATTTTGCACTGCACTTTCTGTGTTGCTTGTGGTTACATCAGCACCACAGCCCGAAATCGCCAGTGCCACAGCACTTGCTAGAAATGATTGTTTAACAAATTTAGTTTTAAACATGGTTAATTTTTCACTTGTTGTCATTTACTTGTTATAGGTCACACGCGTTACAGCAATTGCTGCAATCAAATACGAAATACCACCGAGAGTGAGGGCATAAATTGCCTCGCCATTAAACACATAGCGCACAAGCGAACCTAAAATAGTGGCCGCAAGCATTTGTGGAATAACGATGAAAAAGTTAAAAATACCCATATACACGCCCATTTTATTGCTCGGCAAGGCGTTACTGAGCATGGCATATGGCAGCGATAAAACAGACGCCCAAACAAAGCCGATGGCTATCATGGCATAAATTAGATGTTCGCTATTGGAGATAAAGGCAAAGCTCAGCATGCCGCCTGCGCCAAGCAATAAGTTGATCATATGGCTCACTTTTAAGCCAAGTTTTTTCACCATTAGTGGAATAACAACCGCAGCAATAACCGAAAAGCCGTTATAAGCAGCAAATAAAACCCCTACCCAATCAGCGCCATCGTTATACGCTTTCGTCGCAACATCGCTGCTACCAAAGTGAAAACTTGTTACCGCAGGCGTGGTATAAATCCACATTGCAAAAAGCGCAAACCAGCTAAAAAACTGCACAACGGCCAATTGTTTCATGGTTTTTGGCATACTCATCATGTCAGACATAACTGTGTAAAAGCCGTTATCTGTCTTGCCTTTAGATTGCATGCTGTTTGAAAGTAAAAATAGCCCACCAAATACGCTCAGTGCGCCGCCTAAAAAAACAATGTCTTTACCAAGTGATAACACATAAACAGCTGCTAAAACGACAAAACCTAAGCCTAATAACGCAGCACCAATACGTGCGAACGGCACATGACCTTGATTTGAGTAAGCCAGCGTTCCTTCTGGATCTTCATATTTCGCCAGCTCTTCGGGGCTATATTCTTTGGTAGAAACAATGGTCCAAAGCACTGCAATTAGTAATACCACAGCGCCAAAATAGAATGAGAAAGTCACTGACTCGGGAATTACCCCAGTGTCTGCCGTGTTACTAATGCCAAACCAATTAGTCATCATCCAAGGCAATGCAGATGCAACAACAGCACCCACACCAATGAAAAAGCTTTGCATGGCATATCCCATACCGCGCTGTTTTTTAGGTAAATTGTCACCCACTAAGGCGCGAAACGGCTCCATAGTAACATTGATAGCAGCGTCCATTATCCACAGCATACCCGCAGCAATCCATAAAGTTGGGGAGTTTGGCATAATGCAAAGTGCTATCGAGGTTAGTAATGCACCATAGAGGAAAAACGGTCTGCGACGGCCTAATTTACCCCAAGTACGATCGCTAAAATAACCTACAATCGGCTGTACGATTAAACCTGTCAGCGGTGCGGCAATCCACAAAATGGGGATATCATCAATGTTCGCACCTAAGGTTTGGAAAATGCGGCTAACATTGGCACTTTGTAAGGCAAAGCCAAATTGAATGCCCATAAAGCCAAAACACATATTCCATATTTGCCAAAACGACAGTGTTGGTTTGTCTTGCACGGTTGTTGTCATAAAGTTACTCCACAGCCACTACAACTGCACCTTGAGGTACGAGCGTGAATTGCGTGTTTTTGTTATTAATTTGAATTTGGTTATCACCTGCAAACTTCAGTAAATTTTGCGGCTTTACTTGGTATGGCAGCGAGAATGTTTGAGGCTTATCTGCAAAATTAGCAAGCACTAATAAGGTTTGGTTATTTGTATGGCGTTCAAAACCAATAACCTTGTCTTTTACAGCACCTATTTGTTGGGTGATATCTGTAAGCTCCCCCCATTTGATGGCATCTTGTTTTGCAAGGTTTAATAGTGATACATAAAAACTGCGCAGTTCTTTTTGCGTTTTTGATAACAACGCGCCATCAAAATTGCCATTATTCATCCATTTTTGATGCTCAGGTACCCCAACATAATCAAAAATACTGGTGCGTGTTGCGCTGCCAAACCCTGCGTTTTCTGCACCAGGCTCACCCACTTCTTGACCAAAGTAAATAAGCGTAGGTGACGTACTGATTAAATGTGACACCACCATCGCTGGTTTGCCTTTATTCATATCACCAACAAAGTCTGGGCTGGCAATACGCTGCTCGTCATGGTTTTCTAAAAAGTTAAGCATATGCGGGGCTATATCTTTCACTTCATTATGCACAGGTATTAGTGTGGTAGCTGACTGCTTACCCTGCATAATCCATTTTAAGGTGTCATAAAAACCCACTTTGTCGTAAAGGTAATCCATTTTGCCTAACTGAATATAATCACGATAAAGCGTTGGGTTATATACTTCTGCAATTAATGTGGCCTCTGGGTTTTTAGTTTTAATATGCGCATTTAAATAACTCCAAAATTCTACTGGTACCATTTCGGCCATATCATAGCGAAAGCCATCCACGCCCTTATCTAACCAATAAAAAGCGATATCACGCATTTTTTGCCAGCTGCTTGGCAATTCTTTGTCTTGCCAAAACGTTACAACATCGTGGTAGTTTTTAGCGGCATACTCACTTGGTAATTTTGCAAAATCATGCCTGCCATCGGGTTTTACGCCATAATTTACTTTTACGGTTTCGTACCAATCGTTAAAATCGGGTTGTGCTTCGCGCGAGCCATTGCCAGTCCATTTCGCAGGTTTTTCGTCAAACTTGCCATCGACTAAATGGTGCGCATCACCACCTAAAGGTGAATATTCTTCAGGGAATTTAGGCAGTGAAAACGCTTTTCCAGGAATATAATAAAAATCATTAAACTTAGAATAGCTCACGCTGGTATCGTCTTTCTCTCCAAGACCTATAACACCTTTTGGTTTGGCAATGGACTGGTAACGACGTGCAACATGATTTGGCACAATATCAATAATCACTTTAAGGCCAGCTGCATGGCTGCGTTCAATTAATGCTTCAAATTCTTCATTACGCTTCGCGGGGTTATTTGCCAAATCTGGGTTTACTGAATAGTAATCTTTAATGGCATAAGGAGAACCCGCGCGACCTTTAATCACATCAGGGTCGTCTAAACTAATGCCAAATTCAGTGTAATCGTCAGCCATTGCATGATGCAGCACACCTGTGTACCAAATGTGGCTAACGCCCATGCCTTTAATTTCATTAAGTGCTTTTGGTGTAAAGTCATCAAATTTACCAATACCGTTTTGTGCTTTACTACCCCAGGGTTTATTGGTGGTATTTGTATTACCGAACAAACGTGTAAATACCTGATAGACCACAGGCTTCTGCTCTGCGTTTTTTTCTTCAACTAGTTTTGATTGGGCACTGCCATTATGCGACACCATTAAAAGTGCAAATAAGGCATACATCTTCTTTTTCATTTAATTACCAAATCGTTTTAAAAATTCGTTATGGGACGGTAGCTGTTCGCTAGTATGGCGCATCAATACTTTTAAATTAGCCAGCATTTCGGTTAATTGCTGAACGGTCAGATTATCTGCCAATGGGTGATATTGTTTTGGCGTAGCACCTTGTCCTAGCATCACTTGCTGCCACGCAATTTCACTAAAAAGCTCATCGTCTTGTCTAAAAAACAAGGCATTTTCAATAAACAACTGCATTTTATGATCAAGGCTTGGGGGAATTTCCATATGTTTACATTGGCGCCAAAATGCACTGTCTTCGCGTTTCGTTAATTTGTAATGCAGAATAATAAAATCACGAATACGCTCAAATTCAATTTGGCTTTGACGATTGTATTCGGTCACCACTTCATCAGTTATGCCCATCAGCGGGAAATGTTTTAGTAAACGAGTAGCTGCCGTCTGGATGAGGTGAATACTAGTAGATTCAAGTGGCTCTAAAAAGCCGCTTGAAAGCCCTATCGCTATCACATTTTTATGCCATTGCTTTAAGCGGCGCCCTGTGCGAAAGCGAATAAGCTTAGGCTCTGCAAGTGCTTTGCCCGGTAAATTATTAAGTAATAACGCTTTGGCATTGTCATCTGAAAGGTGTTTACTCGCATAGACTAAGCCATTACCAATGCGATTAGTCAGTGGAATTTGCCATTGCCACCCTGCAGAATGGGCAATTGAGCGTGTATAGGGTTTTATTTCACTTTCACCATGTTCACATGGCACAGCCAAAGCACTGTCGCATGGCAACCAATGGCTCCAATCTTCAAAGCCAACATTCAAGGTTTTATCTAGCAATAAACCATGTAAACCTGAGCAATCGATAAATAAATCACCATTTATTTGTTGCTGGTTATCTAGCAGTAGCTCAGTAACAAAACCGTTTGTGACATCCGTTTTAACCTCAATTACTTTTCCTTCCATGCGCTTAACGCCAAGCTTTTCTGCATGACCTCGTAAGAACTTCGCATACAGGTTGGCATCAAAGTGATAAGCGTAAGTAATTCCGGGTAATTGGGTATTGGGTATGGCCGCTAATTTATTAAAGCGATTACGTTTTGCGGCTTGGTAGTTTATTGAGTAATCCCAAAAACAGCTGTCATCACCTAGTTTTTTTGCTTTTAGCCAGTAATTCAAGAAATTACAAAATGGAAAGTCTTTACCAAAACCACCAAAAGCATGCATATAGCTTTCGTCTTGTTGCCCCCAGTTTTCAAACTGAATACCCAATTTAATGGTGGCATTAGTGGCTTTGATAAAGTCTTTTTCGTCAACACCAATTGCGGCATTAAACGGAATAATTGGCGGAATAGTTGCTTCGCCCACACCAATGGTGGCGATTTGTTCAGATTCTACAAGTGAGATGTTTATTTGCTTGCCGAGAACCTTTGCTAACAGGCTCGCAGTAAGCCATCCTGCCGTTCCCCCACCAACAATGACCACATTTTTGATTTGTTTTGTCATAGCAACCTCACATAAAAACAAAGCCCTTTTCAGGGCTTTGTTATTTTTATCAAACCATTAGAACTGGTAGTTCACACCTAACAAGTATGTGCGACCGTAGTCTTGGTAATCACGTACTTGCAGTGCATTGTCGCCTGATAATGACACAAATGGCTCTTCAGTGATGTTCTGTACTTGGAAAGTCACTGTCATGCCCTCTAAGCTCTTTAAGCCGCTTTCAGAGAAATCATAACCAATTTGCGCATCCCAAATTGTTTCACCAAGGATATCAACTTGTTGTGAGTCGAAACCACGGCCGTATACATCACCTTTAAAGTCATCACGCTTACGCATGCTAGCACGCGCTTGGAAACCAAAGTTTTCATAGTAGAACGTTAGGTTTTGAATACTCTTCGATAGACCTGGAATTTCATAATCGTTGCCATCTTGGTCAACCATGTCAGAACTATTTACAGTGTGACTTGCAATAACACCAAAGCCATCAAGTACATCTGCAAAGTAATTAAATGGTAATGTTACTGAGAACTCTGCACCTTTTACTGTGCCGTCACCACCGTTTACTTTACCGTTACCTGTACCGTCTGGATTAGCTGGAATTGCACCTGTTGATGGGTCTGCAACACCTGTCATATCAATATAGTAGCTACCGTCGAAGATCCAATCTTTTAGGTCTTTGTGATATAGCGCAACTGAGAAGTAACCTTCAGGGCTAAAGTAGTTTTCGTAGCTTAAGTCAAAGTTAATTGCTTGGTACGGTTCAAGTGACGGGTTACCACCACTAACTACCCAGTTACTGCCGTTTTCATCTGGCTGTTGATTGTACGTTGCATTTACAGACGCGTTCATTTCGTCCATACGTGCACGTGAAATCGTCTTAGCTGCACCAAAGCGAAGTGATTGTTGCTCATCAATCGCAAGTGATAAGTTCAGGCTTGGTAACACATGTGAGTAATCGTGCTCAATGTGCGTAGGAGACGTAATAACCTTGCCATCTTGCGTATTAAATGCGCTGCCTTGTGATTCTTGTTTGGTATTCACATAGCGCACACCTACATTACCAGTTAACGGCATACCAGCAACTTCAGTATCTACATTCGCTTTAACAAATGCGCTAGTAAGCTGCTCTTTTACCGTCCACGATTTCGTTGCGTGGCTCGGATCCGTTAAGCTTTCAGCAAGTAAGTCAAAATAACCGTCTTCAACCATGGCACGTGAATTAAATGCAATCATGTCGCCCATGCCGATGAAATCAAGGTTTGCTGTACCTAGGCGGTATTCTTCTGGCACCATCATCATGCCTGGGTTATCAAGCGAGAAACTTGAAACTGTTAAGAAGTAACCTTCAGAACGCTTCGTCTTTTCACGTTCACTGTAAGAAAGACCAAATTCAAATGAACTTACATAGTCATTCTCAACAACTTTAGTCGCAGCAAGTTTTAGTGCATTTAACTCATCGTCAACTTCTGGTGTATTTAAGAAACCGTCTTGTAGTTGGTTTTCATATTCTGTGCCTACAACACCGTATTTTTCGTTAAGCGCTGAGCTCCAACCCCAAGAAAGTGGACCACCGATTTGAATAAGGTTGTAATCGCTGTAATCAAGACCATGCGTAAATGTTGCGCCTGCATTACCTGCATTTAATGTATAACCTAAGTTATCTGCAACACCGCGCGAATCACCACGACCGGTACCTGCGTAACTTTCCATACTCCAAATACGGCGCTCAACGCTTGAATGGCTTGCATCAAATTCAAGTGACCATGAGTCATTTAAATCATATTCAACGTTAAAGCCAAATGACGTTAGTTCTGCGCTACGATCTTCGTAGTCGTTACGTACAACAACGCGTTGACCTTCAGTAATCGCTGACGTTACAAAACCTGTTTCAGCGTCAACAACAGCAGTATCAGGGCTGATTGAACCTTGACCCCAAGCAAATGGAATTTCGATACCACGTAGAATTTTTTCATCAACAAAATCAACATATAGCGTATCAAATACCATGCGAAGTTTATCGCTAGGTACATATTCAATTACCGCCATTACAGAGTCACGCTCAAGTGTTGATGAACGTACAAATGGTTTTGCACCACCTAATACAGAGTATGTTTGACCATCTTCACCTGTGAATTCTGGGTAACCCCACGAGTTCCAGCGCTTTTCTTGGTTTGGAGAAGACATTGTATTAAATGCAACTGCAACACCTAGAGTGTTATCTGCAAATTGGTCAATATATGAAAGCGTGCCACGGAAACCGTTGTCGTCTGCATCTGGGTTTAATTTATCGAAACCAGTTTGTTCGTACATCGCATTAACTTTAACAACACGCTCATCCATTGAAAGTGGTTTGATTGTTTGTAAGTCAATAACACCCGCTAAACCAGAAGCTTCTAGGTCTGCACTTGGTGTTTTATATACTTTTACCGCACTCATAATTTCAGACGGGTATAAGTCTAATTCTGCACCACGGTTATCAGTGATTGATACTTGCTCACGGCCATTGAATGTCGTACCAACATGATCTTCACCAAAACCACGAATAGTCACTCGGCTTGCGCGACCATCTAAGCGCTGTGCAGCAAGGCCTGGTAAACGTGCAATTGATTCAGCAATTGATGAATCTGGTAATTTACCAATGTCTTCTGCAGAAACTGATTCTACAACTTCTGGAGAAAAACGTTTGGTGTTAATCGCTTTCACTAAACTTGCACGAAAGCCCTTAACTTCAATAACTTCAACTTCTTTTTCTTGTTCTTTGTCGTTACTTGCGTTCTCTGCTGCATAAACAGTTGCTGATGAAACACCCGCGGCGATCATCGCAAGAGTTAGCATGCTTGGTTTAAAAATAGACATAAATTTCTGTTCCCGTTTGACTATTACTAGTGCAAATCATGGTGCGAAATACCATCACTATTAACATTACGTTTAGTCACAATATTTGTAGCAGTTGCACCAAATGAGTTCGCGTTTGTTGCCGACGGTGATAGTAACGCTATAAATTTAGCAACCACAACAAAATGCATACGTATTCAAATTTATGCAAAGACGCAAATAGTTACAATTTTTTTACATTTAATATTCCTTACTTGTTGATATATATAGGATTTTATTTTTTAAACCCCATTAAAAATAAAACTTAAACAAAATGACATAAATTGATCACAAAGTTTAACCAAAACTGTGCAACCACCTTAAAATTTAACATGCTGTGCACCTTTAAAGTGCAAATGACTTTAAATTATAAATTGGTAAGACCAATATTAGACCTAATTTTAAAGGGGCAGCGTTAGCTTGGCACAAATTGGTAATATAGTGTGACCAATCTGCCTGATTAAAAATAATATTCAACATAAAACTATTTTCAATGCATACGTATGTAGGCTTTTTACTCGCAACTAAAAGATGACGTAAGCTGAACGCTATTCGCTTGAAGAAACAGCTGCGAATATACGATTAAATAAATTAAAACGAATAGCATCAATTAGTAACGAGAACACGATGTCGAATTTAACAGCGCAATTACATTGGTGGAAAGGTGCGGTAATTTACCAAGTCTACCCACGCAGTTTCCAAGACACTACCAATAATGGTGTGGGTGATTTAAAAGGAATTATAAAGCGACTTGATTATATTAAGGCTCTCGGTGTAGATGCTGTTTGGATATCACCGTTTTTTAAATCACCGATGAAAGACTTTGGTTACGACATTAGTGACTACCGTGATATCGATCCCCTATTTGGCTCGCTTGCTGATTTTGATGAGCTAATTGAACAAGCGCATCAGCGAGACATTAAAATTGTGATTGATCAGGTATTAAGTCATACCTCAGATCAACACCCATGGTTTATTGAAAGCCGTGAAGATAAAACCAATGAAAAAGCAGATTGGTATGTTTGGGCCGATGCAAACGAAGACGGTTCGCCACCAAACAATTGGCTGTCGATTTTCGGTGGCTGTGCATGGCAATGGGAACCTCGTCGCTGCCAGTACTATTTACATAACTTTTTAACGCAACAACCGGATTTAAACTTCCATAACGAAGACGTGCGTAAAGCGGTTTTAGATAATGTTGAATTTTGGCTTGCACGCGGTGTAGATGGCTTCCGTTTAGATGCGATTAACTTCTGTTACCACGACAAAGAACTACGTGATAACCCAGCAAAACCAAAGCATTTAAGACAAGGCCGTGGTTTTAGTGAAGATAATCCGTATGCCTTCCAGTACCACTATTATAATAATACGCAGCCTGAAAACTTAGCGTTTATGCAAGCTATTCGCAGCCTAATGGATAAATACCCTGGCGCTGTAACCTTGGGCGAAATTTCTTCTGAAGATTCGCTTGCGACCATGAGCGAATACACATCAGGTGGCGACAAATTACATATGGGCTATAGCTTTGAGCTGCTAACCAAAGACTACAGTCCAAGTTATATCCGAAATACAGTCGAAACTCTCGAGTCGCAAATGACTGAAGGCTGGCCATGCTGGGCATTTAGCAACCACGATGTTGAACGTGTTGCCTCGCGCTGGAGTAAGGACGGTGTTGTAAACACTGAGCAAGTTAAAATGCTACATGCGCTTCTTGCAACACTGCGTGGCAGTGTGTGTATGTATCAAGGTGAAGAGCTTGGTTTAGGGGAAGCTGAAATTAGTTTTGAGCAATTACAAGACCCTTACGGTATTACCTTCTGGCCAAACTTTAAAGGCCGTGATGGTTGTCGTACTCCACTCCCTTGGGAAAATGAAAGTGCGTTTGGTGGATTTTCACAGAGTGAAACATGGTTACCTGTTGTTGAAGCGCATAAAGCCGTTGCAATAAATAAACAGTTGGCTGATAACAACTCTCCGCTTATTCATTGTCAGCAGTTTTTAGCTTGGCGAAAAGAGGTTGAAGTATTGCTCTATGGTGATATTACCTTTACGCAAAGCGATGAATCTATTCTTGCTTTTGAGCGTAGTTATAACGGTAAGACACTTTGTTGCTACTTTAATTTAAGTGCAGAAAGTCAACCGCTTACACTGACAGGCAAGGTACTTAAGGCAAATCATTTTGATAACGCAACATTAAATAGCTTTGGTTATGTGATTGCAGAGCGCTAAGAAAAGTTACTAACGCAGGGTAAATGGAATTACCATTTTAATAAATTGAAAGATTTACGTATTGTTCTTCCCATGTGAACGTGAGGCTAACCCATCTGGGTTAGCCTTTTTTTTAGCGTTCTGTAGAGCGAACGACTTCTATAATTTCAGTAGTAGAAATAGACGGAGTGCGAGGTAAATATACTACTTCACATTGCGAACGGAAATTATCAAACTTGCCTTGCCAATCATCGCCCATCACCAGAACATCTGCTTTGAATTGCTCAATATAATCACCTTTTAGCTCTAGTGACTCTTCAAAAAACACTTCATCAACAAATTGCAAAGATGAAATAATCTTCTTACGATCTTCTTCTGAGTATATTGGGGTACGCCCTTTTTTTGAAAAATTTAGCGCATCTGAAGAAACACCAACAATTAAATAATCACCAAGTTCTCGTGCGCGCTCTAAAATTCGCACATGACCAACGTGAAACACATCAAAGGTGCCAAAAGTAATAACTCTTTTCATTAAAATGCAATAATTCTGTGATATGAAACTTGGCACGTACTATATCACGAGTACACACCAAGATGACCTATGAGAGCAATAAATTCTAAAATGGCGTAAAATACTGGCTAAGCCATTCTATTTGTAAATGTATAAAAAGGATTAGTGCTTTATCAGGTAATCAACAACTCGCTGAGCACAATTTCCGTCTACATCACCTACATATTCTTTTGTGATATCAACTCGAATTGCGTGTTTTGCCTGAGGGTTTTCAACTGCATTCGTCACGCACTTGGCAAGTGCTTTGTAATTTGCAGCACGTTCACAGAGTTGATGGAAAACCTCAATGCTCTCATCGATACGCTTTTTGAATCTAAATGCGAAAATGCCACGGTAACTCCAGCGTAGCTTATAAAAATCACACCAAATAACGGGTTTATCTAATGCTGCAAACTCAAAGATAGCAGAAGATGCATCTGATATCAGCACATCAGAAATCGCCATAAACTCTAACAGGTTATATTCTTCAACCCCTGCTAAATAAACATTGTCTTGCTTAGCCCAATTTTCTAACAAGGCTTTTTGCTTTTTATAACGCGGTTTTGTGAGCGAGAAAAAGTGCGGCTTTAAAATAATATTGTAATTGGCAAAATCATCCGGGAATGATTTTGCAAACAACTCAATTGAGCTTGGGTAGAAGGTCGGTGCATACAATAAAGTAGGTTTAGTTTCATCAAGCCCAAGTGAGGCTAAACTGCGCGTGGCTGTTTGATTGTTAATCGCAGGGTCTAGCTTGGCATAACCGCTGTCTACAAAATTTCCGCTTGGAAACATAGCTTGAAGATTACCAAGGCGCTTTTCACCTTCAACAAAACGCACTGTTGTAGGATTTTTTGATACATCATAGTAACAACTTTTAGGGCCAACACCGTGCTGCATCAGTACTGTTTTGCTCACTTCATGCAGTTGCTCTAAATCAGATACAGCATTACCAAAGACAATCCAATCAGCTTTTTGAGCTAAATAATGTGTTAACGCTTCTTGCCAATTTTGCACAATTTTAAGTGGCAAGTTCGTCGCTTGAAGAGCCTTTTCAACAATGCGGTTTAAATCTTCATCATCTGTTTTGTAACCGATCAACTCAATATCGGTATCGTGCTGTTTTAACACATCGATTACCGGTAAATATTGCGGTAAATAATAGAGATGTTGAATATCGAAAATAACCTTCATTGCGCTGCCTAAATCATTTATGTGACATTTTTATGATCTCACAAAAACTTAATGTCAGGCAAAAGCTTTTTAGCTGAATTTCCAGTATTTAAGTTTTTTTCTTAATTTAAAATTGCGCAGCAAATTTAGCGGTTTGTTTTTTTCTGTCGTGAGTTTACCTTGCAGCACTTGTTCAACCGCTTCAAGTACACGTGCACTTGATTGGCCGTCTCGGTAAGGGTGCAACTGCTCAATGTACTCGCTTACACTGGTTTGTAAACTGGTTGGAAACTGAAGCGCAAATGCCAGTTTTTCTTCAAGTAATTCAGGCTCTGTAAAATTCACCATATAGGGTTGTGGCTCGATGTTATTGAAGGTAACTACTGGTTTATTTTGTACCAAAAACATTTGAATAACCGATGATGTATCGCACAGCATAACATCTGCCTGTGTTAATAACGGCAATACATTGTCGGTTTCAACAAAGGTTAAATGTTCGCTTTCGAGGGATTTATATTGGTCAACAATCTGCTTGGGCATTTTGGGGTGAAACTGAACAAGCCAACGCCACTTACCCGTTGCGCTCAGTTTTTTAACTTGCTCAAACAAATGAGGCGCACAGGTCAAATTACGTGAAAAGGTTGAGCACATAAGTACCGTTTTCTTATCACTTTTAATATTTGAGCTTTTATTTTCGCTGTCTACTGATTTGAAAAGTGGATCCAGCGTCGGCCAGCCGGTTTCAACTACATTAAAATAACCATGCTGTTTCGCTAACTTTTCAAACGTTTCTGTGGTGTTAGGGCCTTGTGTGCAATAAAGATCAAAACACTGGCGAATATTAAAATGGTCGTTCTGACCACGGCGATTAATTTTCCCAGCATTAAAGCCATGAAATACGGCAACTTTAACCCCAGGAAAAAATCGAGGAACGGTATTACCCGGCACAAAAACCGCATCGGGTTGAAATGCTTTTACCTCATCAACTGTATGAAGTTGTAATTCATCTTCTTTTAGATAACTCGCATTTACTTCATTACCCCATAAAAACCACGCTGCGGTATCGCCACGACGTAATATTTCCTGTTGTAATGGTCTTAAAATAGCATAGCTATAGTTTTGAGAAATAAAAAAGAGGTACTTACGCATACACGTTCCATTGATTTAAAGGCGCATTAAGCGCCTTGAATTATAATACTGCGAACTTAACCACAAAAAGGATTGATAATATCCATACACTGATACTGACTTCATTACCGCGATTACACATTACTTTCACCGCAGTGTAAGCAATAAAACCCAATGCAATACCATGTGCGATTGAGAACGTTAATGGCGTCATTAATAACACAACTGCAACAGGTACAGCTTCTGTCATATCATCCCAATCTACTAGTTTTAAGTTTTGTAACATCAGTACTGCAACATACAAAATAGCACCCGCCGTTGCGTAAGCCGGAACCATAGCTGCAAGCGGTGCAAAAAACAGCATTAGTAAAAAGCAAATACCAACAACCACAGCGGTTAAACCTGTTTTACCACCAACAGAAACACCTGCCACCGACTCAATATACGATGTTGTTGTTGATGTACCTAACGTTGCACCAGCAATCGTTGCACAACTATCTGCACTAAGCGCTCTTCCCATTCGCGGAATGTTGCCCTTTTCGTCAGAAAATCCTGCTTTTTGTGAAACAGCAACTAAAGTGCCTGACGTATCGAATAAATCGACGAATAAAAACGCAAAAATAACACTTAACATTGAAAGCTCAAGCGCACTTGCAAAGTCGAGTTCCATCCAAGTTGGTGCAAGTGAAGGTGGCATAGATACAATGCCATTATATTCAACTAAGCCAAGTGATAATGCGATTGCGGTTACACCTAAAATACTAAATAACACGCCGCTTTTAATATCACGGTACAAAAGCGCTGCGATAAAGAAAAAACTAATAATCGCAAGTAAAGGACCAGCTTGGGTAATAACACCTAATTGCACTAATGTCGCTGGACTTGCCACAATAATGCCTGAATTTTTAAGGGCAATTAACGCTAAAAATGCACCAATACCTGTGGCAATTGCACGTTTTAATACTAATGGGATCGCATTGATTATCCACTCTCTTACTTTAAATAAACTTAATAGTAAAAAGATAATTCCTGAGAAAAACACGGCTGCCAATGCACTTTGCCAACTATAACCCATGCCAAGTACAACACCGTAGGTGAAAAAGGCATTTAAGCCCATACCAGGTGCAAGTGCGATTGGGTAATTTGCCCAAAAGCCCATAATAAAACAACCAATCGCAGCTGCTAAACACGTAGCAACAAATGCCGCACCTTGATCGATTCCCGCTTCTGCAAGCATTGCAGGGTTAACGAATACTATGTAAACCATAGTGACAAATGTGGTGATACCAGCTATCACCTCACGCTTAACCGAACTGCCCTGTTGGTTTATTTTAAAAAGTTGTTCAAACATGATTACGTTACTGTGTCTTAAGGGGGTTGTGATCATACCAGTGACACACAAAAAATTAAATTTTTAAGTCATTGTGAATCGAAATTAAGTGAAAAAATCAAAAGCTTCTAAACTTACTTTAAGTTCACTTTATTTGGGGCATCATGGAAAACACGAATCAACACATAGAAATAGACGCGTTAACAATCGCTGAAGTTGAACAACTTATTCTCTCTACGTTACTTGCAATAAAAAAAGAGCTCAGTGAAAAACACGCCAAGGCTGACGCAAAAGACAGCGAACGACTATTTGCCACTTCGGTATCGATGTCAAAAGCACGTAATGATGTCGGTGCAGCAAAATATATGCGATTTGCCGCTATGCAAGGCCATGTCAAAGCGCAATTTTATTTAGGCATGATGTTCGCAAAAGGTTCGGGGCTGCCTCAAAGTGTTTACCATGCATATACCTGGTTATGTTTAGCTGAAAGCCAAGGGTCAATTGAAGCAGTCGAGGCGATAGGCAAACTTCAACCTCTTTTACAGGCAAAACAAATTACGGATGCAAAAAAGCAAGCTGCTGATTTATATGAACTTATCCATGACAATATATTTAACAATGAAAAAATTGTGTAAAAAATAGCAAAAAACGCTTGAAACAGATTACTGTATAAAATACTGTATAGATAATTCCACTGTATATTTAAACAGGTATCGTTATGTTACAAGCTCAGCACCTTTCAACACAGCAAACGTTAGAAATAAGTGAAATCGCGTCAGACAAACTGAAAGTAATAAATGTGCAAGATGATATTCAAGAGACACTTGCTCTCATTGAGATTTTGCAAAAACATACCTGTGAAAATAAATGGACTTTGCTGTTAGCACCAGATGCAGTACCAAGCAAATCATTATTAGAAAGCCTATCGATTGATCACAGTAAACTTCTAATTATTCGTAAGCGTCATTTAATTAACATTGAATATGTTGTTAACTCAGCGCTTAAAAACGGAAATTTTGGTGCAGTTGTGTCGTGGACAAATATGTTAGATGAGGTGACATTAAGTTCGCTTGCGGCAAACCAATCTCACTTTAATGGCTATTTTTATCATTTTGCAGCAAGTAAAGGTATGACGACTAAACCTACACTTTGCTAAAATACCTTTTTAACTTAACGAAACGAAACTATGTGTTATTGCGGAAATTCTATTGCATTTGAGATGTGTTGCTTACCGATTATTAACGGTGAAACAAAAGCTGAAAATGCTGAACAACTTATGCGTTCTCGCTACAGTGCATATTGCATAAATAACAGTGACTATATTCATAACACCTATGCAAGTTCTAAACAGGCAGAAAATAGTGTTCGTGATATTGCTGCATTTGCCGAACTAGCAAACTTTATTGGTCTCACTGTTTATAATTTTGAAGAAGTTGATAACACAGCAACAGTGCATTTTAAAGCTGACTATTTGTGTGATGGTTATTATTGTCAATTAGAAGAAACTTCAAACTTTATAGTGGAAGACAATCAATGGCGTTACTTAGATGGCACTATTACACAGCACGCTGAGGAAAAAGTAGGTAGAAATGACCCATGCCCATGCGGTAGTGAAAAAAAATACAAAAAGTGCCACGCTTAATAATTAATACACAACCGTTTTAATTAGTGTGTTCACAAATAAAAAAGGCGATAACTATTATCGCCTTTTTTGTGTTTTAAATTGTGTGTGTTTTAGAATGATTCAAGTGTTATTAATGCTTTGCTTATTATTAAGCCTAAGCAACGGAAGCAAAATCGTAGTTTTGACTTTTTTCAATACTGCTATAAAAGCCGTCAATATCCATTTTTTTATTTGTTAAAGCCACATTCTTGGCTGCAATTAATTTTTTTTGTGTTGCAGGTGGGCAATTGTCGATAACAACCGGAGAAATGTATTTTGTATCATTTTTGCAAGTGAATGGTTCTGGATTCAAGCATTCGTTAAGATGAATAGCATTTAAGCCTTGCTCGATTAGTAACAGACAGTTTTGTTGACCTATCAATCCATTAAATGGCTCAGCAGCTAATGGCTTTTTCGGGCCAGCTCCTTGCTTAGCAAACTCAAGTAATGGATCACTGAGTAATTCTTTTTCACTTTGCGGAAGATTAAACTGTGAAAATTCGGTTGCATCATGACTAAGCATGGCAAGTAAAAATGCAAAATCACTTTGACGATCTGTAGCAACACTTTGGCAGAGTTGTTCTCCAAGTTGCGCTTCATGTGTGATGATCTGTTCAATTTGCATTTTTAATAATCAATTTGTTCAATAACAAAGCTGTTATCGACAAAAATATAAAAAACTTTAGCTTTAACCTTTACTTAATTTTTTAGTTTGTTAATATTCGCCTCGTTCTCGTGGAGGGGTTCCCGAGCGGCCAAAGGGATCAGACTGTAAATCTGACGGCATTGCCTTCGATGGTTCGAATCCGTCCCCCTCCACCACTTCTCTTTTATTCCAAATTCCAAATTCCAAATTCCAAATTCCAAATTCCAAATTCCAAATTCCAAATTCCAAATTCCAAATTCCAAATTCCAAATTCCAAATTCCAAATTCCAAATTCCAAATTCCAAATTCCAAAAAGTTAAAAATCTAAGCCTCTAATGAGTCAAGTTTCTTTGTTTTAAAATCGTGGCCAATTTGTGTTTTTATCGATTTAGAGCATGCTTGTATGAAATTTAACTATTGTGGCTGGTTTTCGAGCAGTTAAACGCTAAATTTTAAAAAGTACTTTACAGCTAGATAAAGCTTCTCTAATATTGCGCCTACTTCAGTGGAGGGGTTCCCGAGCGGCCAAAGGGATCAGACTGTAAATCTGACGGCATTGCCTTCGATGGTTCGAATCCGTCCCCCTCCACCACTTTCTTTCTGAAGTTTCAAACCTTAAATATATCTAACTTAAATCCATTTTCTTTTAGCCAACTTTCAGCCTTTTTGTATTCTGGATAAAGCATTTTTACTACTTGCCAAAATCGGTAGCTGTGATCCATCACCTGCAAATGTGCAACTTCATGAGCAATTACATAATTAATCACCCAAAGTGGTGCACTCGATAATTGCAAATTAAATTGCAAACGCCCTTTTGTATCACATGACCCCCAGCGGCTTTTAATATGTTTTACACTCACCATTTGGAAGCTCACTTTCAATTTATTAGCCATATCAGCTGCTTTTTCTTCGCAGTAGCTTGTAAGTTGCTGAGCAGCAAATTGCATTAATAAACTAAGTTGTTTCTCTTCAATATGTTTAACACGCTTAGAAGTGTTAATGCGAAGTACGTCACCATCCAGCATTACTTTGGATTGAACAGAATCTGATTCATAAACGAGTGAATAAGTCTTACCCATGAATGTTACACACTCTAGCTCTAAAACTGATTTGGCTAGCGGTCTTTTTTGCTGATTAGCAAGGTGCTTTTCAATCCAATCTTGTTTGCTAGTAAGCCATTGTTCAATCACATTAAGCGCAAGGTAATTTGGTGCGTATACTAATACTTGATTTTCCTTAATTTTTATTGCCAAGGTTTTGCGTTTTTTACTGCGTTTTAACTGATATTTGATCGACATTATTTTCTATTGTGGTTAACTTGCTATAGTTATAAGTATCTTGCGCTAATACGTATATAAATGAGCCAAATCAGCGAAAATTCTTTAAAAGATAAGAGCATTCTTATTATTGATGACCAAAAGTCGTTCCAAAAACTACTTAAAGGTATGCTGGTACAACTCGGTGCTAACAATATTTCATTTTACGATTCGGGTGAAGCTGCGCTTAACAAAATCGAAAAAGATTCCGTAGATATTGTATTTATTGATTATAACCTTGGGCAAGGTAGAAACGGTAAACAGTTTCTTGAAGAATTAAAATACTTAAATAAACTCTCGCGCCACAGCATATCCATTTTAGTCACAGGTGAAAGCACACGCTCAGTTGTATTATCTGTACTCGAAATAGAACCAGATGATTATCTAATCAAACCATTCTCAAGTGGTATGTTAAAAACACGTCTAAATAAACTCTCTGCGAAAAAGAAGTTATTTTATCACGCCAATCAAGCGATCGAAGACGGCCAACTCGCACTCGCTGCTGAGCAATACCTTGAAATTTCAAAAAAAGGTGCTCGCAATGCGCAATTTTGCTTTAAGCGTGCTTGCCAAGTTTATTTTGATTTAGGCGAAAACCAAAAAGCATTTGATCTACTTAATTCAGTGCTCGAAAGTGCAAGGCCAACATGGGCACTGACCTACCTAGCGCAAGCCTGTTTTTATTTAACTAAGTATGATCAGGCCATTCGCATATGCGATGAATTGTTAGGCCAAAATCGCTTTAATATTGATGCGTTAGATATAAAAGCCCTTTGCCTTAATCAACTTAACCAAGGGAAAGAGTCTCTGTTTTTAATAGAGCAAAGCTGTAATATTTCGCCACACTCTTTTGCTAGGCAACGCACTTTTGCAGAAATTGCCCAGGCAAATAATGATCTTGATGCGCTTGTCAAAGCGCAAAATACGTTACTTGCGATGTCGAAAGGTACTGCGTTTGCACATATTGATTACCAATTTAATTATATTCGTGCCATGTTTAGCCAACTCAATAATGCAAACTCTAAACATGAAAAATCAGAGCTAACATCGCAAATTAAAAGCTCGCTTCGTCAAGCACAAAGTGACCCAACGGTTGTTGAGGAGCCTATTCTTTTTAATGAGTTTAATACCTTTTGTGAAGCACGATTGAGTGTCAGTGAAGGAGAATATTTAACTGCCAAGAAAATCATTGCACCGCTTACTGCAGAGCAATCGTTAAGCCATTCCATTTTGCCTGATTCAATTATGACGTTATTCGATTTGGGCGAATTTGATGATGCCAATGCCCAACTTGAAAAATACCAATCGTCCAAACAAAGTAATAGCCAAGTATTAGCCCAATTACACAGTCGCAATGATGACTTAGCTTCTAAACAATCAGAGTTTCAGCAACATAATACAAAAGGTATTGAGCTTTATAAGCAAGGTAACTTTCAAGACGCTATTGTACAATTTGAAATGGCGCTCAAGCATGCGCCTATGAATACCGGTAGCGCACTAAACTTATTACAAGCATTACTGCAATTACTGCCACGCGCAAGCCAAGCTGCCGATGTTATTTTAGAGAAATGCCAAAGCAACTTTGTTCTTGTTGATGGTATGGCATTGCCGCCACAGCACGCCAAACGTCTCGAAGATCTTAAGTTTGAATACAATAAGTTAGCCAAACTCTATTACCAAGAAAGTTAGCAAAATAAGATTCAAGTGCTAGGCTTACAATATTGCAAGCCAGCTAAATATTGCCTATGAGTCATGCACCTAAATGCCAGTATGTTTCCCCTGAAAATGAACAATGTTGTGAATTGGATATGGGTGGCGGTTACTGTTTTTGGCATGACCAAAAATATGATAAAAGCGGTTTAGCACTTACTGAAAAACTTGAACGCTACGCCCAACGTGGTGGTTTATTAAAAGGGCTGCAACTTAAACGCGCAGATCTCACTGGTTTAAATTTGGTGAACCACCAAGGTGAACATTTCAATTTATCCTACAGCAATTTTTATCGCGCCAATATGCAAAATGCACATCTTTATAATACCTGTATTCGCAATGCATCGCTTATGAAAGCAGATTTGCGGGACGCTAATTTACACTGTGCCAAGCTCGAAGGTACTAACCTACTTGGCGTAAAATTAATTGGTGCGCGCATCGATAATATGAAACTTGGCCACACCCTGCTACAAGAAGACCTTGCACGCAAAGCTGAAAAACAAAATGACAGCGATAAAGCGCTCGACTATTTTGAGCAATCTGAAGAAATTTATCGAGACTTAAGAAACGCCGCTGAAAATCAGGGGCTTTTAGAAGTATCAGGCAAGTTCAATCACAAAGTGTTGATAATGCGCCGCCATCAATACCCTAAATGGTCTCGTCATCGTATGGCATCTAAATTTTTTGATGTGTTGTGTGGCTACGGCGAGCGCCCTGTTAATGTGATTTTCTTTTCAATGATGTTAATTTTGATTTGTGCTCTTTGTTACTTTGCGTTTGGCGTGAGCTATAACGAACAAACCTTACAATTTAACCCAGCTCACAGTTTAAAAGACAACTTAATGGCACTTGGTAACAGCTTATACTTTTCCGTTGTCACCTTTACTACCCTTGGCTATGGCGACATAACACCGCTTGGATATTCGCGCTTAATTGCCGCAGTCGAAGCCTTTTGCGGCAGTTTTTCGTTAGCGCTTTTCGTGGTTGTGTTCGTTAAGAAAATGACACGATAACATCAATGAATGTTACCAATAATAAACAACATCATAAACACAACACTAAGCAATCTAAAAAAGAATAGCTGACCTTTTAAGCTTCTAACCTGTTTAGAGGTTTTAAATACTTTTAACTCTAATGCTTTACAATATTCTCGACTAATCATAATAGGATCCTCATCAATTGGGTTTAGCCCTATCAGTTTTGCCACCTTTGGCATCTCACGTTAATGCATGCATAAATGCGACCAAGTTTTGGTGACAATTTTACTTATTGTGATCCCTAACGTTACATTAATACCAACCATGATTACCTTATTAATACGTAATAAACCTTCATTAGGTTGATATTAACTGCGTCCTATTTTAACCATCGGCCAAACTGCCTAAATATTGAGCGCTATAAGCGAGTTTGTTGAAATCGTCCAAATAACCCTGAATAACGCGATACGGTTTTTGCCATTGCCCTTTCTAAACCACCAGCAAGCGATATTAATTCAAACGAAGTTTTCGCGCGGGTAATACCAGTGTATACCAGCTGGCGATTAACTACTGGAGAGTTTGCAGGCAATACCATGGCAACATCTTTAAATTCAGACCCTTGCGATTTATGTATGGTCATAGCATAAACGGTATCAAACTGAGGCAAACGGGTCGTAGAAATCACCCTTTCCGCTCCTTGGTCATCAATAAAACTTGCCATTAAACGGTCGTTTTCGTCTTTGATAATAATGCCAATATCTCCGTTAAACAGATTCAACTGGTAATTGTTTTCGCTCACCATAATTGGCATACCAATATAAAAAGCACCACTGCGCTGGATCAAGTTGCTGTTGCTTAACTCTTTTTCAATTTTTGTATTTAGCTCATTGGTGCCATAAGGCCCAACGCGGGTTGCACAAAGTACTTGATAATTGGCAAATGCACTGTGAATTTCACTAATTGATGCGCCTTGTTTTATTGCAGATAAATACGCTTCATACTTACTTGCAGCACGTTCAACAAATACTTTGAAATCAGTCTCTAATGAGCTAAACGTTAAGTCACTAAAATTATCTGAATAAACCTGATGTAGCGCATTAATATCATTGCTGTTTACCGCTTTTGCCAAACACCCAATACCACTGTCTGATTTAAAGCGATGACTCACCTGTAAAAAGGCTAGATTATCATTTAATAAATAGTCATTTTGCTGTGTTGCACTAATAGGTTTACCTAATAACTGTGCAAGTTGCTTTGCCGTTTGCCCAGTATAAGAATGATCTTTACCTAACATCAGCGGTTTACATAAGTCCGACAACACATTACCAGTATCAACTGATGACAATTGATCTTTATCACCTAATAAGATCACGCGTGCATGCTTAGGCAAGGCATCAAACAACTTAGCTAACATGGCTAAATCAACCATGGATGCTTCATCTAAGATAACTAAATCGACATCCAATGGGTTTTGTTGATTATGACGAAATTTATTGGATAAATGGATCACCCCCAATAAACGGTGCAGCGTTTGCGCTGTATCAGGGATATGCTTTGCAATTTGCGAATCAATATTCAAAAACTGTTTTGCATTAGCAATCGACTCGCTTAATCTGGCAGCGGCTTTACCAGTAGGTGCAACAAGTTGTACTTTTAATGGCACTTTACTGTAAAGCGATTGCAAAATTGCCAATAGCTTTGTCACTGTGGTGGTTTTACCTGTCCCAGGCCCGCCCGAAATAATACAAAAGCGCTTAAGGCAAGCAACCGCACACGCCACTTTTTGCCAATCTATGTCGTTGGTCGGTTCAAAATAGTTTGTTAGCAAGTTTTTTAGTTGCTCATTATCTAAATTAAGCTCTAATGCGTTACGTGCTGTAATGGCGTTAACAAACACCTTTTCATAATCGTCATAGCGGGCAAAATAAAGGTTGTCGTTATATAAACGCAGTGGCTTGTCATCACCTACTGCAATATGTGATGTCAGCAGTGCTGCAAAATCATCCTCTGCGGTAAAAGGTGATTCTTTTTTACCATGGCTTGTTAACGCTAAATGAAATGGATCGTCTCTATCAATACTCGTAAGCGGTAAACACGAATGTTGCGAACGCACTGCACGGCTTAATAACAACACTAAATAAAATACGGGTGAATCTGATTCTGCTACTAAAATGTCAGCAAGTTGAATATCAAACGCATCGATTTTGTCATGTTCAATAAGTAACTTACGCATTGAATGTCCCCTTATCGAATAAACTATCGAGTGCCAATACTTGCTCTATACTGGGCTCTTTATAATAAATGCCATGCCCTGATGGCATACCACGCATAAACAAATAAAAGCTGCCGCCCAAATGGGTATGAATATCATAATTTCGAATACGGCTTTTTAATAAACGGTGTAGTGCAACGGTATACAGTAAATATTGTAAATGGTAATGGTGAGAACTCATGACACTTTCCATATTATCTTGGCTGTAATCATCCCCACTCTCACCTAAGTAATTCGACTTATAATCAAGAACATAATAACGCCCGTCATAACAGAAAATTAAATCGATAAAGCCCTTTAACATGCCACTAATGGTGGCATTGGTAAGTGGCGTAAAATGGTCACGGCTTTGCGTTAATAAAATATCGTTTAGTTTTCGGGTAACAAGCGCATTTACCGGCAGCATAAATTCCATTTCAATTAAACACTGCGCCATATTTAAATCACTCATTGCTACAGTAAGTGGCGCTAATGGCTTTGTAAGTAATTGCTTTATCCAATTTTCAACCACACTTTGCCATTCACTTTCTATTTGGTAAGCCAAGAGTTGTTTTTCAACCACCTCACTGAGCGGCAACTTTTGTTGATAAATAGGTGTGTTGGGTGCATTAAAATCAATTTCTTCCATAATGGCATGTAAGCAACTACCCGCATTTGCACCTTTTGGAAAACTAAACTCATTTTGTAATTGGGTAATGACTGCTGTTTGCCAATCAAGCAAATGCATTTCATCATTAGCACCTTGTTTATAGTCAAACGCTTCGCTATCGCCATGACTTACTTTTGTTAGCGATGAAAAGCTGGTTAATCGCCATTGATTAGGTACAGCTTGCTCTTTTCGTTTTACTAGGCACTCAGTGTTTGCGCTGCTCTCTGATGTATAAATTTCAGCGGCTTCTGGCAAAGAGTAACAGCTTGCGCTTAGCCCAGTATGTCCAGCACAAAAGGTGCTGAGCTGTGCGTACCAATCATGGCCGGTATCGATATCATCTTTATCAAACAACAGATGACCAAGCGGCGTTTTGCTTAAACCGGGGGTTTTACTACGTCCGTCTTTGCAGTTATAAAGCCCAACCACCAAGTAGTGCACAGCCCGTGTAAGTGCCACGTAGAGCAAACGCAAATCTTCTGCAAGGCTTTCTTTATTGGCAATAGCTTTAGCGTCATCCGATGGGTTTAAATCGTAAATAAGTTTGCCGCTTTCATCGTGGTATACCGCTTCGCTGTTTTCTCTAAAACTAGCGGCAAAAGGCATATAAACTACCGGGTATTCAAGGCCCTTCGAGCCATGCATAGTCACGATATTTACCAATTGCTGATCGGTTTCTAAACGAAGTTGCGAACCTTCTGCGGCAAATTTAGTAATTTGATCATGCAGCCAATGTAATAAACGATGATAGCTATTCAATGACAGTTGTTTCTGCTGCAGTAACTCACCTAAGTGACGAATATCTGTGAGTAAGCGCGCTACATCCCAGCCTTTTTGTTGCCAACGGCTCGGCAGTGCGTTTTGCTCAACCAGCGACTCAATAACCGCCATCACGCCTTTTTGCTGTAGCAATAATTTAAGCGCGGCAAAGGTATCTAAGGTGTATTCCCAAGCTTTGGTATTTTGCGTAAGTTGATGCACATCCGCATAATTAAGGGCAAAAAGCGGCCCAACTAACACTCCGCGAAAGGTTGCCTCATTGTAGGGTGCAAGTAACGCTGATAAAAACGTTAATAAATGGCTTGCTAACGGTGTTTCAAACACACTATCACGAGAGAGAAACACGCTAGCAACACCTAGTTTTTGCAGCGCCGTTTTAATCATATTCGCTTGGTTTCTATCACGCACCAATACCGCAATATCACTCGCTTTAAGTGGCACTTGTTCGATTACGGCGCGTTTATCTTTTCCTGCAGTCAGTAACGATGAGATTTGGGCTGCACAAATGGCGGCCAGTTGGCTATCACCTGCGCCTTTGGCAATGGTGTCTTCCAGTTCATCAAGCACACAAAAATGAATGCCCGATTTGCCTTTACCATCAACAAATAAACCATCTTCTGCACTTTTACCAAAGGCATTTACTTTGGCAAAAGGAATGTCTTTATTGAAAATAAAGCTATCGTCTTTCAGCGAGAAAATACTGTTAACGCCATCCACAATCTGCTTGGAAGAACGATAGTTGGTATCAAGCGTATAATGACTATCAATAGGTACTTGGTGCTTTGCATCAATGTAGGTAAATATATCGGCACCACGAAAGCCATAAATGGCTTGTTTTGGGTCGCCAATCATAATCAGTGCATTGTCTTTGTCTGATACGCTGCTATTGCGTAAATAGATATTGGCGAAAATACCGTATTGAATTGGGTCGGTATCTTGGAACTCATCAATTAATGCCACTGGGTACTGCGCTAAAATGGCATTGGCCAGTTCACCGCTGGTGTTACTTTCAAGCGCTTGGCTTAAGTTTTTTAACAAGTCATCTGGGTTAATCAACTGATGCTTTTGCTTTTCGCTTAGAAGCCAATCAACTAAATAATGATAAGCACTAATTAAAATAGACACCGGCAGTGCAGCCTCGGCTTTTTCTTTAAGTACGCTTAATTCATCAAACTGTGCCGCAAGCGGATGAGTAACAGGTGTTTTATCTTTTAAATAATTGCCTTTGTCGGCAAATGCCCCCTCACCCCATATTTCAAACGAACGATTTGAAGCGCCGACAAAGATAACCTCATCACTCTCACAATAATCCTTTAATAAGCCTAAGTTTTTACTGCTGGCAATCGGTTTAGATTTTTTAAATGGCGTATTCTCAATAAAACCTATAAATTCTTCTGCTAACACTTGGTCTTTTAAGTTATTAGCTTTTTCAACTAACTGACTTTGCAGTAATAACGCATCATCAAAGCTATATTGCGGGGTGATTTCTATGCCTGTACGACTGAGTAAACCAAATAGGTTTTTAAGGATCGCATCTGGTGATGAAAAACAGTTGGTGACTGCGGCATAACTTTGTTTATTAAGCGGAAATACAAACTGGCGCCAAAAATCTTTAATCGCCGTTTCAAGCAGTTCACTTTGATCCATAATAAACTGCAAATTAAACGCCATACCCGATTCAAACGCATGCTGCTTTAACATGCGTTGGCAAAAGCCGTGAATGGTAAATATCGCAGCATCATCGAGTGATTTAACTGCGCTATCAATGCGGTAAAATGCATTGTGGTGATCGTCAATCAATTCAAACAGCTGATTAACCACCTCGTCTTTTGTGTCTTTACCCAGCAGTTTATCGCGCAGCGTAATTAAGCGCTGACGCACCCGGTCTTTAATTTCAGCGGTGGCGGCCTCGGTAAACGTCACAACCAGAATTTGTTCGATGCTAAGCGGTGTTTGTTTTTCACCCTCGGTGCTAAAGCCCAGTAATAAGCGCAAATAAAGCGCGGTAATGGTGTAAGTTTTACCTGTACCGGCACTTGCTTCAATTAAGTTCGCGCCACACAGTGGCATCGCCATTGGATTAAGCTTTTGCATGTTTATGCTCCGTGATAATGGCATCGATTGGTGCAAGGTAAGATTCTGTTAATGCGATAAATTCATCTGCCACACTCTCAAGTGTGGTGAAATCAAGTGAAATGTAAGGGTCGCTTACCTCATTCCTGCCAACAAACGGCGTGCCAGAGAAAACAGCTTCAGCTGAGGCAAGTTCACGTTTTTGTAAATAACTAAAACCAGCATTAGCGAAAAACGGTAACGGACGCGTAAATATTTGGGTATAAAGCGCAACCCACTTTTCAAGCAGTGCATAGGCGTCGTCTTCTGCTAATTTTTGGTACTCTAAATAGCCATTTAGTGATAAAAATAAAGTGGTGTTCACATTACCTGATGCACAGCCTGCAAGGTGATATAAATACCCAGCTATTTTATCTTTTGCTTTCAAGGCCCCTGTTGGCCTGTAGAGGTATTGATTCCCTAGGGATACTGATTTTAATGTGCCATTAAGCTGTAACTGCTTAAATGCTAACTCAATACGAATAAGTTCATTGCTTTGTGCTTGCTGTGTAATAACCTGATGACGCTTAAGTTCAGTTAACAGTGGCGTTACTGCAGTAACCATTGTTTCTAAAGCAAGCTCTGCCCCAGCACCTTGGGGTAAATCACCTCTGGCAATAATAGCATCAAGGTTTGGCGTATTATCAAGGTAATCTTGTTCAATAATTTCTTGATAATAGCGATAGCGTGTTAAGCCATCTAACACAAAGGTTTCATCATCTTGGTTATTATATTGATAGTCGCCTAAGCGTGCGCCTATGGTGTAGCGATAAAATGATTGCTGTGGCGCAAGCAACTGCTGAATAAACATCGCTAGGTCAATTTGCGAGTCTAATTCAGGCGCAAGTGACTCAACATGTGTACTCGTTAATTGTGCTTTGGGTAGCCAAATCGGGTTGTAACTTTGCATTGATGATACTTGGTAATACGCAGGGTTAAACGGCTGCAAGTAATGATTTACCGTGAGTGAATCGATTAGTTTATTTTCTGGATGGGTAAATACTCGCGCTAAATAATCCGTCAGTTCACTCACCAACACGCTAGGAAGACGCTCTGAATTATCAACGCACGAATTGCCCATATAACTTAAATACACGTGTTCGCGCGCACTTAGTAGCGCCTCTAGGAAGAGATAACGGTCGTCCATTTTACGCGAACGGTCGCCTTTTTGAGGTTTACTGTGTTGCAATAAATCAAAACCAAGGGGCTGCACACTGCGCGGATAATCGCCATCGTTTAACCCTAAAATGCATACCACTTTAAACGGTACTGCACGCATTGGCATTAAAGTACAAAAGTTAACTTGCCCCATAAAAAAGCGCTGTCCAACGCCTTTTTGCATTAGCTGTTGTTTTAAAATGTGTACCATTAAGGTTTGCGACACTAATCCGCTATGATCGCCATTATCAAAATGCATAAGCATTTTTTCTAGCGCTTTTTGAATAAAGCTTAAGTCGTTATTTTGACTGGCGTCCGTTGCATAAAAACGCATTGCTAACTGTTGTAGTTGCCCTACTTTATTTGCTAAATTCCCGCTCACTTTAAGTGCACTTTGCGTGTCTTCTAAGGCTTCAAAAAAACGAATTAACTTTGCCAGTGTTTCCACTGCCATGCCTTCCACTTCATCTGCGGCATAGAGCGAATTAAATTCAGTGGTTTCATCTTTCATGGCAAAGCCAAGCACTAAACGGGAAAGTCCTTGGCGCCAGCTGTTAATATCGATTTGAGGTTGGTTAAACTCACCTTTATGTTGGCCATCGATGCCCCAACGAATATTCACTTGCTCTAACCAATAACTAATTTGAGTAAGCTCTTCACTGGTAATCTCAAATTTTACTGATATCTCGTCAACTTGCAGTAAATCGAGAATATCTGAAACGTAAAAACGACAAGACCCTATATCGGCAAGCTTGATAAAGCTGTTCACTATCGGTTTTTCTTGTTCTACACCTAAATCAGATATCGCAAACGGAATATAACGATTGTCTTTGGCACTACCAAACACCGCTTCAATATATGGGCTGTATTGGCCAGAGTCTGGCATCATTACAATAATATCGCGCGGGGTAAGTTCTGGGTTTTCAGTAAACAAATTAAGTAAATGGTCGTGCAAGGCTTCAACTTCACGCAGCGCATTATGACAGCGTGAAAACATCAGTGATGGTAAGGCTGAGCTTTCACTAAACGAAAGTTTGCCCTCATCTGAGACAAACCAGGTTGGATCGCTGGCCAGTGGCACGCCTTTAAAGGCTAATTCAAAAATCTCTTGTTGTAATTTGCCGAGCAAATTTTCTTCAAACTTTTCAATATATAAATCAGTCCACTGTGCATCTAGCTCTACTAATTGCTCTAAATATTCGCGCCCGAGTTTACCCCATGAAGCTAACAGTGGATTACCAACGATATAGTAGTCTTCACCTTCAGCATCGATATTTGGCTTTACTTCATAATTGGCAATGATTTTTGCTTTGGTTTTTTCATCAACCACATCACCCCAATAATGCTTACTGGGGTTGCACAAATAAATATATACATCAATGTGCTCTGCCAATGCTTGAAATACTTCAAGTTGTTGGCTTGGTATTGCTGAGAGACCAAAAATATATAAATTTTGATGGCTAAGTGAAACCGGCTTGGTGGTAAGAGCACTGATTAATTCTTGATGCAAATTAGCTCGGTGATACGGGTTTTGCCCCAAAGTTTGAGTGTGTTCAAGTAACTTACGCCAAAGAATTGGCTGCCAAGGTGCAATTGATATATCTACATCCGCTAATTTATCATTCCCTTGTTGCCAACTTTCTAACCACTGAGGGCGGTACATTAAATATTGGTCAAACGCATCGGCAATTTTTTCACATAATCCAAATAAACGCGTGTCACTATCAAGTGCGGTTTTAGTCTCAATTAAATACTGCTTCAACAGGGAAAATTCCGTTTGGTCTAAACAACTTGGCAAAATGTTAAACAGCTTCCACGCCATATTATTTTTATTAAATGACGAATCTTCCGGTACATCGGGCAGTAAATTTTGGTACAAACGCCAGATATAACTTGATGGCAGCACATAATCAATTTGCCCAGTAACACCATGCTGCTCGGCAATCAGAACCTTTAACCACTGCGCCATACCGGGTGATTGCACCAGCACTTGCTCTTGATCAAAAATGCTAGGGTTGGGACTGTGCAGTAACGACTGAGATAAGTGAAGCTGAAGCGCTTCCATACGGTTTGATTGAATAATATGCAGCATTTTTAGAACAAACTAACTAATTGGTTTACCTTATATTAATTTAAATAAATGCGGCTGACTATGAAAGAGTAAAAAGCTAACGTGCCGCTATTCTTTTTGTTAGACTAAAGGCATTTAAACACCCATAAATATTTTTAGGTGAACAATGAAAGTAATCAGTTTTAATATAAATGGCTTACGTGCCCGTTTACACCAACTTCAAGCAGTGATTGATAAGCACCAACCTGATGTTATCGGCTTGCAAGAAATTAAAGTGCATGATGAAGCGTTTCCGGTTGCAGATGTTGAAGCAATGGGTTATCACGTGGCATTTCATGGTCAAAAAGCCCACTACGGTGTGGCGGTACTAACAAAGCAAGCGCCAATCGCCATTGAAAAAGGCTTTCCAACTGATACCGATGAATCGCAAAAGCGTATGATTATCGCAACGGTAACTGATAAAAATGGCAACCCAGTTAAAATCTTAAACGGTTACTTTCCTCAGGGCGATAATATTGCCCACGAAACTAAATACCCATATAAGCGTCAATTTTATTCTGACTTAATGACTTACCTTGCTGATCATGATCCAAATGAGCAGATTATCGTAATGGGTGATATTAATATCTCACCAATTGATTTAGATATTGGTATTGGCGAGCCTAACCGTTTGCGCTGGCTTAAAACGGGTAAATGTTCATTCCAACCAGAAGAGCGCGAATGGTTAGCGCGTTTATTAGATTGGGGCTTAGTTGATACCTTTAGAGCATTAACGCCAGATGCCACTGAAAAATACTCGTGGTTTGATTATCGCTCTAAGGGCTTTGATGATAACCGCGGCCTGCGTATTGACGTTGTTCTTGCAACCAAAGGGCTTGCTGAAAAATGTATTGAGTCAGATATTGATTACGAACTACGCGGCATTGAAAAACCATCGGATCATGCACCAATTTGGGCGACATTCGATATTTAACCTCAGGTACGCTTTGTGGAATTTGATTTAGCTGAATTAAACTGTTTACTGTTATTTGCTATTGCGCTAATTAAATCGCTCGATGCAAAAACACGCAGTATTTTATTTAGCAATCAAGTTGTTCAGCGAAGTGTACTTGCCATCAGTTTAATGCTGGTGGGGTTTTGGTCTTTAAAGGCTGGGCTTTACCCCGGCCTTGATATTCATGTTTTAGCACTAACTGGCGTAACACTGACACTTGGCCCTCGCCTCGCGATCATTACCGCAGCGCTTAGCCATAGCTTGCAATTGGGCCTTGGTTTGGTGCCTATTGAACAAATCGGCAGTTATGCCCTGCTTACTTCCTTAGCGCCAATTTTATTTAGTTATGCCCTGTTTTTGCTGTGCTATCAGTATATTACTCGTCATTTATTTGTTTATATTTTTGTAAATAGCTTTTTAGGGGCTGGTCTTACCGCCATATTTCATATTGGCTTAATGACTGGCTACCACTATTTTTCGGGTCATTATGATTGGCAAACCCTATTTGATAACTACACCTTTTTAGCAAGTTTAATCTGGTTTCCAGAAGCCACAATCAATGGCATGGCAATGACGGTACTGATAATTTACCGCCCACATTGGGTAAGAACCTTTTACGATAACGAATATTTAGCAAAATAAGCCTCTTATTTAAGACGGCAAATCTCGAATCCATGCTGGGTTTAAGGTTATAATCACTCAATTATTTACTGCTTTGCTATGCTAATGTCACAAATCTATTTTTGCCCACTTTGCCAAACGCCCCTTTCAAATGACACACATCGTCTAATATGCAGCAATAACCACAGCTTTGATAAAGCCAAAGAAGGCTATGTTAATTTGCTGCCAGTACAAAATAAAAAAAGCAAAGATCCCGGTGATAATAAAGACATGGTAATCGCACGTCGCGAGTTTTTAGCGCGCGGATATTATGATTTTTTACGTGAAGCAATGTGCCAAAAAATAAGCGAAGTTGCAGGTGAAAATACGTTGTTAGATGTGGGCTGTGGCGAAGGCTTTTACACCCATAAGTTTAATGAGTGTGGCAATGTGATATCAACGTATGGCCTTGATATTTCGAAGCCTGCTGTAAAATACGCGGCTAAACGCTTTAAAGACTGTCACTTCAGTGTTGCCTCCTCATCAAATGCTCCATTCGAGAATAATGCATTTGATATTGTCACTAGTGTTTTTTCGCCTCTTTTTGATAAAGAACTTGCACGTCTAACCAATGACAATGGCACACTTATCGTGGCAAGCCCAGGTGGCAATCATCTAACAGAATTAAAAGCGCTTATTTATAAAGAAGTTAATCCGCACCAAGCCGTAGAAGCACCTAGTGGATTTGAGCTTGTTAATCACAACTTACATACCGAGGTGGTAGAGCTTGAGCTTGAAGCGTTAACTGAGCTGATAAAAATGACGCCGTTTGCTTGGAAGTTTAGGCCAGAGCATTGGCAATCGCTTGCGCAAAAGGTGCCTTTTAAGGTGACTTTATCATTTTACGTCAGTGTCTTTAAAAAAGTGAAAGCTTAAACATAACGCTCATACAAAAAGTGTCGCTTTAAATGCGACACTTTTGTTGACTCTGAACGTGTTTAAAAAAGATCGCGCTTAAATGCATTATCCATTTTTTCATACACTTCTTTAAGTAGATACGCCAAATCACCATAGCGCGGCTTGGTAATAGATACGGGAGGTTCTACTCCGTGTTCAGTCATTTTACCGTACACCTCTCGAAACCAAATTGCCTCTTGTGGTGGCAGTAAGGTATTCGCGCGCTTGCCAAGCCAATATAGGCCTTGCACTGGCATTGAGAGTAAAAATAATGAAAAGGTTAATGCTTGCGGTAAGTAATCCGTTGTTAGAAAGTTAACTTGCACAAAAATACTTAACACAGCGAGTAACGGCACAATTTTAATCGCCAACCTTGTAGCTTTAATTACTCGGAACTCAAGAAAAACTGCACCTAGCTTTGGCTCTAGCGGCCATGTTTTGCTGTAATGATGCCCATCAGAAATTTGCGCTAACATTGATTTTTGCATTACCACCTCGAAATTGCATTGAGCCTCTATAATTACCTAACGAAAAAGTAATTTTTAGGGTAAAATTGCAACTATTAAAGTCAAGTATACCATAGTCTGAAATGACTGCCGAAAAATCTGTTTAAGGAAACTATTAACTATGTCGCACAATGTGCTCGTACTAAATTGTGGAAGTTCAAGTTTAAAATTCGCCATTATTGACGCAACCTCTGGCAACGCTAGCCTGACAGGTCTTGCCGAATGTTTATCACTGGATAATGCATCGCTAAGCTACAAACTTAACGGCGAAAAACACAAAATAGACTTAGCAAAAGGGGCACAACACGACGCTGCAATCGCAGAAATTGTTAACTTAATTAAACAACAGCATTTAAATGAAAGCCTAATTGCTGTTGGTCACCGCGTAGTTCATGGCGGTGAAGCATTTACCGGCTCAGTTATAATCGACAATGCAGTTATCAATGGTATTGAAAACAATGTTGCCCTTGCGCCACTACATAACCCAGCTAATTTAATGGGGATTCGCGCTGCGCAAGCTGCTTTTGTAAATTTACCTCAAGTAGCTGTATTTGACACTGCGTTTCACCAAACTATGGAAAAGCAAGCATATCTCTACGCCCTGCCATTATCACTTTATAAAGAGCACGGTGTGCGCCGCTATGGTTTCCACGGTACAAGCCACTTTTTTGTTGCAAACGAAGCAGCTAAGTTAATTAACAAGCCAATTGAACAAAGTGCGATTATCACTGCGCATTTAGGCAATGGCTGTTCTGTGACGGCAGTTAAAAATGGTAAAAGCGTTGATACCAGCATGGGTTTAACACCGCTTGAGGGCTTAGTGATGGGCACGCGCTCTGGTGATTTAGACGCTGGTCTTTATAACTATTTATCTGCCACTTTGAACTACTCAAATACACAAATTGACGCAATGCTAAATAAGCAAAGTGGATTACTTGGGTTAAGTGAACTTTCAAGCGATTGCCGTGAAATTGAAGAAGCCGCAGAACAAAATCATGTGCAAGCAAAACTTGCCTTAGACGTGTTTTGTTACCGCTTAGCAAAATACATCGCTTCATACGTTGTGCCATTAGGCGCATTAGACGCCATTGCATTTACTGGCGGCATTGGTGAAAACTCATCGCTTATACGTGAGAAAGTAATTAATTTACTTAGTTTTTTTGCTTTTGACCTTGACCATGATGCCAACCTTGCAGCGCGTTTTGGTAACGCTGGCGTAATTGCAACAAACCCATTAGGTGCAAAAGTACTCGTTGTACCAACTAATGAAGAATGGGTTATTGCGATGGATGCGCATAAGCTTGTGGAGGCAAAATAATGTCTCATCGCATTATGCTTATTCCAGTATCAACCGGTGTTGGTTTAACGTCTGTCTCTGTTGGCTTAGTACGCGCCCTTGAAAAAAAATCGGTTAAAGTAAACTTCTTTAAACCAATTTCTCAGCCTCGCGGCAAGAAAAATGGCCCTGAGCTGTCGTCTGAAATTGTCAAAATTGGTTCCACAATAAACCCTGCCCCCTCTTTTGATTTGCACACAGCAGAGCAAATGATTGGTGATGGTAAAACAGAAGTATTACTTGAAGAGATTGTTGGGCGTTTTGAAAAGCACGTTGGCAAAGATGACGTAGCGATTATTGAAGGAATGGTGCCAACCCGCAAACAACCTTATGTTGGCCGCGTAAACCGAGAGATTGCACAAACCCTTGGCGCGCACATTGTGTTTGTTTTAACCCCTAGTAACGATGATGTTGATGAAATTGAAGATCGTATTGAGCTAGCTGCTAGTTTATATGGTGGTGTAGAACACCCTCGTGTACTTGGTTGTATTTTCAATAAAGTAAATGCGCCGCTTGATGAAGAAGGCAATATTCGCACAGACTTTATTGAGCCAAGCAACGATGACAGTTTGCAAATTGAGCTTAATCGCATTGCTTCATTGCCACTATTTCGTAAAAAACCGTTTAAACTTTTAGGCGCTGTGCCTTGGTATCAAGATTTAGTAGCCCCACGTGTGATGGATCTTGCTAAGCACTTAAATGCTGAAATTTTAAATTATGGCGACATTGAACACCGCCGTCTGCGAAGCGTTACTTTCTGTGCGCGCACAGTGTCTAATATTCTTAATCACTTCTCTCCTGGTGCATTATTAGTGACCCCAGGTGATCGTTCTGATGTACTGGTCGCAGCCTGTTTATCCGCAATGAACGGTACCAAACTTGGCGCGGTATTGCTTACTGGCGGTTTTAAACCGGAAGAACGTATTTTAAAGCTTTGTGAACAAGCGTTTGACACTGGCTTACCAATTATTTGTACGCAAAATGATACTTGGCGCACCTCAATCCTATTACAAAGCTTTAACTTAGAAGTTCCTGTAGATGATGAACAGCGCATCGAAAAAGTTAAAGATCATAATGCCCGTCATATTGATAAAGACTGGTTAGAGTCACTAACGCAAGGTGTTGCCTTAAACCGTAAAATGTCACCACCTGCGTTTCGTCATTTACTGTCGTCAACGGCACGCTCAGCACAAAAAACCATTGTTCTGCCTGAAGGTAACGAACCACGTACCATCAAAGCGGCTGCGATTTGTGGTGAGCGAAATATTGCACGCACCGTGTTATTAGGTGACCGTGAAGAAATTGAACGTATTGCTGAACAACAAGGTGTTCAGCTTAACGATAACGTTGAGATTCAAGACCCTAGTGTTGTTCGTCAAAATTACATCGCACCGATGGTTGAACTTCGTAAACATAAAGGGTTAACCGAGGTTATCGCTGAAGAACAACTGCAGGATAATGTGGTGCTTGGTACCATGATGCTAGCCGAAAATAAAGTTGATGGCTTAGTGTCTGGCGCAGTTCACACCACTGCTAATACCATTCGCCCACCACTACAATTAATTAAAACCGCGCCAAACAGTTCACTGGTTTCGTCGGTATTTTTCATGTTATTACCGGATCAAGTACTGGTTTATGGTGACTGCGCAATTAACCCAGACCCTACTGCTGAGCAATTAGCGGATATTGCTATTCAATCTGCAGACAGCGCTGCAGCGTTTGGTATTGAGCCACGTGTAGCCATGATAAGCTACAGTACTGGTACTTCAGGCACCGGCGATGATGTTGAAAAAGTACGTTTAGCAACAGAACTTGCGCAAGCAAAACGCCCTGATTTATTAATTGATGGACCACTGCAATATGACGCTGCAATTATGGAAAGCGTTGCAAAGAAAAAAGCGCCAAACAGTAAAGTAGCAGGTAAAGCAACCGTATTTGTCTTCCCTGATTTAAATACAGGTAATACAACTTACAAGGCTGTTCAACGTAGTGCGGACCTTATTTCAATCGGCCCGATGCTGCAAGGTATGCGCAAGCCAGTTAATGACTTATCACGCGGCGCATTAGTCGATGATATTGTTTACACAATCGCGTTAACAGCAATTCAGGCGACACAAGAAACCCGCTGATTTGCTTGAAAATAGCCTTACAGACATCAATATTTTTGATATTGTAAGGCTATAAATCAAAACGAAATATGGGAGCTTTATGTCACAACAAACGTTAGCCGTAATGCAAGAAACATTTACGATACATAGTTTTGACGTAGACACGCCTATTCCGCAAGCAGTTTATCAAGCCAAGGTCTTTTTTATCGCCCGAACGTATGATGAACTGTCAGTTGTTTGCCCATCTTATGTTGAGTTAGATTCAAACGAACAAGAAGATGACTGGGCTGCACTAGAAGTGCTTGGACCACTGGGGTTTTCAATGACAGGGATCTTATCAAATATTTCTGGTGTCTTAGCGGCTGCAAAAATCTCCATTTTCGCCATTTCAACATTTGATACCGATTACATCTTGGTAAAAGAAGCACGTATTAATGATGCAATCTCCCACTTAAGCAAAGCCGGTTATAAAGTGGTGAACAGTTAATGCGGGTATTAAAGCAAGATTTTTATGCTGTAAAACATACCGCCCTTATAATCCACGCCCCTTTCTCTGGGCGGATTTTGCCGCAACGCGAGTCAAGCAACCCGTTAGTCAGCAATCAGTTACTTGGTTTAGGTGTTGAACTTGAAGTCAGTAATTATCAGCTCTATGCCCCGTTTAACGGCACCCTGTTGTCGGTAAATCAGGGAGGTTTAGAGTTTATTTTTAAGTCAAAGCAAGGGGTTAAGTTATTAGTGCTAATCACGCTAAAAGATGACTTTGGTCCGATGACAGGCTTTAAACAGCACTTTAAGCTTGGTGAGCAATTTAGCGCAGGGCAACTTATTGCAAGTTTTGATTTTCGAAAACAACAACACACAGTTCACGCCAGTGTTTTATTACTTGATACTGAGCGATTAAATAAGGTGCTTGATAAATGTTACTATCAAGCAAACCGCGTAACTGCTGGCAATGATATTCTCTTTAAACTAACAAAACGAATTAACCATGATTAAACTTTTTGGCATTCCAAACTGCGACACGATTAAAAAAGCAAAAAAATGGCTTGAGCAAAACAATATTGAATATACCTTTCACGATTACCGCAAAGACGGTATTGATGCACAAATGGTAACTCAATTTTGCCAGCAACTTGATTGGCAACATGTCTTAAATAAGCGTGGCACAACTTATCGCCAACTGGACGATGCAACAAAAGAATCATTAAATGCCGAGTCTGTAGTGTCTTTATTAGTTGAACAACCAGCCATGATAAAACGCCCTATTTTAGACAAAGAAGGTGAGCTTCATTTGGGCTTTAAAGCAGAACAATATAAAAGTATTTTTGCATGAGTTCAAATGATGTAATTAGCCTAACGCAGGCGCTTATTCAAAAGCCGTCGGTAACGCCCGATGATGCTGGCTGCCAAGAGATAATGGCAGATATTCTTAGGCCGCTAAACTTCAATATTGAAGAGTTATTCTTTACCGATACGCTTAATATGTGGGCACGAAAAGGAAAAACTTCGCCTGTATTTTGTTTTGCAGGTCATACTGATGTGGTACCAACTGGGCCAGTTGAAGAGTGGCATCAACCGCCTTTTTCTGGCAACTTGCTCGATGGTTATATTCATGGCCGTGGCGCCGCTGATATGAAGGGCTCTCTTGCGGCAATGCTCATTGCCACAGAGCGTTTTGTAAAAAAACACCCAGACCACAAAGGTAGCATTGCATTTTTAATTACCTCTGATGAAGAAGGCCCGTTTATTAACGGCACCACAAAAGTAATCGACCTGTTAGAAGCGCGCAATGAAAAAATAGATATGTGCTTAGTGGGCGAGCCATCATCAAGCCATACCCTTGGCGATGTAGTTAAAAACGGCCGCCGAGGATCATTAACAGGCTTTGTCACTGTTAAAGGTATTCAAGGGCACGTTGCCTACCCTCATTTAGCAAAGAACCCTATTCATTTAGTTGCTCCTGCACTTGATGAGCTTGCTAATACAACATGGGATAAAGGTAATGACTACTTCCCTGCGACCAGTTTTCAAATTTCCAATATCAATGGCGGTACAGGTGCCGGTAATGTGATCCCAGGAAGCGTCGAGGTTCAATTTAACTTCCGTTACAGCACAGAAGTTACCGCTGATGAGCTTACTGCGCGCACCGTCGCGATTTTAGACCATCATGGCCTAGACTATGATATTCGATGGATCTATAACGGACTGCCGTTTTTAACTGACTCAGGCCCGCTGCTAGAAGCAACGGTCGCTGCAATTAAAGATATTCAGCATATTGATACATCTGTGGAAACCACTGGTGGCACTTCAGATGGTAGGTTTATTGCGCAAACAGGCGCACAAGTAGTTGAGCTTGGCCCTATTAATGCCACCATTCACAAAGTGAACGAATGTGTGAATGCACGTGACCTTGAAGTGCTGACCGACATTTATGAAGCGATTTTGGTTAAATGTTTAACTTAGTTGAGCAAGCCTCACTTGGCTTATCGCAAGCTCATTTATGCGATTTTCAAGGTCGATTAGTCGAACATAGGATTAAACGCGATCTTGAACAAATGGTTAGTGCCGCTAAAAAAAGCGGCATTACCCTCACATTGGCATCAACGTTTCGTGATTTTGAAAGACAGTCGCTAATTTGGAATAACAAATTCAATTTAATCAGGCCTGTTTTTGATATTCACGATAATCCAGTAGACATGGCCTCTCTTAACGATGCCGAGAAGTGTTTTGCGATAATGCTTTTTAGTGCAATTCCGGGGGCTAGTCGGCATCATTTTGGCACCGACATGGATGTGTTTGACGCAAGTAAAGTCGCTGATGACTATCAGTTGCAATTGTGCCAAGCAGAATACAGTGAACATGGGCCGTTTTGTGAGCTCAGTAACTGGTTAGTTAATAACGCTGAAAAATACGGCTTTTTCTTACCTTATAAACACTTCAATGGGGGTGTTGCCAAAGAGCCATGGCACATTAGTCATATTGAACGTTCTGAGTTTTATATGAATGTGCATTCAGAACAATTATTAGTTGATGCTTTAAAACAGTCTAATGTTGCGGGTTGGCCAACCTTAGTTGACCAACTCGATGAAATTTATCCGCGTTTTGTTACTAACATCACACTTGCTGGTAGCTAGCAAAAAAGCGTTGAATACCTTCAATTGCCGGTTTGAGCTGATCTTGGTGAGGTAAAAACACTAATCTAAAGTGATCTGGCTTTGGCCAGTTAAATGCTCGACCGTGTACCAACAGAATACGTTCTTGTTTTAATAGGTCGAGTATGAGTTTTTCGTCATCTTTAACGTTGAAGCGTTTGCGGTCAAACTTCGCAAAACCATAAAGCGCACCTTTTGGTTTAACGCACGATACACCTTCAATTGCATTCAAGCCTTCAAAAATAATATCGCGTTGTTGATATAAACGGCCACCTGGCAGGATCAGCTCGTCAATCGATTGTACACCGCCTAACGCTTGCTGAATTGCATATTGTGCCGGCACATTGGCACAAAGACGCATTGACGCGAGCATCTCTAACCCTTGAATATATTCTTCAAGTTGCGATATTTTACCGCTTAATACCATCCAGCCCATACGTAGCCCTGCTGCACGATAGGTTTTCGCAAGACCGTTAAAAGTAATAATTGGCACATCATCACACAGACTTGCTATCGAGGTATAAGGTATGTTGTCGTAAATAATCTTTTCGTAAATTTCATCACTAAATACGAGAAGATTATGTTCACGGGCCAACCCTAATAAATCATTTAACAACGCTTCATCATACACAGCACCGGTTGGGTTATTTGGGTTGATTAGTACAATCGCTTTGGTTTTAGAAGTAATCTTACTTTTAATATCATTAATATCTGGGAACCAATCTTGCTCCTCATCACAAATGTAATGAACAGGATTGCCCCCAGCTAATTTTACCGACGCAGTCCAAAGCGGATAGTCAGGTGCAGGAATAAGCACTTCATCATTACTATTTAGCAATGCTTGGGTTGCCATTTGAATAAGTTCACTGACCCCATTTCCGATAAAAATATTGTCTATCGACAGGTTGGTAAACTTTTTATTTTGATAATATTGATAAATAGATACGCGGGCTGAATAAAGCCCCTTTGAATCACAGTAGCCTTGGGCAGCGCTTAAATTACGAATCATGTCTTTTAACATATCCTCTGGCATATCAAAGCCAAAGGCGGCTGGGTTACCAATATTTAGTTTTAATACTTGTTCCCCTTGATCTTCCATTTCACGTGCCATTTTTAAAACTGGCCCACGAATGTCATAACAAACCCCTTGTAATTTATCGCTTTTTTTAAACACTGCCAAACGTCCCCGAATACAAATAATGTGAGCGTTTTGTGTAACACTCATCGAATTAAAATGAAAACAAAGACATGCACCCTTGTTTAGTAAAAATTAAACAAGAAAATCATACTAGAAATGAGAGTAAGAAATAGCGCATGCTTCCACCACAGGCTACCCCATTTGCATAGAAAGCGAAAGTATAAAGCGCTTTTTAGAATAAAATAATTAAATGACTTTATTAATGGCTTCTTTAGTAGCTGAAATATGCGCAGGCAAAGCTTCTCTCAGGCTTTGCGATAACGTCATATCCCCTTGTCCTAACGCATGTTCAAGTTCTTTTGCAAGTTGCGCTAGAGAGTCTGCACCAAATTGTGCAGCGTTCGATTTTAAACTATGTGCATGACGTATGGCATCGGTAGTATTTACATCAAAATCACGCTCAAGATCGGCCTGTAACCTGTCAAATTCTGTTAAACAAAACTCAAGGGTTGGTAAAAATTGGTCTTGTAACAGGTCTTGCATAGCAAACAAGGCATCGGAGTTAATGTTTACGGCTAAATCACTCATAAAAACGCTGGTTTGTTAGTGTAGTTACTTTAACCTTAAACCAAGTTTCATAAATTTTCTATCAAGATTTGAAAACTTCTAAATCTCTCCTATAGTTACGTGAACAAATATAAATATAAAAACAAACTTATAGATGATTAATCGGATTAATACTGAGTTAACGGAACTAATATTTAATAGCCATCAGGCTGGCGTTTTGATCGTTTCAAATACCCATCAATTGCTTTATTCAAATAAACAAGCCTTACACCTCAATACAAAACAAAAAACTTTCTTTTGTGACTCATCCGATAAATTGACCCATTTGCAGCTCAAAGAAAATTTACATACTCATAAACAATTTTCGATTAAAAACCTTACCGTTTCGATAGTGCCGATTGAATACAATAATCAGCCCTGTAAATTGATTAGCCTTGATGAAAATGCACCGCAAGCGGATGTGGTTAGTAAGCTCAATTTAGGCCTAATTTCGTTTGATATGAACGGCAATATCATCTCAACCAATGATTATTTTGATGATATTTGTAAAAGGCAGGTAAAACACATAGAAGAGCTTCTTTATGATCCTTATTCGCAAATTTTTGATGCTGTAAACCCCTGTCCAAACACACACTGCCATTGGCAAAGTATTAAACTGAAATATTTACCGCGAAACCGCCATTATGAATACGTAATAAATCAACATCATCAACATTATTTACTGCAGATACGCGACGTAACAAAGCTCACACTGAAACACCGAGAATTACAGCAACAAGCAGCATTAGACCCACTCACAGGGCTAGCTAACCGACAGGTATTCGAAGATAGATTAAGCCAAGCCCTGATCCGTACCAAACGTAATCAACAAAAATTAGCCCTCGCTTTACTCGATTTAGATGACTTTAAACAAATTAATGATTCCCTTGGTCATCATGTTGGCGATCAACTACTTAACGCGATTGCACATCGCCTAAAAGAGCATGTAAGAAAATCAGATACTGTAGCACGCCTTGGGGGAGATGAATTTTGTATTATCTTTGAACAAGTTAATTCTGAGCAATCGGTAAGAACTAAACTACGTAAATTAAATGACGTTTTATCACGTCCAATCATGTTACAAGGGCATACCCTCTACCCTAAAGCCAGTCTAGGTGCATGTATTACTGATGGTAGCCTTGACGAAAACGAGATTTATAAACGCGCGGATGCCGCCATGTACGGCGCTAAAAATATGAAACGCGGCTCGGTAAAATTACACCAAGTAACGGAAAGCTTTAATCACAGCTCATCAATTAAAGAGCAGCTTAATAATGAAATTGATTACAGCCAATTCGAGCTCTTCTTTCAACCCTCAGTGACAACCAATGATCAGCAAATTTGCTCAATAGAAGCACTGTTACGTTGGCGTGAAAATGGCAAACCTAGTCTACCAAAAGAATTTTTTAACGTGATTGAAAGTGAAGGACATGCCAATAAAATTGAAAGCTGGGTTATTCATGAAGCATGTCGTTGCCGTAAAACATGGGCTGAGAAAAAACTAATTGATAGCTCAGTGCCTATTAGCATTAATATTTCTAAATCCTATTTTTATCACCCTAATTTTTTACCCCACCTGCATAACGAAATTGCGCGATTTAACATCGCACCTGAGATGATAGAACTCGATATTCAAGAGTCTTGTTTAACCTCATCAGAAAAAAAATCATTTCAAATCACTAAAAAGCTGGCTGACTTAGGTGTGAAGATTGCCATTGATCGCTTTGGCTCAAGCCATACGTCACTTCGCACATTGCATGATTACCCGATTGACCGCATTAAGTTAGATCGCAAACTAGTTACTAATCTAGACACAGTAAATAGCTCTTTAGTAAAAAGTATTATCAATGCAGCACAGCAGCTCAATATTGAAGTCGTTGGTGAAGGTGTCGAATCTGACGAGTTAGCTGATTTTTACACGGATTGTTGTTGTGATGCTTTACAAGGATATATGATTTCAAGGCCTGCAAAACAGCATAATTTAGAGCAATTTTTGAGAAGTCACTGTGAAGCCGTATATCAATAAGGCTTGAAAGCCTTATTGCAGCTATTTAAAATACTGCGTTTTCACTTACACCACTATTTTATGTCCCGCTCTCTTTGTGAAAAATGCCAATTTGTCTTAGCTGATTGCATCTGTGATCAGTTACAAAGCGTCAATAACAAAATACATGTTGTTGTACTTCAACATCGTTCTGAAGAAAATAACGCTAAAAATACAATTCGATTGGCTAAGTTGCTGTATAAAAGAATCACGGTTTTAACTGGCGACAATAGCGACGATTTTAGTGAGTTAAACAGCTTACCACTTGCAACAACTGCACTACTTTACCCTGGCGCAGATGCTGAGACACTCGATAACACAAGCACAGATTTAAACTTAACTCATTTAATCGTGTTAGATGGCACCTGGAAAAAAGCCAATAAGCTATTTTTTACTATCGATATTCTGAAGCAGTTGCGCCAAGTGAGCTTCGCACAATTGCCAGATAATCGTTATCACCTGAGAAAGGCAAATCGCAGTGATAGTTTATCAAGCCTTGAGGCTATTGCGTATGCCCTGTTTTGCGCGGAAGCATTACCTATGGCACCTGCTTATTCAGCGCTCGATGCAATGATGGAAAATCAATTTAAGTACATGCCCGCCGAAGTGCGAGCACGTTATAAATCAAAATAAGATTATGACTGGCTATCGTCACTAATACGCGAAGCCACGGCGCCAGACTGCCCTTTATATTTTGCGTCTTTACGGCGGTTATAAGGGTTTTCAGCAGGACCAGACATAGTTTCAAAACTAAGCGCACCAATTTTCATATAAGGGCGAAGCGCTAAAGGTAATTTTCCTGAATTATAAAATTCAAGTACGATATTACCCGACCAGCCCGGATCGATACGGTGTGCAGTCACATGCACCATTAAGCCTAAACGCGCAAGTGATGAGCGCCCATCAAGCCAACCTACAATGTCATCAGGTAAAGTGACACTTTCATGTGTAATTGCAAGCGCTAGTTCCCCTGGGTGTAGAAAAAAAGCTTCACCCTCTTCAAGAATAATTTCATCGCTCATAATTGATTCCATAGCAGCAGAAACCAATTCTTTTGGTCCACTTAAATCAACATAAGGCGCTTTGTGATCTTGAAAGACACGAAACTTATTACCTAACCTTAAATCTACCGTGACACCAGAAATCATGTCTTCTTTTGGCGCAGGTTCAATACTAATTTTACCCGCAGCTAGATGTTCTTTAATATGGGTATCACATAAACGCATAGTTAATCGTCCGTTATAATAATTTCGACGGGATTGCTGCCACTTCCTTGATAAAACAAATGACTAGCAACAAGTTTTGCCGCCCGATTATAAATGGCAACGAGCGCCTTGTCAGCATTATGTGAAAGAAACTCACCTTGCTCACCTACCTCTCTAATGCGATGTGCTAAAGGAACTTGTCCAAGTAAAGGAATATCAATACGCTGTGCCAGTTCCTTTCCGCCATCTTCGCCAAAGATATGGTTAACGCCATTACAATGTTGGCAATTAAAGTAACTCATATTCTCGATTAAGCCGAGGATCGGCACTTTCACTTTATTGAACATATCAATGCCTTTATTGGCATCTGCTAATGCTAAATCTTGCGGCGTTGTCACAATAACCGCACCACTGGCTGGAATTTTTTGTGACATGGTAAGTTGAATGTCGCCCGTACCAGGTGGCATATCAACAATTAAATAATCTAAATCTGGCCAAGCGGTTTCATTGAGAAGCTGCATCAATGCTGTTGATGCCATTGGCCCACGCCATACAGTGGCATCGCTTTTACCCAATAAAAACCCAATAGACTGCGCGACAAGTGCATTTTTTTCCATCGGTAAGAGGGTTTTATCATCTTTCGCTACGGGTGTTTCGTCTTCAAGACCTAATAACAGAGGAATAGATGGCCCGTAAATATCGGCATCTAAAATACCTACCTTGGCACCATTTTGCTTAAGTGCATTTGCAAGATTAACCGCACTGGTTGATTTGCCTACGCCACCTTTGCCACTTGCCACCAAAATAATATGTTTAATAGTACCGTGACGGTTAGGCTCCAATAGCTGAACTTGCACTCTAAGCGCAACAGGTTGCCCTAACTTCTCAGATAAAAAGTTTGCAATATCAGGTTGTTCACTTGATGCAGCAAAATGCAAAAGTAGCGATACGTTTAAGCTATCGCCCACTTCAACAGAAAGTAAGGTGGTTGCTTGCTGTAAACCAACGGGGAAAGTATCAGAACGATAATCTGCCAACAGCTGCGTAATACGTTCAATCAGTGATGAATTTTGCGCGTTAGTAACGGCTTTATCAGCTTGTTTTGACCCTGAGAAAAGATTTTTAATATTAAACATGTAAATCTGCATTTGGCTAATGAAATACGCGCTGGAATTATGTAATATTCCTGACCTTAACTCCAGTTATATACTTAGCTTGTTACTACATGAATTTCTATGTAACAGGTTAAGGGTTACCTAATGGGTAAATTTTTGGTGTTGTCACCACACTAGTTTACGGTAAACGATATGTCGCAAAGAAAAATCTTAATTACAAGTGCATTACCTTATGCAAATGGCCCAACGCACTTAGGCCATTTACTTGAATATATTCAAACTGATATCTGGTCTCGTTTCCAGAAGTTACGTGGTCATGAAGCGTATTATGTATGTGCCGATGATGCGCACGGTACGCCGATCATGCTTAACGCACAAAAACAAGGTATCACTCCAGAAGAAATGGTTGCCAATGTGAGTGTTGAGCGCCAACGCGATTTTGCCGATTTTCATATTAAGTTTGATAACTATCACAGTACGCATTCAGAAGAAAACAAAGCGTTTTCTGAGCTTATTTATAATCGTTTAAATGACGGTGGCTACATCAAAAAACGCACTATTTCGCAATTATTTGATGAAGAAAAAGGCATTTTCTTACCAGACCGCTTTGTAACGGGTACTTGCCCGCGCTGTAAAGCAGAAGATCAAAATGGCGACAGCTGTGATGTGTGTGGCGCAACCTATAGCCCTACTGAATTAGAATCACCAAAATCAGTAATGTCAGGTTCAACGCCTGTACTTAAAGATTCAGAGCACTACTTCTTCGACTTACCAGCGTTTGAAGACATGCTAAAAGCATGGCTAACATCTGGCGCAATCCAAGGTGAAATGGCAAACAAACTAAATGAATGGTTTGAAGATGGTCTACAGCAGTGGGATATCAGCCGCGATGCACCTTATTTTGGTTTTGAAATTCCAGGTGCCCCAGGCAAATACTTTTATGTATGGTTAGATGCACCTATTGGCTACATGGCAAGCTTTAAAAACTTATGTGATAAAACCGGCCTTGATTTTGACGCATTTTGGTCAACGGATTCAGAAGCTGAGCTTTACCACTTTATAGGTAAAGACATTGTCTATTTCCACAGCCTGTTTTGGCCTGCGATGCTTGAAGGTGCTGGCTTTAGAAAACCAAATAACGTATTTGCCCACGGTTTTGTAACCGTAAATGGCGCAAAAATGTCTAAGTCGAAAGGGACCTTTATTAAAGCCCGTACTTACTTAGATCACATTGAAAATCCAGAATATTTACGTTACTACTTTGCAGCTAAACTTAATTCAGGCATTACCGATTTAGACTTAAATCTGGATGATTTTGCCCAGCGAGTAAACTCTGACCTTGTAGGTAAAGTTGTTAATATCGCAAGCCGTTGTGCGGGTTTTATCGCTAAGAAGTTTGACGGTAAGCTAAGTGATGAAATTGCAGAGCCTGAGCTACTTGCTGAATTTGTAAATGCACAAGAGTCAGTAGCAGCGTCATTTGAAAACCGCGAATATAGCCGTGCGATTCGTGAAATCATGGCACTTGCAGATAAAGCAAATCAATACATTGATGCCAAAGCACCTTGGGTGTTAATTAAAGATGAAGCAACACAGCGTGATGCGCACTTGGTTTGCTCTATGGGTATCAACTTATTTAAGTTATTAATGACTTATTTAAAGCCTGTGTTACCTGCAATGGCCGAGCAAGTTGAAACCTTCTTAAATACCGAATTAACGTGGCAAAGTATCAATACTGCGCTAACTAGTCATGAAATCAGCAAGTTCAAAGCATTAATGCAGCGAGTTGAAATGGATAAGGTAAATGCTATGGTTGAAGAATCTAAAGAAAGTTTAGCGCCAGCAAAACCTCTGATTGATCCTAATAGCCCACTTGCGAAAGAGCCAATCGCAGATGAAATTGAGTTTAATGATTTTGCAAAAGTAGATTTGCGTGTGGCAAAAATTGCCAAAGCTGAACACGTTGAAGGCGCAGAAAAGCTGCTTAAACTAACGCTTGATTTAGGCGGCGAAACACGCCAAGTATTTGCAGGTATCAAATCAGCATATCAACCTGAAGATATCGAAGGCAAACTAACAGTGATGGTTGCAAACCTTAAACCGCGTAAGATGCGCTTTGGCATGTCAGAAGGTATGGTACTTGCAGCAGGCCCTGGTGGAAAAGAGATTTATATCTTAAACCCAGATGACGGCTCAGAGCCAGGTATGCGTGTAATGTAATTACCAAGCACAAGCAAAAAAAACCGCTATTTAGCGGTTTTTTTGTTTTAAGGCTTAGCGAGAATAAACTCAATAGCATCTTACATAAGCAATTGGTGATTACGCGTGGATCTGTTTGATTGAACGCATAAAAGACTGATATGCGGTACTAATTTCTTTTTGTGAATCATTCTTCAAAGCCTGCTCTAAAGATTTGGCCATATTGCCAAGCTCAGCAAAACCAAACATGCCCGCAGCGCCATAAATTGCATGGCAAAGTTTGGCAAGTTCTGGATTGTCTCCCAAACAAAATAAATGTTCAGCAAGGGCTTTTTGCTCAGTTAAGTTATTGATAAATTGCAGCCGCATAATTTGTAAGTCTTGCTCAGGAATTGCAGCCACCTCAATTGGCACATCAATATACTTGCTCAATTTCTCATAAAATTCGTTTTTATCGATTGGTTTTGCAATATGATCGTCAAAACCGACAGATAAATAATGTTTGATCTCATCAGTCATTGCATTAGCAGTAAGCGCTAAAATTGGGCACGACACACCGGTAGAACGCATTAAATCATGGGCTTCTAAGCCATCCATCACTGGCATTTGAATATCAAGCAGGATAATGTCAAATTCATCATTAAGCGTGGCTTCAACCGCCTCTTTGCCGTTATTCGCACTGACAATGCTAAAACCTAAGTTTTCAAGCATGCGTTTTATCAGCACTCGGTTGTCTGGGTGATCTTCTGCAAGCAAAATTTTACCTTCAAGTTTTTTAATTGCCGCATTACGTTTTGTGCTTTGTTCGCTTTCTTTAGTTATTTGATATGAATCGAGCCACTGCGTTTCCGTAGTCGTATAACATGGCAAGGTAAAACTAAATTTAGAGCCTTTGCCTTCCTTACTAGATACCGACATAGTGCCACCTAAGCGCTCAACAAGGTTCTTTGAAATATGAAGGCCTAATCCAGTACCGCCATATTGTCTGGTAGTAGACAGATCCCCTTGATGAAACGGACTAAATAACTTTTCAAGTGATCCTTTATCCATACCAATACCGGTATCCACAATCGTCACTTTTAGATCGTCATCTTCCATTTCAACTTTAATGCTCACACTGCCTTTTTGCGTAAATTTAACTGAGTTACTGGTGAGGTTCAGTAAGATTTGGCGTAAACGCACAGGATCCGACATAATTTTATTCGGCAGTGGAAAATGATAATCAATATTAAATTCGAGCCCTTTATCACGTACTTGACGGCCAAGAATAGATCCCACCTCAGACATTAACTGGAAGATATTGGTAGGCACTTGTTCAATTGTCAGCTTGTTGGCCTCGATTTTGGATACATCTAATATATCGTTAATCAAGCTCAATAAGTGTTTACTGTTTTTTTGAATTACTCTTAGGCCATGGCGCTGCTCGTCAGGCGTTAGCGTATCGTCGCTGTTTAATGTATCAATGTAGCCTAAAATCGACGTCATGGGTGTGCGAATTTCATGACTCATATTTGCTAAAAAGCGCGACTTAGCAAGGTTTGCGTCTTTTAGCTCTTCGGTTAGCACTTCAAGTGCAGTGGTACGTTCTTTTACTTTTAACTCTAGGTTTTGGCTTAAATCGAAATTTTGTTTGTTAATTAAGCGAAGCTTATCTGCAACGGCAAACGCTAATAATAATGCATCGAGGGTTGTGCCTATTAAGCCATACAAATAAAAATTAGCATTAAAATCTGGCAGTAAACCAAGGTTATTTAAATTGCCCACCATATTTGGCAGCAACATCGCAATATAAGCCAAAATAAAGTATCGGGCAGGTTTAAAACCATGTTGCCAGCTTAAAAGGCCAGCCGCCATTCCAATCACCATCATAATGCCGGTAACAATCGTTGCCCAAATAAAGCCAAAACCCGGCATAAAAAAGCTAATAGGTACACCAACTAATGCCACAATACCTATGCCAATGGCTGCTTTAGCAAGTTGTGGGAAGCGCTCATCTAATCTTAAAAATGGAATGAAAAAGAGCGCGTTGGTGAGTGGTAGTAAAATAAACCCTAGCCAGTGTACTTGCGCACTGTTAATACCAAATAGCTGTTGTGGAATTAAAAAGAAATGGCTCCATGCAAACACCCAAGATGCGGTAAACAGCGCATAATGTAGATGCATTTTTTCACGTGATACGAAGTAAATAAGTAAATTATATAATCCAAGCGCAATACCAATGCCGAAACAAAGCAACATGATGGTCGAATTAACCGTCGATGATTGCGCGAATTCAGCATCTTCATAAAGGGTGATTTTTGGCGCAGTATAAAAATAATCACTGCTAATACGCACAATAACCATGTAGTGCTCGCCTTTGGCTAATTGCACTTTATTGGCAAAATGAAAAGGCGTATTTAGTGGATGATCTGCCCCAGAAACGGAAACTTGAGTATTACGCTTGTCATATACACGCAACTCAATGTTATCAGCCATAAAATTGGCTGGCGCAAACACGTAGTCACCTGAAGGTAATTCATTTTTAAATGATAAAGCGTACCACACCTCATCACCGAAAATATTTGGCCGTTTTGTTTCGTGTTTTTTGTGTTGCCATGTCGTTGCTTCAGCATAATTAAGCGGGAAACTAAGGGGCTGTTCTGAACCTATTTGAATTGACTTGGCGAGTAAATTGGTTGAAAGCTCATTTTCAGTCAATGTGATAGATGCCAGCACTTGTTTGCTGAACAATAAAACACAGATTAATGCAAAAATAGTAACAAGTGTTTTTCTCATCTACCACATTCCGAGCAAGGCTTAAAATTGATATCGAAGATTTATACCATATTGACGCCCTTGCGCTTTAAAATCTTCTAACATGCCTAAAAATGAACTTAAGTCGAATTTTAAATGACTGTAGTGCTCATCTGTTAAGTTCTTGCCCCACAGGTTAACATGCCAACTAGCAATGCTATATGAAATATTTGCGTGCCATAGCAAAACATCGTCTTGCATTGCTGATTCGTTCATATTTTGGTCAAAGTAATATTCAGATTGGTAATCATTACCTATTGAAAATGCCAACTCACCACTACTAATATTCATTGAATAATTTACATTAGTTGCAATATTCCATTCTGATGTAAAAGGTAAACGGTGGTCGGTTAACTTATTACCAAGGGGATCGGTATATTCATCAAATTCAGCATGGGGTAAATAACCAATATTAAACGACACATCTAAATTACTGCCCAAATACCAAGTATTTTCAATTTCAGCACCATAAATCGTCGAAGATGCAACATTTTCAAGTAATTGTAATGGCGGAGCAGTTGGAATAGCACTCGCCTGATTCATAAAAACTTGCTGATCTTGATAATCATAATGAAAGGCTGCAGCTGAGATTTCCCAAGTGTTATCAAACAGTTCTGTGCGAAGGCCAAGCTCATTAGCAAGTAAATATTCAGGGCCGTAAGCAGCAAGTGCGGCTTGTTCTGGGGTTGCAATAAAACCACCATAATAGCCTCCACTTTTATACCCATTTGAAAGCGAGTAATACACTTGCATTCCACTTAAAGTTTGATAATTAAGTGCAATTTTTCCTGATACCTGATCATCGCTTTCACTGCCTGAAACAGTATAATAATCAATTGTCTGACCATTTAAATCACTCGGGTCTAAGACAATATTTAAATCACTTTGAGATTCGTAACGCGTTGTTTCATCGGTATAACGCGCACCTAGCACAACCGTAAATTGATTACTTACTTTCCAGTCAAACTGCGCAAACAATGCTGTCGATTCAATGTTAATGTTATTGTCGTAATAAAAGGTCGTGGTTAGTGTTGGATCTAATATTCCTCTGAAATCACGTAAAATATCATTAAAATTAGCTTGTTTAATATCTTCATGAAGGTAATAAATACCCGCCATTAAATGGCCCATGTCAAAGGCACTTGATAAACGTAACTCTTGGCTAAACGCATCATCTTTGGTGCCTAAGTGCCCTTCACACAACTGTGCTGGACTACCATCGCAATTAAAACCATGGTCACGATTAAGCGAGTTATAAGCAGTAATACTGGTAAGTTCAAGTTTGTCATTAAATTGGTAATTCAGTTTTAATGAAGCCCCAACATTTTCAGTATCATGTTCTTGTTCGTTGTTTACCATGACATCAAAAAAGCGCTCACTGCCATCATTAAAGCCAAAAGCATCAAAGCAATCATTTGAGCCTAACTCACCCACGCTACACAGCACACCATTAGTAGGATCTTTAAAAATACCGATAGAGCCAACGGGATTTACCGTGCCATTCCAATCGTTGCCATTGATTTTAAAGAGCATATCTAACTTATCCCACTGCCCTAATAAGGCAACGCGATAATCAGTTTGCACCATACCAGCTTGTTTTGAACCAGGTAGTAAATTGTTGGTAGAGTAATCATATTCTTTACTGCTCACAGCAATTCGCGTAGCTAAATTGTCAGAAAGCGGGAGATTGGCAACACCTTCCAGTAAACCAAAATCTAAATTGCCACGGCCAACTTTAATGTAACCATCTAGAGTGTTGAGCTCAGGGAGTTTATTACGAATTAAAATCGCACCGCCTGTGCTATTGCGTCCAAATAACGTGCCTTGTGGACCACGAAGTACTTCAATACTTTCTAAATCAAATAAATTCACTAGTTGGTTATTTGCAGCTCCAACAGTGACATCATCTTGGTAAATGGCGATGGGTGAAGTATTAGACGTGTTGTAATCTATTAAACCAACACCACGAATATTAATTGCGGGTGTTGTGCCTTCAGCGGCATTTTGTGAAATTTTAACATTAGGAATGAGATGGCCTATCGCAGTAACATCCTTTAATTGCTCTTTATCGACTTGTTCGCCATCAATAGCCGAAAGCGTAACCGTTACTTGTTTAATCGGTTGTGCACGTTTGGTGGCATAGACTTCTATGACTTCCATATCTTGTTTTGATATTTGCGCAAAAGAAGGGGCGCAAGCGAGAGCACAGGCAACATAAAGTGAGCGTAATTTCATACGAAAGCAATCTTTTTGTTAGTTATAAATCTAAGTATAATCAATGAATTGCAAAGGTACTAATTTTTTAACTATTGTACCTCAAACCCATCAAACTGTTTGGTTTGAATATAATCCCAAGATACTTTTTCAACGTCAGCTTGGCTGGGACCTTGTTCTAGAAACTCAGTAAACTTAATCAATTTTAAATCTTGGCCAGTTGCTTCAACTTCAACCTCACCATTGGCAAGGTTTTTTGCATAACCACAAATGCCTAATTGTTCAGCCACCTGTTTAACCGATGCACGATAAAAAACACCCTGTACTCTGCCAGCAACAATGGCTTTTAAAGTTCGCTCAGACATAACAACACCAATTTAAATCGATTGTTTAATCAAACTTAGTCGGTGACTATGGGATTGCCAAATTTTTCATAATATTTTGCAAATTCAGCCTCTAATTTGGCTGTTTGATCAGTTGCTTTTAAATTTGAAAAAAAGTTAAGTGCATTTTTGCGGCCAGTTTCATTAAAATTTTCAGACTGAGGATTAATAAAGCCATGCTCAAAAGGTGCACGGTACAGTGACAAGTTTTTATTTTTGGCAAGCGTGTTAAGTACATCTTCTTGATTAAAGTGGCGCTCAAATTTTGCAAACACTATTTGCCATGGGCAAATGACGTTAGTCTCTAAATAATGACGTATTTGCCCTGGGTAAAACGCAATCCCTTGAACTAACGCCGGAAAAGTATTTTGACTTGCCCAAATAGCTGCGCCACCGGCACTGAAACCCAGTACAACTTCTGTCTCATTGGCGCCTTCTACAGTGTTAATGCGGGCAGTATAATTTTCCATACCACCCATCTTTAAAAAAGTGTGATATGCATCCGATTCACTGTTAAATCGCGGCGGGGTTTGTACGTAAGGAGAGATAGAAGTGACTAAATGGTATTTACTTAAGCGTTCACAAAGTTCCAAATGCGATGCGGTTTCACCAAAAATATCACTCGCTATAAGTATGTTCATTGCAATAAGCCCTTGCTCAAAAGCGTATTCTACTTGTAAGCACCTACGAGGTTAACTAAAATAACGACCTTTTTTAGCTGCAACAATTGGAGCCACTATGTCTGGGGTTATTTATCTTCAACCAGGGCGTGAAAAGTCGCTAAAGCGCAAACACCCATGGATTTTTTCTAAAGCCATTAAAAAAGTCAAAGGCAACCCAGGCTTAGGTGATACCGTAAGTGTTTATGATGCTGATGGTAAATTCTTAGCAATCGCGGCTTATAGCCCGCAATCACAAATTCGCGCACGTGTTTGGTCATTTGATGAAAACACGATGATCGATACTGACTTTTTCTATCATCGACTAAAACAAGCCCTGAGTCTTCGTGATTACGTCATTGAAGAAGGAGGCTTAACCGGATTTCGTCTGTGTGCAGCTGAATCGGATGGTTTACCGGGCATTACCATCGATAAATTTGATAACTATTTAGTGTGTCAATTATTAAGTGCAGGTGCAGAGCGCCATAAAGGGGATATTGTACAAGCACTTATTAAGCTGTTTCCAGGTTGTAATGTTTATGAACGCTCAGATGTGGATGTACGTAAAAAAGAAGGCCTTGAACCAATTACAGGCGTATTACACGGAAACGCGCCAACAAAGCCTGTAAAAATTCTGGAAAATGGCCTGGCATTAGAAGTTGATATTTTAGGCGGCCACAAAACTGGCTTTTATTTAGATCAGCGTGACAGTCGCAATGCTTTAAGCCGCTTTTCAAAAGATAAAACGGTACTTAACTGTTTCAGCTACACAGGTACATTTAGTTTATATGCACTAAAAGCAGGCTGTGAAAAAGTGACTAATGTGGATGTATCTGAAAGCGCATTAGCCATTGCAAAACGAAATGTTGAACATAACAATTTAGATTTATCTAAAGTGGATTTTATCAAACAAGACGTATTTAAATTGCTTCGTGAATACCGTGAGAAAGGCGTGCAATTTGATACCATCGTAATGGATCCACCAAAGTTTGCCGAAAGCAAAGCACAGCTAACGGGTGCCTGTCGTGGTTATAAAGACATTAATATGATTGCGATGCAAATTCTAAAACCGGGTGGCACGTTACTTACATTCTCATGCTCTGGCTTAATGGAACAAAACCTATTTCAAAAAGTGGTAGCAGATGCCGCACTTGATGCTGGACGTGAACTTCGTATCATGGAGCGCTTAAACCAAGCACCAGATCATCCGATTGCAGGTGAGTACCCTGAAGGGTTTTACTTAAAAGGCCTTATTTGTAAAGTGCTTTAGGTTTATTCAATAACCGTTCTACAAGGCATTTTCAACTACAGAGTTGGCCTCGCCCAACTCTCACTTCTAAATATTAAAGCGGGCGTTTGTTCGCTTTAATATGATAACTGCAACAAAAAATCCGCAAATACAACTCTATTGATAGCCACAAGTAGCTTATGCATACTTACCTTATAAATACTTTGCGCGTTATCTTAAGCCAACACAATTACACTTTACCTTAGCAACATACTACAGAATGGCAACGTCCTAGCATTCGAAATAGTGCTCTCCAAATTTGATCGAAATACGGGAAATCGCGTATGTTATGGTTATTTAAATCCCTCCGGAGTCATTAATGAGCGCAATCCAACAAACCTTCAAACTCGGTTTTCCCTGGCAGACATTCGACCCTTTCCTTTTTTGTGTCTACCACAATGATAAATTCCCCAAAGGTAATGGCAACTTTGGGCCAAAAGCGTCACTAGAAGGCAGAAATATAGGCCAGGATTTCGCGTGGAAAGACGGTTGGAATATGTACCATGGAACAAAAGTGCCTGGGTTCCCCGGCCACCCGCACCGAGGGTTTGAAACCATAACAGTGGTTAATGAAGGGCTGGTCGATCATGCGGATTCACTTAGCGCTGCTGGACGTTACGGTGGTGGTGATACCCAGTGGATGACGGCCGGAAAAGGCGTGCAGCATTCAGAGATGTTTCCGCTGGTTAATACCGATTCACCAAACCCGTTAGAGTTATTTCAAATATGGCTTAACCTCCCCGCTGTTAATAAAATGAGTTCACCTGACTTCAAAATGCTATGGCGAGAAGAAATACCTGTTGTAAATGTGAGTGATGGTAATAAAACCTCGACGATTAAGATTATTGCTGGCGAATTTGAGGGTCATAAACCGCCATCTCCACCAGCAAATTCTTGGGCTGCGGTGTCATCAAACGAAGTAGCGGTATGGCAAATCAAAATCCCGCAAGGTGGCTCAATAACAATACCCGCAGCCTCAAAAGGTTTAAATCGAGTGCTGTATTTGTTTGAAGGTCAATCGGTGAACATAGACAAACAGGCTTTGTCATTGAATTACGGTGCAAAATTACACTCAGACCATGCAGTAACAATCACTGCTGATGAAGAGCCAGCACAATTGTTAATGTTGCAGGGACGCCCTATCAACGAGCCCATCGTACGATACGGTCCGTTTGTGATGAATTCGGAAGCAGAAATACACCAAGCCTTTGAAGACTTTAGACAAACTCAGTTTGGTGGCTGGCCTTGGGATTCGATTGAACCGACCCACGAACACGCCAAAGGACGCTTTGCTAAATATATTGACGGACGCCTAGTCGAAAAGGAGCTCTGAGTTCCGCTCTTTATATGAAGTAAAACCAGAGCCTAACTGCTCGGGATTGCTTACGAATCAAAAACTTGTGAACGAGTAATTTTGTTGAGCTTTTGCGAGCCTGAAAGGTTAACATGCAAAGGCTTTATTTGTAATATGCTTTAGCCTAATGTCAGTCAGATCCTATTTATGGATCTTACAGCTAGTTTTATATTGTTCGGAATTAACAATCCCCGCCTCCGCCTGAACAATCACTTCCCCCGCTTGAGCTACCACTGCCACTCATAAAGCCACCACCACCCAAAAATCCGCTGCTGTCTGCACTACTGCGGTCACTAGCAAAACTCGGGTTAATTGCTGCTTTTATAATTGAAGTAATAATTAGCAGTGTAAAAATAAGTGGGCAAACAATTGCTTGCATCGTTGAATCGGAATACACATCCGTACAATACCCAGATGTCACTAAACCAAATAAAATGATTATCCATGATCGCATATTTAAATCCTTTGCTTGAACTCACAACATCTTCAACAGTATCAGTTAAAGTAGTTAAATTCAAAGCGAGAGACAATCAATAAATTGACTCAGCAATGCGTACTTTGAACATTAAAAAAGGAGCTTAATGCTCCTTTTTTAGTTTATTTCTAACACTTCTAATCCCAGTAAGAATTCTTTTTCTTCTACTTCACTGCACCTCACAACTCTCGCTAACGCGTCAAGTGATGGCACACTGTTGTTACTGGCATCAATTCGCACTTTTACCTCTGTTGCTACTTCTAAAGGTTCGTCAATTTCAATCGACATACCACTGGCACTTAAATCGCGGCATACTCCATCAATTTTTCTTCCGGCTTCAGAGTCTAAAATGACGAGCTGCGCTTCTGCATTTACCAGCATGCGAAAAAAATTACGTTTATCTTCATACAACATTAGATTTCCCCTAAACTTCCTGTCGCAGGACTATTATTACCACAGCAAAATGCGTTTTCCAATAACAAAAAATTTACATTTCTTTCTGTTTTTTATTCAGAACCGCACTCTTTAATCGCGTTTTGTATACGCTTCAACGAGATAGGATACGCTGTTCCTAAATTCTGGGCAAATAAAGAAATGCGTAACTCTTCTATCATCCACCTGACTTCTTCAAGTTTTTGCTTTTCTGTATTAGAGCGCGCCTTGCCAATGGCCTCTTTTAAAATGTGCTCAGCCTTTTCAACATCCAGCATTTTTAATTTATCTTGATGTGGATCGATAGGCAGTTTTTCTAATCGGCGCTCTACGCCTTTTAGATAGCGAATCACATCTTTAATGCGCGCCGCACCATGGCTTGTTACAAAGCCTTTAAATATCAGTTTTGAAAGCTGCTCTTTAATATCACCTTGCGCCATGATCATGGTGAAATCCGATTTGCCTTTCAGTTTCTTGTTAAGGCTACTGACCAAACTCAGTGCCGCTTCAACATCTAGGGCAATGGCAACAACGGCATCGCCGAGTTCGCCACGAATGGTTTCTTTGACATTATTAAATGACTGTTCATCACGAATATTACTATTCGACGCTAAAATGCTGTCAACCGCAGCCGCAATACAATCATCAATAAGCTCATTAATTTTACCAAACGGATTAAAATAAAGGCCTAGCTTGGCTTTGTTTGGCAGCTTTTGCTGTAAATATTTAATTGGCGATGGAATATTCAATAGCACTAAACGACGCAGGCCTTTCAAATGTGCCTCATCCGCTTTTTCTTTGGCATCAAACAACTTAATGCTGGTTGCTTTACCATCATCAACAAGTGCTGGATAGGCTTTGACTTCGTATTGACCTTGCTTTTGAACGTACGACGAAGGCAGCTCGCCAAAAGACCATTCAATTAAATCACTTTGCTCAATGCCTTTCTCTGCCACTTTGGCAAGGTTATCGTTGACTTTACCTTTAAGTTTTTCTTTAAGTTCATCTAAGTCAAAGCCGCTGGCAAGTAACTTATTGTTTTCATCTTTCACCGCAAATTGCAGTTTCAAATAAGCCGGCAATGCGCCGAAATCCCATTCTTGGCTTTTAATTGTCACACCCGACATGCGCAATAGGTGTTTACTAATAGCCTCAATAAAACTGCCCTGCATTGGCTCAAGCGAAGCCATTACAGCATCAGCATAATTCGGTGCTGGCACAAAGTTACGGCGTGTGGTTTTTGGCAATGATTTAATCAGCGCAGTAATTAACTCATGACGAAAAGCCGGTATATGCCAATCAAATCCCGTATTTTCAACTTGGTTTAGCAAGGCCAATGGAATTTGCACGACCACACCATCAAGTGCCTGTCCTGGTTCAAAATGATACTCAAGTGGTAAAAACAGGTTGTTCTGCTGCCAAACGTCTGGGTAGTTTTCTTTACTGATATGCGCAGCATCATGTTGCATTAATGCCGCTTTATCCATATGTAAGAATTTAGGTTCCGCTTTTTTCTGTTTCTTCCACCAAGTATTAAACTCGACACGGCTGGTGATATTGTCTGGCAAGCGTTGGTGGTAAAAATCCATCAAGGTTTCTTCATCTACCAAAATGTCGCGACGACGTGCTTTGTGTTCAAGATCTTGTACTTCATCAATTAGTTTTTGATTGAAGTTTAAAAAGCTTTCACTCTGGCCAAGTTGCTGTTCAACCAATGCACTACGAATAAAAATTTCGCGGCTTAATTTGGCGTCAATTTTGTTAAATTGCACGCTTTTACGCGAAACGATGGTTAGGCCATACAAAGTTTGTTGCTCAAATGCCATAACCGCACCCGTTTTCTTTTGCCAGTGCGGTTCACTGTAACTGCGATTCACTAAATGCTGTGCCAGCGGTTCAACCCAAGCTAAATCAATTTTCGCATTAATACGGGCAAACAGTTTACTGGTTTCAACCAGTTCAGCCGCCACAAGCCATTTCGGTGATTTTTTGAAAAGGCCAGATCCTGGGAATACAAAAAACTTGCTTTGACGGGCCCCGGTATACATTTGGTTATCGTCTTTCATACCAATGTGACTGAGCATACCTGCCAAAATTGATTTATGAATTGCTTCATAATCACTGGGATTTTGATTAATCTTAAAACCCATTTCTTCACAGGTAGACACCAACTGGTAAACAATATCTTGCCATTCACGCACACGCATATAAGCCAAAAACTCGCTTTGACAGAGCTTTCTGAACTGGCTGCGCGATAACGCTTGTTGTTGCTCTTCTAAATAGCGCCATAAATTTAAATAGGCAATAAAGTCAGAGTCTTTATCAGCAAAACGGCCATGGCTTTCTTGTGCTTTGGCTTTTTTATCTTGAGGAAACTCTCGCGGGTCTTGAATCGATAACGCTGCCACAATCACAATAGCTTCAAACATAGCATCAAAGCCGTTGGCAGCATGGACTATTTTGGCAAGACGTGGATCAACAGGTAAACGGCTAAGCTCTTTACCCGCTTTTGTTAGCTTATAATCCTTTTTCCGAGTAACCGGTGTAATTGCTTGAATTTCTTCAAGTAAACGTAGGCCATCGGTAATATTTCGGTTATCTGGCGCCTGTACAAATGGGAATTCACTAATATCACCTAAACCAAGGGCTAACATTTGTAGAATGACTGAAGCAAGGTTTGTTCTTAAAATTTCAGGATCGGTAAATTCTGGACGACCTAAGAAGTCTTCTTCTGAATAAAGACGAATACAAATACCTTCAGCCACACGACCACATCGCCCTTTTCGCTGATTAGCACTGGCCTGCGAAATAGCCTCTATTGGAAGGCGCTGTACTTTGGTGCGATAGCTGTAACGGCTTATACGCGCTGTACCTGGGTCAATAACATAGCGAATGCCCGGTACCGTTAACGAGGTTTCAGCCACGTTGGTTGATAACACAATACGACGGCCCGAGTGCGAGGCAAAAATACGGTTTTGCTCAGCATTGGAAAGCCGCGCATAAAGTGGCAACACCTCAGTATTTGTAAGGCCACGTTTTGTGAGTGCATCGGCAGTATCGCGAATTTCACGCTCACCATTCATAAAAATAAGAATATCGCCCGGCCCTGCTTGCATTAGTTCATCAACTGCATCAAAAATCCCTTGTAGCTGATCGCCCTCAGCTTCCATTTCGGTTTTGTTGATTTCAGTTAACGGACGATAACGCACTTCCACAGGGTAAGTACGGCCCGACACTTCAATAATCGGCGCATTATTAAAATGTTTTGAAAATCGCTCTGGGTCGATGGTCGCAGAGGTAATAATCAGTTTTAAATCGGGGCGTTTCGGTAACAGGTTTTTCAAATAACCTAAAATAAAATCGATATTTAAACTGCGCTCATGCGCTTCATCGATAATAATGGTGTCGTATTGATTTAAAAATCGATCTTGTTGAATTTCCGCAAGTAACACACCATCTGTCATCAGTTTTAAATAGCTTGATTGTGAAACTTGATCGCTAAAACGAATTTTAAAACCCACTTTATCGCCAATGGTGGTACCAATTTCTTCAGCAACACGGGCTGCAACGCTTCGCGCCGCTAATCGACGTGGCTGGGTATGGCCAATTAGACCAGCAACACCACGGCCTAATTCCATACAAATTTTTGGCAACTGCGTGGTTTTACCTGAGCCGGTTTCACCCGCCACAATCACCACTTGGTTTTCACTAATAGCTTTTTTGATATCGTCTTTTTTCTGACTGACTGGCAGGTTTTCTGGGTAGCTTACTTTCGGTAGCTGCTTTAAGCGTAACTCACGCGCTGCAATACTTTTTTCAATATCTTGGGTGATAGTTGTTAGTACTTTTAACTGTTTTGCTTCATCACTTATTTTTTTGACACCATCAAGACGACGTTTAAAGAGAAACTGATCTTTTTTAAGGCAATTTTTTAGAAGTGAATACAGTTGCTGTTGTGGATTAGCCATAGATAGAATAAAGCGGAAATTCAAAAGCCTAATAATACCAAATTGATCACCATAAAATAAGGGAAGCGATGTGCTTCCCTTATTTTAATTTTACTAAACGAAAAAATTAGCTTTATTCGTCTTTAAAAATTGCCACATAGGTTGGCTTACCCGCCATTTTAGATGCGCGATACATGCCTTTGGTGTTAAATGGCAGACTGATATTGCCTTTGTTATCGACAATAATTACACCCCCTGTACCCCCTATCGGCTTAAGTACATCATGAATAACTTCATCACCCGCTTGTTTAATGGTTTTGCCTTGATATTGCACACGAGCACAAATATCTGATGCCACACTGTAGCGAATAAAATATTCACCATGACCAGTAGCAGACACCGCACATGAGCGATTATCAGCAAACGTACCTGCACCAATCACTGGAGAATCACCAATACGACCAAAGCGTTTTGCTGTCATGCCGCCAGTAGATGTACCTGCGGCAAGGTTTCCGTGTTTATCTAAAGCCACAGCACCGACGGTGCCCATTTTATATTGCTCAGGCAGAGCGCGATGATTAGCTTGGTAGTTTTCAGTTTTGTTAAGCTTCTTTTTGGCTCGCTCTAACGCTTCAAAACGGTGTTCAGTATCAAAAATACTGTTATTAACGAGCTCCATGCCGTTTTTCTTAGCAAACTGCTCAGCGCCTTCACCGCTAAGCATCACATGCACTGACTGTTCCATCACCATACGCGCTAAATCAATTGGGTTTTTAATATGTTTTACCCCTGCGACCGCACCTGCTTGACGGTCGCGTCCATCCATAATTGAGGCATCAAGCTCGTGGTGGCCATCATAAGTATAAACAGCGCCAATACCTGCATTAAAAAATGGCGAATTTTCTAAGATATTAATTGCTGTGGTCACTGCTGTTAAGCTCTCACCACCGTTTTCAAGCACTTTATAACCAGCCTCTACCGCTTCTTGCAGTTTAGCGCGATATGCCGCTTCTTTTTCAGGTGTAAATTTACTTTTATCTATGGTGCCAGCGCCGCCATGAATGGCGATAGAAAATGGCTGCTCACTTACAGCAAACGCACTGGTAGATAAAAGCGCTGTAAATAGCGCCGTTGCGAGTGATTTATTCATTATTATTTTCCTTTTGTTACTGTTTAATTTGCAAGGCAAACGCGTCAATTTCAAGCATTTTCGATGAACCGCATAAACACAGTGTTTTTTTGTTCTAGATCAACGCAATTGCATCACAGCGGCGTAGATTAAGAATTAAAGAACAGGAGGCGTTATGAACAAAAACGCGATTTTAATTGAGCTTAAAGAAAAACAAATCGAACTGAGTAAACGCATCAATGCGATCAGTTCAGATTTTAAAAAAGGTCGTTCGCAGGATTTTGCTGAACAAGCCACTGAAAGTGAAAATGACCAAGTGCTCGATAGTATTCGTCACGAAGCAAATTTAGAACTTCAACAGGTCAATGCGGCCATCACTCGCTTAGAAAATGACAGCTACGGCATTTGTAGCCGCTGTGATAGCGCGATAGCAAGCGAGCGTTTAAAAGCATTACCGTATGTACAAACTTGTATTAACTGTGCCCAATAAGGAATAACAACCATGTTTATCGAAAAACACGACATGCACCATGAATTCCCTGAATTTAATGAAGAAATTCGCGAATTAAAAATGACTAATGCGCACTTTTCAAAATTATTTAAAGAATATCACGAGCTCGACCATGAAGTGATCCGCATTGAAGAAGGTGTTGAGAATACTTCAGATGAGTACCTTGAAAAACAAAAGCTACGTCGTTTACACCTAAAAGATGAGCTTTATTCAATGCTTAAATCGCATAAAGAAAATTAAATAATAGCTACAAAAAAAGCGCCAATTGGCGCTTTTTTTTATTTAACGTTTAACCGTTAAAATTAAGCATCTTGCTCTGCTTTAAGACGTGCAAGACGATTAACTTGAGGCATTGACGTTAAGAATGAGTAGATTGGTGGTAAGTAACCACGCTTACGAAGCTCTAAGAACTCTTCATCAGACATTTCATTTAGCTTCTTCTCGTCGATTAGATAGATACCATTGATATCACGCTTTTCGCCTTTGATTTCAAGCGTTAATGTTTGTGCAATTAGTAGCTCTTTATCTGCTAGGAATTTAGTGAACGCAGCTGTTACTTGAGAAAATTCAACAAATGCAATTAAACCTTCTTTACGACGCTTAAGGTAATCTGTCTCTTCACCTTTCTCATCGAAAAGTGCATTACCTTCTTCTTTGTTTACAAGGTCGCTTGACTCATTGATACCAACAAATAGTTGATCTTCGTTTTCTGGGTTTTTGCTAAGTACTAACGGGTAACGCGTAAGTGCGTGTGGAAGGTAAGCACCCTGCCATTTGCCATCTTTAACAAATAGGTTTTCGTTTGGCTCTAAACCAAGCATTGCAACTGGCTGGAATTCACCTGTTTCGTTGTTTTTAACAAACACAATTGGGTATTCATTAGCTACACGTGCAAATTCGTGCGCTACAACTGGTACTAAGTGTTGATCTTTAACTAGGTCTGTGTTGAAACCGTTTTTAATTTTAACATCTTTGTGTTCAACATTATGAAGAGGCTTTACTACGTCCGTCATCTTACTGCTCCAATGGGATTCTAATTATTTATAATAGTGCTGCTAGGCTAGCGGTTTTAATTGTAAAAAGAAAGTAAAAACCTCGTTTCTTTTTAATGTATGTAAACGTCTATTCTTTACCTAACATTTCATTACAAAATGATATAAGGACGAACAATTATTTTTCAAGGGAACGGGTGACAAAAAGCGACAATTTGTGTCTAATTGATAACAATAAAACAGCGCTGTCATTTATTAAGTAGTGTCAAAATGCAAACAAAGCCGATTCAATCAATTATTATTTTAGGTGGTGGTACAGCCGGTTGGCTGGCTGCAAATCATCTCGCAATTAATCTAAAACCAAAAGAACAACAAGGTGTTAAGATTACCGTGATTGAATCTCCCGACAACCCAACCATTGGCGTAGGCGAAGGTACTGTGCCTTTGATGCGAAATACACTAAAAGAATTTGGTATCAGTGAAGAACAATTTATTAAAGAGTGCGATGTTTCCTTTAAACAAGGCATTCAATTTGATAACTGGATGAAGCCTGTAGATGGCAAAATACACTCGTACTATCACCCTTTTGACTACCCTATTTTAGATAATGACAGTGTTGCTGCTTGGTTACAAAACCCTGAAATACCATTTTCTCATGCGATGAGTCGCCAAGCACTGTTGTGTGATAATCATAAATCTCCTAAGGCTATTACCGACCCAGAGTTTGCTGGGCAAGCAGCTTATGGTTACCACTTAGATGCCTATAAATTTTCTGATTTACTTAAACACCATGCGATTGAGAATCTCGGCGTGGAACATCTTGTGTCACATATTGAAGATGTAACACTTACCAATAACGGCGAAATTAACAGCCTAATTAGTTTGCAAGGTGACGTATTTAACGCTGATTTTTACCTTGATTGTTCAGGCTTTTGCAGCAGACTATTAGGGCAAGCATTAAATATTCCGTTTATTGAAAAAAGTGATGTGCTGTTTGTCGATAAAGCACTTGCTATTCAAGTCCCATATGACAGCGAACAACCTAAACTACCCTCTTCGACTATTGCAACGGCATGTGATGCAGGTTGGATATGGGATATAGCGCTTCCAACCAGGCGCGGTATTGGTCATGTATTTTCATCAAAGCATTGCACTTTAGATGAAGCAAAAGCCACGCTTGCCAACTATTTAAACACATCAGTAGATGAAATAAATCCACGCTTAATCGATATGAAAATTGGTCATCGTGAAAAATTTTGGCATAAAAACTGTGTTGCCATTGGACTATCTCAAGGGTTTGTTGAGCCACTTGAAGCCACTGGCTTGCTCGCTTTTGATGCTACCGCTAAATTACTTGCTAAATCGTTCCCTACCAATACAGCACAATTAGCCCAAGCTGAAAAACGCTATAACAACTATGTGAGTGGTTTATGGCAAGGGGTAATTAATTTTATCAAAATGCATTATGCCGTATCGGACAGAGACGATACCGCATTTTGGCGTGATAATCGTGATACAGCTAGTTGGCCTTTAGAATTACAAGAAAAGCTTGAGCATTGGCGCACACATATTCCAAGCTTATATGATTTTGAACGCGGTTTTGATGCGTTTCGCTTAGAAAATTATTTATACGTTTTATACGGGATGAATTACCCGACCAAGATTGGTGATACCGCTTATCGATATCAAGCACCAGACATTGCACAAAAACAGTTTGATTTAATTCAAAGGCAAGCAACTCAGGTTGCTGACTATTTAGAAGATAATTTAACGGTTATAAATAAAATCAAGCAATTTGGCTTAAGCAAGGTGTAAATACGGTATGGTAATTCCAAAGAAAATAGTAGTAGTTGGCGGTGGCTCTGCTGGGTGGATGGCAGCAAGTCTTTTACATCACAGCTGGGCAAGTAAAGGGGTTGAAATCACCCTGATTGAATCCGACATGATTGGCGTTGTTGGCGTTGGTGAAGGCTCTACTCCCTCGTTAAAATATTTTTTTGATAAGCTACAAATCGCCGAAAATGAATGGATGCCATTTTGTAATGCGACTTATAAGTGTGGCATAAGCTTTCCAAATTGGACTTCACACTTAGAAGAAAACGAATATTTTCATCCCTTTTACTCTGATCATGACTGGAAGACAGGCCAAGCGTTTATCCATAACTGTAACGTAAGACGCCAAGGGTTTGATATTCAAACCAGGCCAAATCACTATTGGCTACAAGCAAAATTAGCAAAGAATAAGCTCAGCCCTAAACTCAAACAACCACAAAATAAAGAGCTAGATTACGGCTATCATTTTGATTCGCAAAAGCTAGGCGAGTTTTTAAAAAATCGCGCTATCAAGCTAGGTATAAAGCAAATTATTGGTACCGTAGAGGTTGTTAATAATGATGACAAAGGCGTACACAGCCTAACATTAAACTGTGGTCAAACCATTAACGGCGATTTATTTATTGATGCTACTGGCTTTGCCAGTTTATTGCTGCAAAAAACGCTGAAAGTGCCTTTTATTTCATACCAAGATTATTTACTGAATGATAGTGCCATTGCCATTCCAACCGAAACGCAAACAGATAATGAGATTTCACCTCAAACGGTGTCTCGCGCTTTAAGTGCTGGTTGGGCATGGACAATTCCGCTTAGAAACCGAAACGGCAATGGTTATGTGTATAGCAGTAAATATATTACACCTGAAGATGCTGAAGCTGAGCTGCGCGCTTATTTAGGTATTAGTAAGCGCGATGATATTAAAGCACGTCATATAAAAATGCGTTTAGGGCGTGTTGCCAAACACTGGCATTTAAATGTACTTGGCGTAGGGTTATCACAAGGGTTTATTGAACCGCTAGAAGCCACTGCATTAAGCTGTATTCAATACACTGTTGAACATTTTATTGAAACAGTTGATCAAGGTGGCAATGATGAAACGACCCAAGAGCAATTTAATCAACAGATCAATACTGTTTATGACGCTATTCGGGACTACATCAGTGCTCATTATCGATTAAACACCCGAGATGACAGCGCTTATTGGCGAGACAATCGAGGTGCTGCTTCTCCAGAAAAGTTATCAAAAATACTCATATCTTGGGATGATCCAGACAGCCAGTTCGAAAGTACATTACAAAAGCTAAATGCGGAAGTAATGTATTTTTCGCCAAGTTGGTATTGTTTGCTTGCAGGAAAAGGGCGATTTAACGAAACAACTCACACACTGCCCCAGTCAGTTAAAGTTGCTAATGTGGCTGATATTGATAATTACTGTGAGCAACAATCAACATATTTCAAACCGCACTCTCAGGCCCTTAACAGTGATTAACGTTTAATTGCTAATTTTTTAGTCAAGGGATCTGACGAATTTATTTTTAAAGGATTATTTTGTTCTCTATCAACACGCAATTTGTTGTGTCTGAATCATATATTTCAGGCACAGACCATAAAATTATAATAATTGATAATGCATTTAATGAATTAGATAAAATCATTAACTATGCTAACAACACCGCTTATTATCAGCCTCCAGGAAAAGACGGTACGCTCTACCCCGGCAGTCGCGACGAAATGCCGGAACCCTACTATCAAGCATTCTCTTCGCTTTTAGCGCGTGTTTTTACATCTACAGTGAAACACCAAGTTGCGCGCTGTTGGTTATCAAAGATTACTGTTAAGCCTGATCAACTTTCACCACTTCAAACCATGCCTCATTATGATTCATTGTTAAGTGAAGATATGGCAGCGGTGCACTATTTATCCGGCAGTGAGTTAGGTGGCACAAATTTTTATCGCTATCGTAAGTACGACAAGGTTATGCTTTCGAAAAGCGATGAGCCGATTATTGTAGATATGCTAAAGCAACATCAAGCGTCGAATGCTCAAGGTTATATTGATGAGTCAAATGATGTATTTGAAAAGATTCACAGTGTTGAGGCAAAGCCTAATCGTGTTGTTATCTACTCGGGTAATATTTTACATAGCCCTTCCGTTACAGCAAAAGTAGAGTTTGAGAAAAATAGCAACAATAGCCGCACGTCAATTAATTCATTTTTTAAACGTTTAAACAAAACTTGAGCTGAAGTGATGTGCTTCAGTTTATGCTCTTACTATTTTCTAAGCACAAAAAAAAGCCTCGCAATTGCGAGGCTTTTTATAAGTATTAACTTTTAGCTTAGAAGCGGAAAGCTACACCCACTTTATAGCGTGCTTCACCTTCAAAGCTCCACGCTGGGTAACCGTTACGAAGGTCAGCTTTAACTTCTGCATCACCTGTCGCAGTACCAATTTGGATGCTGTCTTCTTCAGTGATGTTAACAGCTTCAAATGTTAGGTCTAGGTAATCAGTTACTGAGTACTTAGCCGTTAGGTCAAGTGTACCGTAGTCTTGGTGCTCGCGGTTACCGTAGAAACCAGGTAATTCACGTACCATGTATTCTGAACGCCAGTTATACGCTAAACGTACGCTGTATGTTTCAGTCTCATAGTAACCTACAAGGTTAACTGTGTGATCTGAAGAATCAGAGAATAGTTCGATACGGTCTGGGAAGTTTTCCGCAGGTGCTTCTGAATCTACGTAAGTATAGTTAGCTTGGTAACCAAAACCATTGTCGAAGCCATCTTGAATTTGTAGCTCTAGACCTTGGATTTCACCACCAGAACCAGTGCCTTTAGTTGCAACAGTCCAGTTATCTTCACCTGTATTAGGGTCGATAATACCAACACTTTGGTTAAGCTTCTGGTCAACCTTAGTGAATGATGAAATATCTTTGATGAAGTAAGTAGCACTGATCATGCCGTCACCATCAAAGTAGTATTCAATACCAACATCAGCTTGTGTTGCTTTGAATGGCTCAAGACCGATATTACCAGTAGTGATAACTTCGTTACCTAAAGTACCATCGTTATAACCAGCAAGCGTTGATGCCGCAAACATATCTGTGTAGTTAGCACGTGACATTACTTGCGCTGCTGAGAAACGTAAGATTACGTCTTGAGTAAGGTCAAATGCAACGTTAACACTTGGTAATACTTCGCTGTAATCAGCAGTATCAGTTGTTAAGTTATTTGCATAGTTTCCGTTTGCATCAAGCGCATAGTAATCAGATGATGCATCAGTTGAAACATAACGAAGACCGAAGTTACCACGTACGCCTTCACCTGAGAAATCAGCCATAGCGTAAAGTGAAATATTTTCTTCGTTTACTGTACCGTAACCAGATTTGTATGCAATCGATGTGTTATCGAAGCTAGTAATAGCCGCGTAACCATCAGCAAGCATTTGGTCTAGGTTTGGTGCAGGTAATGTGTAACCTGCGCCAGAACTCATAGTGCCTGAATAGTAGTGTGACGCATCGTATGCTGGGATGCTATCAACTAAGTTCGCAGTATAAGTTTCTTGCTTAACGTCATGGTCTGCCCAACGGAAACCAGTTTTGATTGCAGTGATTGCACCAAACTCAACTGGGAATTTTAAGTCAAACTGCGCATACGTTTCTTCGTCTGAGTTAGGTTGCTTTTTAAGTGCCCAACCAGCAGAAGATAATTGACCTTGGAAGTCATCAGCAGTGAAGTTTTTATTAGCAACATCAATCTTAATAACTTCACCTGTTGCATCGTAAGTACCTGCGTAATCAGCTGGTGTACCTAGCCAGAAACCGTAGTTTGAAGTTAGATCTGTACCACCGTCAGATTGTGTATTACCTACACGACCTTCAAGTTCAAAGTTTTCACCAACATATTTAAAGTCGAAGTCAACAGTGTCTGATGTCATCGAACCTGCACGGCCCCATGTTTGTGCCCAACCAGGGTTAGCACCAGTACCTGTGCGACGGTAGAAAGTACATGTACCATCAGCGTTTACTGATTCACACGCAGCTTCTTTATCATCTGGGAAAATAGCAAATAATGACGTGTTTGCGTTATTTGCAGAAAGCTCAAGGCTCATGATGTTTAAGCCGAACTCTAGGTTGTCAGACGGACGGTATTGGAACGCAGCATTGATTGCTGTACGCTCACGCTCTTGTTGGAATGTTGTTGGAACAATGTCACCCCAACCAACAAGTGATTCGATACCGTTACGTTGGTAATTAGTTTCTGAGTAAGCAGCAGCAACTAATGCACCAAATGTTTCGTTGTCGTTTTTCCAGCTGTATAAACCAGAAACTTCAGGATCTGTCTCTTCAGAAATCGTACCGTAGTCAGCTTTAACGCTACCGAAGATAGTGTTTGCATCTAAATCTAACGGCTTACGTGTATTAACGATAACAGTACCACCGATACCACCTTCTACAACGTCTGCTTGAGACGATTTGTAAACTTCGATACCGCCAACCATTTCAGGTGGAAGAAGTGTGTAGTTAAAGCTACGGTCGATTGCTTGTTGGTCATACCAACCAGTTGAAGCAACTGAGTGACCGTTAAGAAGTGTACGTGTTAATTGTGCTGATGCACCACGGATTGATACTTGCTGACCTTGACCGAATGCACGGTTAACAGCGATACCAGAAATACGACCAAGTGCTTCACCTACATCGCTATCTGGAAATTTACCTACGTCTTCTGCTGATACTGCATCAACTACAGAATTAGAAAAACGTTTAGTGTTAAGAGAAGCTTCTAGAGAGCGACGAATACCACGTACCTCAATTACTTCTACATCTTCTTTTGCTTGAACTTCTGAATCAGCTGCAACAGCAACGCCTGAAAAACCAGCGCCCATTGCTAAACCGATGTTAACTGCTAATAAGCTTTTTTTGAAATTTTTAGCTAACACAGGATTCCCCTTGAATCATTTTGTTTTGGTTTAATTCACTTTCTGCCCAGTGAGGATGACAGCGTTGTCATCTACTAACAAACCTTACACGTAAAATTACAATATCGCTACAATTATTTTTGCATTTTTTAAACAATTCCCCCCTTTCAGATATAACAAAAGAGAACAATTTATTTACAAACGCAATAAAAAATAAACACAACCCCTTGTAATTAAAGGGCTAGCGATGGAAATACTATAACACAGGGTAAATAATATCTGTAAAGTGAAATATGTAAGAAAAGTTTATTATTAGAGAGGTCGGATCTGATAAGTGCGACTACAAAGTAGTAACAAAAAAAGTTCAGGCAATAATTTTTTATTGCCTGAATAAGCGCTTTGCTCAACTTAGTTGGTTAAACCTGGTTAGCTAATTGAGGGCCCCTATCACTGGGCAGAATGATAGAAGTGGAGCCCTCAAATCTTAATTCATTTAACTTAGGGGAAATAACAAATGACAGCGCTGTCATTTGTTAACAGAGATAATAAAGACACCGGTGTCATTTGTCTAGCGTTATTTTATTTTTTTATACAGATTTAACGTAATGAAGATTTTGAAACTATAAAAACGATGTGATCTGAGATTAAAAAAATATAAGTGAATCAAAAAGTGTTCAAACTTTTAGTTTTTGCTCTCACGAACAAACAAAGAAACTTCCTTGTAATAGGAAATTTAAGTTGAAGAAATGATGTTTTATTAAGAATCGCGATTCGCCTGCCCTATTTAAGCCGAAATACATCAGCAAACTTTATTTACAGAATGGCTCACAATATTTAAAGCAAAAAAATACCCAAACCTAGGTTTGGGTATTTCAGTTATACAAAACAGTTTTACTTTATGCTGTCCAATACACTTCAACAGGGACATCAGTTTGCTGTAAAATAGCGCGAAGCGGCATATCAGCAACTTCCCCACCTGCTTTTGCTTCTTTATAAACAGCCAGCTTTTCTTCACCGCTGATAAGTAACTTAATCACTTTCGATTGTAAAATTGCAGCACGTGTTAATGTCATGCGTTCTGTAATATCACCAGTTACTTCACTTTTAATAGCTTCAATTGCAGCTACCAAATCTGATGTTGTAAGCGCATTATCAAGACCTTCAGCGTGCGGGAATAATGATGCAGTGTGACCATCTGGTCCCATACCTAATATAGTTACATCAAAGCTCGGTTTAAGTTCCGCATACGCTTTTTGACACTCAGGCTGACCTAACTTTGCCGACTCAGCTTCATTTTTCATAGTAACTAAATTTGCAACAGCCGCTTTATCTTGTAATAACGTTGATTTGATAAATGCTTCATTGCTTTTATCATGATCCGCATCCACCCAGCGCTCATCTACCATGGCAATATCGATTTTATCCCATGCCATATCTAAACCGCTTAAATAACGATAAGCAGGCGCCGGTGATGAACCACCAGAAACCATCAGTACAGCGCGGCCATCTTGCTCAATACCGTTTGCTAAACATGCAGCTAAGTCTTCACCAAGTGCTTTATTGTAAGCATCTTTTGAATCAAAAAACTTTTCAATAATATTGGCTGACATTAATCCTTGCTCCCAGCGTTATACCAAGTGTGATTATTTTCCGCTAAAAGCTCATCGGCATCATCAGGGCCCCAAGTACCCGCACGGTAAAGTGCTGGCATACCTGCTGTTTTCCACTGATTGATAATTGGATCAATCCACGCCCATGCTTGGCGTACTTCATCACGGTGAATAAACAGTGACGCATTACCTGCAGCTGCATCTAACATTAAGCGCTTGTATGCATCTGAATGGAAACCATTTTCATAGTTTTTCGATAAATCTAAATCAAGCGTCACTGGTCGTAATTGCATTTCTAAGTTATCTAAGCGCTTAGACATTAACGTTAATTGAATGCTTTCTTCTGGCTGCAGGCGAATAACCAAACGATTCGGTTCAATGCCACCAACCGTTTCATCATACACATTGTGCGATACGTTTTTGTATTCAACGATAATTTCTGCACAACGCTTTTTCATACGTTTACCTGTTCTTAAATAGAAAGGTACACCTGCCCAACGCCAGTTATCAATGTGCGCGCGGATTGCAACAAACGTTTCTGTTTCGCTGTTTTCACCAAGTTCCTCTAAATAACCTGGTACTAATTTACCGTCTAATTGACCTGGCACATATTGGCCACGCACTGTATTTGCTTCAACGTCAGCATCTACAAGTGGGCGCAATGCTTCTAATACTTTTAACTTCTCAGTTCGAATGCTTTTAGCTGAAAGTTTATTCGGTGACTCCATTGCCACTAAGCATAATAATTGTAATAAGTGGTTTTGCACCATATCGCGAAGCGCACCAGCTTTATCATAAAAACCAGCACGGCTTTCTAAGCCAACCGTCTCAGAAATACTAATTTGGATATTATCAATGGTTTTCGCATCCCACATGTTTTCAAACATCACATTTGAAAAACGCAGTGCCATTAAGTTTTGTACCGTTTCTTTACCTAAATAGTGGTCAATACGGTAGATTTGGCTTTCTTTGAAATATTCTGCAATCTTTGCGTTAATTTCTTCTGCAGAGGCACCGCAGTAACCAATTGGCTTTTCAACAACAACACGTGTTGATTCAGTAATCAATTGGTTATCTGAAAGTAGCTCACTACAGCGGCCATAAACAGCAGGTGGTAATGAATAATAAAAAACGCGAGCTTTGTCTTCTGCGTCCGTTTCTAAAAACTCTTTTAATACAAGCCAATTATCATCTTGCTCGGTAACGTTAACCACAATTGGTTTTAAAAAGGTTGCAAATGCCTTCCAGTCTTTGCTGTTGTATTCACCTTTGCCAAGAAATGATTTTAGGCTTTCTTGCACTTTATCAATAAATTCTTGTTCGTTTGCTAATGCCCTAACCGTTGGCACAATTCGTGTCCCTTCCGGTAAATTTCCTTCTTGATAAGCACGGTACATCGCAGGTAGCAGTTTTCTAAGTGATAAATCACCGCCGCCACCAAAAATAACTATATCGAATGGGTTTAGCATATTTGTTCTCTTGGTTTTAATAACTTGTTGTTAAGTACAATATAGAAGTTGTTTTAGTTCGCTATGTTAGCACTAATTGCGCTTTGGGTAAGCAATTTATACATGCTAATTTATAATGAATTCGTATGTAACTGATTAACGATTGAAATGTAATCTGAAAAAGAGTTTTCAGGAGTAACGATGCTCTCACCCACCGTTACCCCTGAATACTCAGCGCTACTCAGTTCACTTAGTTAAACGGATATGAGCATTGGAAACGTCAACTCTCTCACCAATTGACGTCCCAATCGACTCAGCGCTACCCGTTCAAAGGTATTTGTTTACTTTGAAAATCTAAAAGAGTGCTCTTCAAAGTGTATTGTGTGCAAATTTGTGCTGTTTTGTGACTCAACAGCAGTTGGTAGAAAGGAGCTTTGGGAACATCAACTCTCTCACCAATTGAAGTCCCAAATAACTCAACGCTACCCGTTCAAAGGTATTCTTTTAAAAGCGACCTATCGCTTTTCTTATTCTGTTGCCGAATGTGCATTCTCACATTCAGCTTAAACGGATAAGAGTTTTGGAAGCGGCAACTCTCTCACCAATTGACGCTCCCATTAACTCAGCGCTACCCGTTCAAAGGTATTTTGATCTACTGCTGCTAGCAGAAAAGCCGCGCAGTTTATCTTAATATCAGGCTATAAACCCTGACATTTATCCTATTTTTGACGCTTATTTTTATATAAAGCAATTAGACCCGCGGTTGAACTATCGTGCTCAAAGCGCTCGTCTGTCTCTAATTCTTTTTGAATCGCGTTTGCAAGACCTTTACCAAGCTCAACACCCCATTGATCAAATGAGCAGATCTCTAAAATAATGCCTTGGCAGAAAATTTTGTGTTCGTAAAGCGCAATTAATCGACCTAAATGTTTCGCATCAATTTTATCCAGTAAAATTGACGTCGTTGGGCGATTGCCTTTATGAACTTTATGTTCAACCAATGCATCTATTTGCGCTTGAGATAATCCTTTGTCTGTCAAGTCAGCAATAATTTGCTCTTTTGTAACGCCCGTCATCATGGCTTCTGTTTGCGCAAAAAAGTTTGCCATTAGAATTTCATGATGATTATTAACGTCTGTCACAGGTGTGATTGAACCAATAAAATCTGCTGGCACAATCGTAGTACCTTGGTGAAGATACTGATAAAACGCATGCTGACCATTAATTCCTGTCATACCCCAAATCAGTGGCACGCTAGTATAATCAATCGCTTTGCCATCAAATGTCACTGACTTACCATTACTTTCCATTTCCGCTTGCTGTAAATATGCCGGTAACATATGCATGCTTTGGTCATATGGTAAAATAGCTTGCGCTCGTGCATCTAAAAAGCTGGTATTCCACACGCTTAAAAGCGCCATTAATACTGGAATATTGTCTTCAAATTTTGCGTTTAAAAAGTGCTCGTCTACTTCAAAGGCACCTTCAAGTAGTTCAACAAAAATATCAAAACCGAGGTAAAGCGCGATTGGTAAACCAATTGCTGACCACATCGAGAAACGACCGCCAACCCAATCCCACATGGTAAATACGTTGTCAGGATTAATACCAAATTCAGATGTTTTTTCTAAGTTGGTACTTACCGCAGCAAAATGTTTGGCTATGGCTGAGTCACAACCTGCTGCATTTTTTAACCACGCAACAGCTGTTTTTGCGTTTGCCATGGTTTCAGAGGTTGTAAATGTTTTACTCGAAATAACAAATAAGGTCGTTTCTGGGTTTACCTTAGCGAGCACGCTTGCGATTTGCATACCGTCAGCATTTGATGCGTAGTGCACATCTAGAGTGTTATCTGCATAAGCTGCTAACGCTTCAGTCGCCATTTGCGGACCTAAGTTAGAGCCGCCTACACCAATACTGACCACATCAGTGATGCGTTTTCCGGTATAGCCTAACCACTCACCATTACGCACTTTTTCAGTAAATGCTTTAATTTTTGCAAGTTCGCTATTCACCGCGTCAACAACGTTTCCACCATCCACATAAACAGCTTGGTTATTACGTTTGCGAAGTGCTGTATGTAACACCGCACGGTTTTCAGTGAAGTTAATTTTTTCACCTGAAAACATTTTGTCGCGCCACGAAGCCAAATCAACTTCATTTGCCAGTTCTAATAACGCTTTTTTAACATCTTGAGTAATGAGGTTTTTTGAGTAATCAAAGAAAACACCGTCAATGTGCGTTGAAAAACGTTCAAATCGCTCAGCATCATTAGCAAACAAATCAACTAAGTGTTGTTGTTTTAACTCACTTGCTAGACCTGCTAGTGTTTGCCAACTTGCTAAAGAAGAACGACCACTCATATTTTACCTTTACTCTATTTATACTTATGCATGTATTTGAACCTTGAATTTAGTCAAACACTTGCTAAAGTTACTACTTGTTAAATTTTGTACGTTAACAATAAGTAAAAATGACAACGCTGTCAATTGGCAATTTCAACTTTTTGACACCGGTATCAACCAGCTCGATTCTGTATAAAATATGAAACATAACTACAGACTTGAAAAAAAAACAGTTAGAATGGCAACTTGTGTGCTATTTCTCCTATGCGTTATGCAGGAACCATCAGCAAAAGAAATAATAACAATATGAAAGTCACCATAAACGATGTTGCTCGCCTCGCTGGCGTATCAATGAAAACTGTGTCTCGTGTTATGAATAACGAGCCATCGGTTAGAAAAAAAACCTCAGATAAGGTTATGGCTGCGGTAAAAGAACTCAACTACAAGCCGAATTTAGCAGCGCGTAGTTTAGCGGGAACCAAATCATTTGCCATTGGCTTAGTGTACAGCAACCCTAACGCTTATTATGTTATTGATATGCAAAATGGGATCTTATCGCGCTGCAAAGAAGAAGGCTATGAACTACTTATTCACCCTTGCAGTAGCACTGATGAAAACGTATTAGACGAAATACAAACCATGATTGAGCGTTCTCGCTTGTCAGGCTTGGTATTAACGCCTCCCCTATCGGAGCGTGAAGATGTCATTGAGTTACTTGATTCAATGAACATTAACTACGTACGTATTTTGTCAGGTCGTGAACCAACGGAACAAGAAGGTAAATCAAATGCCATCTTTGTAAATGACCACGATGCCGCCTACCAAATTACTGAACATCTTATTTCGCTGGGACATAAACACATTGCATTTATTACCGGTGAAGAAGAGCACAAATCAACACTTGAACGTTTAGCCGGATACAAGTCTGCTTTGAGCGATCATAATATTTCCCTTGATGAATCGCTGATTTTCCCAGGTAAATATTCATTCGAATCAGGTGTGGAAGGTGCAAAAGCTCTCATGGCTAAAAACAGTAAAGTGACTGCCATTTTTGCCTGTAACGATGAAATCGCAGCGGGTGCATTATTTGCATCGCGCTTAATGGACATAAAAATTCCAGAACAATTATCTATTACGGGTTTCGAGGATTCACCCTTCTCAAAACAGACATGGCCAAAGCTGACAACTGCACATCAGTCAAACCAAGATATCGCAACGCAGGCCGCTAAGCTTTTATTTGCCAATAGTCGCCCGACTAAAATCAAAGAAGAAAAGATGGCTGTTTGTTTTACACCTGAATTGGTTGTTCGTGATTCAACAGGGCACATTGCCTAACGTCATATTTGACTTATGCGTGATGGCTATAAAGGTCAATACGCTCTAATAAAAAAGCAGCGATATCGCTGCTTTTTTATTAGGTGATAAAGCCTTTTTAGATAAACGCAACGCCACCAGCAAGATTGGTCAGGTTGGTAAAGCCAAATTCATTCAGTAGTGCACAACAGGCTTTTGAGCGGCGACCACTTCTGCACACCAAAACATAACGCTTTGATTGCGCTAATCGCCCTTCTATCATTTCATTAAATAAGCGATGACTTGGGATATTACTTATCATATCACTTGGAATATTTAAGAAGTCCCCTAATTCACCTTCTTGATGTTCGTAATTCTCACGAATATCCACAATACCATCAACTTGCTCGGCAACCAGCGCTTGTTTAAGTGATGCACTGTTAATTTCAGTAATGCTCTCGCAAGGCAAAAAATGTAATGGCATTTCAACACGGTGGTTATTACTATGTTTGTAAAGCACGCCTTGATTAATTTCAACATCAAAATCAGGCAAGTGCGCGTCATTTGTTAAGTCATATTGTTTCGCATTAGCAAAAATAGCAGCAACGTCAGTATCAACATTAATTAAACCCGTTACTCTTAACCCTTGATTTTTAATTAATCGCTCAATCTTTCGCAGCTCGCTTGCTTTTGCGTTAATCAAAAGAGCATTTAGAGACTCATTAACAATTACATACATGATTTCGTTATTCAGTACATACTGATTTACACCAACAGCACACGGGGTTTCTTTGCTTCTCTCAAATAGCATACAGGCGTTTGCTAACTTGTCTTTTAACGAGCGAATACGCGCACACGCATTATTAATTTCTTGCTCTGTTGCCATTGGGCCAAACGATAAGCGTATGGCATTTTCACTTTGCCAAGGCGCTAAATTCATCGCATCTAATACAAAGCTACTCGCTGCGCCCGAACTACAAGCAGAACCGGCACTTACACGAATACTAGCAGCATCAAATAAGTTCATCACTTCACTGCCCGCAATATTTGCAACACTAAAATTAAGCGTCGTCGGTACAGAAACATCAAAGTCATTGTTAAACACAATTTCATCAAAAGTATATGAAAGCGCTTCGGCAAGGTCTGCACGGTAGCGTTTTAATGTTTCTAATGGTTTGAATACGTTGCTTGTATTATCCAGCATCAGTTCAAATAATTTTTTCAGTCCTGCAATGCCCGGTAAATTTTCGGTGCCAGAGCGCGCACCACTTTCTTGACCACCACCTGCAATAAACGGTGTTAATGGTGCATTTTCACTTAAGTATAAAAAGCCAATACCTTTTGGCGCATACAGTTTATGACCTGAAAACGGCGCGTAGTTAATGCTTGTTTTATCAAGATTCAGCGCTTGCTTACCAAGGCCTTGTACACAATCCACCATCCAAAACACATTTGGATTATTGTCACGGATCACTTTATCTAGCGCGGTTAAATCCTGCGTTGCACCTGTTTCATTGTTTACGATCATGGTGCAGATCATCAGCGCATTTTCGATGTGCTTAGCTATAAAGTCATGATCTAAAATACCTTTGCTATCCACAGGGATTGCAATTACCTCAGCATTGATTTCGAGTATTGCATTCCAATGTTTTAAAGTGTTGGGTACCGCTTTGTGTTCTGTTGCACCGTAAAGTAAAACTGGCTTTTCAATATTATGAGATTTAGCAGCAATTAATGCCGATACAACCGACGTTTGAATGCCTTCTGTAGCGCCAGATGTAAACAACAATCGGCCTTTTTCTGTGCCGATAAGTTTTTTACCTAAGTTACGCGTGTCTTCCATTAAACGCTTAGCTTTTAAGCCAGTAATGTGTGACGATGATGGGTTACCAAATTCAACTTCCATACAATGCATTACTTTTTTAGCAATCTCACTGTAAACCGGTGTAGTTGCGTTGGCGTCTAAATAAATTAACGACTGACTCATACTTACTGCTTTATTACTTAATGGAATATCTTATAACATTATTTCAAACATCCTCTTTAAAGGCTAATAATATTTCGTTTTGATATGGCCACTTTTTATAAAGCTTTTAGTAAAAACAAAAAAGGCCACTTTCACAGTGGCCTTTTTGGGAATAAATATAACGACTAGCTCAGCACAGTAGTCAGAATAACCATTAATAATAACAGTGCCAAAATCAAACACACTGGCGATAAAAACCGGATAAGTGTTAATGCAAATGGGTGTTTAATATTGGGGTATAAATTACTACGCTTGAGCGAAAGTGCATACGCAAATGCCCCTAGCGAAATAAGCGTTGAAACAATGCTTATTTCCGTTTTGATTGATATTGAGTCTGAGAAAATTAAGAAGATCTGTAGTGGCAACATAAAACATACCAATGCATGTAAAAAATGTACCATCTGGATCAGTTTTAGCTGCCCTTCTGCACTTAGTTCTTTGATGCCAAATTTATGCTCAAAGTGCTTAATCACCTCAGGTAATTCTAGCTCAACCGCTAAGCGATACGGCGTAAGACCGTCAGCGTCTTTTTGCTGATAGTTAACACCACCGTTGAGTGCTTTGCTGATAATATCTAAGCTGCGTGCACGTACGGCAAAATGCAGTAAGTTATTACCTTTTAAATCGCATTCGCCTGCGCGCTCTTTGGTAAGCAGTGCATCAAACACATTGGCGAATCCTTGCTTTGCTGACCAAATTAGCGCTGTTAAGCCATCTTCGTCTGTGATCTGGCCTTTTGCACCTTGCTCAATAAAGCGCATACATAAGCTTTGTTTCGCATCTTCTTGCGAAATATGAGACAGCAACGCACGCTCTAATAAACGGTTATCTACTTCGCCATCTGAAAGTGCAAGAAGCAAGTCAAAAAAATCTTCGCCTTGCCTTAATCTGTCGGCAATTTCTTCAGCTAATAGGTTTGTATCATCGCTCAAGTTACTTTTAATAAAAGGAAGTGCAACTTCACGAAAATCGTCATCGGCCCAAATCGCTAAAACATCGTCTTGGCTAAGCGGCATGCCCAGCTTCAAAAATTGCTGAAACAGTTTAAACAATCTTAAATGCATGCACAGCGAAGTCAGTGTCAACTCGTTTTGCATTGCAACTTGTTGCCCTATTGATGCGTATTGATCAATACGTGACAAAAGCAATTCACTGGTTGCTTCTTTACTACCTAGTTGTTGCTGTAAATGCTGTAATGCCGATTCGATGTATTGCTGGGCAGTATCATCATATTCAAAAATATGCTGATAAAAACACTGCTCAAAAGGCTCTGCTGGTTTTTGCCATAACAGGTAGTACAAAGGGGGTAAAACACTTGTGCTGATGCCCTGCGCATCTTTGGTCACTTCACACTTTGGCCAAGCTTCAAGTGCGTCTAAAATAAACGCGCCATTTTGCTCCAATAAGCCTTTTAATAAAAGTGGATAAGCCTCAGGCCAAACTAATACTCGCTCAAGTGACAACGCCGTGCTCCATAAGAATTTAAATTACGCGAAACGCGCTAATAGTAACAACTATTTAATTGATGAAAAAGAACTTATTAAGTTCCATTTACTGGGTTAAAATTAAAGAAACCACCATAAAGGGGCAATTTAATGAGTATCTGGGCCACTATCTTAATAATTGCAATCGTGCTTGGAGTTGTATGGAGCAATATTGCGCTGTTAAAACATTCAGCAAAGATGGATATGAAGAACTTTAATCAAGACCCAATTGAAAAGGCTCGCCGTTCTTTAGAAGAAAAACAACGAGCCGAAAAAGATCAAGAAAATTAACCTACTAGCCAATGACCCATTAGGGCAATCACTGGTAATGTTACTAAAGTACGCAAGATAAAAATCATAAATAACTCAAAGATATTTACTGGAATTTTGCTACCAAGTAACAGTGCACCAACCTCTGACATATAAATAAGTTGAGTAACACTCATTGCTGCAACCACAAAGCGTGTCAGTTCACTATTGATATTTTGTGCCGCTAAGATTGACGGAATAAACATATCAGCAAAACCAACCACCACTGTTTGCGCCGCTTTTTCTGCTTCTGGAATTTGCATTAGTTCAAACAACGGAATAAATGGCGTACCTAACCATTGAAATACTGGCGTATATTCAGCGATTACTAAAGCGATTGTACCAATCGCCATCACCACAGGCAGTACTGCAAACACCATATCAACTGCATTTTTAACACCGTCAATCATGGTTTCTCTGATAGTTTGAGCATGACGCGCTTTATCAAGCGCAACATCAAGTGAATGTTTAAAAAGCGTTTTGCCCTCTGGCAATGCTTCTGGGTTACCCTTTACTTCTTCACCATCAATGTAGATATCTTTTTTGTATCTAAGTGGAGGTAAACGCGGCACAATCAATGCAGCAGCAATACCAGCCATACACACAGTTAAATAAAACGGCGCAAATAAGTGAGCCAGTTTCACTTGGCCAATAACCACTAAACAGAAAGTAATCGAAACTGCTGAAAACGTTGTACCGATGATTGCAGCTTCTCGCTGAGTGTAGTGTTTTTCTTCATACTGCTTTGCAGTCATTAAAATACCGACACTACCGTCGCCTAACCAAGATGCAACACAGTTAACCGCACTGCGTCCCGGTACACCAAACAGCGGGCGCATTACTTTAGTCAGCAAAGTACCCACTAATTCAAGCAAACCAAAATTCAGTAATAATGGCAGTAACATTCCCGCAAGAATAAATACTGAAAATAAAATTGGCATTAATTCATGCAGTACTAGACCACCAACAGCATCTGAGTAGATTTCAACGGTTGTTTCGCCAACAGTAAAAGCACCCGCTTTCAAATAGGTCATCATCACAAAAATTGCACCTAGTGTGCGCGCTACTAACCAAATCGGGCTAACAATGAGTAAATGGCGAATAAAGCTGCCTTCTTTTAAGAACTTAGGCTTGAGTGCTGTAGCCAGCATCGACACCACCGCCATCAACACAATCACCGATGTCACAATTAATGTGATGTGATCAGCCAATAAGCCTTTTAAAAGCTTCGCTAAAATTGCAATTGGAATAGTAAATTCACCGCCATGACTAATTGGTGTCATAAATAAAAACACGCCAATTAATGAGGGAATAAGAAAAATCATTATGGTCGCAAAATTACTGCGTGGTGCAGTGGCGTTATTAGCTTCCAAACTCATACTTGTTACCTTTAAAGTGATAGCGGTAATCGATTTGCATAACTGTGCCAACAATATGCATAACCATTTACTTAATTTCTATTATATTCGCTATTTTTAACTACCGATTAAAAGCAAAAAAGAGCCAATGGCTCTTTTTTACTCAACCTTCAAAAATATTTATTGAACGTCAACACCACGCTCTTTCAGCATTGCAAGAATCACCTGCAAGCTATCGCTTAACGTACCTGGCTCAAGCGTTTCGCCTTCTGAATCAAGCCAAGTGATTGATGTACCACCTGTTTTAGTCTCTGAAACGACTAGCTGATATTGTCCAGCTTCAAGTGGTAATTTACGAACATCATCACCCCAAATTGAATCCCAAACACTTTCATCTGGTGACTCATACGTTGCGAAAATAACATTGCGTGATTGTTCAATCTCATCAATGTTGAAGCCAACTCGCTCAAGGAAGCCTGGGAAGCGTTCAAAAATATCACGTGTTTTTTGCTCAGTTACAAATGCCGCGTTACCTTTATCATCAAAGCCCATTTGCAAAGAAACTATGCCGCGTGCTTTGTTAAGCTCTACCATCAATTGACGGTAGTTAAAGTCAAACTGTTCAATAAACGCATTCAATGCTGCAACTTCTAAACGCTGTTGCAATACGCCAGTTAAGTCATCATATTTTGATGCAAAATCAGCAAGTTCTACTTTTACCGATGCGGTACGTTTATGTTCTTCAGACTCAACAATAAACTTGAATTTTTGGCGAGATAATTCGCGCTCTTCTTGCCACCACCAAACATCAACTGGCTTCTCAATTGAATGCCAATTAGTGGTAATATAGTTTTCTGCTTTGTTTTCAGCTGTTACTTGGCGTTCAATAAACAAATCATCAATTGCTTGCCAAATAAAGCTTTCTAAATCTTGAATACCTTCGTTTTTATCAAAGAAAATTCGCGCTTCTTTATCGCCTTCATTAATCCATGAACCCTGTGCAAAAGTAAGTACTTGAGCAGGCGCTTTAACAAGATATTCAGCACTTTCTTCTGCTGATTGATACTGCGCAACTGTAAGATCATAAGCGGGATCTTGATATGGTTTAGATAGGTGACTAGGCACTTTAAGTTCATCATTAACACGGTAATTGCGTTTATGATGCGAATCATTGGTAAACACTGAACACGCTGTAATCGCCATTGAAATAGCGACCACCAATGAATTTCGGATCCAATACTGCACAAATTTCTCCTTGGTGTGCTTTTTCTTATTTTCATGCTTTGATGAAGCACACACTGTTTGGTTCATAATTTTTTTCTCAAAATTGCCGCCTATGTTACTTTTCCTCAAGGGTAAACACAAGGAAGCGCCGCGTTAACTTTAATTAAAAACGCACAATTCGCTATAATTTTCACCACATCATATATTTACAATGGTTGAACAGCGATATATTTGCTAAAATTCGCGGCCACGTTATTAACCCGTTGAGACTAAAAATGACGTTAAACACTGGAAATCAACTTGTTGTCACAGCCATTGGCGAAGATCGCCCTGGCATTGTAAGTCAACTAACCAAACTGGTTAGTGAGACCAATTGCAATATTATCGACAGCCGTATTGCAATTCTCGGCAATGAATTCACCTTTATCATGTTGCTTGAAGGCGATATGGCCGCCATTAGTCGTGTTGAATACAACATTCCAACGAAAAGTGTTGAGCTCGGTCTATTGACCATGATGAAACGAACTAGCCAACACCAAGAGAAAGAATATAAAGCAGGTTACAAACTTACTTACCACGGCCCAGATACACCAGGGACATTGAGTAAAGTAACGCAGTTAATGGCTGACTATCATGTAAATATTGCGGCTTTAAAATCAGACAGCCTAGAGCAAGATGGTGAGTTAATAATGCGCTCTGAAATTGACATTAATTTCTCGCGTGAAGTGGATGAAGCTGAATTTAAACATCAGCTTGAGATCATTTTCTCAAAGTCTAACGTAGAACACATTTTAAAACGTATTCGATAGGAAATTGTAATATGAACACGCTTAAAGCTGGCGACAAAGCACCTCTTTTCAAATTAGCCGATCAAAATGGCGATATCGTAGAACTTGCTGAATTACTAAAAGAAAACAAAGTACTTGTTTATTTTTACCCAAAAGCGTCAACACCGGGCTGTACAGTACAAGCAGAGAATCTACGCGATCATAAAGAAGAACTTGCTGCTCTTAACACAGTAGCAGTTGGTATCAGCCCAGATCCAGTAAAGCGCCTAAAGAACTTTGAAACCAAAAAAGAGCTTAACTTCCCTCTTTTATCTGATGAAGACCATGCAATTGCAGATGCTTTCGGTGTGTGGGGCTTAAAGAAGTTTATGGGCAAAGAATATGACGGTATTCACCGTTTATCTTTCCTAGTAGGTCAAGATGGTACCATTGAGCATTTCTTTGATAAATTCAAAACCAAAGACCATCACCAAGTGGTAATTGATTATTTAAAAGAAAATGCTTAATTAAAAACAGTATTTCAAATTAAAAAAAAAGCGCCGATGGGCGCTTTTTTATTAGTAACGTTTTACGCGAATTATTTTTTCGGCGCTCGACGTTTATTACCTGTAGTAACACGTTGGTTGTGCTTTTTAACCGCTTTACGGATCTTATTAATTTTCGCGCGGCGGTCTTTACGCTTCTCTGGCATTACCGATAGTTTGGTTTCAGTTTCGCGGCGAAGACCCACAGTTTGACGTAAATAGTTTACATCTTTTAGGTTTAACTCTTCCCAACCACCTTGTGGTAAGCGTTTATTAAGTAATAAATTACCGTAACGAACACGAATAAGGCGTGATACTTCAACTTCTTGCGACTGCCATAAACGACGTACTTCGCGGTTTCGACCTTCTGTGAGCGTAACATTAAACCAGTTGTTTAAGCCGCTGCCACCTTGAGGCACAACCGACAGGAATTTTGCAAAACCATCATCAAGCTCAACACCATTTGTCACGTTTTTTAACGTTTGCGGTGTTACTTCACCAAATACACGTACTGCGTATTCACGCTCAACTTCATATCTTGGGTGCATTAAACGGTTAGCAAGCTCACCATCATTGGTAAATAACAACATACCTGAGGTATTGATATCCAAACGACCAATTGCAATCCAACGGTCATTTTCTAGCGGTGGTAAACGGTCAAATACTGTGCGACGACCTTCTGGGTCTTTGCGTGTACACAGTTCGCCTTCAGGCTTATGGTACATTAATACACGACAAACGCGCTCGTTTGACGCTTCAATCTTAACAGTGTGCCCGTCTAAACGGATTAGTTGGTTTGGTTCAACTCGGTCACCTAAACGGGCAACCTTACCATCTACACTAACACGGCCCGATTCAATAAAGGTTTCACATTCACGACGTGACCCTTTGCCTGCACGTGCTAATACTTTTTGTAACTTTTCGCTCATTATTTTCTCATGTAACTTCGCAGTTAGGAATTGTAGGGTATTCTAGCACACTGCTAATCAAGTTGCGCTGGCTCACTGAGGATTTGTGAGATTTTTTCGTCTTGAGCTGCTGGTAATGGCGGTAATTCATTCAATGACGACAACGAGAAGTGATCTAAAAACTGCTTGGTTGTGCCATAAAGCGCCGGTTTACCCGGTACCTCTTTGTACCCCACCACTTTTACCCAATTGTGCTCTAACATGGTTTTGATGGTTTGACTGCTCACCGTTACCCCACGCACTTGCTCTATTTCACCACGCGTTATTGGTTGACGATAGGCAATTAAGCTCAGTGTCTCTAAAAATGCTCGGGAATATTTAGGTGCTTTTTCTTGCCAGAGTTTATTAAGCCATGGCGATAAACTACTACACGCCTGAAAACGATAACCTGACCCAACTTTGACTAAACGTACACCGCGCGTCGCGTAGTGCGCCATAATGGCATCAATTGCAGTTTGAATTCGTTTAAGTGATATCTGAAAGTCACTGAGCACTGTGTCACGCAATTTATCTTTGCTAAGCGGCGTATTTGCCACAAAAATTGCAGCTTCTATAAGCTCAATTAACTGTTCGTCTGAAAGTCGCTTTGCCATAGCACCTTGTTTCGTTGTTATTTTAATTTAAGGTAAATCAACGAGTTTATATCGCTTTGCTGAACCACAATCAAGCTTTCCTTCACCAGCTCTAAAATGGCGATAAAACTCACCACAACCGCTGCTTTGCCTTCAATATGTTCAAACGCCTGAGAAAATGGCAAAAAGCCATCATTTTCTGTTAAAAGCGATAAAATATGTGACATTCGTGCACGAGTTGAAAGTACCTCAGCACTGACATGGTGATGCGTTAATGTTTGTGCTCGAGCCATTACATCGCTAAGTGCCAGCAATAGCTCTTTTACACAAAGGTCGGGTAGCTCGACATCTTGCGACTGTGTCTCATCTAACAGCGCATGGGCAATATGAATATCACGCTCAACCCGTGGTAACGCGTCAAGGTTTTCGGCCGCCTTTCTAAATTGTTCGTATTCTTGTAAGCGCCTAATAAGTAATGCCCGTGGATCTTCTTCCTCTTGTTCAAGCTCTTTGTGCACAGGTAGTAGTAAACGCGATTTAATTTGTGCAAGTAACGCTGCCATCACCAAATACTCTGCGGCAAGCTCTAACTTAAACTCTTTCATCATCTCAACATACTGCATGTATTGCCCGGTTATTTTGGCAATCGAGACATCGAGGATATCGAGTTTGTGCTTTTTAATTAAATACAGCAATAAATCAAGCGGACCTTCAAATGCCTCAAGTGCCACTTCAAGTGCATCGGGCGGAATATAAAGATCCTCAGGCTTATCAGTAACTGCTTTGCCATGTAAAAAGCCAAGCGGTAACTTTTGCTGCTGCATTTCGCTCATTACGGTTACTTAATGCTCTGTGTTTTATTCAAATGGTGCAGGGTCGCCAGCGCCCACACGAATAATCTCAACGGTGTCTTCCGAGAAATCTACAACGGTTGTTGGCTGCTCAGAGAGATAACCACCGTGAATAATCAAATCCACTTGTTTTTCTAATTGAAAACGAATTTCTTCTGGATCCGCTTCTGCAAATTGCTCACCGGGTAATATTAGTGAACACGACATTAACGGCTCGCCAAGTTCAGCCAAAATCGCTTGAGTAATAATGTGATCAGGTACGCGAATACCAATGGTTTTCTTTTTCTCATTAAGCAAACGACGTGGCACTTCTTTGGTGCCTTTAAAAATAAAAGTGTATTGCCCTGGCGTATTATTTTTAATTAAGCGAAACAAACTGTTATCTACACGGGCGTAAGTAGCAATTTCTGATAGGTCACGACATACCAAGGTAAAGTTGTGATGCTTTTCTAAGCCACGAATACGGGCTATACGCTCCATTGCATGTTTATTACCTATGCTACAGCCGATTGCATAACCTGAATCCGTTGGAAACACAATTACATTGCCTTGCTGGATCATATCAACCGCTTGACGCACTAAACGCGCCTGCGGGTTTTCTGGGTGAATATGGAAAAACTGGCTCATTAGATATCCTTAATTTAATTCTTGTTCTTTGGCAATCGCCCAATCCTGCCAAATTGGCACACTGGCTTTAGGTAAGTATAAGTTCTTTCCAAGTTCTAACCAGTTGGTTGCAAAATGAAAATCCGAACCTTGTGATGAAAGCAGCTGATATTCTTCTGCAAGCTGCGCTAAAAATTGACGATCACTTGGTGCTTGTTGTGGCAGTGCCACTTCAATGCCATCGCCACCAGCGTGTTTAAACTCTTGCAGTAAACGGCGCAACCATTTATTGGATAATTTATAGCGACTTGGGTGAGCTAATACGGCTTGACCACCTGCAGCTTTAATTGCCTTAACAGCAGTTGCAATATCACACCATTCACTTGTTACATAACCTGGTTTTCCACGCACAAGGAACTTTTTAAAAACCCCTTGTAAGGTTTTAGCTGCCCCTTGCGCTTGTATCACCTGTGCAAAATGAGCGCGGGTAAGCTGCCCTTTGTTTGCTAAGGATTTGGCTTCTGCTAATACATTTTCAAAACCGCGTTTTTCGAGTTTTTCAGCCATTTTCCCTGCACGGGTCGCACGTTTTTCAGTTTGCTCGTCAATCAGCGATTTAAGTAGGTCATTATCTGTGTCGATGTTTAAACCAACAATGTGTACTTCGAACGTTTCCCACTTTGTTGAAAATTCTATGCCTTTAACTAGCGTGAGTGGTAACGCCTTAGTATTAATATGTTGCTCAGCAATTGAAAGCCCTTTAACGGTATCGTGATCCGTAATAGCCAAAATATCTACGCCTTTTTCAACAGCGCGTTCTACTAGCTCTTCTGGGGAAAGTTTACCATCGGAAAAATACGTATGGCTGTGTAAATCAAATTTCATAATTGCGGCTTTCGTTGGGATTGCGTGTAATCATACCAAATTCAGCCGTTAATTACTCTTGCTGAATTTTTTAACTTAGAAATTTGCCAACAAAGGTCTTTATCTGTTTAAACTCAATTAATAATAAATAGCGCACTTTAATTATGAGAATACTGTTAATAACTGTTTTGTCACTTATCGCCTTTGCTGGAAACTCTATTCTTTGCCGAATAGCTCTTGGGCAAGGGCAAATTGATGCAGCCAGTTTCACCTCAATTCGTTTATTATCTGGGGCGATAACGCTTTTTATTCTTTACGCCCTATTTCATAAAAATAAACAAACAGTGAGCAAAGGGTCTTGGTTTGGCGCCGTTTATTTGTTTACTTACGCCGTAACCTTTTCCTATGCCTATATTTCACTTGAAACCGCTATTGGGGCACTTGTGCTTTTTTCATCGGTGCAATTTAGCATGCTTGCTTATACCTTTTTATCAGGTACCAAAATTTATCCTATCGAATGGTTCGGCGCGCTAATTGCGTTTATTGGTTTTAGCTACTTAGTGCTGCCTGATATTTCATCACCTTCTCTGATTGGTTTTGTGCTTATGGTGGTTTCGGGTATGGCGTGGGCGGGCTATACCTTAGTTGGCAAAAAATCATCTAATCCCCTTGCCGATACCGCCTTTAATTTTATGCGCACCATACCTTTTATAACGTTACTAAGCTTGATGACACTCAACTCAATTAATGCCTCAACCACAGGGATTTTACTCGCTGTGATAGCTGGCAGTGTGACATCAGGTATTGGTTACGCCATTTGGTATATTGCACTAAAACACTTAACCTCAGTGCAAGCAGCTGTATCGCAGCTCTCGGTACCCATTATTGCCGGTATTGGTGGATTTTTGTTTTTATCCGAACCTATCAGTGAACGACTAGCGATTTCTGGAGCTATTATTCTAATCGGGATTTTGCTGGTTGTACTTGGTAAAAAGCCACTAACGCCCTGATTTTATAACTGTTTAAACACTGCTTATAACCAATAAACACTAACAAATCCGATTAGTTATAAAAAATGGCGGTTTTGTGTTGACTCATGTATACAATCTGGGGTTTACTATGGCTGAAACATTTTAGGAATCGTTTAAATGCAATTAGTAACTTCACAAATCAAAACAGTATGGTGGTGGCACTCGTAATCGCGGGTGGGAATAATTGTATCTAAACTATTCTTAAAACCCGCACAATGTGCGGGTTTTTTTATGTCTAATTTGAGGTGAATAATGAGTAATAACAAACAACTAATCCAATGGTGGTGGTTCCTGTAATTAACGCGGGAGGATTCTGTTTGTCTATTATTCAGCCCGCCTTCTAAGCGGGCTTTTTTGTATAAGGAATGAGGCGTGATATTTAGTCATATATCAACCGAGGTCGGTAAAGTTACCAGCATTTCGCTGGCGCGGGACTACATTGAGAGTCCACTGGCACTTTACAGCGCGGTATGTAACAACCCGACTAACTTTAATAGCTTATTGTTAGAATCAGCGGAAATTGATTCAAAAGATAATGTAAAAAGTTTAATTTTAGCCGATGCTGCTATTCGTATTGAATGTAATGGTGACACGGTAACGTTTGACGCAAAAAGCAATAACGGCAAACAACTACTACCCCATTTAGCTGGCTTTTTTAAAGATCACAAAGTTGAACTTGCAAACTCAAGCCTAAGCATTGTGTTTGAACGCGATACCAGTTTGATGGATGAAGCTAGTCGCTTAGTGGCTGACAATGCATTTACCGCTTTAAGACAATGTATCAATAATATTGAAAGCACCACAGAGTCTCATTTTGCAGTATTTTTAGGCGGCACTTTTGCCTACGATATGGTTGCCAACTTTGAGTCGCTGCCAGACGTACCAAACGGCGATAACACAACCCCTGATTTTGTTTTTTATCTTGCAGAAACACTGATTGTTATTGACCATCAAGCAAATACCACAGAACTTATTGGCAATGTATTTAGCGGCCCCGACGCACACGCCAACTGTTTTGAAGTAGGCCAAAAGCTTGAAGCACTTAATAAGTTGTGTGACGATTTACCAAATTACAATGCCCCAACCTTTCCAGGCGCTGTAAACGAAAGTGTTGATATTGACGACGCAACCTTTTGTCAGCAAGTCGAAACCCTTAAAAAGCACATTGTTGATGGCGACATTTTCCAAGTAGTACCGTCTCGCTGTTTTTCATTACCATGTGCTGACTCACTAGCGGCATATCATCAACTTAAAACACAAAACCCTAGCCCTTACATGTTTTACATGAAAGACGAAAACTTTGTGTTATTTGGTGCATCACCAGAATCTGCGCTTAAATATTGCCAGAGCACAAATCAAGTAGAGGTGTATCCAATTGCTGGTACGCGTGCCCGTGGTAAAAATGCAGATGGCAGCATTAACTTTGACCTTGATAGCAAAATTGAACTCGATTTGCGCGATGATAAAAAAGAGCGCGCCGAACACATTATGCTAGTTGATTTAGCACGTAACGACATTGCCCGTATTTCAACACCGGGTTCGCGTTATGTAAAAGAATTATTAAAAGTTGACCGCTACTCGCAAGTGATGCATTTAGTGTCGCGCGTGGTAGGTCAATTAAAACCTGAGCTGGATGCACTGCATGCCTACCAAGCGTGTATGAATATGGGCACCTTGGTTGGCTCGCCAAAAGTAAAAGCGGCCGAGCTGGTGCGTATTACCGAAGGTAAACGCCGTGGCAGCTACGGTGGTGCTGTGGGTTATTTAACTGGTGATGGTGCAATGGACAGCTGTATTGTTATTCGCAGCGCCTTTGTTAAAGATAATATGGCATACGTACAAGCTGGTGCAGGCGTAGTATACGACTCAGTGCCGCAACTCGAAGCAAACGAAACTCGCCAAAAAGCACAAGCGGTTATTCGTGCAATTAAGTCTATCTATCAAGGAGAAGCCTAATGGCGCAGGCAAAAATTTATTTTATCGATAATTTTGATTCGTTTAGCTACAACTTGGTGGATGAATTTGAGCAATTAGGCTTTGAACTGGTGGTTTATCGTAATCATGTGCCGGCCGACACCATTTTAAGCAAAATGGCAGAGGAAACTTGCCCTGTAACGTTAGTGCTTTCACCTGGCCCTGGCACACCAAAACAAGCGGGCAACTTAATTGAGCTAATCAACAAAGCTAAAGGCCACTACCCTATGCTGGGTATTTGTTTAGGCCACCAAGCAATTGTGGAATGTTACGGTGGTGTGGTTGGTCACGCAGGTGAAACAGTGCATGGCAAATCATCACTTATAGAACTTAAAGAGCACGTAGTATTTAGTGGCTTACATTCGCAAATACCAGTGGCGCGTTACCATTCACTCATGGCAACCGAAGTACCAGATAGCCTTGATGTTATTGCCAGCTACGACACAATTCCTATGGCAATTATTCAAGAGCAAGATAAAGTAATTGGGTTTCAGTTTCACCCAGAATCAATTTTAACGCCAAATGGCTCACAGCTGTTAAAGCAAAGCCTTGCTTATTTAGCCAATGTGGAGGGCGCATAATGCAACCACTGATTAATCTCCTAATTGAACAACAAGATTTAACGTTTGAGCAAAGCAGCGAGTTTTTTAATCTTGTAATGACAGGCCAAGTAAGCGAAATCGAGCTTGCAGCAGCGTTAACTGCGCTTAAAATTAAAGGCGAAACCGACAACGAAATTGCAGGTGCTGCAAAAGCCATGCGCGATAATGCAGTGACATTTACTAACCCAAGTGCCATTAGTTTTGACTCATGTGGTACCGGTGGTGATGGAGCCAATTCGATTAACGTATCAACCACTGCTGCCATTGTAGCCGCGAGCATGGGCGTTAATATGGTAAAACACGGCAACCGCAGTGTTTCAAGTAAATCTGGCTCGTCTGACTTACTTAATGCCCTTGGCATCAATATTAATATGAGTGTGGCACAAGCAGAAAACTGCCTCGCAAAAACCCATTTTACCTTTTTATTTGCACCGCTTTACCATGCTGGTGTGAAATATGCGATGCCAGTGCGTACCGCACTTAAAACACGCACCTTATTTAATATTTTAGGGCCGTTGGCAAACCCTGCAAAACCAAGCCATCAACTGCTTGGTGTTTATACCCCTGAATTACTGCGCCCAATGGCGCAAACGCTTAAACTACTTGGCTGTGAGCGTGTTATGGTAGTACACGGCGCAGGTACCGATGAAATTGCCCTGCACGGTGAAACACACGTTGCAGAACTAAAAGACGGCGAAATTACTGAGTACACCTTACAGCCGCAAGATTTTGGCCTTGATAACTATGCACTTTCTGATATTGAAGGTGGCGAGCCTGAATATAATGCAGCGGCAAGCCTTGCGATTTTAAAAGGTGAAGGCAAGCCTGCGCATAATGCAGCGATTGCCGCGAATGTTGCAGCGGTGCTAGTAATGCAAGGCGACTACAATAATTTTAAAGACGCAACACAGGCAGTACAAAACCACTTGGCAAGTGGCGCGGCGTTTTCACACTTATCACGCATTATCGAGGTGTCTCATGGCTAATGTATTAGAAAAAATAGTTGCCGATAAACGAATTGAGCTTGAATCGCGTAAAGCCAATAAGCCTCTTAAAAGCTTTATTGATGAGGTGGTACCAACCGAGCGTGATTTTTACGGCGAACTGGCAAAACCCGGCACTAACTTTATTTTAGAGTGTAAAAAAGCCTCACCTTCTAAAGGGCTTATTCGCGATGATTTTAACCTTGACGAAATTACCGGTGCTTACAAGCATTACGCTGCGTGTATTAGCGTACTTACTGACGAGAAATACTTTCAAGGCAGTTTTGATTACTTAACCAAAGTACGTTCATTGGTGAATCAACCGCTTATTTGTAAAGATTTCTTCATCGATGAATACCAAGTGTATTTAGCACGCCTGCACGGTGGAGATGCAATATTACTGATGCTAAGTGTACTTAATGATGACCAGTACTCCGCGCTTGCTAAGGTGGCAAAATCGCTCAATATGGCAATTTTGACCGAAGTGAGTAACGAAGAAGAAGTACACCGCGCATTAGCACTCGACGCTGAGATTATTGGTATTAATAACCGTAATCTGCGTGATTTAAGTACTGATCTTGCCACTACAGAAACCCTTCGTGCGTTAATTCCTGCAGGGAAAGTGGTTATTTCAGAGTCAGGCATTTACACTCACGCTGATGTAAAACGCTTAAAATCACTGTGTAACGGCTTTTTAGTTGGCAGCTCACTGATGGCTGAACAGAACCTTGACTTAGCTTGTCGTAAGCTGATTTTAGGTGAAAATAAAATTTGCGGCTTAACGCGCTCGCAAGATGCGATTGCCGCATATAATGCGGGCGCGGTATTTGGTGGCCTAATTTTTTATGCAAAATCGCCACGTTACGTTGATATTGACTGCGCAAAACCAATTGCCGATAGCTGCGATTTAGGCTTTGTTGGCGTATTTGTAAACGAAACGATTGGCACCATCGTACATATTGCCGTTGAGCTAAAACTGGTTGCAGTACAGTTACATGGCGATGAAGACGAAGCATACATTTCTGCGCTTAAAAAGGCGCTACCAGCAAGTGTACAAGTATGGAAAGCCGTTGCGGTAAGCGATGTGATTGAACATAAGAGCCAAGGTGCCGACCGCTATTTATTTGATACCAAAGTGGGTAACCAAAGCGGTGGTACAGGGCAAACCTTTAATTGGGATGTGCTGATTAACGAGCGCAACTACATGCTTGCAGGCGGCTTAAATAACGACAATATTCAAGACGCGCTTGCAACCCAAGCCATTGGCCTTGACTTAAATTCGGGCATTGAAACAAGCCCAGGTAAAAAATGTCATCAACAAATTAATTCTGTGTTTTCTAAGATAAAGGAATCTTGAGGTGGAAAATAAAAACCCAGCCTATTTCGGCGATTTTGGCGGCATGTACGTACCAGAACTTCTGGTACCCGCCTTAAAACAACTTGAAAGTGAATTTAACAAAGCAAAGAACGACCCAAGCTTTCATGCAGAGTTTGAAAAGCTGCTTAATGAATATGCCGGTCGCCCTACGCCACTGACGCTTACCCGTAATTTAGTGAAAAACCCTAAAGTAAAACTTTACCTAAAACGTGAAGATTTATTGCACGGTGGCGCACATAAAACCAACCAAGTGTTAGGTCAGGCATTACTAACAAAACGTATGGGCAAAAAAGAAGTCATTGCTGAAACCGGTGCTGGTCAGCATGGTGTAGCAACCGCCCTAGCTTGCGCATTACTTGGCTTAAAATGCCGCGTTTACATGGGTGCAAAAGACGTAGAGCGCCAGCAACCAAACGTATTTAGAATGAAACTAATGGGCGCAGAAGTCATTCCTGTTACCGCAGGTTCTGGCACATTAAAAGATGCGGTTAACGAAGCAATGCGCGACTGGTCGGCAAACTACGATACGGCTCACTACTTACTTGGTACAGCAGCAGGCCCGCACCCATTCCCAACACTTGTACGCGACTTCCAAAAAATGATTGGTGAAGAGGCAAAACAACAAGTACTTGATACAGAAGGCCGCTTGCCAGATTACGTGATTGCGTGTGTTGGTGGTGGCTCTAATGCAATTGGTATGTTTAATGACTTTATCAAGGAAGAAAGTGTAAAGCTGGTTGGTGTAGAGCCCGCAGGTAAAGGCCTTGATACTGACGAGCATGGCGCGGCAATTTGTAAAGGCACAAAAGGCATTTTACACGGTGCATACACCTTCATTATGCAAGACAGCAACGGCCAAATCGAAGAGTCTTACTCTGTATCTGCAGGTCTTGATTACCCAGCGGTTGGCCCTCAGCATGCATACCTTGCTGAAACAGGCCGTGCACAATACGTTGGCATCACCGATGACGAAGCGTTAGAAGCATTCCAGCTACTTGCGAAAAACGAAGGGATTATTCCGGCGCTTGAATCAAGCCATGCCCTTGCTTACGCATTAAAGCTGGCTGAAGAGCAAAGTGAAGAAACCATTATTGTAGTGAATTTAAGTGGCCGTGGTGACAAAGATTTAGCACACGTGCATACAGTGTTAAATCAAGGAGGCAAACTATGAGCCGCTATCAACAAGCATTTCACGCATTAAATGAAGTTAATCAAGGTGCGTTTGTGCCATTCGTTACCATTGGCGACCCAAACAAAGAATTAAGCTTTGAGATTATTAAACGCCTAATTGACGGCGGCGCTGATGCGCTCGAGCTAGGTATTGCATTCTCTGATCCAATCGCTGATGGTCCGGTGATTCAGGCGGCAAATATTCGTGCCCTTGAAAATCACATCACTACAGCTGAAAGCTTTGAAATCATTCGCAAAGTACGTGAGTACAACGCAGATATTCCAATTGGTTTACTGCTTTACTCAAACCTGGTGTTAGCACAAGGCATTGATAACTTTTATCGCACAGCAAAAGAAGTGGGCGTTGATTCAATTTTAGTTGCTGATGTGCCACTACATGAGTCAAAAATGTTTAGACAAGCGGCTATGCAAGCTGAGATTGAGCCTATTTTTATTGCTACGCCAAATGCCGATGACGATACACTTCGCCAATGCGCATCTTACGGCCGTGGCTATACCTATTTGCTATCGCGCGCAGGTGTTACGGGTACTGAAACCAAAGCGCAAATGCCTGCGGATTCTATGATCAAAAAGTTATTAAACTTCCATGCTGCACCAGCATTACTGGGTTTTGGCATTTCAACACCGGAAGATGTACAAGCTGCAATTGCCTCAGGTGCTGCAGGTGCCATCTCGGGCTCTGCTGTGGTTAAGATCATCGAGAATAATCTTGATGCACCTGAAACCATGCTAAACGAGCTTGAAAGCTTTGTACGCAATATGAAAGCTGCAACACAAAAATAACGTTTAAGTTAAGTAATAAGGGCGCTAAGCGCCCTTTTTTTAAAGCCAAACTCTGGTGTTACGTATTAATTCTGGTGTAAGGTAAATGTTCAGCATCAGTTATGAGGTAAACAATGCTCGCGTTATTTGAATATGCTCCCCTGATTTTATTTTTCATTCTCTATAAAACCATGGATATTTTTTGGGCAACGGGTGTGCTTATCAGTGCATCTATCTTACAAATTGCCTATTACTTCTTTATCGAAAAGAAAGTGGCGACAAAACATTGGGTATTGTTTGGTTTAGCCGTTGGCCTTGGTTCACTCACTATTCTTTTCCAAGATGAGCAGTTTATTAAGTGGAAAGCAACTGTGGTTTATGCAGGCTTTGCTACCATTTTATTAGCATCGCGCTATTTCTTTAAAAAGAACCTAATGGCAAAAATGTTAGGCTCAATCTTGGCTTCAACCAATGATACAGGCCAGAAAATTGAAGTACCTGAGCCACTTTGGGATAAAATCAATTTACTCTGGAGCGCGTTTTTATACCTAATCGCGGTAGTTAATATTTATGTAGCTTATGCGTTTTCATTGGATTTTTGGGTTAACTTCAAAGTGTTTGGTATTACCGCTGCCACTTTTATTGCACTTATCGTTACCATCGCCATGCTTTATCAATATTTGCCTGACGATGAAGAACAAAAAAGCGAATAACCATAATAATTGTTAGTATGGTTTAAATATAAAAAGGAGCGACAATCGCTCCTTTTTAGTAAATTGCTGTTTTACAACCCTAAAAAGTCAAAACATTACGCCTAAATTTCCTTGTTACGCTCTCCCCCGCTCATTTAATTTTATGCTGAAATACTCACAAATTACTTACCTTAAATTTGCGCTGACAAAGGTTAATTGACGCCTCTAGTTAGCAGCTGACGAACTGCAAAACCACAAATATAACTCTTTGAACTTTGATAATTAGGAAAATTTATTAAATCGATCTAGTATTAAATTGAACATTTAATAACCTGTTGCGTTTTCTCAAAGAATTATATCGAGATAAACAGGCCCGAAGAAAAACTAAAACTCAGCCACTTAAGTGGTTACAACAATAATATTAGTCGAGGCTTTAATGAACACAGATAACCAACAAGAAAAAGAATACGAAATCAAAAACGAAAACCTATTTAAAACATTACTTTGCTTACCTATAGGTATTGGCTTTGCCGTATTTATGATGAGCGCATTTAATAATTCAGGCTTCAATGTAGGCACTTTTTTACTCTTTGTACTTACCGTGTACTTTACCCTTAGTGGCATCGCCTACGCCGCTTTTTACACCAATGAAAAGTTTGATTGCACACCGCATTAAACGACTATAACTTTCTACAATATATTTAAAGGGCGCTTATAAGCGCCTTTTTTATAGCGAAAAAATTTCCCCAATCGACTATCCGTACATAACCAGTTTATTTATCTTACACTCTGATTTAATATGGATTTTTAAAAAGCGAAGTTTAAGATTAAAAACATCTATCTTACAAGATCGGTAACTTTGTGAGGTATCGCAAGTAAGTTGTTAAGTGCTAAAAGGAGCATCATGGCACGTAGTAAATCTGACATATCAAATAGCGCCATCAGAATTTTCCTACAAGACGTTGGGAAATTTTATGATGAGGCTAGAGGTTTTGATCCATTTGGTCCAAAAGTAGCTCAAAAAGATGAGTTGTTAGAGTTTTTTAATTACCAATGTTGTTTTTGTGGTGCATCCATTGATCGCAAGTCCTTGTCCCAAGATCATTTAATCCCAATGAACAAATCTTCGCTTGGCCTACACGCATGGGGAAATGTGGTTCCATGCTGTGCTCCTTGCAACAATGAAAAGCAACAAAGACCTTGGCTGGAGTTCATTATTACAAAAGCTGGCAAAGAAGCTGCTGCCCGTACACAGCGCATAAATGAATTCGTTGCATCTAAAAATTATGATCCCACGCTAAACTTACACGAGTACGCTGATAACTTGTATGAAGATGTAGGACAAGTAGCTATGACGCTTATAAATTTAAGGTACAAACAGGCACAAAGTGGCATTAAAAAGCTTCTTGGGTAAAGCACTTAACAAATAGGTCAACCCGACCCCCAATGCGTTGCTCACTGCTTAACGCGATATTATATATTCTGGAGAAGTTACTAATTTGAACGAAAATTATAAGTATGCAACCCATATTATTTCTTGGCTTGAAAGGCTTGGTATACCTGAGATTCCTTTGGGAAAAAATGCTTTCTTACAACTTAAAGAATATTGGATTGAACATAAAGATCTTAAACTTGAGCAGGTAAGAGACGACTTGTGGACTTGGGTTGATTGTAACGATGGTTACAACATATCTATACCAGAAGTAGCAAAGATGAGAATTCTTTTGTGCTTAGCTTATGAAGATAATCGAGAATTAGAAAATGTTGGTTATTTTGAGGAATTATTAATAAGTCTGGACATCTCACACCAAGAGGCATATGAGCGCGCATAATACCCATTTAAAATTCTCACAAATCCCCCCTACAACATCCTTACTTTCGGATCTCGTACATTCAAACGATAACTACGCTTCACTTCTTGCATCTTCTCTACATAACTTATTGTTAAGTAACAACGCGTGCCTGAATGAAGTTTGATTTGTGTGGGTAGCGTAAAGGTAAAATCAAGCAAGGTGGTATCGCCGTCAAAATCAAATGTTAATGGCAAAGTATCAGACCAAATTTCATTTAAAGCGCTTTCATAACCAGGCGCGAGTATTTGAAGTGTCGCGGTGTTAAACTTCTTAAAATGCGGCTGATTAATGACTATTTGCCCTTTTGTTTCAACGCCTAACATCACAATCTTACTATCTAGCATTAAAGGCGCTTTACCCAACACCAAAAAGCGATTATTTGCTGCCTGTGAAGCAATTAGAAAGCCAACAATACATAGCGCCACAATCACAATAAGCAGCCAATTGAATGTATTGTTTAATGTAAGTTCAAAAAGACAACCAGTAATGAAAACCACAGAAAGTGTGTAAGCAATCAACTTAAATTGCGCACTTCGCTTGCTTTGTTCACTGTTAATTTTGACCATCTACTACCCTAATTTAACTATCTAATTTTATTAACTATTCTACATTTTTAAATTATTAAAATTCGCCCTTCCATCACCTTATTTTGCCATTAAACACAAAAAAGCGGAGCAATTGCTCCGCTTTTAACTTAAGTCTTTATTAAAATCGTATTAGAAACCTAATAAATTGTAAGCAAAGAACTTATTAGCAACTGTATTGATAAATATCAGCGCCAAAATAAATGGAATGAACGTTGATAGTGAGAAGTTTACATACTTCTCGGTAAAGCTACCTGCATAATCAGGAGCGCCTTGGCTGAGCTCTTCTGTTAGCTTCGCTTTCTTCCAACGGTACATTACGAATAAACACACCATTAAACCATTTAACGGCAAGATAGTGTCGTAGAAAACATCGTAAATGAAATCAAATAGGCTCTTCTTAGTTTCAGGATCATGGTCGCCATAGTTAAACATGGTGCTTAACCATTCATTCATACCGAACGACATAGTACATAAAATAGTTAAAATACCCATGCTACCAGCTAGAATCATCAACGCTTTAAAACGCGATACGCCTTTTTCTTCAATTAATGTCGCTGTTGGTACTTCAATAATTGAAACCAGTGAGGTAATTGCTGCAAAAAACACTAACAGGAAGAAAATAACTGCAATCGCACTTGCGCCTACATAACCAATATCTTGCTGCATCGCTAAGAAGATTTTTGGTAAATAAACAAAAATCATTGATACCGATGAGTCCGATAACTCAGCAGGGTTGGTATTTGGGTTAAAGCTGAAAATCGCTGGAAGAACCATTAAACCCGCAATAAATGCGACTAATGAGTCGGTAACTGCAACCATTTTTGCACTGCCTACAATATTTTCTTTCTTAGAAATATACGAGGCGTATGTCATTAAAATACCCATACCGAGCGACAGAGAGAAAAACGCTTGCGACAGTGCGCCATTTAATACACTGGCGTTTACTTTACTAAAATCAGGCACAACGTAGTAACGCAGACCTGCACTTGCATTATCAAGGGTTAGCACATAAGCAACTAAGCCTATCAATAATACAAACAGTGCTGGCATTAATACTTTTGCAGCTTTTTCAATGCCTTGTTTTACACCACCAAGTAAAATAAGGTTAACCAGTACACCCACACCAACCATGTAATAAAACACGCTGGTTTGGTTTATAAACTGGCCGAAGTTACTTGGGTTTGCTAGCGCGTCAAGGTTACCAATAGCAGCTTGTACTAAATAACCAAAGATCCACACCGTGATCACCATGTAAAACACACCAATCATAAATGGCGTAAGCACAGCTAAAAAGCCTGGGAACTTCCACTTGCCTGCATTATTAGACAGCTTGTTATATGCACCAAGCGGATCTTTTTGCGCGCTTCGGCCCATCGCCATTTCTGCCATCATAACGGGTAAGCAAATTAAAATAACAAACAGTGCATAGACCACTAGAAAAGCGCCACCACCATTTTTTGTTGCAGATACAGGGAAACCAACGAGGTTTCCAATGCCAACTGCACTACCTGCAGCGGCCAAAATAAATCCGAGTTTGGAGCTAAAATGCTCTCTCGATGCACTCATGCTGAACCTTAGTATTATTGTTTTCAGTTCTGGATGCTAACAGTGTTAAACCTACTGTTTCAAGTTTTCGCGAAAAATGATTTTTAGTTTTATCCTTTCTGTTGATAGAATTATTTTTATATTCAAAGAAATAACCAAACAGGTGCTGTATGTGGTACATGATTTACTCAATAGATGTTGAAAACAGCTTGGCAATGCGAAAAGAAGCACGCCCAGCTCACCTAGCGCGATTAGAAGCGCTTAAAGCAGAAGAACGCCTTTTATCTGCCGGCCCATTGCCAGCGATTGACAGCGAAGATCCAGGTGAAGCTGGTTTTACTGGTTCGCTTGTGATTGCTAAATTCGATTCGTTAGAAGATGCGCGTAGTTGGGCTGCTGATGACCCATATATTGAAGCAGGCATCTACAAAGAATCTATCGTTAAACCATTTAAATTGGTTTTACCTTAATTGGTTCAGAATAAGTTCAGTGTGGCGCTGCTACATTGAGCTTATTCAACGTTGTGGCGAGTATAGAATGAAATATTTAATCGGCCTTTTTAGTTTTTTTGCGTTATTTAACGCCCATGGTGCTGCTAATAATATTCCTGCACAAAAACAGCCTCAGCATAAAAGAATGCATAACCCTGCCCTAAAAAATGTGAATACATTAGGACTTAATAAGCGCAGTGCCGCAAGAAAAGTATCCCAAGAGTATCCGGGCAAGGTATTAAACGTAAAAGAAAGCTCGCAGTTTTATAAAGTGAGAATGTTACAGCCTCAAGGCAAGGTCGTTGATTTTAAAGTATTGAAATCGAACGGCGCTATAAAAAAGGAAAGCAAAGACTAATGCGTATTTTAATCATTGAAGATGATCTTCAACTTGCTGATAACCTAAAACATGCCCTTGAAAAAGCGCGTTACAGTGTTGATATGTGTAACGATGGCGAAGCCGGCCTTTTTCACTTAACTGAATACCCACTTGATTTAGCCGTTGTTGACCTTGGCTTACCAAAAATGGATGGTATTGAAGTAATTAGTCAGGCGCGTAAGGCAGGCATTGATATTCCAATTCTTATTCTAACAGCGCGCGACCGCTGGCAAGATAAAGTCGAAGGCCTAGATGCAGGTGCTGACGATTACCTTACCAAACCGTTTCATAACGAAGAATTAATCGCCCGTTGTAATGCATTAATTAGACGCAGCGCCGGAAAAGCCGACCCAACCATTACCGCAGGTCCTATTCGTATTCATACCCGTTCACAACAAGTATGGGTAAACGAAAAAGAGCTAATGCTTACAGCATACGAATACAAAGTACTTGAGTACTTAATGGTTAACCCTGAAAAAGTAATTTCAAAATCAGAATTAACCGAGCATATTTACGATCAAGATTTCGACCTTGATTCAAACGTGATTGAAGTATTTGTGCTTCGCTTACGTAAAAAGCTTGATCCTGATGGCTCTATCGCGCCCATTGAAACATTACGCGGCCGTGGCTATCGCTTAAGCGGTAAATTGTGATCCATCGTATATCGCTCAAAATTAGGCAAGGATTTATCCTTGTCTTTTTGCTTCTAGTGCTAATGCCTGCCATGTTCTTTTCGATTGGTAAGGCACTTTACGCAAGTTTAGTTGATAACACCGAACGCACCCTTGAAGCGCACCTCTACTCGTTAATGGCAAAAGTTGAAATTGAACAAGGGCAGCTTGCGCCAATTAATTTAATTGCCCCTGAACTCACCCGCGCGGTTTCCGACACCTTCGCGTACATTTATTTAAATAAAGAAATCGCTTGGCAATCTGAATCGACTTTAGGTTATCAGTACATTCCAAAACATGCTGCCAGTGCCCCGGGGGTAATGGACTTTTCAAAAATAGAAGAGCTCGAAAAGGATTTTAGGCAACTTAGCTTTTTGTTTTTTATGGATGCCGATGGCATTGAATACCAAGTCACTGTGCTTGTTTTAAAAGACGAAGAATCAATACGCTCGCAGATGCAAGATTTCCGCGAAACCTTGCGCTATTGGTTAGCAATTATCGCCTTGGTAATGGGCTTACTGATTATGCTGGGCTTTTTATGGAGCAGTCATCCACTTAAACGCCTTGATAAAGAAATTGTTGCAATTGAAAGTGGCGAAGCCGACCAAATTACAGGTGAGTACCCAGAAGAACTGGAAAAAATACAGCAAGATCTCAACTTATTATTAGCAACCCAACAACGGCAAAAAGATAAATATCGCGCGTCTTTAAGTGATCTTGCTCATGCACTCAAAACACCGCTTGCGGTTTTAAAGTCAAGCGACCTTGCAAGCCATGGCGATGGGCAAGAACAACTCGACCGCATTAGCAACATGATTGAGCATCAGCTGAAAAAAGCCGCTTCAGGCGGTACTGACACTTGGAAAAAGCAAACCAGGGTAAAACCGGTACTCGATTCTATTTTAAACGCCATGGGCAAAGTGTATCGTGATAAAAATATTCAGTTTATTCAGTCAATTGATGCAGAAAGTGTGTTTATGGGCGATAAAACTGATTTAATGGAATTGCTTGGCAATATTCTCGACAATGCCTGCAAAGCGTGTGATGCTTTAATTGAAATAAAAGTTAAGCAATCAGGCCAAAAACTGATTATTGATATTGCTGATGATGGACCTGGCATACCTGCCGATAAAATAGAAGAGCTAACAATTCGTGGCAAACGCTTAGATACGTATGAACATGGACACGGTGTTGGTATGGCCATTGTTGGTGATTTAATCGATGCCTATAACGGCACAATGACAATTGGCACCAGTAATCTTGGTGGCGCCCTTTTCACTTTGGTATTTGATTATGAATAAACAGCGTATACTCGTTTTACTGACATTGATTGCATCACCGCTATTTGCACAAGAGTCAACCGCAACACCTTGCAGCAAAGGCGATATTGTTTTGCAATTACAATGCCTTGATCAAGCAATAATTGATCACAAACGCACACGTCAAACTTGGATAACCAAGCTCGAAAAGCAAGTAGAATTAAAACAAAACCATACCGGCAATACCCAGCTATTTTTAAGCTTTCAACGCAGTAAACACAGCTTTGATAGTTATATTTCTGATAGTTGCCAATGGCGCTATCTAAACGAATTACCTGACACAAAACACGCTGCTTTAAAATACAAACGCTGTGAATTGAAAATAATCGACCAACAAGTCGAAATTTTAAAAGGTCAGTTTTAAAAAAAGCAGCTTTTACGCTGCTTTTTTATTACTTAAACCGGATTATCGACATCGATAAACTCAACATCTAAGCCAAATTGCTCAGCTAAATACTCGCCAACAGCTTTTACACCATAGCGCTCAGTCGCATGATGCCCCGCGGCAAAAAAGTCGATATTTTGCTCGCGCGCACTGTGTATTGTTTGCTCTGACGCTTCACCGGTAAGGTATGCATCAATGCCTTGGCTTGCGGCTAAATCAATATAACCTTGACCGCCGCCTGTGCACCACGCAATGGTTTCAATTTTTTTGCCGCGCACACTTTCAACTAACGGTTTGCGATTGAGTGCACTTTCTATTTTTTCAGCAAACTCTTCTGCCGTGAGTGGTGTTTTTAAGCGACCTTTTACTGCAATGCTTGGCTCGCTGAATGGTTCAAGTCCTGCTTCATAGTCAATATCTAATAGCTCTGCGAGTTTGGCATTGTTACCAAGGGTTGGATGCACATCAATTGGCAAATGATAGCCAATTAAGCTGATATCATTTTTAATTAACGCACCGATACGGCGTTTTTTCATACCAGTAATTGGATAGGCTTCGCCTTTCCAAAAATAACCATGGTGCACTAAAATGGCATCGGCATTTTTTTCAATCGCCGCATCTATCAACGCTTGGCTTGCCGTTACACCCGTTATAAGTTTAGTAACCGTTTCCCTTCCTTCGACTTGTAAGCCATTTGGGCAAAAGTCTTTAACCTTATGAGGGGTTAATAAAGCATCTAATTCTTGGAGCAATGTAGAAAGCTGCATATTGCTGACCTATTAGTTGTTTTCGATCATTGAATTGTCCTTAACCTACCGTCAAAAATAAAGAAAATTCTCAAAAAATTGAAAAATGACGTGAAACTAGGTATAAATGTATTTTTAACAGTAATCTTCGTATCAAATAAACGGGATATACGATGAGTAAACTCGATAAAACTGAAGTGCTAGCAGCGTTTGAAAAAGCGTATGAAGCAGCAAATGGTAAAAAACCTGAGATCACAGCGAAAAGTGGTTGGTACAGTGTAGATGGCGGTAAAAATCTTCGCCTAGCTGACCTAGCAACGCTAACTGAAGAACTTTCATCTGGCGCAGCACCTGCAGCAAAAGAAGAAGCTCCAGCTAAGCCTGCTGCTAAAAAAGCACCAGCTAAGAAAGCAGCTACTAAAAAAGCAGCGCCAGTAACTGCAACTAAACAAAAAGAATACACAGTTACTAAGCCAAACCCTGAAGGCTTTACTGCTGAAGAGTTCTGGATTAAAGAGCTTGCTGAGCGTGACCACGACACACGTCTTCCGCGCGGTGTTGTTTAATAACAAATTCGTTATTAATTAAAAAAGGCAGCTTTCGCTGCCTTTTTTATTACCTGAAATTAGGGTCTGCTGACCTTTCAAGTTCGTTTTTGCAGCAGTTTGATTAGGTTTTATACAAGGAAGAGGCTGCGTGGCATAGTTATTCTATGTGAGTCAGCCGATAACACAGTAGAAAACCCAATCAAGCGCTGCCGAACGGTTTTTTTGAGCGCACTTTTCTCATTGTTGCTCGATATTCGCTTAGATTGCTAGGCTACACATCGAGCGCCGCGATAAAAGCACGCTCAAAAAGAACAAAAATAGAAGAGCAAAGATCAACAGACCCTATACAATATTCTTTTTTAAAATGACGAACGATTATGCGCGCTGCTGTAATCCACTTTTGGCCCAACGGGTACCACTTGCGTTGGGTTAAGCATGGTATGGCTAAAATAGTAATGGCGTTTAATATGATAAAAATCGACCGTTTCATCCACGCCCGTCACTTGATAAAGCTCGCGAATATAATTTGCTATGTTCGGATACGACTCAAGCTGACGTTGATTACATTTAAAGTGTGAAAAATAAACCGCATCAAATCGAATTAAGGTAGTGAACAAACGCCAGTCTGCCTCGGTAATTTGTGTACCCACCAAGTAGCGCTGTTTAGCCAAAATAGCTTCAACTTTATCAAGGGCATTAAAAAGCGCAATATACGCCCCTTCATATGCGTCTTGTGTGGTCGCAAAACCCGCTTTGTATACCCCGTTATTAATATTGTGATAAACAAATTCGTTAATTTCATCAATTTCAGCACGTAAATGTTCAGGGTAATAGTCATGCTCGTTGCCTGTTAAATGATTAAAGGCGGTATTAAACATGCGAATAATCTCTGATGACTCATTGCTGACGATACAGTTTTGTTTTTTATCCCATAGCACTGGCACAGTAACACGGCCGCTGTAGTTTGCGTTATTACGCGTATATATTTGATGCATATAATCAAAATCAAATAATGCATCGCCCGTGCTGTGCTGTGTTTTATCAAATGTCCAACCATGCTCTAACATGTCTGGGCTTACAACTGATACAGAAATATGCTGTTCTAGCCCTTTTAATGCGCGAAAAATTAGGGTGCGGTGCGCCCACGGGCACGCCAGCGACACATATAAATGGTATCGACCTGATTCTGCGACAAACCCACTTGTACCTGAAGGACCCGCTTCACCGTCTTTTGTTACCCAGTTACGCAATTGCGCAGCTTCACGTTCAAACTTACCTTTACTGTTTTTGGTGTCGTACCACTTATCGTGCCATTTACCTTCAACTAATAATCCCATGTTCTGCTCCTTAAACCTGTGGTAATTCAAAAATAATTAATGTCGCTGGGGTGTTAGATACGTTTTCAAATACTAATTCAGTTTCATCTAATACTTTTGCACCATCACCACTTTCAATTTGAATAGCATTCACTAGACTGCTGCCTGAAACTTGATGTACATAAACAGGTGCATTATTTGATTCAAATAGATACTGTTGTTTTGGCTCAAGGATCAGTTGATGTAGCTTTGCATCCTGTTTTATCGCAAGCGTGCCATTTTCGCCATTTGGCGTCACAATCGTCGTTAAACCAACGTCTTTACCAAAATCTTTTTGTTGATAACCTGGTTTGTCGCCAAAACTATTCGGCTCAATCCAGATTTGTAAAAATCTCAGTTGTTCTTCATTTGATGCATTGTATTCACTGTGAAAAATCCCTTTGCCTGCCGACATTAACTGAAATTCACCCGCTGGAAGCGTTTTGATATTGCCCGCACTGTCTTTATGTTCAATGGTGCCAGACAATACATAGCTAATAATTTCCATATCGCGGTGGCCATGGGTATCAAACCCAGCGCCCGGTGCCACAACATCATCATTGATAACACGAAGGGCTGAAAAGCCCATGTGTTTTGGGTCGTAGTAATTTGCAAAAGAGAAAGTATGTTTGCTCTTAAGCCAGCCATAGTCAGCGCCGCCGCGCTCATTTGCTTTTCTAAGTGTGATCATCGTACTTTCCCCCTAATTAAGCGTGTTGTGTCAATTTATCTGAAATAAGCGCATCCAGTGAGGCTTTACCCGCACCCGAGAACACCAAAGAAATACTTGCCGCCAATAATGCTAAGCCAAACTCATAGCCATTGTTAGACATAAACAGTCCGTTTTCAAAGTGCACAGTAAAGATTGCAACAATCATAGTGCCTGCAAGTGCCAATGCCGCTGGGCGAGTTAATAAGCCAAGTAAAATAAATAAACCGCCAAAAAACTCTGCACTGCCTGCCATTAGCGCCATTAAATAGCCTGGTGCCAAGCCAATAGACTCCATCCATGCACCCGTGCCATCAAGGCCATAACCACCAAACCAAGCAAATAATTTTTGCGCGCCATGTGCCATAAAAATAATGCCGATAGGTAATCTTAACGCCAGTGCTGCGTAACCTGCTTGGCTTGATGTAAGTGTTGTTAATAGTGTTTTCATAATTTATTCCTCAAAAATTTTAAACTTATCTAATTTGTTAAAGCATCTGCTTAACTGATGAAATTAAGTATAAGCATGCTAAACTCAATAAAAAATCGGAACATTTTGAACTCTTAGTTCAATTTTTTTGAATAAAAGAATTATGTATCAAGCCATCACTATTGACGCCTTAAAAGCACTCGATGCTATCGATAAAAAAGGCAGTTTTGCCGCCGCAGCCGAGTCACTTTATAAAGTGCCTTCGGCGCTAAGCTATACCATCAAAAAACTTGAAGAAGACATTGGTACGCCACTGTTTGACCGTTCAAAGCAGCGTGCTGTACTTACCCCCGCGGGAAAGCTGGTGTTAGAACATGGCAGGCAAATTTTGCATTCCACCAGCAAAATGCTCGATGCTGTAAGCCAATTAGAATCAGGCTGGGAAAAACGGCTGCGCATCGCCCGTGATACCGTGATCCCAGAAGACGTCATTTTTGAGCTATTAAAAGAGTTCACCAAACGGCCTGAGCAAGTTGATATTCAACTAAGCGTAGAGGCTTTAGGTGGCGGCTGGGATGCCTTACATAGTAAGCGTGCCGATATTGTTATCGGTGCAACAGGCGAGTTGCCAAAAGGCGTGTATCGCACCCACAAAATCGCAGAGCTAAGCTTTATCTTTGCTGTAGCAGCATCACACCCATTGGCAAAGGTTACTACGCCACTGGACGACGATGATTTAAAACACTACCCCGCGATTGTGGTATCAGACACTTCCACTTTGCTGCCAGAGCGAAGTACCGGGCTATTTAGTGCCAAACAAGTAATCAATGTTAATTCTATGCAGGCAAAACTCGCAGCCCAACTTGCCGGCATTGGAGTGGGATTTTTGCCAAGTCATATTGCTAAACCATATCTTGCAAATGGCGAGCTAGTACAAAAAGAGTGCACCATTCCAAGACCAAAACAAGACTTATATATTGCGTGGCATAAAGATAATCAAGGCAAAGCCTTTCAATGGTTTATTGAACGGCTATGCCAAGCTAACTGGCAGATTTAACTCCAGCGCCTTGGATCAAAGCCAAAGTAGTTCAGTAATAGATCAAAAATAACCGGATCATATGCTTTTAATTCGCTGGGTTTTTCAATAAAGGTTTCGGTGATCACCGCGAAAAACTCTGCTTCATTGGTGGCACCGTAACTGTGAATAACATGGGGCATACCATACGCCACATGCGCTTTTAACACATTGTAGGCGCGGGAAAATTCGCGTCCCCAACTTTCATATGTGAGTTTGTCTTTTAATAGCGGCGTGCCTGTTGTTGCACCAGTTTCTTGGTCGAGTTGATGGGCGAACTCATGAAATACTAAATTATGGCCATCGTTTGGTAAACGGTTACCGTTAAGTACATCATGCCATGAAAGCACTAAAGTACCTCCTGGCCACGACTCCCCTTGCCTAACCGTTTGGTGAAAACTTACAAGGCCTGCGCCATCACGGCTTTCTGAATTTGCATAATAGGCACTTGGGTAAAGCAAAATTTGCTTCACATTTTTATAAAGCGGCCACGGTTTATTTAGCACCAACACACAGGCATCGGCCGCCACAATCAACTTCATTGCGTGGTTTACCACTAGGCCATCGCGCCCTAAAAAGTCTTTGGTCGCTAAAAACCAGATGATGTGTTTTTCTAATCGTGCGCGCTCGCTATCTGTCATTCGGCGATAAATCGGCATGTACTTGAGTAATACATTGCGATCGCTCTCGCTTAATGTGCGATCTTTTAGTTTATGTTCCCAGTAAATATTGCGTAGCGCATCAAAATGCCAATAAGCTGCGATAAATACCAAGGTTAATATTATTAATATGAAGTCCATGCTTCCCCCTTCTCTATTTAATTGGGTGAAGCATGGTATTGTTCAAGGCAGGGAATATATTTTTTAGTTCTTTCTTAAAACAACAACGTCACGGAAAATTGATTCGCTCATGCGATGTGGCGCTTCAAACTCAAGCGCGCTAAGGCCTGCCGCTTCAAAAACCGCAATTAACTCTTTGCGTTTTGGAATGTATTTATTAAACGCAATAACGCAAATACCATCTTTGTGAAGTAACTCCGCCCATTGCGGCGCACATTCTTCTAACACAGCAATTGGGTTACGGGTTTTTTCAGTCGTAAAGTGCTGCACACCGTAAGGAATATCACTAATGATTAAATGCTGCTTTTCACGTTTTAATAAATCACAGGCGGTCGTCGCATTGCCATTAATAATACGGGTATTAACGCCCTCGGCGGTGAAATCAATAAACTTACCCTTGTTTTGTTTATTGGCTTTACCAATAAAACCCTCTTTTAGCTCATGCTTTTGGCGGTGAAGCTTAGTCCATTTTTTAGCAAAGGTTCTAAAGTCCAAAACGGCATTCGGGTCTTGCTCAATGCCTTTTGACTTAATGCCATAGCGCATTGCCCACATTAAAGTGGTACCGCGCCCGCACATAGGGTCGAGCAATTTAATCTTGCTGACGTCTTTTTCTTTACAGAAACTTAAACCCACATTTAGCAACAACTGGGTTAAAATTTCATTAGTTTTGCCTTTGTACTTGCTACCAAATACAAAGTCACTGTGTAAGTTAAGATCAGTATTTAGCGATAGCGGCGTTAACGTGCCCGAATCATGACTAAAAATACCTTGTACAAACGATAAACGAGCTAACGCCTCAAGTTTTTGCTCTGGCAATTGAGTTTGCAAAAATTGCATGCCGCCAATCTCGTTTAGTGTAAGGTCATACTCGCCAATACACTGTTTAAACTCTTTTTGTGCAATATCGATGGTTTCGTTAAAATAAGCACCGTTTGCAACAGGTGATATCAAAATCGCAATGTCTTTCAAAACATTATCCTAATAGACAAATAATACCGTTAATTATATCGCGACTCGGACAAAGAAATAAACGCATGCTACCAATCAACCAGATTAAAACCGATTTTTTAGCCCATATTGGCAACAACAATAGCTATCAACCGATTATTGTGAGCGCCAACACAGGTACGGGTAAATCTACTCAATTGCCAAAGTGGTGCACACAAACTGGCAAAGTATTGGTCATTGAGCCAAGGCGTATTGCATGTACTAGCCTTGCCGAGCGCGTCGCAAACGAAATGCAAACGCCCCTTGGCGAAAAGGTGGGTTATGCCATTCGCTTTGAAATACAAGCAAACGACAACAGCGAAATAGTGTTTGTTACCCCAGGTGTGGCACTGCGCTGGTTAAACGAAGGGTTATTAAACGATTTCAATACCATTATGCTCGATGAGTTTCATGAGCGCCGCTGGGATACCGATTTACTGCTGGCTTTACTGCTTGAACATAATAAAACCAGCAATCATCCCTATCAGCTGGTGATCACCTCTGCCACATTAAACGCTGAGCAACTCATTAACTATTGCCAAGGCATACATTTACATGCCGAAGGTAAAGTGTTCCCGGTAGATGAGCATTACCTTGCCCCGGCCATGCGTGATATGCCACACAAAGACAACCTCACTGAGCGCATGGCATTTGCCGCCGAAAAAGCGTATCAACTTGGCTGCCAAGATGTATTGGCATTTTTGCCCGGCAAAGGGGAAATTCAGCTTTGCGCCAGTTATTTGCGCGCACGATTGAACGACCAATTCGATATAATCACCTTGCATGGTGCAAGCCCCATCAGCGAGCAAAAACGCGCTTTGCAACCAGGGGAAAAACGCCGCCTTATTTTAGCGACTAACGTGGCAGAAACATCCTTAACCATTCCCGGTGTTGATGTGGTGATTGATTCGGGGCTTGAGCGCCGCACGCATATTCGTAACGGCCAAAGTGTGTTGGATTTAACCGCAATTGCTAATGACTCCAAACTACAACGCCGCGGCCGCGCTGGGCGTATTAAACAAGGTGTTTACTTAGCATTGTTTGGTCAACATGCACCGCTTGAAGCCCATACACCACCTGAAATCCAACGTGAAAACTTAACGGATATGATGTTGGCAGCCGCGGCAAATAATAATGCCCTTGGCAATTTGCGCTTTATCAACCCACTATCACAACAAGCCCATGATTTAGCCTTTTCAACGCTTAAAACCATTAACGCCATTAACGATGCGGGTATTGCAACTGACTATGGTAAATCCCTTGCGCCACTGCCCATTGACGTTTCGCTTTCCCATTTAGTGGCAAGCATGCCGAATAACCGCCTTAAACAGGCAATGGCCGACCTTGCAGGTGCCCTAAGCGTGCCAGCCAAACTGTACACCCTAGATAAAAACTCAGAGAAATTCCTGCAATTAGAAAATGACTTTCCGAACCTATGTGACTTTAGCTTGCTCATTGGCTTAGTGCGCGGCCAGTTTTTAGAGTATATCAGCACCGAAGAGAACGCCCTTGTTGAAGCAAAGCAATTTGCCAGCCAGCTGCGCAGCCATTTTGATTTACCCGATCTAAGTAAATACGCCAGTTACAACATCACTGAATTGCAACACGCCATTGCCGCTTTACTGCCAAGCTGCGTGTATATTAAAAAGCAAAATCGCCGTGGCAGTTACAACAATGGTCAGCAAGAAGTGGTGATTGCCAAAGACAGCTACATCGGTAACGAACCCGACGCCCTATTGGTACTTAAAACCTACAGCCTTGCTGGGCGTGCAGTAAAAGACCGCAAAACACTGGCTACCAAAGTAAGTCCCATCAGCAGCAGCGTTATTATTGATAATGACTTAGGTGAGGCAAAGCTTTGTTCCTCTGAGATTACTGAGCAAAATGAATTAATTGGCAACTACCACTACCAATACGCAGGCACATCTTTAAAATCGTTTAGCGCTTTAATAAAAAGCCATGAATTTATAGCAGCCACCGTTAACCTAATTGAAACTGGTGCACTTTGTGAATCGCTTTTTGAAAAATTAACACAGGAATACCAGCAACTTAGTCTTTACCAAAACGTACACAGCACCGACTGGCAATTATTAGCCCCACACGAACATATCACACGAGTATTAAGTGATTTAGAAATTAACTCGCTTGATGAGCTGGCACTTCTTGATAACAGTGATTTTGCCTATGGCTTAGTTGATGACTACATATGGCAGCAATTTTGTGAGCTGTACCCGCTAACAGTGGTGTTGCCACAACAACAACTTAGGGTGGAGTACTTTATTAGCGCAAAACGCGTAGTGCTTCATTACATGAGTGGCAAACGGGTTGAAGCACCTAAAAAGTGGGAGCTACCCAATTTTAATGGCGCAAAAATACAATATCGCCGCGCCAGTAAATTGGTGGATATTAAGTAGGTTAATCTAGGTTCTTTGCAAGTGCTGCCATTTCTTGCTGTAGTACATTAACAAACTGCGCAACATGAAAACCGTCCATTAACCCGTGGTGCACATCAATATTGAGTGGCATGGTGCCAAGTTGTTTATCGAATTTACCAAATACAAATTTGGGAATGCCATTTTGCTCACCAAACGGTGTCGCGTGGGAAAAACCGGTAAAATCAAGCCAAGGTAACACCGATACATGAATACAGTTAAGGCGCCCTTCTATTGAGTTAAATTGCTCTGAGAAAAATGGCTGACTTATTGCTGTTTCGAATGCAATTTTGCCTTTTTCACTAAATTCAGCAAAGCCTTCGGCATAAGGTAAGTACGAAATTTTAAAGAGGTTTTGCTCATCCAATTGCACCGCGTTGATTTCAATTTTATCGCACAACCACACTTGATTGTTATCAATACGATGACAAACGGGTTGATAGCTATTATTGGCTCGCAGCAAGGCGTAAAGGCAAGCTAAATAGAAAGACTGACCACTTTGCTTACATGCAGCAAACAATGCACCCGCATCTATACGCACACAGACCGAAAAATACGGGTTTGCTAAGTCTTTAAAAAATGAGAAGTGTTCGGAGCGTTGCCAAGTAGAGAGGTCGATTTGAGTTGCCATAATCTTAAAATAAAAATGCCCGCAATTGCGGGCACCTTACCGAGCATAGCATGAACTTTCAAGCTCATTCTTTTACTCTCGCTTTTACAAGCAAAAAACGGCTACATTACAAACCGTTTTCGATGATTTCTTGTGCTAGTTCGTCTGCAATAATGTGCGTTGACTTTTGCTCATCTTCCGAACGTTTGAAGATTTCGCTTAGTGTATCGAAAATACCTTCAACGTGCTTAGTTGCAGCTTCTGCACTGTAACCTTCTGGCGCTGTTTCGTAGTAAACGTTGATGATGCCACCTGCGTTAATTACGTAATCTGGCGCGTATAAAATGCCTTTTTCACGTAAAATTTCACCGTGACGAGGCTCTGCTAGCTGGTTATTCGCACAACCTGCGATAATGCCAGCTTTAATGCGCGAAATCGTATCATCATTGATTGTTGCACCAAGTGCACATGGCGCGTATACATCAACATCTAGGTCGTAGATTTCGTCAATGTTAACCGCAGTTGCGTTAAAGTCGTTAACTACACGGCTAACACGCTCTTCGTTGATATCTGTTACAAACAGCTCAACACCTGCTTCGTGTAGGTATTTACATAGTGTGTAAGAAACCGCGCCAAGACCTTGTACTGACACTTTTACACCTGCTAAGTCTTGATGACCGTGCTTGTGCTGGTAAGCCGCTTTAATACCTAAGAACGTGCCTAGTGCAGTAAATGGTGATGGGTTACCGCTTTTACCTTCAAGGCCAAGCACATAGTTTGTTTCAGTATTCATTACTGCAACGTCATCACAAGTGATGTTTACGTCTTCTGCTGAGTAGTAGCTACCACCTAAACGCTCTAAATGACGACCAAATGCTTTAAATAGCGCATCTGATTTGATTTCTTTTGCGTTACCAATGATTACCGATTTACCGCCACCAAATGGTAAGCGCGCAACTGCATTCTTATATGTCATGCCTTTAGATAAACGCAGTACATCGTATACTGCATCTTCGTCACTTGCGTAATCCCATAAACGACAACCACCCACTGCTGGGCCCAATTTAGTGCTGTGTACAGCAATAATTGCTTTTAAGCCAGTTTCTTTGTCTGCACAAAAAACAACGTTTTCGTGGTTATCAAATTCAGTACGATTAAAAACAGTCACACGACTCTCCAACTTGTAAATGTTTAACGCGTATAATAACTATGGCGTTAAATGAACGGGTTATTCTTGGTTTGCACCGACTCTAACATTATCCTTTCATCAAGACTACAATTTTAGATGAACAACCCAGTTAAACTTACAATTAAACATATTCAATTCCACTTAAGTTTCATTTAATAATAAACAATGCAATTACAGACCTATTCCAAGCAAAATATCGCAAAGATCCGCTAATATTTAAATTGCAGATTGACGTTTACGTAAGCGATAAGCCAACAAGATGGGTGAGCGTAAAGAAGAAGTTACAGCTTTTAGGGTTCAGGATTCAGGATTCAGGATTCAGGATTCAGGATTCAGGATTCAGGATTCAGGATTCAGGATTCAGGATTCAGGATTCAGGATTCAGGATTCAGGATTCAGAGCTTAATCAATGCGCGAATACAGCTCAAGTACAATTTTATGCATTGGTTATTATTTAAATTCTAAAACGTGGTAATAAAAAAGAGCGCATAAGCGCCCTTTTACTTTTTAAACTTTTTGCTCAACCAAAAATTATTTTAGTTTTGCGTCTAGCTCTTCAATTTTTGCTTTCCAGATTGCTGGGCCCGCGCTGTGCGCGTTGTTACCTTCGCTATCTACCGCAACAGTTACTGGCATATCTTCTACTTCAAATTCGTAGATTGCTTCCATACCTAAGTCTTCAAACGCAACCACTTTTGCTTTCTTAATTGCTTTTGATACTAAGTAAGCTGCACCGCCCACTGCCATTAGGTAAATTGACTTGTTGTTTTTGATTGATTCAACTGTTGCAGGACCACGCTCTGCTTTACCAATCATGCCAACAATGCCTGTGTTCTCTAGCATTAAGTCAGTAAATTTATCCATACGCGTTGCTGTTGTTGGGCCCGCAGGACCTACCGCTTCGTCGCCTACTGCATCTACAGGGCCTACGTAGTAGATAAACTTGTTTGTGAAATCAACACCTTCAGGTAAGCCTTCACCTGAATTAATCATGTCTTGTAAACGCTTATGCGCCGCATCACGACCAGTTAAGATTTTACCGCTTAACAGTACTGTTTCGCCCATTTTCCAATCGGCTGTGTCTTCTTTTGTTAAGGTATCAAGGTTTACACGGCGTGTATCTTCACCTACTTCAAATGTTACTTCTGGCCAATCTTCTAGCTTAGGCGCTTTAAGATCAGCAGGGCCTGAACCATCTAATGTGAAGTGAACGTGACGCGTTGCCGCACAGTTAGGGATCATCACAACAGGCTTAGATGCCGCGTGTGTTGGTGCTGTTTTGATTTTAATATCAACAACGGTAGTTAAACCACCAAGGCCTTGTGCGCCAATACCGGTTTTGTTTGCGCGCTCAAAAATCTCTAAACGTAGCTTTTCTTCTGCTGTTTCTGCGCCGCGCTCCATTAACTCATGAATATCTACCGGATCCATCAGTGATTCTTTTGCAAGTACCGCTGCTTTTTCAGCTGTACCACCAATACCTATACCTAACATGCCCGGTGGACACCAGCCCGCCCCCATAGTTGGTAGCGTTTTTTCAACCCAAGCAGCAACATCATCAGATGGGTTAAGCATAACCATTTTAGTTTTGTTTTCAGAGCCGCCGCCCTTCGCTGCAATCATTACTTCAACTTCAGCGCCTGGCACCATGTCGATATGCACAACTGACGGCGTGTTATCTTTGGTGTTTTTACGGCTGCCTGCTGGGTCTGCAACAATTGATGCACGCAATGGGTTATCTGGGTTAAGGTATGCGCGGCGTGTGCCTTCATCAACCATTTGCTGAACCGTCATATCGGTTTTATCCCATTTAACGTCCATACCAATTTTAACGAAACACGTCACAATACCCGTATCTTGACACAGTGGGCGCTTACCTTCTGCCGACATACGTGAGTTAATTAAGATTTGTGCAATCGCATCTTTAGCCGCTTTGCTTTCTTCTTTTTGGTACGCCTTATCAAGCGCTTGTACGAAATCTAGTGGGTGATAAAACGAAATGTATTGCAATGCATCTTCGATGCTGTCAATAAAGTCTTGCTGACGGATAGTGCTCATTATGTATCCTTATTATATGCCGTGACGGTGGCAAATGTTTACAGTGTGAATAGTGTCAAACACAGCTTACTCATGCAATCTGTGCAGTAATTCGTTAAACTATGCATGTATAATAACCTCCCAACTCGTTTGCGACCAGTCTGGTAGTTAAAGTTAATGATAAATGAACAATTAATATGCAAAAAATTAGACTTAGCGCTAACTAGCGAGCACGTTTTTAGTTTTTTTGCAGATTTGCAGTATGCCATTTTCTTAGATTCGGCAAACCCAGCACACCCAAATAACCGTTTCGACATTATTGTGATTGACCCAATTTCACTGATTGAAGTGAAAAACAATGTGACTTTTGTTGATAATCACCAAAGCGAGTGTGATGGGTTTAGTGCAATACACCACGCAATCAGCCCATTTGTAAAAGACAAAGCCCCATTTGATTTACCGTTTTCTGGCGGTGCTTTAGGTTTATTCAGTTACGATTTAGGCCGCTCAATCGAAGTGATGCCCGAAATTGCGAAAAACGATATCGATTTAGGCCAAATGCTCGTGGGTATTTACCCCGATGCCCTGATATTTGATCATCACGAAAACCAGTGGTTTTATATCGCACAGCCATGTTGTGATAGCGAAACACGGCTTAATAATTACCTTGCACCACTTACAGGCGCTGAAAGCGAGCGCATGCCATTTGCCTTAACAACTAAATGGCAATCAAACCTGAGTAAAGACGGTTATGGTGCGCGTTTTAATAAAGTGCAAGAATATTTAAAAAGCGGCGATTGCTACCAAATCAATTTAGCACAGCGCTTTGATGCTAGTTTTACTGGCAACCCTTGGCTTGCCTATTGTAAGTTGCGAAGTGCAAACCAAGCACCCTTTTCTGCTTATATTAATACGGGTGAGCAACAAATACTTTCACTTTCACCTGAGCGTTTTATTCAGGTAAAAGAGCGCAATGTTGAAACTAAGCCAATTAAAGGCACAGTGCCGCGAAGCCAAGATGCAAACATTGATGACGCCAATAAAGCACGCCTTGCAAATTCAACGAAAGATCGCGCTGAAAACGTGATGATTGTTGATTTACTGAGAAACGATTTAGGCAAAGTAGCAAAACCTGGCACCGTAGCAGTACCTAAGCTCTTTGATATTGAGAGCTTTAACGCAGTGCATCATTTGGTATCAACGGTTACATCAACCCTTGCTGACGGTTACAACGCGATTGATCAATTAAAAGCAGCATTTCCCGGTGGCTCGATTACTGGCGCACCCAAAATCCGAGCAATGGAAATTATTGAAGAGTTAGAACCTCACCGTCGCTCGATGTATTGTGGCTCAATTGGCTATATTTCGGCCTGTGGCACCATGGATACCAGCATTACCATTCGCACCCTGGTTTGTGAAAAAGGTAAAATTTATTGCTGGGCTGGCGGTGGCGTGGTTGCCGACTCAACTCTTGAGTCTGAGCTGCAAGAAACATACGATAAGGTAAATCGTATTTTACCTGTACTCGAATAGGTATTTGCTTAGGACGTGTTATGCAGTTAAATGAATTTCTCGCCCGTTTTCATATTCAGCAACCAAATAATGAGGTTGGCTTTCCTGTACAAATGCGCAATATCGCCAAGCAAAGTGCAGTATTGGTGCCTCTGGTTAATGTGAACGATGAAATTCATTTATTGCTGTGTAAGCGCCCAGAGTATTTAAAGCATCACCCCGGGCAAATTTGCTTTCCAGGCGGAAAACTTGAAAATTATGACGCCAACTTACTTGCCACAGCGCTTCGTGAAACACATGAAGAAATTGGCATTGTGGTTGATAACAATCATGTAATTGGCGATATGGATAGTTATTGGACGCTCACTGGATTTGAGATAAAACCTTATATTGCCCTACTGCCTGAAAAACCCACATTAACCCTTGCCACTGGCGAGGTGGCAAATGCTTTTTACCTGCCGCTTGCCACTTTAATTGATCAAACAAATTGGCAAGATATTCAGTTCACTCGCCGTTTTTCGGCCTATACTTTAACTGGGTTTCAAACCGAGTATGGCTTGCTTTGGGGTGCAACTGCACAAATTATTCGTAATTTGATTAAACATCTAAATTAAGCACATAAGCATTAATCATACTAATTAAAGTTAACATGTTTATAAATTAGAGTTATGATACTCGGCCGTTCAATGGTTAAGTAAGAGATATTCGTATGATAAGTGCATTCGATATGTTTAGTATCGGCATTGGCCCTTCTTCGTCACATACTGTGGGTCCGATGCGCGCTTCAAGACTGTTTGTAAAGTCGCTACAAGAGCAAGGTATTTTAGACGACATTACCAGCGTGCGCTGTGAGTTATTTGGCTCACTTGGGCAAACTGGTGTCGGTCATGGTTCGGGTAAAGCAGTTATTCTTGGTCTGGCAGGTTTTGATCCTGAGTCAATCGATGCGGATCGTGTGCCGAGCATTTTAGAAAAAATTGAAAAAGAAGAAATCATCTATCTTGATCAAAGCCATGCTGCGGCGTTTCCTAAAAAAGATGCAATTATTTTCCACCGTCGCAAAACACTACCAAAACATTCTAACGCAATGGAACTTCAAGCGTTTAAAGGCGAAGAATGTGTTTTCCGCGAGATTTTCTACTCTATTGGTGGTGGTTTTATCGTACGCGATGAAGATTTCGAAAAAGAAAAACAAGCTGCACTAACAATTCGCGAAGAAAATCCTGCACCTTACCCGTTTGATTCGGGTGCTGAATTAATGGCGCAATGTAAAGAGCACGGTTTAAGTGTGCCAGCACTAATGATGGCAAACGAAAAAACCCTTAAAACTGAAAGCGAAATCACCGACGAGTTATACAATATTTGGCTTGTGATGAAAGCCTGTGTTGAGCGCGGCATGCGTACCGAAGGTATTTTACCTGGCGGTTTAAAAGTAAAACGTCGTGCACCAAGCTTGCACCGTCAACTCAATGTAGAAACCCACAATGACCCACTGCGTGCAATGGAATGGGTTGATTTATTTGCCCTTGCGGTAAATGAAGAAAACGCAGCTGGCGGTCGTGTTGTTACTGCGCCAACTAATGGTGCAGCGGGTATTCTTCCGGCTGTACTGATGTACTACCACACCTTTATTAAAGAGGTGGATAAAGACATTGCAACGCGTTACCTGCTTACCGCTGCTGCGATTGGTATTCTTTACAAAAAGAATGCGTCAATTTCAGGTGCTGAAGTAGGATGCCAAGGTGAAGTCGGTGTTGCCTGTTCAATGGCCGCGGGTGCACTTACTGAAATTTTAGGCGGCAATGTCGATAAAATTGAAAACGCTGCTGAAATTGGTATGGAGCACAACTTAGGTTTAACCTGTGACCCTGTTGGTGGCCTTGTACAAGTACCGTGTATTGAACGTAATGCGATGGGTGCGGTAAAAGCAATTAACGCATCACGCCTTGCAATGCGTGGCTCAGGCGAGCAAAAAGTATCACTTGATAAAGTAATCAAGACCATGTGGGATACAGGTAATGATATGAAAACCAAATACAAAGAAACCGCTCGCGGTGGCTTAGCGGTAAATATCATTGAATGTTAATACCAATTCACTTAAGTTGCTGAACACATACTTAAAAGAATTGGTATAATACACATTAAATAGCCATAAAAAAAACGCCACTTTAAGTGGCGTTTTTTTTAATAACTTACCAATTAGCGTATTGGCAGTTCGATGTCTTTAAATAAATAATCTACATCGTCTTGATTACGTAGCATACATGCACGCTCAACAATGGTTTTATCCAAGTGCGGTGCAAAGCGCTCAATAAAGTCATACATATAACTGCGAAGGAACGTGCCCTTTCTAAAGCCAATTTTTGTGGTACTTGCTTCAAATAAATGGCTTGCATCAATTACCACGAGATCTTTATCGTTCATTTCATCAATGGCCATTGATGCTACAACACCCACGCCTAAGCCTAAGCGCACATAGGTTTTAATTACGTCAGCATCGGTTGCGGTAAACACGATTTGCGGCTCTAAACCATGTTTAGTAAAGGCTTTATCAAGCTCTGAACGCCCTGTAAAACCAAATACATAAGTAATTAACGGGAACGCAGCAACATCTTGAATTGTTAAGTTATTTGCTTTAGCAGCAAGGGGATGATCTTTTGCTACCACAATACTGCGGTTCCAGTGATAACACGGTAGCATAATTAAATCAGTATATAAGTGAAGCGCTTCTGTTGCGATTGCAAAGTCTGCATCACCACGCGCAGCGGCATCTGAAATTTGCTGCGGTGTACCTTGATGCATGTGCAGTGATACTTTAGGGTATTTATTCATAAACCCTTGAATGACGTTTGGCAGTGCATAACGTGCTTGAGTATGCGTTGTTGCAATATTTAACTTACCTTGATCAGGTAAAGTATGTTCATTTGCAACCGCTTTAATACTTTCAACTTTCGCCAGTATTTCGCGGGAGATATTAATAATATCTTTACCTGCAGGAGTAACGTGCGTTAAGTGCTTACCGCTACGACCGAAGATTTGCACACCTAGCTCATCTTCAAGCATACGCACTTGTTTTGAAATACCTGGTTGTGAGGTATATAAGTTTTCAGCGGTCGCTGAAACATTAAGGTTGTGATTTAGTACTTCAACAATGTACTTAAGCTGCTGTAATTTCATAGCGAGTATTTTGTATTTGTTATTACCTTTATTTATATACTTTTGTCAGTTTTATGCCAAGCATAAATTTAAAACTAACGTATATATTCCATTTTTAATCACAAAGATACAGCAAGTTTTTGTAAAAGTAAGAAAAAAGCGTCTAAATTATTAGTATCAAAAATAATTTTCGGTTTCTATGGTCAACCCTTTACAAAGATACAAATCAATCTCAGTGCTGATTCTGGATGACTTCTCTGAGTTTCGTCTTTCTTTGAAACAAATGGTCGAAAGTTTTGGTGTGCATCACATTGATGTGTGTACCAATGCAGAAGATGCTCTCGCCTGCTACAGCGAACACCATCACGATATTTTATTGGTTGATTACAATTTAGGTGATGGACTTAATGGCTTACAATTACTAGCTGAGTTAAATCACCGTAATTTATTAAAATATGGCACTAACTATGTGCTTATCACTGGCGAAACAGCTTCTGATTTAGTGATGGGAGCACTTGAATATCGCCCCGACGATTATCTTGCAAAACCCTTTACTAAAACGACACTAAAATCGCGCCTCGATAAATTGGTTGAAAAGAGCCTTGCCTTTAAACCGATTTATACCGCGTTAAATCAAAACAAGCCTAAAACCGCCCTATCCCTTTGTGACCAATTAATGGCAGAAAATAAACGGGTTGGCATTGAATGTTTTCGGCTAAAAGCTGAAATCTATTTAAAACAGCTTAACTACACTCAAGCCTTAAGTATTTATAATTCTATTTTACATAAGCGTGAACTCAGCTGGGCGCAAATGGGGGCTGCGGTGTGTTATTTAGCGCTCGGGGAAAGTCATCAAGCACTCGAACTTTGTAAGTTAATTGCCACTAAGAACCCAAGTGCGGTTGAAGCTTATGATTTAGCATGTGAATGTTTTGTAGAGCAACAAGATTTCGAATCAGCCTACGCCATTACGCAAAAAGCCATTGCGCATTCGCCCAATTCGATTGTTAGGCAACGACAATTGGCAATTTTAGCCACCCGCTATCATGAACTGGAAGTTGCATTTAATGCATACAAACGTGTGTTACAACTCGCTAAATACTCTTGTTTGGCACAATTGGATGATTATTTAAATCAGTTATGTGTGTGTACAACGATTCAGCTGAACGACAGCGGTGCCGGCGCACGGCGTGTGAAAAAAGAATATCCCAATGTTTATCGTTCGATAAGCAAACTTTACCCCAGTATTCAGTCACAGCTTGCTATTGAATTACACCAAAACTTTGTTGAATATTTAGCTGATAAAACAGGGAAAAAAGGCGAAAAGCTGATTCTAACATGCGATAAAGTCGCTGAATTTCCAGACCCGCTTAACCCTGCTTTTGTGAACATCTTAGAGCTGGTGATGAAACATGCTGATATTGAACGGATCAACAGCACCTTGGACCCTATCGTCACCAAGGAAAAAGCCAAACTAATATCTCACGATGATCATGAAAAATCGGAGAATTTTAACCACCAAGGTATGGTTAAATATAAAGAAAAAGCATTCGAAAGTGCTCAAGGCGCCTTTGCAACTGCCTTAGCAAATGCCCCGAACAACCCAAATATCGCACTCAACCTTTTGCAAGCGGCCTACCAATTACATAAACAACAGCAGAAGTTTACGTTAACCAAACGTCAATTTGCTTTGTCATTTAACGCATTGAAATCCCTTGCTCCACATGATCATCGCCATAAACAAAGTCAAAGTCTGTTAAACTTTGCTAAAGCTAAATTATCGGGATAGCTATGGAAGATAATAAAATCGACTTTTCAGTGGTACTCGGTGCCAGTATGCATGATATGAAAAACTCTTTGTGCATGTTGCTACAGTCAATGGAAACCATTAGCCAAAGCATTGAACACACACCTCAAGCACAATCAGAATTTGCAAAAATTCATTACGAAGTTGCCCGTGTAAACTCAAATTTATTACAAATTTTAGCGCTCTACCGCGAGCATAATGCTCAACTACCACTCAATATTGAAGAACATTTCCTTGATGATGTGATTGACGAATTACTGGCAAAAAATGAAATGTATATCACCAATAAAAACATTTCTGTTGAGTGTGAAATTGAGCAAGATTTAGCATGGTTTTTTGACGCGGACCTTATCTCAAATCTGCTCAATGATATTCTGATAAATGCCCTAAAATATACCTCTAACCAAATTTTAATTTGTGCAAAGCAAGTTGATGATTCTTTAGTGATTGAAATACACGACAATGGTGATGGTTATCCCGAGAGTATGTTAGAAAAAGCCAATAATAAGATGACTTCAGCCTTGCTTAGTCAAGGACGTACCGGTCTTGGCATTTACTTTGCCAACTTAATTGCTTCGGCACACATCAATAAAGATCAAAAAGGGTACATCCAACTGGCTAACGACGGGCGCTTCGGTGGCAGCCGTTTCACATTGATTTTGCCTTAAGTAAAAGCTGATAATAAAGTGGTATTATTAGTATTTTCCTTTTAAGAACACTACACTAAGTAAATAGAATTAGTTAAGATTAAGCGAATTATAATAATGAGAAAGACTCTATGGTAGTTTACATAATCATTACGCTAATTGTAGCTTTGATTGTAATTGGTGTTTGGGTCAATGCAATTCAGCAGCATAAAGAAAAGCAAAATGCTGAGCGTCGCCTTGAGCTAACAAAGCAGAAAAAGATCATTGAAGAAACTGAAGAAGTTTTAATGAATTCTGCCAACATTCCGATGTCTAGAGCACTTTACTCTGTTTTATACCGCCGTATTTATGCCGCATTAGTTGTTATGGCTGAACTTTCACCTACCTCTAAAGAAATTAAAAACCGTTTAATAGAAGCCAAAAATCGTATTGAAAATTCATCAAGCCAAGATACATCGGCTGAACGTGTTGCGCTTCCTGATAATGAAAAACAAGTCATTGCTCTTTTACAAGGCGTAAAAAAACTTCGCAGCATCGTTCGCTCTGAGCATTCTAAAGGGAAAATTGATACTCAAATTTTTCTTAACGAAGATAAGCGCTTAGAAAAAATGCAGTTGCAAGTAAATATCGACAGCCAGCTTAAGCGCGGAAAAGCAGCGCGCAATGCCAATATGCTTGGCTCTGCTCGCCAATACTTTGAAAAAGCATTGGCGGTGATAAACTCTTTAAACTTTTCTGATGAGTATATCGCTTCGAGAAAAAGTGAACTTGAAGATTTACTCAATGAAATTATGTCTGAGCTCAAAGCAACCAATGCCACGGATGCTAAGAAGAAACTCGACAACGAGAAAGATGACTTAGATGTGCTATTTGCACCGAAGAAAAAATGGTAGTTTAAATAATAAACTATTTAAAAGGGCGTACTTCACGCCCTTTTCTATTTTAGCTGGATTTCTTTTTCTCTAACTGGGCAAATACCACGTCAAAGATTTCCTTAAAGGTATGTGCTTTTTCATTAATGTTAATCGGTATGTGCAGAGCCCTGGCTATATCACTGGCAGATATCAGCCCTCTAAGTGCATGATCTTTATCTATCAATAAGACATGCTGCTGCCCCAAATTACGCAGCGTTGCAAGTACATCACCAATGGTATAATTACTAATTTTCGAAAAGTTAATTGCCCGCATATCTTCTTTTTTAACCATTAGGTTTTCAACGGTTAAATCAGCTCTTGGCACGTTCCGAAGTTGTGCATTATGCAGTACCTTATAAGACGATAAATCGCTTGAGCTAATGACCCCCATAAAGTTTTCATCATGATCAATGACTATTTTTGACCTAACATGGCCCATTTTCATCATATATAAAGCTTCATCTACCGAAACATCTTTTTCAATAAATTGGGGACGTTTTTGATTAAAGTCAGTAACAATATGGGACGCATTACTAGAAATATCGAGAGCTTCAGTATCACACATGCTAGAAATAGATTGCACATTACTCATTGGAATGGTTTCAATCACTCTAAAATCCGTCATATAACCTCCTCACAGGTGGGGAATTATGATTTTATCAATGTGCATAGGCACTAAAATCTGTGTGGGTTATTGTTAACTATGGTAAAAATTTCTATTTTTTCAAATTATTAAATGCATTATGTTGTTCTATTCGTGACTTAAATTGCGATAGCACATCTAATAACTCGATAGGTAAAAATGGTTTAAAGAGTACTTCATCAATACCGTAAGACTTACAATAATTGTATTCATCTTCCCTATCACTTGAAGTAACAGCAATAATTGGCACACCTGGCATATCTGCTGGTTCTGACATTCTTATTCTTTGAGCAGCATCATAGCCATTCATTTTTGGCATCGCACAATCCATTAAAATGATGTCAATTTCATGTTGATGTTGCTGCCATAGCTCAACAGCTTCTTGTCCATTGCTGGCAATCAGTACGTTGTCACCTCGATTCATTAAAATTGCACTTAACACACGTTGACTGATTGGCGCATCATCAGCGATTAACACAGTTAAAGGTGATGCGTCAGGCGCAACCGTAAAGCCAATATTGGTATTAATTTGATGAATTAAATCCGCTTTGATTTCTGTTGGATGTTTAGGTAATTGCCATACTTTGTTATAGCCAACATTGAGTAACTGACTGATTTCGCCATCACCTATTTCATCACCAAAAACAATTAAGGTTGCAGGGCGATTAAACCTGTGGCGGTTAATTTTTTCGTAGAAGCTTGTTAACTGATCACTCAGCTCAGAATGCGACAGAAATACAAAATCAAAGCTAGTCTGCCTTAAATCGTCCCCTAACATGTAGTCGAGTGCTAACTCAGCATCTTGCACATGGGTGACTTGCATCTGCCAATCAGCAAATAACTCTCCCAGATATCGTGCCAAAAACATTCTGTTATCAAGAATAAGTACGCGTTTATTGATCAGTAACGAATCATCATTAAAGTGATTTTCAATTACCGAACTGTTTGGTAATGCAAGGGTAAAACGCATATCAGTGCCAAGGCCAAGCTTAGAATTAATAGATAATTTACCACCCATTAAACTCACTAAGTTTTGTGAGATGGTTAACCCTAGCCCTGAACGGTTTTTATCATGAATACGCTTTGCCTTAGGTAAATTCAATTTTGCTAAGGTTGCTTCATCAATACCGTGGCCACTATCTCGCACACTAAATGTTAACTCAGATAGGCCTGTAGTTACTTCAGCATCAACCGTTAAATTAATTTCACCACGATCCGTATATTTAATCGCTTTATTAACCAAGTTGCTTAACACTTGCTTTAAACGCACTGAATCGCCGACAAGATAATGATTAATTGCTGGGTCTACATAAGTCAGCAAACGTAAATTTTTTTCTTGTGCTTTTAATTCACACTCCTGAAAAACATCACGAACAAGTGTATGAATATCAAAAATGTGTTGATCAAGAGACAGCTGACGATGTTCTATTTTAGAGAAATCAAGCACACTATTGAGCAACTCAAGCATGTTAAATGCACTTTTCTGAATAACATTTACGTAACTGTGTTGGCGGTGATCAAGTTTTGTTTCTGACAGTAAGTGGGTCATTCCTAGCAAGCCATTCATTGGCGTTTTTACTTCCATGCTTATATTTGCTAAGAACTCACCTTTTAATTTATTGGCGTTTTGCTCAGATTGCTTCTGTTTTTTAAGGTCGCTAAACGATTTAGACAACGCCGCCATCATTTCATTAAATTCAACCACTAGGCGATTAATTTCATCATCACGTGATTTTTTCCTGTCTAACTTAAATTCCTCTGGCGTTGACATATTCACATGGCTCATCGCATAGGCTAGATGATTTAAATGACGGGTAACAAGCAAGTGCACTAATGTGAAGATAATCAATGAGACAATAAAGGTTTTAGCACCTTGAGTTAGTAGCGTTACCACCACTTTATCAGCAAGGTAACCATACACACCTGACATATCCATGACGACAATAAGCTCACCAAGGTGATACTTAGTGCGGTTGAAACGATAATCAACAGCCCATGATTTTTGTTTTGCGTATTTGGTTTCGGTTTTATTTACCGACAGACGTCTAGCATTGTCTTGCCAAATGGCCACAGAAGAAACATTGGGTAGTTCACTTATCCCTTGTAATAGCAATTCAAGTTGCTTTTCGTCTTCCGCCCAAAGAGCGTTCGTTACTGAGGGTAAGTGGCTTTTTTCGATTTGTGCAAAGCCCTGATCGATAACACTGAGATCACGCTTGTAGTCCATCCAAATAATGGTACTTGTGATCATTAAAGTCAGCACAGAGCTGGTAAGTAAAATACCTAAAAGTAACTGTTTTGCTAAGGGATGTTTAAGTTTCAACGGACTAGGGTAAATTATAATTATTCTTGTTTATAAATGTAGACCAAGATGTCGTTTTTTTAAACTTTTTGTTGCAACTTCTAATTGAGTAATTGTCAACTTACTCAATTAGAAGTGAATTTTTGAAGATTATTCGCAGTGAGGCTGTTTGTTTTGCGACTTAGCTTGATTGTGCAACGCCATCGCATCTGGCATCCAGCTGCGTAAGTCACTAATACGTGTATCTGAAGATGGGTGCGTTGATAAAAACTCTGGTGGCGCGCCTGTATTATTAGCTGCCATATTGCGCCAAAGTTCAACTGACTCTTTAGGATTAAAGCCCGCTTTAGCCATCAGCTCCAAACCAATTTTATCGGCTTCACTTTCATGCATGCGGCTAAATGGCATCATGCCTAAGTATTCAGTGCCAAGACCCAAAGCCATCATGGTTTCATTGTGCAAGCGGTTCCCCTGAGAGCGACTGTAAGCATCTGCAACTTGAAGACTTGCTTGCTTAATACCAGCTGCTGTCATGCGCTCATTAGAGTGCTCTGCAATTACATGCCCTACTTCATGACCTAATACAGTTGCAAGTTGATCTTGCCCTTTTGCCACTTTTAAAAGGCCTGTATGCACACCAATCTTACCACCAGGTAATGCAAACGCATTTGCAGATGGTTCTTCAAATACCACAACTTCCCATTGCTGTTTGGCATATTTTGCTGGCAGAACTGAAATCACATTATCTGCAACACACTGCACATAACGATTCACTTTAGTGTCGCTATTAATCGGTTGTTGCTTTTTCATTTGCGCAAAACTTTGCTTGCCGAGTTGATTCATTTCAGCTTCAGAATACATTGCAATTTGAGTTCGCCCTGTTGGACTGGATTTGCACCCAACTAGCGTTGCTGCTAATGAAATTGAAATCACTAAATGAGATAGTTTCATACCCTTTTCCCTAGTGTAATTTTGCGCTGTTAAATTGGTACTTAAGCATTTACACACTGCAATATAAGCGATTGCTAGGTAATAAATTAAAATGCCTTAATACACTGTTACATTTTGACTGTTGCTATTCACAGCTCATGGTTTCAAAGACTTTATTTTACACGTAAAATGAACAAGCACTATACCCTGACTAAGAATTTCCGTGACTGATAAAATCCTTTCAAAATCAATCCTTCCTCTTTTATCGGCACTGGTGGCAACGACGCCACTTGCAATTGACCTTTACTTGCCTGCATTTGTCGCAATCTCCGCTTATTTCGATACAAATATGGCAAATGTACAACTTTCATTAAGCAGTTACTTGGCCGGTTATGCCATTGGTATGATGTTATTTGGGCCACTGATAGATCAAAAAGGAAGACGACTTTTTGCTCTGTTTGGCTTGCTCGGTTTTGCCTTGTGTTCATTTTTACTTACGGTAACAAAATCAATTGATACTTTTATTGCACTTAGATTCGCGCAAGCATTTTTTGGTTCCGCAGTAACCGTTGTGGTGCCCGGCATTATTCGCCATATGTACCAAGAAAACACAGCAAAAGGCATGTCATATGTCTCAATGATTATGATGTTAGCGCCATTGCTTGCACCTAGTATAGGCAGTGTATTAATGATCACTTGGCATTGGCATGCGATTTTTTACGCTTTAACACTCTACGCTTTAGTGTTATTCACGCTGGCATATTTCTTTTTGCAAGAAGTACCCATTCACCCGAGCAAATTGAGAGGGGCAGCTTTATTTTTATCAAATTATCGAATCGTATTAACAAATCACAAGGCTCGTTTTGATATTGTGATTTCAATGCTCGCCTCGTTTGCTTTCTTTTGCTTTTTAACCAAAGTTTCAGCAATTTATATGGAGCACTTTAAAGTCAGTGAAAGCGAATTTGGTGTACTTTTCGCCTTTAATGTTTTAGCACTGATGTTGGGTAATTTTATTAATACTCGCTTGGTACCACGATTTGGTTCTCGCAAGATGTTAAATCTCGGGCTGATGGTGAGCTTTGTTTCTGTAACATGCTTAATTTTTGTCAGTACTTTTACAGAAAATGTGTATTTAGTAGCGGCGTTTATTGCGCCCTTGATGATGAGTTTAGGCATTATGGTGACCAATGCTGATGCCCTTATTTTAATTAACTTTAAAAAGAAGTCTGGTACAGCAACTGCGGTAATTGGTACCTTGCGTTTTGGAAGTGGCGCACTTGCTGGGCCAATTTTAGCGTTTATTCCATTACCGCCAAGCACAGGCTTTGCTGTTGCCATGGCGATTGCTGTAAGCGGTATTTTAATTTGCCAATTAAAACAACTTAAATATGGTCATTAAAAGTAGTAAATAACAATTCAGGCATAAAAAAAGCTGTAACCAAGTTACAGCTTTTTTTAAATTTAGGGCTGATTATTCAGCTGCTTTCGATACCATTACCATGGCTGGACGAAGTAAACGACCATTAAGTAGGTAACCTTTTTGCATTACTGCAATCACAGTGTTTGGCGCTACATCAGCAGATGGCTGAATTGACATTGCCTGGTGGAATTCAGGGTTAAATGCTTCACCTTGTGGCGATACAACTTCAACACCAAACTTAGCAACTGCGTCTACAAAGCTTTTTGCTGTCATTTCAACGCCTTCGATAACAGACTTCACTGCATCATTCTCTTTGTCAGCAAACTCAATCGCACGCTCTAAGTTGTCAAGCACTGGTAATAGTTCATTTGCAAACTTTTCTAGTGCAAACTTATGTGCTTTTTCAACATCTTGTGCTGCACGGCGACGCATGTTTTCTACTTCTGCCGCAGCGCGAATAACACTGTCTTTTTGCTCTTCGATTGTTTGTTTAGCCGCTTCAAGCTCCGCATTTAATACTGCGATTTCAGCTTCTGCGCTTAACTCTTCACCACCTTGAAGCTCTTCAGCTACTTGCTCAAGGTTTTCCTGTGCTTCTACTTCTTGCTCTGGCTGATTATTTTGCTCAGACATTGATACTCTCCGAATCTTTACAACTGATGCTAATTATGGGGATGGAAAAATGCCTTTCAAGAGTTAATTGCGCAATTAATCGATATTTCATTAATAATTGCTTCAATTTTCGCCGACTTTGGACAAAGCACACACAAACGCCCTTGATATATTTCTTGTGAAAAGTAAGGAATACTCAGTAATAGATAATCGTCAAGCTCAGCGATGGGCAACTTATCTTGATACATCACAGAGATCCCCATTTTCAAAGCCAGCTTTTCTTCAACATAATCTAAAAACGGCGCGCCTACTTGATTAAGTTGTTCTGTCGATAAATCGCCATATAAATAGTGACTGCCAATCACAATGCTGTTTTCAACTTGTAATTGTTCTGCCAAAGCTTTAATCCACATGCCAAGGGAGCCATGACAGAACATCGGCGCACTTTGACGCATTGCAGCCATGCGGCGCAAACCTTCTGCAAGGTTGTGTCCTGAAAAAACGGTGTTTAACCATGCATTAAACTGATTACGTAAAGCATCATTGGCTTCACGCGGTTTTGCTATTTGAATGTTCTGGCTATTACCTTCTCTATCAAAGAGTAAAATAAGCCAATTCTCGACACTGAAATCAAGCACTTCAGCGCGGTAAATATGCTGCTGCATCGCTTCAGGCAGGCTCACTAAAACACACACTTGATAAAGCTGGCTTAAGCGATGGGAAAATTCGGTAAGTTGTTGTGCCGATGGTTGCCAATAATGGGCAATTTCAGAAAGTTGAAAAAACTCATCAAACCAATAACTAAAGCCAAGCTCAGTCGGAACACGCCCTGATGAGGTGTGCGGAGCGTATAACAGCCCACATTTTTCCATGCGCGCCATGGCATTGCGTACGGTTGCACTACAGATGTTAATTTGTTTCTGCTTAACAATATGGCTAGAGGCAACAGGTGTGCCTTCACCATTGCAATACAAGTCCATTACGGCAGAAAAAATAAGTTGATCACGGGCGCTTAATTTCATGTTTATTATTTATGGCCTGATGATAAAAAATCAAGATATACTGTAGGCACGACTTTATCAGCGACGATTTTATGGCACAAGTATTTAATAACATTGGATTGATTGGTAAACCTAACCATAAAGGTGCTGCAATTACCTTAGCTAAATTGCATACATTTTTAACTGCACTTGGCTATCAAGTGTATGTTGAAAATCGTGTGGCTGAACCTTTAGTGGGTGAGGAATTTAGTTCATCACTTGTTGAGATTGGCCGCAATTGCGACTTAGCCATTGTTGTGGGCGGTGACGGCAATATGCTAGGTGCTGCACGCGTACTTGCTCGCTTTGATATTGCAGTAATTGGGGTTAACCGTGGTAATTTAGGTTTTTTAACTGATCTTGACCCTGATAATTTTGAGCGCGAACTCGAGCAAGTATTGGCAGGTAAATTTAGTGAAGAAAAACGCTTTTTACTCGAAGTCGAAATTTACCGTCATGAAAAGCTAAAAAGCTCTAATACCGCGGTAAACGAAGCAGTACTTCACGCCAATAAAGTTGCACACATGATTGAGTTTGAAGCATTTATTGACCGCGAATTTGTGTTTTCGCAAAAGTCAGATGGCCTTATTGTATCAACACCAACAGGCTCTACTGCTTACAGCCTTTCAGGTGGCGGGCCAATTTTAAACCCAAAACTCAATGCTATTTCGTTAGTGCCTATGTTTCCGCATACTCTTACTAGCCGTCCGCTGGTGGTCGATGCCAATAGTGAAGTGAAATTAGTGCTTAGCCCAGCTAACGATGTTGACCTTCAAGTAAGCTGTGATAGCCATGTGGTACTCGCTGTTTTAGCGGGTGATGAAATTGTCATCAAACGCAGTGAACAACACTTACGTTTAGTGCATCCAAGCAAATATTCGTATTACAATGTTTTGCGCCAGAAGTTAAACTGGGGCAGCAGATTATATTAACTTAAACTTCAACGTTAGAAAGGAAAGTAAAAAATGGGGTTTGTTGTATTCTTAGCCACCGTTTTATTAATCGTTTTATTAACTACTTTTTTAGTGATAGACAATAACCGAAAAAAAGCCATTGCGCTTGAAAAACAACAACAAAATGAACGGATTGAAATTGTCAGCTCACGCTATCAAAAAGTAATCCAAAACTACAGCAAAGCGCGTATTATAAAGCCTAAAGATTCAAGTAGCTTGATGAAAATCAGTAATAATTTTTTTGTTATGCAAAGTAAGAACGAAGAAAACATTAGCAGTTACGAAAAAATAATTGGTCAATTAACTGATCTTCTTGAAGTGGAATTAAGTAAGTTTGAGCTTGCTGAAGATAAATTACTACTAAGCAAACAAATATATGCCTTTACAGGACAATTACCGTCTGCTGGTCATCAATTTAATAGTGACTTTTATTTACATCAATTGCCGTCTTTAAGCCAGCAAGTAATCACCACTCAGTATCAAACCATAAATGAAGAGCCAGAAGAATCGCTGCTTGAAACTGAAGTTTAATATTGCAAATGAATCTGAAGTGCTAACAGTTTAGCACTTCTCCCCTACCTATAAATTTAATCCACGTAAATCCAACTAAAATAATCGTAATTTTTAACTTGCCTATTTTTTAATTACTGTATAAATTACCAGTTAATGTACTGTATGGATAATCAGTTATGTTAACGTCATTACAAGTAACTAATTTTGCAATTGTTGAACACCTTGATATCGAGTGGCAATCAGGCATGACCACTATTACGGGTGAAACTGGTGCGGGTAAATCTATTGCGATTGACGCGCTTTCTCTTTGTTTAGGCGAGCGCGCAGAAGCCTCGATGGTCAGAGAAGGCGCAGATAAAGCGCAAGTATCTGCAGTATTTGATATTCAACACTTACCTGCGGCAAAACACTTTATAAATGAGCACGAACTTGGCGATAATAGCGAATGTGTAATTCGTCGTGTGGTTGCAGCAAATGGCCGCAGCAAAGCATTTATAAACGGGGTTATGGTACCTGCTGGTCAGTTAAAAACACTTGGCAATTTATTGATTTCAATTCATGGCCAGCATGCACATCAGCAGCTCAATAAAGCTAACTATCAACTGTCTGTGGTCGACAGCTTTGCTGGTCACACTGAGCTTTTAAACGAAGTTAAAACAGCGTACAACCAATTACAATCGCTTGAGCGAGAGCAAAAACAGTTAGCTCAAACGCTACAACAAGCTGCAGCTGAAAAACAACTGCTTGAGTACCAGGTTGCTGAATTAGATGAGTTTGCATTAGCCACTGGCGAGTATGAAGAAATTGAACAACAACATACCCTATTAAGCAATGCAAATTCGTTGTTAGAAGGCACACAAAAAGAACTACAAATTATCTATCAACAAGATAACTACAACGCTTACTCAATGGTGCAATCAAGCGCAAACCAAATAGCAGAGCTTGCGAGCCTTGATAAGAAACTTGCGCCTATTGCAGACTTACTTTTTGAAGCAGGCATCACGCTTGAAGAAGCTGCTCGTGAACTAAGCCATTATCAAGACAGTGTTGAAATGGATCCAAGCCAACTATCTGAGCTTGATGAGCGTATATCACGTGCGCTTGATTTAGCTAGAAAACATGATATTACTCCGGAAGAGTTGCCAAACTTGCATGCTGAGTTACAACAAAGCCTTGCAAATATAGAGCAAAACGATGAGCGATTTAATGAGTTAGAAGCTGAAATAGTCAAAGCAAAAGAGCAGTATTACGCATGTGCTGGCGTGCTTTCTGAAAGTCGCTCAGCGGCGGCAAAGGCGCTATCAGAGCAAGTCACCAAATCGCTTGTCAGTTTGTCGATGGAAAATGCAAAATTTGCGATTTGCATCGAACAGCAAGAATCAGTTGCCAGCAGTAAAGGGTCTGACACGGTTGATTTTCAGGTTGCTGCCAATACGGGCCAACGCTTACAACCACTGCATAAAGTAGCGTCTGGCGGTGAGCTTTCTCGAATTAGCCTTGCTATTGAAGTGATCATTGCTGACAAGATGACCACTCCAACGCTTATTTTTGATGAAGTAGACGTAGGTATTTCAGGACCAACTGCTTCAGCTGTAGGTAAACTACTTCGTCAGTTAGGAAAGAGTACACAAGTAATCTGTGTTACTCACTTACCGCAAGTGGCATCAAGTGGTCATAACCAATTTTTTGTCAGTAAAACTGACGATGGTAAACAAACTAATACGCGCATGGCAGTACTTGATAACACTGGCCGTATTGATGAAATTGCACGTTTACTAGGTGGTACAAATATCAGTGATATTACACGCACTAATGCCTCTGAATTGTTATCGCAATATCACTAAGCGATAAAAATTTTCAAATAACAAAAAGGTGGGCTATGCCCACCTTTTTAATTGCTTAGTAAAGCTTATCTAGCATGATTAAACTTCTAGATAGTCCATAATACCTTCTGCAGCATTTCGCCCTTCATAAATAGCGGTAACCACTAAGTCAGAGCCCCTAACTGCATCACCACCAGCAAAGATTTTTGGGTTAGATGTTTGGTGAGTAAATGCACCTTGTTCTGGCGCAACAATGCGCCCCCATTTATCGAGTTCAACATCGAACTCGCTGAGCCAAGGCATTGCATGAGGTTGGAAACCAAACGCCATAATCACAGCATCGGCTGGCAAAATGTGCTCTGAACCAGCAACTTCTTCAGCACGTTGACGACCATTTTGATCCGCCTCACCAAGTTGCGTTTTAACCATTTTAACACCAGTAACTTTACCGCTGTCATTTAGCACTACGCCCTTAGGTTGCACATTAAACATAAACTCAACGCCTTCTTCTTTGGCATTTTTTACTTCACGTACAGAACCAGGCATATTTGCTTCATCACGACGGTAAGCACACACTACGCTGCTAGCGCCTTGTCGAATTGAAGTGCGCACACAGTCCATCGCTGTATCACCACCACCAAGTACCACTACACGCTTGCCTTGCATATTAATATACGCATCGGAGTTATTATCGTAACCCATTTGGAAATTGGTATTGGCAATTAAGAACGGTAATGCATCATACACACCGTCAGCATCTTCATTTTCAAGACCCGCACGCATGTTTTGATAGGTACCAACGGCTAAAAAGACTGCATCGTATTCATCAATGATTGTCTGAAGTGCAATGTCTTTTCCAACTTCCGTGTTAAGTACAAATTCAACGCCCATACCTGAAAATATCTCGCGGCGATTTTCCATCACCGACTTCTCGAGTTTGAACGACGGAATACCAAAAGTCAGTAAGCCACCAATTTCTGGATGACGATCAAATACCACAGGTTTTACACCATTGCGCGCTAGAATGTCAGCACAACCTAAACCAGCCGGACCCGCACCAATAATAGCGACTTTCTTGTCACTCCAAACGACATGCGACATATCAGGCTTCCAGCCCATTGCGAAAGCGGTATCAGAAATATACTTTTCGATATTACCAATGGTCACAGCACCAAACTCATCATTCAGCGTACATGCACCTTCGCATAGTCTATCTTGTGGGCAAACACGCCCACACACTTCAGGAAGGCTATTAGTACGGTGAGATAGCTCAGCAGCTTCAATTACTTTGCCCGCTTTAATTAACTTCAGCCATTGTGGAATGTAGTTATGCACGGGGCACTTCCATTCACAATATGGATTTCCGCAATCTAAACAACGATCCGCTTGCGAATCTACTTGCTTTGCCGAGAATGGCTCATAAATTTCAACGAACTGCTTTTTACGTGACGAAATAGGCTTTTTACGCGGATCGACACGCTGCACATCGATAAATTGATATACGTTTTGCGACATACTACTTCTCCTATTGCGCCTGTATTCTAAGTTCAGCACTTGAACGTGCTCTGTGACCAAGTAATCCTTGAACATCGCTTGATTTAGGCTTAACTAATCTAAACTTGCTAATGAAATGCTCAAAGTCAGCGAGAATTTCTTCAGCACGATTCGACTGCGTTGCCTCTAAATGTTCGCCAATTAAACCGCGTAAATGCTCATGATGAATATTTAAGTCTTCAAGTTCTACTAGCTCTACTAACTCTGTATTGATGCGTTTATCAAAGTCTCCTTTTTCATCAAGCACATAAGCGAAGCCACCTGTCATACCAGCACCAAAGTTAATGCCTGTATCACCTAGCACACACACAATACCGCCTGTCATATATTCACAGCCATTATCGCCCAAGCCTTCAACTACTGCGATTGCACCTGAGTTACGTACCGCAAAGCGTTCACCAGCGCGACCTGCAGCAAATAAGCGTCCACCCGTAGCACCATATAAACAAGTATTACCAGCAATGGTTGCTAAATGAGATTTAAACGATGAACCAATTGGTGGGCGCAGTGAAATTTTACCGCCTGCCATGCCTTTACCAACATAGTCATTTGCATCGCCAGTTACATGCAGTTCCAAACCACCGGCATTCCAAACACCAAGCGATTGCCCTGCTGTACCTTGCAGCTCAATAATAATTGGATCAGCAGCTAGGCCCTGATTACCATGCTGATCCGCAATATAACCAGACAACAACGCGCCTACTGAACGATCGGTATTACGAATTGCAGCGCGAAGCTTGATAGATGTTTTGCTATCAATTGCCTCTTTCGCTTGCGCTAGTAACTGCTCGTTTAACTTACCTTCATAATGCGAAGTATTAACAGCGCTACAATAGAGCGTTTCACCACTTTTATTATTTGGTGTTGCAATTACAGGCGAAAGATCGAGCTTACTTTGTTTTGCAGTTGTACCTTCAAGCACTTCTAGTAAATCGGTGCGACCAATTAAATCCACGAGTTTACGAACACCCAAACTTGCCATAATTTCACGGGCTTCCTGTGCAATAAACTTAAAGTAGTTCATCGCCATTTCTGGTAAGCCATGATAATGCTTCGCACGCAGTGTTTCGTCTTGCGTTGCAACACCGGTTGCACAGTTATTTAAATGGCAAATTCGTAAGTATTTACAACCCAGCGCAACCATTGGACCCGTGCCAAAGCCAAAGCTTTCTGCACCTAGAATTGCTGCTTTAATAATGTCTAAACCGGTTTTTAAACCGCCATCTGTTTGCAGACGAATTCGGTGTCTTAAACCATTTTCAACAAGCGCTTGTTGCGTTTCAGCAAGGCCTAACTCCCAAGGACAGCCAGCATATTTAACAGACGTTAATGGTGATGCGCCTGTACCGCCGTCGTAGCCTGCAATTGTAATTAGGTCTGCGTACGCTTTGGCAACACCTGTAGCAATTGTGCCAACACCTGGTTCAGATACCAGTTTTACAGAAATCATTGCATCTGGATTAACTTGCTTTAAGTCGAATATCAGTTGTGCCAAATCTTCAATAGAATAAATATCGTGATGTGGCGGTGGCGAAATTAACGTGACACCAGGTACTGAGTAACGTAGCTTAGCAATGTATGGCGTTACTTTTTCACCTGGTAATTGACCACCCTCGCCTGGTTTTGCCCCTTGCGCTACTTTAATTTGAATTACATCGGCATTTTTAAGGTAATGTGGCGTTACACCAAAACGACCTGAAGCAACTTGCTTGATTCGTGAGTTCTTTTCAGTACCGTAACGTGCTACATCCTCACCACCTTCACCCGAGTTAGAACAGCCACCTAAGCGGTTCATAGCGATTGCTAATGCTTCGTGAGCTTCTGGTGATAACGCACCAATACTCATCGCTGCAGAGTCAAAACGTTTGTATAACTCTGTTGCATCTTCAACTTCGCTTACATCAATCGCGGTTTGATCTGTTTTTAGTTTTAATAAATCACGAATGTTGGTCACAGGACGATTATTTACCAAATCTGCGTATTTTTCGTAGTCTTGGTAATTGCCCGAACGTACCGCTACTTGCAATGTTTGAATAACATCTGGGTTATACGCATGGTATTCACCGTTATGCACGTATTTTAATAATCCACCATGATCTAGTGGTTTACGTTTAATCCAAGCTTTACGTGATAGGTTCAGCAAATCTTGATGGAAGTCGCTAAAATCAGCACCTTGAATACGTGATACCACGCCCGAGAAGCAAAGATCAATAACTTCATCGCTAAGTCCTACAGCTTCAAACAACATTGAGCAGCGATAACTTGCAACTGTGCTAATGCCCATCTTCGACATGATTTTGTATAAGCCTTTGTTTATCGCATTGCGATAAGCCAAAGTTACATCACGGTATGATTTATCTAAGCTACCGTTATCAACCATTTGTGTCAGTGTTTCATACGCTAAATACGGATAAATAGCCGTTGCACCAAAACCTAACAACACCGCAAATTGGTGTGGGTCACGACAGCTCGCAGTTTCAATAATGATGTTCGTATCGCAACGTAAGTTTTTACTTACTAAACGACGCTGTACTGCACCAACTGCCATTGCAGCTGGAATTGGTAATGTATCTGGTGTTAAACCTTTATCGCTTAACACAATTAATACGGTACCTTGACGAGCCAGTTCTTCAGCTTGATCGCACACTGTTTCAATAGCTGACAGTAACGACTCATCTTTATCGTAGTTAATAGACAATGATGCAAACGAATAATGCGCCTGATCAGCCGATAAAAGCTGAGTCATATCCGAGTACGTAAGTACCGGCGAAGAAAACTGTAGACGCTTAGCGTGACCCGTTGTTTCATTAAATACATTTTGTTCACGGCCAATACAGGTGGCCAGTGACATTACATGATTTTCACGTAATGGGTCGATTGGCGGGTTAGTTACCTGCGCAAATTTTTGACGGAAATAGTCATACACTAAACGAGATTGCGATGAAAGCACAGCAAATGGCGTGTCATCTCCCATCGAGCCTGTCGCTTCTTGGCCCGAATTACCCATTGGACGAATAACTTGGTCTAGCTCTTCATTGCTATAAGCAAATTGTTTATGGTAAACAGCGAGCAATTCATCATCAAATTCACGTTGGCCAATAAGGTTTTTGTCTTCAAGGTCTTCAAGCGGCTTTAAACGTTTAACATTATCACTAAGCCATGCTTTATACGGGTGGCGTGCTTTTAAATCTTCATCAATTTCTGATGACTGCCATACTTTGCCATGCAGCGTATCAATAACTAATAACTCACCAGGCCCTACGCGGCCTTTTTCTTTAACTTCGTCAGCTGTGTAGTCCCAAATACCCACTTCTGAGGCTAAGGTAATGTGATTATCTTTAGTGATTACATAACGAGCTGGGCGTAAACCATTACGGTCAAGGTTACAGGCTGCAAAACGACCGTCTGACATTACAAGGCCAGCCGGACCATCCCAAGGCTCCATATGCATTGAGTTAAAATCATAAAATGCGCGGAGATCTTCATCCATCGCACGGTTTTTTTGCCATGCAGGTGGCACAAGCATGCGCATCGCACGGAAAATATCCATACCGCCAGCTAAAAACAACTCAAGCATGTTATCTAGGCTCGAACTATCAGAGCCAGACTCGTTAACAAACGGCGCTGCTGATTGTAAATCAGGTAGTAATGGCGAAGAAAACTTGTAAGCACGTGCTCTCGCCCATTGACGGTTACCTTCAATGGTATTGATTTCACCATTGTGCGCTAAATACCTAAACGGTTGCGCAAGCGGCCAACGCGGCTGCGTATTAGTAGAAAAGCGTTGGTGGAATACACAAATTGCAGACTCCATGCGCATATCAGCTAAATCAAGGTAAAAGTTTGGTAAATCAGCAGGCATCATTAAGCCCTTATAAACTGTTACCAAGCCTGACAAGCTTGCAATATAGAAATGCTCATCATTGATTTGCTTTTCAATGCGGCGTCTTGCAATGTACAAGCGACGCTCTAAATCTTTCGGGCGCCAACCTTCCGGCGCTGAGATAAAAATCTGTTGGAAACTTGGTAACTGCTCAAGTGCAATTGGCCCTAGACTCGCAGGATTAACTGGCACATCACGCCAACCCACTAGGGTCAGTGTTTCTTTTTCTAATTCATCACTAATAATCTGTTTATTTTGCTGTGCAATAACAGGGTCTGGACTTAGGAAAAGCATACCCACGGCATAGTTTTTACCTAAGTGCCAATCATTTTCAGCAGCCACCGCCCTGAAAAAGCTGTCTGGCTTTTGGAATAGTAAGCCACAACCATCACCGGTTTTGCCATCAGCTGCAATACCACCTCGGTGCTGCATTCGATCTAACCCGGTAATCGCCGTGCGAACTAACTTGTGACTCGGTTGACCTTCAATATGCGCGATAAGGCCAAAACCGCAATTATCTTTTTCTAATTTCGAGTCATATAACATGTTGGACTCCTCCCTTGCTACAGCTTAAGTGAACAATACAGTTGTGATTGACGGAAGTGTTGGCTTAACCCTATCGAACAAATATTTCAGTTCGATAAGTCGCAACATTTTTGTTAACGCGAAACAAAGGTTGCATAAGTGGTTTTGCCGTGTGTTCACCCGCGCGATTCTCAAAATTAACCAAGATAAGGTATATAGTCAACACAATTATGAATACATATTCACCTTATTGAATATTTTTCATTTATACATAAATTCAACAAAAGTACCGCTTAAGCGCCCATAAAAAGGGTTTTTAAATTATTTAGATCACTTTGACACCGGTATCATATTAATACCATGTAAATAGAAATAAGTCTCAAATGTAGTTTACGTAAACGTAAACTATGCACATGTTTGAATAATTATTCATGGTAATACCAATTAACCGAATTTTGCTTTTTTAAGTTGAATAAACTTGCAGATTACAAATTGTTTTACTTTGCAGATGAGCAGTTTCCTGCATTTTGTTGAATTGAGGCAAGTGTGCCTGAGTCAATAAACTCGGCGAGTTTTAAGTTTATTTCAGTTTGTAATGTTTGCCACTGACTGGACTTTTTACTAATAGCAAAATAAAAGTCATTCTCTTGAAAAGGTGGGTGAACCAGCTTAATGGTGTTTTTGTACTCACTTTTACTATGCCCAAGCAGGTAATTAGCTACATTAGGATCAGCCACAATATAATCAACACGCCCTGCTAACAGCATTTTTAAGTTTTGTGCATCATCACGTGCTTCGATTGCGTTAAAAAACCCCAAATCAAGATGCTTATCAAATTCAGGGGTATTTTGATAACCTCTCACAACCCCTATTTGAGCACCTTGAATGGTTTTAAAAGTACCATCATAGGGAGTACTAAAATCAGCACGTGTAATAAGGCCAACTAAGCCACCAGCATAGGGAGCTGAGAGCGCAAGATTATTAATACGAAAACTATTTGCAATCACATCACTTGGCGCGGTAACTTCTATAAAGTATTCAGGAAACAAAATATCTGCTTGCCCTAACTCAGCCATTCGCACAGAACGCGCCCAAGGAAAAAATTCAACGCTCATACTGTAGCCGAGTTCATGAAAAAGCGCTGCGGTGAATTGAAAAACCCAACCTTTACCACATATATTTCTATCTATATAAGGAGGCCAATCAAGTGTTACAAGACGCAATTGCGTTTGCGATGAAGCACCTACTTCAAATCGAGTTGTTGAAACTTGTTTAATTTCCAGCGTTTTAACTTGTTGTTGATGCTGATATGAAAAGTATTCGCTATTAGCAAAACTTTGTTTGCTAAAAATAAGCAGAGGAATTAAAAAGAAGAAAAAACGGTTTGAGTACATCATGTTAAGCTTAAAGCATCAATTCAATGCTTTAAGCTTAGCAAAAATTGAACAGAATCAATCAGTAGTTAAATACTATTTTTATTCCGCTTCTTTATTTTTTGCTGCAACTTCAGCAATTAACGGCTGTAACTCACCGCGTTGGAACATTTCAACAATAATGTCACAACCACCAATTAGTTCACCTTCTACCCATAACTGCGGGAATGTAGGCCAATTTGCATAAGCTGGTAGCTCAGCACGGATATCTGGATTTTGAAGAATATCAACATACGCAAACTGCTCGCCACATGCCATAAGCGCTTGTGAAGCTTGTGATGAAAAACCGCAGCTCGGTAATTTTGGAGAGCCTTTCATGTACAGTAGAATCGAATTTTCTGCGATTTGTTGTTTGATCTTATCTAAAGTTTCCATTTACTACCTCGACACCCTAGTCACATAAGGTGAATTTTCTTTAAGTTAATACTATGCTATTTGCCTGAATTCGTGGTTTAACAGTGACTAACTGACTATAAAATAACCGCAAATTTTTATCTAGCATTGCTGTTTATAAAAACTTGAGTAAAATACTCGGGTATAGTTTAACACTTATATCGGACATCTTCATGTAAAAAGTTGTCCGCATTTTAACGCCAACGGAGAAATAAAATGGCTTTTGAACTACCGTCACTACCTTATGCAATCGATGCGCTTGAGCCGCATATCTCAAAAGAAACTCTAGAATTCCACCACGGCAAGCACCACAACACTTACGTTGTAAAGCTAAATGGTTTAGTTGAAGGCACTGACTTCGAAGGTAAAACACTTGAAGAAGTAGTATGTAGCTCAGAAGGCGGTGTATTTAACAACGCAGCTCAAATCTGGAACCACACTTTCTACTGGAACAGCCTATCTCCAAATGGTGGTGGTGAACCAACTGGTAAAGTTGCAGAGCTAATCAACGCAAAATGGGGTTCTTTCGCTGAATTCCAAGCTGCTTTCAACGACAAAGCTGTTAACAACTTTGGTTCAAGCTGGACGTGGTTAGTACAACTAGCTGACGGCAGCCTAGATATCGTTAACACTTCAAATGCTGCAACACCACTTACAGAAGCTGGTGTAACACCAATTATCACTGTTGACCTTTGGGAACACGCTTACTACATCGACTATCGTAACGTTCGTCCTGAATACCTAAACGGTTTCTGGGCATTAGTTAACTGGGAATTTGCAAACGCAAACCTAGCTTAATATGTTGCCAATGTTAGTAAAGCATCTTTGCTTTACTAACATTTCTTGTCTACCACAAGAAAACCCCACCTACTATTGCATATTATTCAACGCTCTGAAAAATATTAAAGATTTTTCTTTAAATATCTTTTATTTATCTCGCACATTCAAAAATCCCGTCTAACCTTATTAATAGTGGCTAGTTTTATTGCAGTTGCAAACTTTCCGGTATTTAGGAGGTCTCTATGACAATTTTTGATCATTTTCAATCTCGTTACGAAGCCGCAAAAGAAGAAGAATTTACTATTGCCGAGTTTCTTGAGATCTGTAAAGAAGACAAATCAGCCTATGCTAGCTCAGCTGAGCGGCTATTAATGGCGATTGGTCAACCTGAAATGGTGGATACATCACAAGATCCCACCCTGAGTCGTATCTTTTCTAACCGAGTGATCCCGCGCTACCCTGCCTTTAAAGAATTTTATGGCATGGAAGAAAGTATTGAGCAAATTGTGGCTTATTTAAAACATGCTGCACAAGGGCTTGAAGAGTGCAAACAGGTACTTTATTTGCTCGGTCCAGTAGGTGGTGGTAAGTCATCACTGGCTGAAAAATTAAAGTATTTAATGCAAAAAGTGCCAATTTACTCATTAAAAGGCTCGCCCGTAAATGATCACCCTCTTTGCCTGTTTGACCCTGTTGAAGATGGTGAAATTCTTGAAAAAGAATATGGCATTAGCAACCGCTATATCAAAACCATCATGTCACCATGGGCAACAAAACGTCTTCATGAATTCAATGGTGACATCACTCAATTTAAAGTAGTTAAACGCTATCCATCGATTCTTGATCAAGTGGCTATTGCCAAAACCGAACCTGGTGATGAGAACAATCAAGATATCAGTGCGCTGGTTGGTAAAGTGGATATTCGCAAACTCGAACACTTTGCACAGAATGATGCTGATGCCTATGCCTACTCAGGTGCCCTTTGTCATGCAAACCAAGGTTTGATGGAGTTTGTTGAAATGTTTAAAGCACCCATTAAAGTGCTTCACCCATTATTAACAGCAACTCAAGAAGGTAACTATAACGGTACTGAGGGTCTGTCTGCCCTGCCTTTTAACGGCATGATTTTAGCTCACTCTAATGAGTCAGAATGGCAAACATTTAAAGGTAACAAAAACAATGAAGCATTTTTAGACCGTGTTTATATTGTAAAAGTACCTTATTGTTTACGTGTTTCCGAAGAAATTAAGATTTACGATAAGCTTTTACAACACTCAGAACTTAACGATGTGCCATGTGCACCTGGTACGCTCGAAACACTCGCGCAATTCTCCGTTCTTTCGCGTATTAAAGAGCCTGAAAACTCAAGCATTTATTCAAAAATGCGCGTGTATGACGGCGAAAGCCTAAAAGACACCGATCCCAAAGCGAAATCTTATCAAGAATACAAAGATTACGCCGGTGTTGATGAAGGCATGAATGGGCTATCAACACGTTTCGCGTTTAAGATTTTGTCTCGTGTATTTAACTTCGACCACACCGAAGTTGCAGCGAACCCTGTGCATTTATTCTATGTGCTTGAACAACAAATTGAACGTGAGCAGTTCCAACAAGAAACGCAAGAACGCTATCTTGAGTTCTTAAAAGGATTTTTAATTCCGAAATACGTAGAGTTTATTGGTAAGGAAATTCAAACCGCTTATTTGGAATCTTATTCAGAATACGGACAAAATATCTTTGACCGATACGTCACTTATGCCGACTTCTGGATCCAAGATCAAGAATTCCGCGACCCTGATACTGGCCAATTATTTGATAGAGCAGCGCTCAATGCTGAACTTGAGAAAATTGAAAAACCAGCGGGCATTTCAAATCCAAAAGATTTCCGTAATGAGATTGTTAACTTTGTGCTTAGAGCACGTGCCAATAACAATGGCAAAAACCCAATTTGGACAAGTTATGAAAAACTAAGAACGGTCATCGAAAAGAAAATGTTTTCAAATACCGAAGACTTGCTTCCAGTTATTTCATTTAATGCGAAAACCAGTGCTGAAGATCAGCAAAAACATGAGGATTTTGTTAATCGTATGGTCCAAAAAGGCTACACCGCGAAACAAGTTCGCTTGCTCAGTGAATGGTATTTACGCGTTCGTAAGTCGCAGTAATTGAGTAGTAATAGTAACTAAGACTTACGGAGGCGTGTATGGCACATTTTATTGACCGACGCTTAAATGGAAAAAACAAAAACACGGTTAACCGCCAACGTTTTATTCGACGTTACAAACGCCAGATAAAAGAGGCGGTGTCCGATGCAATTGCCAAACGAAGCGTGACAGACGTTGAGAACGGCGAAAGCATTTCGATTCCTAGCCGTGATATGCAAGAACCAATTTTCCATCAAGGAAAAGGTGGAAAACGGGAAATGGTACACCCTGGTAATGATCAATTTAGTCAAGGGGACAAAATAAAACGTCCTCTTGGCGGCCAAGGTCAAGGGGCTGGCGAAGGCGATGCCAGTGATTCAGGTGAAGGCCAAGATGATTTTGTATTTTCAATTTCTAAAGATGAATACTTAGATTTACTTTTTGAAGATTTAGCACTGCCCAACCTTAAAAAGAATCAGCTTAATAAGCTTGTTCAAATGAAAACGCACCGCGCTGGCTACAGTAACGATGGCGTACCTTCCAATATTGATATTGTTCGTTCATTGCAAGGCTCAGTGGCAAGACGTATTGCCATGACCGCAGGTAAAAAACGTCAGTTAGCTGAGCTAGAAGAAACACTTGCGAAGTTACAAAAAAATAAGAAAGAGAATCAAAGTGAAATTGCCCTACTTGAAAAAGAAATTGAGCAATTAAAAAATAAAATCGCCACAGTGCCTTTTATAGATACTTTTGATTTACGCTTTCGAAACTATGAAAAACGCCCAGAACCAAGTTCAAAGGCAGTGATGTTCTGTTTAATGGATGTGTCTGGCTCAATGGATCAAGCAACCAAAGAAACTGCAAAGCGCTTTTATATTTTGCTTTATCTATTTCTTACCAGAACATACAAAGACATTGAAGTTGTTTATATAAGGCATCATACCCAAGCGAAAGAAGTCGATGAACACGAATTTTTCTATTCGCAAGAAACAGGCGGCACTATTGTCTCTAGCGCATTGAAGTTAATGGATGAAATCATTAAAGAGCGCTACGACTCTGAACAATGGAACATTTATGCGGCTCAAGCTTCAGATGGTGACAATTGGGCTGATGATTCACCGCAATGCAGTGACTGGCTCACCAATAAAATCCTGCCTGTTACTCGTTATTATGCGTATATCGAAATTACCACACGAGCGCACCAAAGCTTGTGGCGCGAATACCAAGTACTTGCAGATACTCACGAAAACTTTGCCATTCAACATATTAAATCTGTGGAAGATATTTACCCAATATTCAGAGAGCTATTTAAGAAAGATGCAACCGCAGATGTAGCTTAATTAAAAGGACTAGTTATGAGTAGAAACATACTAAGCGATGGTCCTGATTGGACATTCGATTTACTCGGGGAATACCAAACCGAGATTGCTAGAGTTGCAAAAATTTATCGCCTTGACACTTACCCAAATCAAATTGAGGTGATCACCGCTGAGCAAATGATGGATGCCTACTCCAGTGTGGGTATGCCAATTGGTTACAGTCACTGGTCATTTGGCAAAAAGTTCATTCAAACAGAACAAAACTACAAACGCGGGGCCATGGGGCTCGCATATGAAATTGTGATCAATTCAGATCCCTGTATCGCGTATTTAATGGAAGAAAATACCATGCCAATGCAAGCACTGGTTATGGCGCATGCATGCTATGGGCACAACTCTTTTTTCAAAGGCAATTACTTATTTAAAACATGGACAGATGCCAGTTCAATTATCGACTACCTACTATTTGCCAAAAATTATATTGCCGAATGCGAGCAAAAATACGGTGTAGATGAAGTGGAAAAGTTGCTCGACTCATGCCACGCATTAATGAACTATGGTGTTGACCGTTACAAACGGCCGCAGCAAATATCCCTTTTTGAAGAACAAAAACGGCAAAAAGAACGCGAAGATTACCTGCAATCACAAGTTAATGAACTGTGGAAGACGATTCCGTCACAACATAACGAAGCTGAAACACAAAAAGCGCGTTTTCCTAGTGAACCGCAAGAAAACATTCTCTACTTTATTGAGAAGCGTGCACCGTTATTAGAAATTTGGCAGCGAGAAATTATTCGTATTGTGCGCAAAATTTCACAGTACTTTTACCCACAAAAACAAACCCAAGTGATGAATGAAGGTTGGGCTACATTTTGGCATTACACCTTGCTTAATCACTTATATGATGAGGGCAAGTTAAGCGATGCCTTTATGCTAGAAGTGCTGCAATCGCATACTAATGTGGTGTATCAGCCTCCTTATAATTCACCCTATTATTCTGGTATTAACCCCTACGCACTTGGTTTTAACATGATGGTCGATATTCGCCGCATTTGTGAAAACCCGACTGAAGAAGATAAGTATTGGTTCCCCGAAATTGCTGGTAGTAATTGGCTGGATACACTGCATTTTGCAATGGAAAACTTTAAAGATGAGAGTTTTATTAGCCAATTTTTATCACCCAAACTAATGCGAGATTTTAAATTCTTTTCGATTTTAGATAATGAAAAAGAAACCCATTTAGAAGTTAGTGCAATTCATAATGAGTCTGGCTATCGGGCTATCCGCCAAGCATTATCAGAGCAATACAACTTGAGTAATTTGGAACCAAACATTCAAGTATTTAATGTTGATATTCGTGGCGATCGGTCACTTACACTACGCTATACACCGCATAACGATATTCCGTTAGCAAATACAAAAGACCAAGTGATAAAACACCTTTATCGCCTTTGGGGTTTTGATGTGATATTGGAACAGGAAACCGAGAGTGGCGAAATAAAAGAGCTTGCACGCTGCCCGCTTGCGACCGCTGACAACGTTTAATATTAATCGGATGATAAAAAGGCTGAAAATCAGCCTTTTTAATTTTTGCACTACAAATATTTATTGATATCCACTTCATCTATCTGCTCATGCGGCATGTATTTTTCTGCGTAGTTTTGATAAATACCAGAACGTAAAAATAATTTAAACACTTCAATATCAACGTGTTCATCCAAGCACATTTTATGCAAAATATCGATTGCCACACTAAGTGGCTTGGCTTTTTTATAAGGCCTGTCTGACGCAGTTAACGCCTCAAATATATCAGCTAGTACTAAAATACGTTCAGGAATCGATAAGTCTTCCGCTTTTAGCCTTCTTGGATAACCCGTGCCTTTTAATGTTTCATGGTGGGTTGATGCAAAACGCGGCACATTTGCTAGCTCTTCTGGGAATGGCAACGAATCTAGCATTTTAATCGTGCCAATAATGTGTTCATTAATAATAAAGCGGTCTTCACTAGTAAGAGTACCGCGACCCACTTTAAGGTTATAAAGCTCACCTAAATTAGCTTTATGTTCAGGTACATCAACATTAATACCTAAGTGAGGTGCATATTCCACTGCGTGCTCTCGTTTTACAATGTGTGATGCTTTATCTGCAAGTAGCTGTTCTTTAACTGGCAAAGATTCGTCATCACTAGTTAAAAACAATTCTTCAAATGGTGATAACCCTACTCTATCACTGAGATTACGCTGCCAAGTACGTTTTGCAATTGTTTCAAGGCGCTCAATTTTATCGTCTTCCATAAACTCACCACCTTGGTTAGTGGTCGCAACAAATTCGAATTCATTAGATAGCCTAGTTTGCATTTCAATTAATTCGGCTTTTAACTCAGCTTCTCGCTCAGGCGCCTTTATCAGTGCCTTGTAATAATCAATTTCGGCATCGCGAAGTAAAACTTCAAATCGCATACGTATTTCGTGTATGCGATTGTAAATACACTCCAATTTACTGCCTTTATCAACAATATGCTCAGGTGTGATTATTTTGCCGCAATCATGAAGCCAAGCAGCCAGTTTGAATTCTCTTTTTTTATCGTCGCTATCGAGTTTAAAGTCTTTAAAATATTCATCTTCACTGTCACTTGCATAACTTCCAAGTAATAAGCCTAATTCAGGAACGCGATTACAGTGTCCTGCTGTATAAGGCGATTTATCATCGATTGCTTGTGCTATCAGTTTTACAAATGAGTCCAATAATTCAGCTTGTTTTGCTTCATAATCTTGAATTGAGTCAGACATTTGCACTAAAGACTCAAAGACATCATCTATTTCTTTGATAAAGCTGTGTTCAACATCGATCTTATGATATTGACGGCGTTTAATTTTGGTATTTTCAGCACTTAAACGTCGCATTGCAGTCACTATTGGGCTTGCAACAAACCATGTTAAAGGCATCAAAAAAGCTAAAATAAGCGCTGTAACCAGAATTGATTTAGAAACATAGCTCAACCCCTCTGAATAAGCCGATTGGGTTGGGATTAATAATGCTAAAAAATTGATATCAGCTGTACCAAGGGTTGTTGGTGCAATAAACAATAAATAGTCAATATTGTTTATTTCAATTACTTGTAGTTTATTATGGTGAATAGTATCTGATGCAAGTGTAATTAACTCTTTATAGGGTACAACCGATGAATCGTTAACTTGCTGCGTGTTGTGATCAAAATCAAGCCACTTTTTCGCTAAATAGTCCAATTCATTTTTACTTAAATCCGCAATTGCAAAGTTGAGTAAATCAATAAGTTGTTTATCTTTCGCAACCATTCTTAAATTAGTGTCAAAACTAAGTAAGCTGGCATCAATATTTTGATGAAATTGAATATCATCAATAAAAAACATTTTCGCGGTATACGCAAGAATCAGCTGGCTATCAATTGCAGCATCCACATCACCGTGTTTAACAGCATTCAGTGCGGCTTGTAAATCTGCGACTTCAACAATCTCAATATCTGGATATGCATGCGAGATCGCAGCAATTAATGACCAGCCTTTTGGAATAGCCAAACGCTTGTTGGTTAAATCTGAAAGTGAGTTGATAGCATTTGTTTGTGGGCGTGTTGCAATTGTAAGCGGTAAATTTAATAGTGGCGCAGAGTAAACTCCCCATTGTTTATTGCTGAGAGTTTGGTGTACAGGTTGTAGTACATCAATTTTTCCATCCTGGTAAAGTTCTACTAACTCAGGCCAGCTATATCCATTGATAAAGCTAATGGGTAAACTTAGTTTCTTACTCAGGATATTTAATAATTCTGGTGTATATCCCTCCGGTCTTCCCGATATTGAAAAATCAATTGGCGCCCAATCTAGCTCATTACTCACAGTTAATTTATCAATTTCTGCAATCAGCGCTTGTTGCTCTGTTGATAAAACTAGTGGCTTTACTTGAATGGCTTCTTTTTTATCTAAAACGGCATTACTTAACAGCAACTCCCCTTTTTTATCAAAAATATACGCCTCAATATGCTCAGCATTTTGAGAGTGTTCAAAACTTCCATTTAACTGCTTAGCAATTGTTTCGAGTGTTAAGTCGATTGCCACTACATGGCCCGTACCCTCAACTACTTTAGAATACGTTTGTCCTGTTGCTTGTAAATGCTGGAAAAGGTAAGGCTGTGACTTCACTACCTGTGATGTATTAGCATTGATAAACCAGTGGCGGCTACTGGCATCGTAATCACTTTGTTCAATTCTTGAAAAACGCACTTTGAGTTTTTCATTAAGGTAATCTGTCTTTTTAAAACGGTTTTGGCCATCACCATAAATATGAATGCGGACAAATCTATCTTCCATCGCAGCACTAAGCTGCTTCCTGATCTTAGTATTCGTCTCTAAATTGATTAATTCGTAAAAGTCACCGTTGTCAAAACCATAATAAATCGCATAAAAATCATTATGATCAACGAGTAATTCCGTCAGTATGTGGTCAGCTTTTTCAATAACGGTATGGCCATCAATTAATGATGAATACTTAGCTAAAAGCGAAGCTGTATTTTTTGCCGTATCATCCATTTTAGACACTGACAATTCAATTTGTCTCGACACTTGTTCGGCAAATTGTTGACTGCTACTGACAATGATTTGTTTTGAAAAGTAGTATTGAAGCCCTATTGCAACACATGCGGTGATAACAGCAATCAATAAACAGATTGAAGCCAGTGTTACTCGAAAGGTTATTCTTGTTGTTGAAAACATCGTCCCTGCTCGCTTTCTTTTTGTTCAGCTTAGTCTTGTTTTCACATAACTCCAAATACTTATTGCTTGTTTTATATAAATTTTTTATCTTAACTCATTCGCTTTTCTAAATTGACCTTGATAATCAAAAATACGCTCTATCACTTTGTATTTTCCTTTATCTCGTTTTGCTACTACAAAATCCGGCAATTTAAGTAATGCTTGCTCGCTAATAACTGAGTTAGGGTTAGCAAAATCAATGTTTGTTGTGACACCCAAACGTAAAAATAGATGTTTAAAATAACGCGCAGCTTTATCTGAAGACAAGCTGAAAAATTCACTCACTTGTGCACCATCTTCATCATGGTAAGTTACTTTTAAGCGTTGTTTTAACGCTTCTAATTGCATGCCGCTTACTCGTAATACCAAGGCATTTTTTAAATTAAGCGCATCGCGTAACTTGTCATCAGGATCAACAATAGGTTGATGACACTGATGACATTGCCTTGCGGCAATATCGTTTTGTGCACCGCAGTGCTCACACTCTTTAAAGCGAAAACGAAAGTCACACTGCTCACTAGAGTAGCCATCGTCTAAAATGCCCTGACAGCGCCTGCCAAAATGTTCAATCACTTTGCCATCACTATCAGTTTTACCCCAAAAAGTGTTGGCAAAACCACAACCAGGGCAAAGCACTTGCACAGGTTCACTATCACTATTAGGTTTAACACTGCCGACCTCTGGGTGAAATAAATCAAAGCCATTTGCCGCATAGTCAATCACTAAGCAGTCATTTTTGCCTTCTGCTAAGCGTAACCCCCGCCCCACAATTTGTTGATACAAACTCACCGATTCGGTCGGCCTTAATATTGCAATAAAATCGACGTGCGGCGCATCAAAGCCGGTTGTAAGTACCGATACATTAACCAAGTATTTAATTTGCTTTGCCTTAAACTTGCGAATAATCGCATCACGTTCAGCATTATGCGTATCACCAATCACCAGTGCCGTTTCATCGCTTGGCAAATAACTAATAATTTCTTGGGCATGCTGAATGGTTGATGCAAATATCATTACGCCATGACGGTCAATAGATAAGGTTAGTACTTGATCAATAATGGCTTTTGTTGCCCGTTGATTGTCATTTAATAGCTGATTGATGTCCTTTTCGCTGTAGCGACCAAACGCATCTTTATTGAGTGAGTCAAAATCATAGTGGGTAATCGCAGCATTTATCAATTTTGGCGGTGTAAGGTAATTATGTTTAATCATGTACCTTAGTGGTAACTCATAAATACAGTGCTCAAAAGGTGCGCTTTCATCCCCTCTAACAAAACCGTGATAGTGAAAGCGATAAATAAAGCCCGAGCCTAACCGGTAAGGTGTGGCTGTTAGACCTAATACTTTGAGCGCCGAATTATTACTTTTAATATGTGATATTAATTTTTGGTACTGGGTATTTTCATCACCAGAAACTCGGTGACATTCATCAATAATAATCAATGAATATTCATCATTTAGCGCATCGAGGTTATTCCCCAATGACTGCACACTGGCAAAGGTAACTTGATGAGCAAGTGACTTTTGTTTAAGCCCGGCGGAATAAATACTCGCTTTTAAACCAAAACTTTCGTACTTCTCGTGGTTTTGTTCCACTAATTCTTTAACATGGGTTATCACTAAAATTTTCTTTCGTGCAAGCCTTGCAAGCTCAGCAATTACTAAGCTTTTACCTGAACCCGTGGGCAATACAATGACTGCCGAACTATTCGACTTTCGAAAATGTATAAGGGTTTTTTCTACCGCTTCTTGTTGATAAGGTCTTAGTTGGTACGCCACAGTTAACTTGCTTACATCTATCACTGATATGTGATTATGCCACTTTGCTTAGAAATCATGAAATTTAACGCCCTATTTAAAACCACAATAAAGGTTTCTTTTATCAGGTGGCAGTGTTACTATAGCGCGCCTTTTTTAGGTGAGAGCTTTGGTCGCGAAGCTTTCAACTTACTTTAAATTAATATTGGAGACATTCATGTCTAACGAATTATACACATTAGATGCAGAAGTACGTTCTGACTTAGGTACTGGTGCGAGCCGCCGCCTACGCCGTGCTGACAAAGTTCCTGCTGTTCTTTACGGTGCAGAAAAAGAAGCTGTATCTCTAACTTTAGCTCACAACAAAGTGATCAAAGCGCAAGAAGATGAAGGTTTCTACAGCCACATCCTTACTTTAAACATTGGCGGTGAAAAAGTTGAAGCTATCCTTAAAGATATCCAACGTCACCCGTTCAAGCCTAAAGTTATGCACTTAGATTTCCAACGCGTTGACGCTGCTCACAAGATCCACACTAAGGTTCCTGTACACTTCATCAACGAAGAGAAAGCAACTAAAGGCGGTAACACTGTTGCTCACCACGTAACAGAAATCGACGTTACATGTCTTCCAGCACAACTTCCTGAGTTCATCGAAGTTGACGTAGCTGCTATCGAAGTAGGTGCAACAGTACACCTTTCTGACATCGCACTTCCAGCTGGTGTTGTTTCAGTTGAGCTTGCTAAAGGCGCAGATCACGACCAAGCTGTTGTGACTTTAAACGCTCCTAAAGGCGCAGCTGCTGCTGAAGAAGCTGCAGAATAATTATTAAGGTGTTAGCACCTTGAATAATATTCAAATGCTTGTGGGCCTGGCTAATCCAGGCCCCGAATACGCAAAAACCCGTCACAATGCTGGTGCATGGTTCATCGAAGAACTTGCCAAACGCTACAACTGTATTCTCAAACACGATTCTAAACATCACGGCCTAGTTGGCAAAGTGATCATCCAAAATCAAGAATTTAAATTACTGATCCCTACTACCTATATGAATTTAAGTGGTAAAGCCGTCAGTAGTTTAGCCAATTTTTACAAGATACCTGTTGAAAATATTTTAGTCGCTCACGATGAAATGGACCTTGAGCCGGGCATCGCCAAATTAAAAAAGGGTGGTGGACACGGTGGCCATAACGGACTAAAAGACATTATTAGTAAAATGGCAAATCAAAAAGAATTTATGCGTTTGCGAATTGGTATTGGTCATCCTGGTCACAAAGACAAAGTAACTGGTTGGGTACTTGGCAAAGCACCAAGTGCAGATCAAGCTTTGATTGACGATGTAGTAGACGAGGCAGTTCGCTGCATGGAAATACTAGCAAAAGACGGTGTGTTAAAAGCACAAAACAGATTACATACATTTAAACCAGTCGCCTAAGGCTGGTTTAACTTAGTTTAAGGTTTAAAATTATGGGTTTTAAATGTGGCATTGTTGGTCTTCCTAATGTAGGTAAATCAACACTTTTTAATGCATTAACGCAGGCTGGAATTGAAGCTGCTAACTTTCCATTTTGTACTATCGAGCCAAATACAGGTGTGGTAGCGGTTCCTGATGCACGCCTAGATCAACTAGCTGCAATCGTAAATCCACAAAAAATATTAGCAACAACAATGGAATTTGTTGATATTGCTGGCCTTGTTAAAGGTGCATCGAAAGGTGAAGGTTTAGGTAACCAATTTTTAGCAAACATCCGTGAAACGGATGCAATTGGTCATGTTGTTCGTTGTTTTGAAAATGAAAACATTGTTCACGTTGCAGGTCAAATTGACCCAGCAGACGATATTGACGTTATCAACACTGAACTTGTGCTTGCAGATATGGAAGCAGCTGACCGCGCTGTACAACGCAATGCTAAAAAAGCAAAAGGCGGCGATAAAGACGCTAAATTTGAATTAGTTGTTCTTGAGAAAGTAAAAGCACACCTTGATGAAGGCCTAACGCTTCGCTCTCTTGAGCTTGAAAAAGAAGAAAAAGCAGCAATTCAATACATCAACTTCCTTACAATCAAGCCAACAATGTACATTGCTAATGTGAATGACGATGGCTTCGAAAACAACCCATTCTTAGATAAAGTGCGTGAAATCGCAGCTAAAGAAAATGCAGTTGTTGTTCCTGTATGTGCAGAAATTGAGTCAGAACTTTCAGAGCTTGAAGAAGAAGACAAAAAAGAGTTTATGGAAGACTTAGGCATTGAAGAACCGGGCTTAAACCGTGTAATTCGTGCTGGCTATGAATTGCTTAACTTACAAACTTATTTCACCGCAGGTGTTAAAGAAGTTAGAGCATGGACAATCCCTGTTGGTGCAACTGCGCCACAAGCTGCTGGTAAAATCCACACGGACTTCGAACGTGGCTTTATTCGCGCACAAACTATTGGATTTGATGATTATATCGAATTCAAAGGTGAATCAGGTGCTAAAGAAGCAGGTAAAATGCGTCAAGAAGGTAAAGAATACATTGTTAAAGACGGCGATGTAATGAACTTCTTATTCAACGTATAAGTGTTTTGCTTATGAAAAGGCTCGCATCGCGAGCCTTTTTTGTTTCAGACAGTTTAATCTACAATCACTCATTATTAATTCCCTTCTATTTACACAAACAGTTGTCTATATAAAGCGGAAGCAATCAACTTAGTTACCAACGAAAATGACATTTACGCTATGCAAAATAGATGATTTCGTTGTACGCCATCTAGCTGTGCTAGCAACATAGGTGATATGTATTAGAAAAAGTCTGTTAAACATTATCTATAAGCTGGATTCATTTTATATAGAGTCTGCATTTAACCGCTGAGTTTAATAAATTAGTGGCTGACAAAAGATAAATGCGCATGATTTTTAAGCTAAAAAACGCTACTTTAATATTTGCATTCAATTATAAACAGTTTGAAAGACAAATTATTCAATACAGCTATACTGTTAAATTCAAAATTAAGTAAAGCTGTTTGTATAATTTTTAACTTAATTAATGGTGTGTTGTACGGTTTTTTGTTCAGTTCGAATAAAAAAAACGCAAACGGTTCGGAATATTCATTTTTTTGAAAAAAAGGTGTTGACGGATTTGGGGGTAATCAGCATAATACGCCCCGCATCAGCGATGATGACAACAAACAAAACATGGCTACGTAGCTCAGCTGGTTAGAGCACATCACTCATAATGATGGGGTCCCCTGTTCAAATCAGGGCGTAGCCACCATGTTTTAAAACATGCTACCATAGTTTTGTTTATGTATGCATAAGTTGCGGAGTTGGCCAACGTTTTGAATTAGACGCTGGATTTAGGTTCCAAATATACTTAAGCAATATGCGGGAGTGGCGGAATTGGTAGACGCGCTGGATTTAGGTTCCAGTATCTTCGGATGTGAGAGTTCAAGTCTCTCCTTCCGCACCATGTTCTGATAGGAACTAAAACTATCTACTACCATTGCTGGAGTATCGCCAAGCGGTAAGGCAGCGGGTTTTGATCCCGCCATTCCCAGGTTCAAATCCTGGTACTCCAGCCATCTCTTTTAGAGATAACCTTTTGCGGGAGTGGCGGAATTGGTAGACGCGCTGGATTTAGGTTCCAGTATCTTCGGATGTGAGAGTTCAAGTCTCTCCTTCCGCACCATGTTCTCGATAAGAACTAAACTAATCACTTTCTCGAAAGAGTAATCGTTGGAGTATCGCCTCGACACGAAGTGGAAGCGGTAAGGAAGAAGAGAGAAGGTTTTGATCCCTCGCTCGTTCATCACCAGATTCAAATCCTGGGTTCAACATTGATTTGAGATTTTCGTTGGAGTATCGCCAAGCGGTAAGGCAGCGGGTTTTGATCCCGCCATTCCCAGGTTCAAATCCTGGTACTCCAGCCAATGGCTACGTAGCTCAGCTGGTTAGAGCACATCACTCATAATGATGGGGTCCCCTGTTCAAATCAGGGCGTAGCCACCATGTTTTACATGGACTACCAAAAAACAGTTCTCTGTTTTGAAATATCCTTGTGCGGGAGTGGCGGAATTGGTAGACGCGCTGGATTTAGGTTCCAGTATCTTCGGATGTGAGAGTTCAAGTCTCTCCTTCCGCACCATGTTTCTTTTAGATTTATCCTTTTATCCTTTTATCCTTTTATCCTTTTATCCTTTTATCCTTTTATCCTTTTATCCTTTTATCCAAAATATTTTAGTCGCCGTTATTACGCTATTTCTTTCTCTTCAGAAAAAAGGCCATTATAAATAATGACCTACTGCATATTTTAACATCTGACTTTTTACTGGACTCAGTTTACTTAAGCCAGCAATTGCACTTTGCCGTAATAATTTTAATGGTGTTAGTTCATTTGAAAACGCAAAGTAACATGCATCCATCATACTCATCATTGCCAAGTTAGGGATCCGGCGTTTTTGTTCATAATCCTTTAAGACCTTTGTCAGGCAAGTTTCTTTAGATAAGCTTTTAACTAATTGCGCAACATCTTTAAATCCGAGATTGACTCCCTGCCCTGCTAATGGATTAATCGCATGTGCAGCATCGCCTACAAGTACACAGTTACCTTTGCTGTATTGATTTGCATGTTGGCGCGTCAGTGGGAAAACTGCCGTTTTGATAATTTCAAAATCACCTGGAAGCGATGGATAGTTTGCTAAGATTGCATCTTTTAAATTGCTTTTAGTACCGTCAGCTAATTTTCTTAACGTGTCTTCGTGGTTATACCAAATTAAATTAGCGTAAGGTGCCTGCATTGGTAAAAATGCGACAGGACCAGTTGCTTGAAACTCTTGCCAAGTAATATCTTGCTGCTCAGCATCAAGTTTAATTAATACACCCATACACGCTTGTTGATATTGCCAACCAGTCGTACCAATACCTAATAGTTCACGTGTATGAGAACGTGCACCATCAGCAACAATCACTAAATCAGCTTCAAGTGTTTGAGATTCATAGCATAGCGATGTTTTGTCACTGCTATGTAAAATCCCTTCTAATTTGCCTAAACCACTTAGTACAGTAATAGTGTGATGGCTGAATTCTTGCCAAATACTGGCTTGGATCACGCTGTTTTCAATAATATGACCTAAATGTGATTCACCAATTTCCGCATTGTTGAAAATAAGCGGCGATTTTTGATAGTCCTGTACACTTAAGCGCTTGTATTCAGCACTACGTGATTGCGCAATATGCTGCCACGCCCCTAACTCTGAGAGTAAATTTTCAGAAAATAAATTAAGTGCTGAAACCCGTATATCTATGTGTTCACTACTTAGCACATTTGCAGCTTCGATGGGATTATTTTCAATGAGCTTTATGGTATGTCCTTGTTTTGCCAAAGCAACTGCCGCAGCAGCACCTACCATGCCACCACCAATAATACAAATAGATAAACTCATACGAAAAATCCCTCAAACTTTACTGCCTGTTATTCTAACGTAAGCCCTTAGCAAAAGTTTGATTTTGATTCATATTTTTTAAGAAAAATTAAAAAGAGAGTAATCGCCTTATTGTTTTGATGAATAACTGCTGATGATTTTGCAAACATATTTGAATCCACCTACGCTTAAGGATAAAATACGCGTCCTTTAAGCTGTAAGTAATTTGTTGAGGCACGATAACATGGGTAAAAAGCTGCATATCAAAACATGGGGCTGTCAAATGAACGAGTACGACTCGCAAAAAATGGCAGACCTATTAGATGCTAGCAATGGTTATGAATTAACTGAAGAAGCAGAGAATGCAGATGTTATTCTTCTAAATACGTGTTCAATTCGTGAAAAAGCACAAGAAAAAGTATTTCACCAATTGGGCCGTTGGAAATTGTTAAAAGATGACAACCCGAATTTAGTGATTGGTGTAGGTGGTTGTGTTGCTTCACAAGAAGGCGAGACAATTCGCCAGCGCGCACCATTTGTCGACATTGTATTTGGTCCGCAAACATTGCACCGTTTACCTGAAATGATCAAACAAGTGCAGGAAGAAAGCGGCTCTGTAATTGATATTTCGTTCCCAGAAATTGAAAAATTTGACCGTTTGCCAGAACCAAAAGCAGAAGGTCCAAGTGCGTTTGTATCAATTATGGAAGGTTGCTCTAAATATTGTACTTTCTGTGTTGTACCTTACACACGTGGTGAAGAAGTAAGTCGTCCACTTGACGATGTATTACTTGAAGTTGCTCAGCTTGCTGAACAAGGCGTACGTGAAGTAAATCTTCTTGGCCAAAACGTAAATGCTTATCGCGGTGAAACGCACGATGGAGAGATTTGTTATTTCTCTGATTTACTGCGTTATGTTGCTGCAATTGATGGTATTGACCGTATTCGTTATACCACGTCGCACCCAGTTGAATTTACGCCTGACATCATTGAAGCCTATGCAGACGTGCCAGAACTAGTTGATCACTTACACTTACCAGTACAAAGTGGTTCAGACCGCATTTTAGCACTTATGAAACGTGGTCACACTGCACTTGAGTACAAGTCGACGATTCGTAAATTACGTAAAATTCGCCCTAACCTAAGCATGAGCTCTGACTTTATTATTGGTTTCCCGGGTGAGTCTAACGCAGATTTTGAAGCGACCATGAACCTTATTAATGATATTGGTTTTGATATGAGCTTTAGCTTTATCTACAGTGCACGTCCTGGTACGCCAGCAGCTGACTTACCAGATGATGTACCTGAGTCTGAAAAGAAAGAGCGTTTATACATTTTACAAAACCGCATTACACAAATGGCGCAAGATATCAGCCGTAAAATGTTTGGTACTGAACAACGTATTTTGGTTGAAGGTCCATCGAAAAAGAATCCAATGGAGCTTCGCGGCCGTACAGAGAACAACCGTGTTGTAAACTTCGAAGGCCCTCATTCAGTAATTGGTCAATTTGTTGATGTAAAAATTACTGAAGCCTTACCAAACTCGCTACGTGGTGAACTAATTCGTACCGAAGCCGAAATGGATCTGCGTAAAGACGTTGCGCCAAGTGATATCTTAGGTAAAGCACAAAGCAAAGAAGCTAACGAATTGGGTGTTGCAACATTTACACCTTAGATTTAAATTTGGTGTGGCATTAAATGCCACACCAAGCCAAGGAACCCATTTTGAGTACCCAGTTAAAAACTTTAGAAACTTATCTCGAACCTTCTGACAACAAACGTCTTGCTTCACTGTGTGGCCCATTCGACGAAAATATAAAACAAATCGAACGTCGTCTTGGTGTTGAAATCGCACATCGTGAAAACCACTTTAAAATCACCGGTAACGCACACAATGTAATTGCTGCAACCGAGATTATTAAAAATCTCTATATTGAAACACAGCCAGTGAAAGGTATTTGTAAAGATATCGAACCTGATTTAGTGCATTTAACCATTCAAGAAACCACAGTACTTGAGCAAGACGATGATTTATATCGAGATGAGCTTGTAATCAAAACCCGCCGTGGTGTAGTTAAACCTCGTAATCCAAATCAAGCAACCTATATCAAAAACGTGTTATTACACGATATTACCTTTGGTATTGGCCCTGCGGGTACTGGTAAAACGTATCTTGCTGTTGCTGCCGCTGTCGATGCGCTAGAACGCCAAGAAATTCGCCGTATTTTGCTTACTCGACCTGCGGTTGAAGCAGGTGAAAAATTAGGTTTTTTACCGGGTGATTTAAGCCAAAAAGTCGACCCATACCTACGCCCACTTTATGATGCACTTTTTGAAATGTTAGGTTTCGAACGTGTTGAGCGTTTAATCGAGAAAAACGTGATTGAAGTAGCTCCGCTTGCATATATGCGTGGTCGTACTTTAAATGATGCCTTTATCATTTTGGATGAAAGCCAAAACACCACGGTAGAACAAATGAAAATGTTCTTAACTCGTATTGGCTTTAATTCAAAAGCAGTGATTACCGGCGATATCACTCAAGTGGATTTACCACGCGGTGCTCGCTCAGGGCTTCGTCATGCAATCGAAGTATTAAGCGATGTAGAAGCGATTAGCTTTAACTTCTTTAAGTCAAATGATGTTGTACGTCATCCTGTTGTTGCAGCGGTTGTTGAAGCATACGAAAAACATGATGAAATTGAACGCTTGAAGAAAATCGAAAAGAAAAAGCAGCAAGAGCTTGAAAAAGCGAATGCAGAAAATGAGTCAAAAGCCTAATGATTGAATTAGATTTACAAATTGCCCATGAATTTGACAACTTGCCAACATTTGAGCAGTTTGAGCTATGGGCAAATAAGGCGCTTACAAATTTAAAACCAGACGCAGAGCTGACTATCCGCATCAGTGATGCCAGCGAAAGCCAGCAATTAAATCATGAATATCGTGGCAAAAATAAGCCAACTAATGTGCTCAGCTTTCCATTTGAGGCACCACCAGGCATAGAGTTACCGTTAATTGGTGATTTGATCATTTGCCCAGAGGTCGTGCTGCAAGAATCTGTTGAACAAGAAAAATCGTTTCATGACCATTTTGCCCATATGGTAATTCATGGCTGCTTGCATTTAATGGGCTATGACCATATAGATAGTGAAGAAGCATTGGAAATGGAATCGCTTGAAAAGCAGTTGCTTGCTGAATTAGCGATAGCCGATCCATATCGCGATTAATTTTATTTTTGAAATTTTTACTAAATTTGATATAACAAGCGTGGATTTACAGAATAGTTAAATCCTTACTTTTTTTAAAATGGAGCTAATAAAGCGCTTATGAGCGACGAAAATTCGCAATCTAGTCAGGGTTCTTCTGGTAAAACTTGGTTAGATAAAATTACCCAAATGTTACAAGGGGAACCCCAGAATAAAGAGCAGCTTGTCGAAGTCATTATCGATGCTGAAGAAAGAGACTTGATCGACCCAGAAACCAAAGAAATGATGAAAGGTGTTTTGGGTGTATCGGAACTAAAAGTTCGCGATATCATGATCCCGCGCTCGCAAATGATTACACTGGATGTAGAACAAACAATCGCTGAACTACTGCCTATTATGGTTGAGTCATCTCACTCCCGTTTTCCGGTTGTGTGCGAAGACAAAGATCATGTAGAAGGCGTGCTACTGGCGAAAGATCTGTTACCGCTTATTTTAAAAAACCAAGATGAGCACCCGCCATTACGCGACTATTTACGCCCTGCCGTTATCGTGCCTGAGAGTAAACGTGTTGACACTCTACTTAATGAGTTTCGCCAACAACGCTACCATATGGCAATTGTAATTGATGAATATGGCGGTGTTTCTGGTTTAGTTACCATTGAAGATATTCTTGAGATCATTGTCGGTGAAATCGAAGATGAGCATGATGATGAAGAAGAAACGCAGGATATCCGTCAAGTAGCTAAGCACGTTTACTTAGTGCAAGCACTGACGCCACTTGAAGATTTTAACCAGCACTTCGGTAGTTATTTTGATACAGATGAAGCAGGAACCATTGGCGGCATTATTTTGCACGCGTTTGGTCACATGCCATCACGCGGTGAAACAATTGAAATCGATGGATTGCAATTTAAAATCACCAACGCTGATAGCCGTCGCATTCTGCAAGTACAAGTAACGTTACCTAAGAGCGATGATAATAACGAAGACGTTCAGACAGATAATTAAACGTGACTCTATCAAACGTAAAATCAAAAATGCTGGCATTATTTGCCGGCATTTTTATGGTGTTAGGTTATGCACCATTCAATCTCTGGCCGATTGCGCCTCTCGCTTTAGCAACCCTTTTTTATCTCAATCACAATGCATCAAATAAAACAGCGGCAACGAATGGCTTTTTATTCGGTTTAGGCTGGTTTGGTGCAGGCATCAGCTGGGTACATGTATCGATAGCCCAATTTGGCGGCCTGCCCTTAATTGCCTCTTTGTTACTAATGCTGTTGTTAGTCTCCTATTTAGCAATTTATCCAGCATTAGCTTGCTGGTTGACGCATAAATTTTGCGCTAAAAATTCGTTATCCATTTCATATATTGCTTGTTTTATACCGCTCTTTATTTTGATGGAATACCTACGTGGCACACTTTTAACAGGTTTCCCTTGGTTAAGCTTTGGCTACACACTTACCGATAGCCCTTTTGCAGCATTAGCCCCCTGGATTGGTGAAATGGGATTAACTGTAGTGGTATTACTTATTGCATATGCCGTATTTGCTGCAAGTAAAAAGCACTTTAAACCGATTATCGTCTGGTGTGTCATTATCTCTACTGCACTTGTCTGCGCACACTTTGCAAGCCGTGTAAGTTATAGCGATAAAACAATCGATGTTGTGCTAGTACAAGGTAATATCAAGCAAGAGTTGAGATTTGCCCCAGAAAACTTCTGGCCTACCATGGCAAAATACCAAGATATGACACGCCCAAATTGGCAAGCTGACTTAATCGTTTGGCCTGAGGCGGCTATTCCTGAAATTGAAGTATTAGTCGATGATTACTTAGCAAATCTCGATAAAGCAGCTGCATTTAATAATACCGCGCTAATTACCGGTGTTTTAGACTATCAACTGGGCACAAAAACGGTTTATAACAACCTTGTTGCTGTGGGCAAAAAAAATGCTGATGATACAACAGGCCACTATCACTACTTACATACTAATCGCTATAGCAAACATCAACTTTTACCAATTGGCGAGTTTGTGCCATTTGAGCAGTTGCTCCGCCCTATTGCGCCACTATTTAACTTAGATCATTCCTCTTTTACCCGAGGTGAGGCAAAGCAAGCTAATTTAGTCGCTAACGGCTTTAATGTACTGCCAGCAATTTGTTATGAAATAGCATTTACCGATTTAGTTCGTGGTAATTACACTGAGAATTCGGATCTTTTGTTTACTGTTAGTAATGATGCTTGGTTTGGTAATTCACATGGCCCGCACCAACATATGCAAATTGCGCGTATGCGAGCGCTGGAGCTTGGCTTACCGCTGATTCGTGTAACTAATAACGGAATAAGCGGTGTCTACGACCCAGTAGCAAAACAGGGGCAATACTTGCCACAGTTTGAAGCCGCTGTAGAGCGCTTAAAACTGCCATTACTTACTGGCAACACCTTCTTCAGCCAATTTGGCAATCATATTTTATATGCCTTTTTGCTGCTAAGTTTATTACTCAGCCAAGTTCTACGATACCGCGCTCGTAATATCTCTCAATAACCAGTTTCAGCTTTTTTAACATTGAGTTAGACGTAATTGTTTTATCCAATAATTACGTCTAAATTTAATTTGTGCCTTGTTAAAGCAGCCTCTAAGGAACTGTATTGTTTCAACTCAGTGAAACTCATCGCTTGAGCAAAACCATTGTAGTCACTATTTTTCTCAGTGCGGTAATTCATTTGTCTACGTTTATTCTCGCAAAAACGTTCATGTCTGACTGGCGTTGGGTGAATATTCCCGTGCATACTGCTGTCGAAGTATTAGGCGGTGTCATAGCGCTCTTGGTGTGCTTCTTATTGGTCAATTTAGAGCAAAGTAAACGCGGTACCAGTTTCAATATTATTATCGCTGCAGCCATTGGTGTAATGGGGATTTTAGATATTGCCCATGCCTTACTTTCACCGGGAAATACCTTTGTTTGGCTGCACAGCACCGCCACTTTTTTTGGTGGCATGATTTTTTCATTAATGCTTTTACCAACAAAATATGCATCTGCGTTTAACGCAAAGTTTGTTTGGCGAATGTTATTGTTTGCGGTTTTACTCTCGTTGTTTGCAATCTTACAGCCACACCTTATGCCAGATATGGTGGCGAACAAGCAATTTACACCTTTAGCTGTTTTGCTTAATATTTTTGGTGGTGCGGCTTTGTTGCTGTGTGCAATAAAGCTGTTTTTTCAGTATCGAAAATTTAGAAAAGTTGACGATTTACTGTTTATTCTCCACTGCTCAATGTTCGGCTTTGCCGCCATCATGTTTCATCAGTCTTTCCTTTGGGACATTTCATGGTGGGGTTGGCACCTATTACGCCTTCTCGCTTATGGTGTTGCACTTTGGTTTGCGCTGATGAACGAACGCTTTTTATTTTCACAGCTACAAAGTTCTAACGAATCGTTAGTAGAAAAAGAAAAAGAGACTAAAGCCTCATTAGATATTGCTCAAAAGCGTATTGCGATTTCAGAAAAGCAACAAGCCGCGGTGCTTGCAGGCCTCTCTGATGCCATCATTGTTATCAATAACAAAGGTATTATTAAACTTTTTTCTAAAAGTGCTCAAAGTATGTTTGGCTGGCATAAGCGCGAAGTATTAGGAAAGAATATTACTTTATTGATGAATGAAAAGTTCGCAGCTCAGCATGATGATTATGTGGCTAATCATCAAATTAAAAGCTCCCCTTCTGTGATAGGCAAAAATCGTGACCTTGTTGCTAAACGTAAAAATGGCGAAGAATTTCCAATTGAGCTCACGATTAGCCATATTCTACTCGACGAAGAACACCATTTTGTGGGTGTGATAAGAGATATCACGGACAGAAAAGCACAAGAAGCCATAATCAAACAAGCAAAAGAAACCGCTGAAAGCGCGAATATCGCAAAGAGTGCCTTTTTAGCCAATACTAGTCATGAAATTCGCACTCCCATGAATGGAGTTTACGGCAACCTGCAATTACTCAATGAGTTACCACTCAATAAAACGGCTAAAAGCTATGTTAATAATGCACTTACGTCCACAAAAGCATTAATGACAGTTGTTAACGATATTCTCGATTTCTCTAAAATTGAAGCGGGTAAATTAACCATTGAAAAAACAGAGTTTTTACTGACAGATATACTCGATAATATTCACTCTAACTTAAGCCAAATCGCCCACGAAAAACACATTGCATTTCATATTCTGAATCAAGTTGAACACGATAATTGGATAGGCGATCCGGTGCGAATAAAGCAGGTACTGCTTAACATCGCTGCCAATGCGATTAAATTTACGCAGCAAGGCAGTGTAACCTTGTCTGTGTTATACGATGGCAAAACGAAAACTATGTCATTTATTATTAATGACACGGGCATTGGTATGACAGAGCAAAGCATCGATAAACTTTTTAAGCGCTTTGAACAAGCTGACGATTCAATTACACGTCAATATGGTGGAACTGGGCTTGGTATGTCTATCACACACTCTCTGGTTGAACTAATGGATGGTAGTATTGAAGTGACAAGTGAGCTTAACCAAGGCTCCTGTTTTATCGTAAAGCTTCCCATTAATCAAAGTTATATTGAGCAAACCGAAACGCTAAAACCATCTGCTGCGCTTGATTTAGCGAATAAACATATTTTGCTAGTAGAAGATAACCCTATCAATCAATTACTGGTAAAAGCCATGCTAGCGCCAAGCAATGCTAAAATCACACTTGCAGAAAATGGTGAAATTGCACTCCGCGCTTTTGACGAAACTATTGATTTAGTATTAATGGACATGCAAATGCCGGTAATGGATGGCATTACAGCAACCACAAGAATAAGAGAGTTTAACCAAACTACGCCGATAATTGCTTTAACAGCTAATATTATAGAATCTGATTTACGTAGCTATTACGAGGTTGGGTGTAATGATTGGGTCGGCAAGCCAATCGAAAAAGCGTTGTTACTTGAAAAGTTAAAAACCTATTTAAGCTAACAAAAAAGCTAGCCATTAAGGCTAGCTTTTTAACTAAATAACCTGAACTCTAGTTAAGAAGTTAAGTAAAAATCATAATACATAGGTTATGATGTTTGATATCTTCTAGCTTGCTATTCTTCAACACCGCCATTAATTACTTCAGCAAAATGACTAAGGCGACGTAAGGCTAAGTCATGGATTGTATCTTTACCATACGTACCTTTTGCCGATAATTCACCGGCAGGCTTGTTCAATAAGATTTCAAACGCTTGGTCTACTTTATCAACAGCGTAAATCGTAAACAGCCCTTTGGCTACCGCATCAACTACCTGCGCATTTAAAACTAGATTATGTACATTAGATTTCGGAATGATCACCCCTTGCGCACCATTCAATCCACGCATTTGGCATAACTTGAAAAATCCTTCGATTTTTTCGTTCACACCACCAATCGCTTGTACTTCACCATGTTGGTTAATTGACCCCGTTAAAGCGATTCCTTGATTAATTGGCAAACGTGTAATTGCCGAAACCAGAGCGCAAAGTTCTGCAAGTGATGCACTATCACCATCAATCGTGCCATAGCTTTGCTCGATGGCAATGTTAGCACTTAGGGTAAGTGCGAAATCTTGCGCGTATTTGTTACCTAAATAACCGGTAAGCAACATCACCCCTTTACTGTGAATAGACTTACCTAAATCCGCTTCACGTTCGATATCTAAAATACCATCACTGCCCGCATACACAGTTGCCGTAATACGTGCAGGTGTACCAAAGCTCGTATCGCCAATATGAAGCACTGTTAAGCCATTAACACAACCTACTTGGCTACCTTCAGTTTGAATAAGCACATGACCTTCTTTAATTTCGGTCATAAAGGATTCACTAATTTGCCCAGTACGGTATTGCTTACCTATTAATGCTTCATCAATATGGCTGTCATCGATCGTGGTATCACCATCCTGTCTTGCAAAAAACGCAGCCTCATTAGTGAGCTCAATCACATCGGCAAAGCGCGCTGAAAGCTTGCGCTGGTGCTCAGCTTGGCGGTGGCTAAATCGTAATAACGCAGCAAAAGCTTCTGGCGAAAGTGTCATATTTAGCGTATCTGATGCGTACTTTTGCACCCGGCTAATAAGTTGGAACTGATATTTATCCGTGGCAGGAATGTGATAATCAAAATCTGCGAGCACTCTAAAAAGCTCATTAAATTCATCATCATACTCTTGCATTACGTAATACAAATCACGCGAACCTAAAAGAATGATTTTGACATTCAACGGAATTAGCTGCGGTTTTAGTGTAAAACTGCCACCAACACTTGAATCTTGTGCCGCAAGATCTGTTTTTATCTGCTTACTTTTAAGACTAAGTTTAAGTGCATCCCACACTTGGCTGTTGGACATTAACTTTTCTGCGTCCATTACCAAGTAACCACCGTTGGCACGATGCAGTGCACCTGATTGAATCGAACGGAAACTGGTTACAATAGAACCCGATTGCGAGGTGTATTCAACCTTGCCAAATATATTGCCAAATGTCGGGTTAGGCTCGTAAACAACTGGCGCACCTTCCTCTTTATGGCTCACGATGATGTTTGGCGCAATATACTCAGTGAGCATTGCGCGCTTATCGAGATCTTCTTTATTGCTGTCGTCGCTGTCTTCACCTAACCATTCAAGTACTGCGTCAATTAACTCTGCTTTAAGCTCTTTTAAATACTTAACTATACCAAGGTGGCTGGTGTACTTATGCTCTAAGTCTTTTAACAGCGGTTTAATTGCTGTTTCGACCGTTTTTTGTTTAAGCTCACGCAATTTTTCTGAAGACTCACGCTTCCAACGTGGAAGCTCGATCAAGGCTTCATTTAATGCATTTTCTAAGCGTGAAATAACATCGTAGAAATATTGTTTTTGTTCATCATCAAGGCTTGCAAATTCCGCATCATCAAGTTGTTTGCCATCAATCACAGGGGCAAAACTGATAACCCCTGACTCTTCAAATAACGCCACGTTATGCTGATTTGCAATTTTTTCGACGATTTCCAGAGCTTCATCGTATTTTTCATTAAAACTGCTATCGATTGCTTTTTTCTGACGTTGATAATTTGGGTTATCAAACGCAGCTGGAAAGGTATCTAAAATCTCATCAATAAGTGAATCAATATCATCACAAAACAGTTTACCCTCGCCTGCTGCCATAAATATGGCACTCGGTTGACGGTGTTCATCAAAATTATTTAAATAAAGCCAATCTGGTGGCGTTTGCTTGGTACGGCTTTGGGCAGCTAATTTTTCTTGCACCATAGTAAATCGGCCTAGTGCAGGCTCCCCCATCACATAAATATTGTATCCGGGTAAGTCCATGCCTAAAGCAAAATCAATGGCACTTTGAGCGCGTTTTTGGCCAATGATGGTATATTCATCTGGATATGCCTGTGCCATACAGGTTTCTATTGCGTGCAACTCTATTTGAGGTGCTAAAACATCTGCACCTAATTTATTCTGTTCGCCAATGTTCATTTTACTACCGTCCTTATTAGCGCTTGCTCGCTATCGCATTTTTTGTATGAGTCTACTCAAGTCCTTATAAAATAACACCTGAAAGTTTAAATATTTATGGCGCACTAGCGATACGATGAAATTCAATGGCATCGCACTCAATACACGCATCAAGCTGACTTGGGTGAGTGAAATGTTTAATCTCGCCACATTGACGACATTGGAACTCACCGAATGAAACCCATTCACCTTGTTTGTAAATACCATTATGTTCAAAATCATCTAAAATGAGTGACCACTCCAGTTGAGTTTTATCAACTAAATGGGAAAGCGCTAACCACCATTCTTCATTAAATTCTGCGCTCGCAAGATCATTTGTGTTTTGTTCTTCATGCCGTTTTTTGAAATCTTCAAGATCGCGTTTAAGGTAGTAGCTGTAATCTTGAATTTGTTCTTTTGAATATTTCCCTAATGCACTCAACTCTTTTTGAAAATCAAAAAACGCCTTTTGAATGCCTTTTAATTCATGTTCGCTCAAATCAGTGAGCCATGATTGAAAACGCTTAATGTAGTTGTTGTAACTGTCTTTCATTTTGCACCTCCATTTCCTTTTTAGTTAAGTATAGTCATGTTACAAAAAATATCTTGTTTCAAGCAGTTAACTGAACATTAATGCAGCGATTTAAACCTAACTTTACAACTTTTAAAGTGCAGATAAATGTACATAAAAAACTTAACCATAATCGGCAGCTAAGGGTGTATTAGCGCCGCAATTTACGCTATGCTAAGCGCCAATTTTTATTTATTTTGCAAGTAGTTTGGAAATTAGAATGCAAGAGCAATACAGCCCGCAGGATATCGAACAGAAAGTTCAAAAATATTGGGATGAAAATCAAACATTTAAAGTAACTGAACAAGAAGGTAAAGAGAAGTTCTATTGCCTATCAATGTTCCCTTACCCAAGTGGTCGCCTGCACATGGGTCACGTTCGTAACTACACTATTGGTGATGTAGTATCGCGCTTCCAACGCTTGCAAGGTAAAAATGTAATGCAACCTATGGGTTGGGATGCATTTGGTCTGCCTGCAGAAAATGCTGCAATTAAAAACAACACTGCACCTGCAAAATGGACTTACGAAAATATTGACTACATGCGTAACCAGTTAAAGCAACTTGGTTTTGGCTACGACTGGGATCGTGAAATCGCGACTTGTCACCCAGAATATTACAAATGGGAACAGTGGTTCTTCACCAAGCTTTATGAAAAAGGCTTAGTATACAAAAAAATGTCAACGGTTAACTGGGATCCAGTTGACCAAACAGTACTTGCAAATGAGCAGGTAATTGACGGCCGTGGTTGGCGCTCTGGTGCCATTGTTGAGCAAAAAGAAATTCCACAATGGTTTATTAAAATCACTGATTATGCACAAGAGCTACTTGACGATTTAGATAAACTTGAGCACTGGCCTGAGCAAGTTAAAACCATGCAGCGCAACTGGATTGGTCGCTCTGAAGGTTTAGAGATTGACTTTAAACGTGCAGATAATGGCGAAACATTTACGGTTTATACGACTCGTCCAGATACTTTTATGGGTGTAACTTACGTTGGTGTTGCAGCAGGTCACCCTATTGCACAAGAAGCCGCAAAAAATAACCCTGCCGTTGCTGCATTTGTTGAAGAATGTAAGAACACCAAAGTTGCTGAAGCTGATATGGCAACAATGGAGAAAAAAGGCATCGACACTGGCTTTAAAGCCATTCACCCATTAACTGGCGAAGAAGTGCCTGTATGGGCTGCTAACTTTGTACTAATGGACTACGGCTCAGGTGCGGTAATGGCAGTACCAGGTCACGACCAACGTGACTTTGAATTTGCTACTGCCTACGGCCTTGAAATCAAGCAAGTTATTGCACCTGTTGAAGGTTCTGAACTAGAAGCAAATATCGCTAATGAAGCATTCACTGAAAAAGGTGTGCTAATCAATTCTGGCGAATTTGATGGTCTTGAATTTGAAGCGGCATTTAATGCGATTGCTGACAAACTAGAGGGCATGGGCGCTGGTAAGCGTAAAGTTAACTTCCGTCTACGTGATTGGGGTGTGAGCCGCCAGCGTTACTGGGGTTCACCAATCCCAATGTTAAATAAAGAAGATGGTTCTGAGCTTGCTGCAACAGAAGACATGTTACCAGTACGTCTTCCTGAAGATGTAGTAATGAACGGTGTCACATCGCCAATCAAAGCCGATCCTGAGTGGGCGAAAGCAACGATTAACGGCGAGCAAGTGTTCCACGAAACTGATACGTTCGATACCTTTATGGAATCGTCTTGGTACTACGCACGTTACTGTAGCCCACGTTATGATGAAGGCATGCTAGAGCCAGGTGCAGCTAACTACTGGTTGCCTGTAAACCAATATATCGGTGGTATCGAGCACGCAATTCTGCATTTACTTTACGCACGTTTCTTCCACAAGCTTTTACGTGACTTTGGCCTAGTTAACTCAGATGAGCCTTTTGAGCGCTTACTGTGTCAGGGCATGGTATTAGCTGAAACTTATTTCCGTAAAGACGAAAAAGGCGGCGATATCTGGATTTCGCCAAGCGATGTTGAAAACGAAAAAGACGATAAAGGTCGTATCGTTAAAGCATGGCATAAAGACGATGGTCAGCCAGTTGAGTCAGCTGGTATGAGCAAAATGTCTAAGTCTAAAAATAACGGTATTGATCCGCAAACGGTTATTAACCAATACGGTGCGGATACAGTTCGTTTATTTATGATGTTTACAGCGCCACCAGAGCAAACACTAGAATGGTCTGATTCAGGTGTTGAAGGTGCGCATCGCTTTATTAAGCGTGTATGGAAATACGCGGCTGAAGTAATGGCAAATGAGCGTACAACGCTTGATGCAGCATCACTTTCAAGCGAGCAAAAAGTACTTCGTCGTGAACTGCACAAAGCCATTGCTAAAGTGTCTGATGATTTAGATCGTCGTCAAACATTTAATACTGCAATTGCAGCGGTAATGGAGCTATTAAACAAACTCGTTAAAGCACCATTAAACGACAGCAACGATATTGCGATTGGCTATGAAGCGCTTGAAGCAATGATCATCATGCTTTCACCAATTACACCACACGTATGTCATGAGCTTTGGTTAAGCTTAGGTAAAGACGGTGATGTAGTTGATGCACCATGGCCAGCAGTTGATCAATCAGCAATGGTTGAAGACGAAAAGTTAGTTGTTGTACAAGTTAACGGTAAAGTACGCGGTAAAATTACTGTGGCTGCTGATGCAGACCAAGAAGCAGTAGAAAAAGCTGCGTTTTCTGAGCCAAATGTGACTAAGTTCACTGATGGTTTAACTATCCGTAAAGTTATCTTTATTAAAGGTAAATTACTAAACGTGGTTGCGAACTAATGTTTGCACCACGCTTTTTACAAAACACAGCATTATTGCTGTGTTTTGTATTACTCGTTGGCTGTGGGTTTAAACTGCGTACCGCATCTGTGTTACCAAAAGATTTACAAAACCTGGTGGTGACTGCAAACAACCCTGATTCGCAACTGTTTGCCGAGCTGCAAAAAAGCTTAGCGTTAAGTAATATCAATACAACAGATGAATCACACGCAAGTGCTGAACTCAAACTGCTAAATGATTCATTAACGCGACGCACTTTAAGTTTGTTTCCAAATGGTCAGGTTGCTGAACACGAGCTTATTTATACCGTTCGCTATCAACTTATCCGCGACCAACAAAAACCAATTACCAACAGTTTCGAGCTCACCCGTAATTATCAGGATGACCCTGACAATGCACTTGCTAAATCGCGTGAAATGGAGCTTATTTTAAGCGAGTTACGAGCGCAGGCGAGCAACCTGATTATCCGTCAACTTGGGCAGTATTAATGCGCATTTACCCAAATCAAGTAGCAAGTAATTTAAAACAAGGCTTAGCACCTTTTTACTTACTGTTTGGTGAAGAAGCATTTTTACTCAATTTGGCAGCCACTCAGATTAAATCAGCAGCGAAATCGCAAGGTTTTGATGAAATAATCCGTTTTGCTGTATCGCCTCAATTTGACTGGCAAGAAGTGTTACAAGAATACGCCAGCTTATCACTCTTCTCCAATCGCAAAATAATTGAACTTGAGTTAGGTGACAGTAAACCAAATGCTGCTGCCAGTAAATTATTACAATCGCTCGCACAAAATCCGAATCCTGATTGCATTTTAATGCTTAAAGGTGAAAAAGTTGGCAGCGATATTCAGCGTGGTGCATGGTTTAAAGCTTTTGATAAAGAAGGCATTTTCATTCCTTGTTATGCATTACAAGGTAACCAGTTATTTGCTTGGTTAGAGCAACAATGCCAACAGCACCATTTACAACTTACAGCTGATGCTAAATCTTTGCTGGTCGAATACAATCAAGATAATTTGTTTGCAATTGCGCAAGAGCTCGAAAAACTCTCTTTGCTCGATTTAAAAGGCAGTATTAGTGCTGAGGTACTCGCGCCTACTTTAGTAAATCAGTCGCGTTTGGATGTTTTTGACTTAAGTGATGCATTACTTAAAGGTGATAGTGAGCAGATCAGTAAAATTGTACTCAAACTAAAACAAGAAAATGTTGAGCCAACCATTATTTTATGGGCACTTGTTAGAGAGTGCGAAAGCTTAGAGGCGATGGCTCACGCTGTATCTCTTGGTGATAGCATCAGTAATGTATTGCAACAGTTTAAAGTATGGAAAAACAAACAAGCACTTACTGAGCGTGCCCTAAGACGTATTGATCAATCACAGCTAAATGCAATTATGACGGCACTAGCTGAATTCGATTTAGCCTACAAACAACACTTGCATATCGACGCATACCAACATTTGCTGCATATTTCATTGATGTTTGTTGGCCCTCTGCCCTTTGCTGTACCTTTCAATAATAAAGTCGAGCAATACGCAAATCTATGATTGTTATTTTAGGTGGCACTTTTGACCCTATTCATTCGGGTCACCTCGCCTTAGCCAAACAAGCAAATCAGTTACTTAAGCCAGACAAAGTGCTTTTTATGCCGTGTAAGCAACCTGTACACAAAGCAACGTCTGGCATTACTAGTGCGCATCGCATTAATATGATTACTCTCGCGATCCAAAATGACGCTAATTTTGCTATTGATTTACGTGAAATAAACCGTGACACTCCAAGCTATGCGCTCGAAAGCTTGATTAGTTTTCGTCAGCAATACCCAACAAAACCAATTTTCTTTCTGATTGGTATGGATTCACTCAATACCCTACACACTTGGTTCAAATGGCAAGAATGCCTAGCCAATAGCAACTTTTTAGTATTTCAACGCCCTGGTGAAACCTTCAAGCCAGCCTCTCAAGTCGCACCCTATATCCAAGGAAATATAAACGTCTCTCTGGAGCAGCTTCCGCTTGCAGGTCATATTTATTTAGCTCAACATCAACAAGTCGCCATATCATCGTCAGAACTACGCTCAAATCTTATGCAATTGAAAAATGATTTCTTGCCAGAAGCGGTTTCTGACTACATAAAACAGCATCGTCTCTACCAATAAACCCGCTTGCCGTGTTAAAATTTAACAATTACACGAAATAAACCAGTTACTAGGAAATATTTTGGATCCACGCGAGTTATTAGACTTTGTTATCGACAAAGCAGACGATATTAAAGCTGTTGATATTACCACCCTTGATATGACAGAAAAATCTTCAATCACTGACTATATGGTGGTGTGCTCAGGTACCTCTAAACGCCATGTACAATCAATTGCTAACAATGTTGCATTAGAAGCAAAAGCACAAGGTATTGAAATCATCGGTACCGAAGGTCAACAAGAAGGTGAATGGGTACTGCTCGACCTTGGTGATGTTGTACTGCACGTGATGCAAGAAAGCGCCCGCGATTTTTATCAGTTAGAAAAACTTTGGAGCTAATATTGTGCGCATTCAGCTAATTGCTGTTGGCACAAAAATGCCAGCATGGGTTGAAACTGGTTTTCAAGAATATCAGCGTCGCTTTCCACGCGATATGAGCTTGGAGCTAATCGAAATCCCCGCTGGCAAACGTGGCAAAAATGCCGATATTAAGCGCATTTTGCAACTAGAGGGTGAAAAAACCCTCGCAGCCATTCCTAAAGGGAACAAAATAGTTACTTTAGAGGTCACAGGTAAAGCACTCGATACTCATCAACTCGCCAAAGAAATGAGCAAATGGCAACTGGATGGGCGCGATATTAGTTTACTTATTGGTGGTCCCGAAGGACTTGCTCCTGAATGCATTGCAGCTTCAGAGCAAAAGTGGTCGTTATCAAATTTAACACTGCCCCATCCGCTAGTTCGAATTATTGTCGCAGAAAGCTTGTATCGTGCATGGAGTTTGAATAATAATCATCCGTACCACAGAGAATAAGAATAAAATCAAATAGATGTTAAAACAACGCGCTACTATCAGGGATCATTCAGCCGAGGCTAATTTAGTCGCTCGTCGTGCATTTGTGGCATTTGTTTTTGTTTTAATTGTGATCGGCATTCTGTTTGTTAACGTCTTTAACCTGCAAGTTAAACAGCACCAAAGCTATAAAACACGCTCCAACGAAAACCGCATTAAAGTTATTCCTATTGCGCCAAACCGAGGTTTAATCTACGACCGTAATGGTGTGCTGCTAGCTGAAAATCGCCCTGTGTATAATTTGGAAGTAATCCCAGAAGAAACACAAGAACTAGATAAAAGCCTCAAAGAAATTGCAGCGTTATTTGACATTACCCCTGAGCAGCAAGAAGAGTTCTTAAAAAGCATCAAACGCAAACGCCGCTTTAAAAGCCAAATTCTAAAATCGCGTTTAACCCCAGAGCAAGTTGCCTTATTTTCTGTCAATCAGCATAAATATCCGGGTTTTAGTGTTGAAGCACGCTTGGCAAGGCATTACCCATATGGTGATGCGCTCACTCATGCCATTGGCTACGTTGCAAAAATGAATAAAGCCGAACATCTCGAACTAGAAATGGAAGGGCGAGATGTTAATTACCGCGCAACGCGAGATATTGGCAAACTAGGCATCGAAAAGTATTACGAAGAAATTTTACATGGTGTGGTTGGCAGTGAAGAAGTTGAAATTAATAACCGCGGTCGAATTCTTCGCACCTTAAAATCAACGGATCCAGAACCTGGCAAAGATCTTATTTTGACCTTGGATATTGGTTTACAACAAATTGCACAAGCTGCACTCGCTGAGGAGCGCGGCGCAGTCGTTGTTATGGATGCAAGGGATGGTGGTATTTTAGCGTTTTATTCAAACCCAAGTTACGACCCTAACCTGTTTGTTCATGGAATAAGTGGCGCGGACTATAAATCCCTACTTAACCCAGATAGACCTTTAGTGAACCGAGTAACCAAAGGGGTTTATCCGCCTGCATCAACCATTAAACCACATCTAGCAATACTAGCGCTTGATGAAGACGTGGTAACCGAAACAACTCAAATCCACGACCCGGGCTTTTTTAAGTTACCTAAAGCAGAGCACCGTTGGCGTGACTGGCGACCTTGGGGACATGGTAAAGTTGACGTGTATAAAGCCATTGAAGAAAGTTGTGATACCTACTTTTATGAAGTGGGCTATCGCTTAGGGATCGATAAAATCAGTGAGTTTATGTACCAATTTGGTTTTGGCCAACTCACAGGCATTGATATTTATGAAGAAAAAACCGCTAACCTGCCATCGCGTGAATGGAAAGAAGTAACCTATAAATTACCTTGGTATCCGGGTGACACGCCTAATATTTCGATAGGTCAAGGTTACTGGACAGCCACACCGATGCAAATTGCCAACTCAATGAGCATTATGGTGAATAAAGGCCTGCGTTTTCAGCCACATCTCGTATCTGCAACCAAGCTAAGTGATCAGGTGCAAATTATTGCCCGCGATGAGAAGCCACCAATCCAACTTAAAAATGAGGCAAATTGGGATATTGCGCTTCGTGCGATGTACAACACTGTGCATTTGAAAAACGGTACAGCACACAAAGCATTTATTGGTGCGCAATATACAGCAGGCGGAAAAACCGGTACAGCGCAAGTAAAAAGTATTGCTCAGGGTGAACGCTATAATGCTGAAAAACTCGATGAGCGTCATCGTGACAATGCCATGTACGTAGGTTTTGCACCTTATGAAAAACCAGAAATCATCGTAGCGGTTACCGTAGAAAATGCCGGTGGAGGCTCTATAGTGGGTGCACCGATTGCACGTACCTTAATGGACTATTACTTTTCAAATAAACCTGAATCACTGGTAGGTAAACCGTGAAGGCGCTCAATCATAATAAAACCATTTGGGATAGATTGCACTTAGATTGGCCTATGTTGGTAGCCATTTTGGCCTTAATGGCAGGCAGTTTAGTGGTTGTCTACAGCGCCGGTGGACAAAACATTGATTTGGTAATTCGCCAAGCTACACGTATAGGGCTTGGCTTATTTGTGATGTTTGCCCTTGCACAAGTATCACCAACTAACATGCGTCGTTGGGCGTTGCCAATTTACCTTGTTGGCGTTGCATTACTTGTTGCTGTTATGTTTTTTGGTGTGTCGAGTAAAGGCGCACAGCGTTGGCTCAATATTGGTATTCGCTTTCAACCCTCAGAAGTAATGAAGCTCGCCATGCCCATTATGGTTGCTTGGTACATTAGTCGCTACCATTTACCACCAAAATACCGCCATTTAGCAATAGGTCTTTTAATTGTTGCCGTCCCTACCCGATTAATAATGAAACAACCTGACTTAGGTACATCAATTCTGATTGCCAGTTCGGGTTTATTTGTGTTGTTTTTTGCAGGCCTTCATTGGCGACTAATTCTAAGTGCTTTGGCTGTTGCGCCGGTAGCTATTTATGGCTTTTGGCATTATGGCATGCACGACTATCAAAAGACTCGCGTATTAACCATGCTTGACCCTGAGAGCGATCCTCTCGGTGCTGGCTATCATATTATTCAGTCAAAAATTGCTATTGGCTCTGGCGGTATTGAAGGTAAAGGTTGGATGCATGGAACGCAGTCACAACTTGAATTTTTGCCTGAGCGTCACACCGATTTTATATTCTCGGTACTTAGCGAAGAATTTGGTTTAATTGGTGTCACAGTTCTACTTAGCTTGTATTTATTTATTATTGCTCGTGGTTTATTTATTGCTGTTAGCGCACAAGATGCGTTTGGCAAATTACTTGCTGCGAGCATCACCCTGACCTTCTTTGTTTACGTTTTTGTAAATATTGGTATGGTATCAGGATTATTACCTGTAGTAGGGGTTCCCCTTCCCCTTATCAGCTATGGCGGTACGTCCATGGTAACCCTGCTTGCGGGGTTCGGTATTGTTATGTCTATTGCAACCCATAAGCGTATTTTGGTGAAATAACACAATGAAACACCTACTACTTTTAATTATTTTAATTTTAATCTCAGCCTGTGCACCTTCTGGGCGCTACAGTATGCGTCATGATGCAGCACCGCTTCGTGCACCCTACCCAGAAGAAATGCAAGATGTGACTGTTACTTCTGAAAAGAAAAGTATTTCAGCCAGTCAGCCTTATGAAGTGCTTGGTAAACGATATATCCCACTGCACAGTGAAGCTGGTTTTACTGAAACAGGCATTGCTTCATGGTATGGCCGTAAATTTCATGGTCACGATACGTCTAACGGCGAGCCTTACGATATGTTCGCTATGACGGCTGCACATAAGACCTTACCTTTACCCAGTTTTGTTCGTGTAACAAATTTAGAAAATGGCAATACTGCTATTGTCCGTGTGAACGATCGTGGACCATTTCATGATGATCGGATTATTGATTTATCGTATGCTGCAGCCTATAAACTTGGCTATCACCGCCAAGGTACAGCAAAAGTAAAAATTGAAGCGCTACTGCCAGAGACAAATCATCACAATGCCTATATTCAAATTGCTGCTGCGCAAAGTGTGGAGCAATTAGGTATACTCGCGAAAGAGTTAACCTATGAATACCAGGTAGACAGTAAAATTGTAAAAAAAGATGGAATTTATCGTCTACGCCTTGGTCCAATCGACAACGCGCAAGTAGCCAAAGAATTACTCGATAAAATTAAAGCTAACAGTCATCAAAACGCATTCATGCTTTACAGTGACTGATTGCTTTAGGATAATTAACTTAAAATACCCAAAACTAATACAATTGACCCAAAAAGCCAATGAATCGAATTAAAAAAACAGTTATTGCTGCGATTGCAGCAGCGTCGTGCTTTTCTCTGCAAGCACAAATCATCCCTGCTCCGCCTCAAATTAATGCCAAGGGTTATTTCTTAGTAGACTTTACTACCGGTAAAGTCATTGCTGAAGGTGAAGCAGATACTAAATTAGCACCAGCCAGTTTAACCAAAATGATGACGAGTTATGTTATCGGCCTTGAAGTTGAAAGCGGCAATATTTCACTCGATGATCAAGTTACCATCAGTGAAAAAGCATGGGCTAAGAATTTTCCTGATTCTTCAAAAATGTTTATCGAAGTAGGTAAGCAAGTATCTGTTGAAGATTTAAATCGCGGTATCATCATTCAATCAGGTAACGATGCGTGTGTTGCTATGGCAGAGCATATTGCAGGTAGCGAAGCCGCATTTGCTGATTTAATGAACGCTCATGCGCAAAAGCTAGGCATGACAAATACGCACTTTATTAATAGCCACGGTTTAGATACCACTGAACATTTTACAACTCCACGTGATATGGCGACTTTGGGTGTGGCGCTTATCCGTGATGTACCTGCTGAATATGCACTGTATGCTGAAAAATCATTCACTTATAACGGCATTAAGCAGTATAACCGTAACTCTTTGTTATGGGATGAAAACTTAAATGTTGATGGTATTAAAACAGGCCACACAAGCGAAGCAGGTTATAGCCTTGTAACTTCAGCTAAAAAAGGCAATATGCGTTTAGTTTCAGTAGTTATGGGCACAAAAAGCGAGCGTTCTCGTGCAACAGAAAGCCGCAAGCTACTTAACTATGGCTTCCGTTTCTTCGAAACTGTAACACCGTATAAAGCAGGCGATAGCTTTGCTGAACAACGCATTTGGATGGGCCATAAAGAAACAGTTTCACTTGGTATTTTAGAAGATACGCCAATCACTATTCCGCGCGGTCAGATGAAAAACCTTAAAGCAAATTTTGAACTTGACCAAACATTAGAAGCACCTTTAGCTAAAGGCGTTAAAGTAGGTACTCTTTTCCTACAACTTGACGGTGAAGATATTGCACAGTATCCGCTTGTAACACTTGAAGAAATTAATGAAGGTAGTTTCTTCAGCAAGATTTATGACTATATTCGTCTGCAAATCAGCAATTAGTCGTTAGCAAGTTATAAAAAAGCGCCAATTGGCGCTTTTTTTGTAAACTTTTAGAATGACTGAACTTACTTCAAACTATCAACACAGATAAACAACCGCTAAAACACAGATAAGCATTATTAATAAGCCTTTTATCGAATTTATGGTAGACTAGCGGGCATTTTCTTAAGGCCAGCCAAATGGCCGTAATAACCCTATAATTACTGAGGTGAAATGTGGTTAATCCGGTTACAAATACAAAATTTGACGAGTTTTTAGAGTTTCCTTGTCCGTTTACTTTTAAAGTAATGGGTTTGGCAAATGTTGACTTAACTTCGCAAGTTTTAGCTGTGATGCAAAAATTAGCCCCTGGTGACTATGCGCCTAAAACAAAAGCAAGCAGTAAAGGGAATTATGAATCGGTAAGTTTAGTAGCTACAGTTACAAGTAAAGAACATATCGAATCAATTTATACTGAGCTTGGCTCAATTGCAGACGTACGTTACGTGCTTTAAGGCTTATTAACATGCCTAAATTAATTGTTCGACAACTTAATCGTCAAGATTACGAACCTGTATGGCAAGCAATGCAACACTATACAGATACCCGTGATGACGATGCCGCTGATGAAATTTGGTTAGTTGAACACAATCCTGTGTTTACCCAAGGTCAAGCTGGCAAAGAAGAACACTTATTAATGACCGGTGATATTCCGGTAGTTAAAGTTGATCGCGGTGGCCAAGTAACTTATCACGGACCGGGTCAACAGGTATTGTATGTGTTATTCAATTTACGTCGCCTTAAAATTGGTGTGCGAGAGCTTGTTACCTGGCTTGAAGAAACGGTAATCGATACACTGAAAGATTTTGGTATTGATGCATATGCAAAAGCCGATGCCCCAGGCGTTTACGTTGACGAAAAGAAAATAGCCTCTTTAGGCCTGCGTGTTAGACGCGGCTGTTCTTTTCACGGTCTTGCACTGAATATTGATATGGATATGGAGCCGTTTTTACGGATCAATCCATGTGGCTATGCTGGCATGGAAATGCTCCAAACCAAACAAATAAATGGTCCACAAACGCTTGCAGAAGCGTCAGACGGACTGGTTAAGCACTTAGTCAAACGACTAGGTAACACTGAATATGAGCAAGTAGTAGGTTTTTAATCGATGACTAAACCTGTAAAAATGCAACCGGGTGTAAAACTCCGTGATGCTGAAAAAATGGCACTTATCCCCGTCAAGGTTATGCCAACTGAAAAAGAAGAAATGCTTCGTAAGCCAGAATGGCTAAAGATCCGTTTACCGAAATCAAGTGAACGCATCGATGGTATTAAAAGCGCAATGCGTAAGCATGGCCTTCACTCAGTATGTGAAGAAGCATCTTGTCCAAATTTATCAGAGTGCTTTAACCACGGCACAGCCACCTTTATGATTTTAGGTGCGATTTGTACTCGTCGTTGCCCGTTCTGTGATGTTGCACATGGTCGTCCTTTAAAGCCTGATGCCGAGGAGCCAGAAAAACTAGCGCTTACTATTAAAGATATGAAGCTTAGCTACGTTGTAATTACCTCAGTAGACCGTGATGACTTACGTGACGGTGGTGCCCAACATTTTGCCGATTGTATTCGTGAAATTCGTAAGCACAACCCAGGTATTACAATTGAAATTTTAGTGCCAGACTTCCGTGGTCGTATGGAAAAAGCGCTCGAGATTTTAATTGATACGCCACCAGATGTATTCAATCACAACCTTGAAACTGCCCCTCGCCTGTATAAACTTGCGCGCCCAGGTGCTGATTATAAATGGTCTCTTGAGTTACTTCGCCGCTTTAAAGAAGCGCATCCAAATGTGAAGACTAAGTCAGGTTTAATGGTTGGTTTAGGTGAAGAGATCAGCGAAATTGAAGCAGTACTTCGCGATTTACGCGAACACAATGTGGATATGTTAACTGTTGGCCAGTATCTACAGCCTTCGAAACATCACCTACCAGTAAAACGCTACGTGCCACCAGCAGAATTTGATGCACTTAAAGACTATGCTGATGAAATTGGTTTTAGTCACGCAGCATGTGGCCCATTTGTTCGCTCAAGCTACCACGCGGATTTACAAGCCGCAGGTAAAGAAGTGAAATAAAAAATTATAAAAAAGCCAGCGACTCGCTGGCTTTTATATTTTCCCTTGTCGTAATGCACTGTGAATACAAAGTGGCGCAATCACCCGATGAAATGGCTTAATTAACGCCATATAAATACGGGCTTGCCAAGTCCGTAATTCAACCCGAGTTGCTATGACGAAAGAGTTATCCTCAACACGCTTTACCGATAACCACATTGCCATATTGCGCTCTTCACAAAAACTCACGATTTCACCTTCACTTACATGCACATACTCTAAAAAGCCGGCTTTCTGCCCTACCCGGATATTGTTTAGGCTCCCAGCCATGGTGCTTTCACTCGCTTTGAAACCAAAGTAACGAACAATTTTGTTTCTAAGCCTCAAAAGTAGCGTTACCCCTTTTGGTAAATCGGCAAATATGGCGAAATAAACCTGCGCTGCACTAAGAGACTGTTTTGTTGTCGTAACTAAAAAAGCATCTTGATAACACGGAAAGTGACTTTTACACGGTATATTCAAGTCAGATGGGAATTCTGCTGATTTAACCTTCATTTACTTTCGCTTCTGATTTAAAAGCATTTATTAATACTAAGACCCCCTCTTTATATCCCAGAATAAGCAACAGTAATGCAACTCCTCCGGGGATCAACACAGCCATAAGTAAAGGTCCCACAATATAGCTATAACAGCCAATAAAAGGCATAAATATTAAAACACCAAGTATTCTTTTTAACGTATCCATACATTTCCTTAACTTTTTTGAGCGCGCTCATTTTAAAATTGAGCGCGCTCAAAAATCAACTCAAAATTTTATTGCGTTAAATTCTGAAGCTGTTTTAATAAGCGCAAAGCAAGGAGTAACGTGTGTCGAAAAAAGAACAAACAAAACAACTTATATTAGAAGCAGCATGGCAACTTTTTCAAAAACAGGGTTATCAAGATACCAGCACACGCGATATAGCAACCCACGCGAAGGTTGCCAATGGCACTGTTTTTAGTCATTTCAAAAGTAAAATAGACATCTTAAAAGCAGGGTTTGAAGCGCAATTAGAAAATGTGCTGCTTGAAGCTAGTAAAACCGATATAAGCAAAACAGCCGCTGACCGCATGTGCCATTATGCCAATAGCCTTTACCCTTTTTACTTATCAAAGCGAGAGTTTAGCCGTGAATTACTCGCAACCATTATGTGGCAACAAGATGAACTCGCTCCACAATTAGCGCGTTTTAAAGCATTGCTTATCCATGATAACGATGCCAATGAAATGCAAGCTGAGATAATCATCGATCTTTATTTTATGACCTTACTGCATGGACTCAATCAAATAGACAGTACAACTAGTTCACTGATTGCCTTGTTAACATCAAAATTAACGAATTTAAAATTACCTAATTAAGAAACAATTAGATGCATTTGATTTAAATTAAGCGTAAGTTAATAAAAGGAAAGTAGAATAACCATAAATTCAACTATTTTTGCAATCACTCAAAATAAAGGAACTACTATGAATCGCTTTGCTAAACCATTGCTTTTATGTTCACTCATCGCTACTGGCTCAATGACATTAGCTGGTTGTCAATCAGCACCCGAAGTTGAGGAAAAGGTAATGAACAGTCTACAAACTGAAGTTTACTATCTAGATCGCAGCATGCTGCCGCCTAATTCAGAATTAACTGTAACCCTTGAAGATGTTTCAAAAATGGATGTTGCATCTACCGTGATTAGCAGTAAATTAGTCACCCTGAATAGCGCACCGCCTTATCAGGTGTCACTCGATTATGATAACGCCTTAATTAAAGACAATATGCGTTACAATGTGCGCGCACAAATTCGTAAAGACGGTAAATTGCTTTATACCTCAACGCAATCAAATAACCCTTTTGCATCTGACGAGCCATTAAAAATTCGTGTGACAAAAGTAGCTCCACCAGTAAAACCAAACGTATCGCTTACCAATACTTACTGGAAAGCAATGGTGCTTAATGGTGAATCGGTTAATACACCACAGGGTGCACGAGAGCTGTTTGTGCAATTAAAGGCTGATGGCAGCGTTAAGGGTTTTGCTGGCTGTAATAACTTTATGGGCAGTTTTATTGCTAAAGAATATGGCCTACGCTTTAAAGGCATGGCATCTACAATGAAGATGTGTCAAGGCCGTGCAAACGACTTAGATAGAAGTATGCATCAAGTTCTGCAAGATACATTTGAGTATAAAATTAAAGGTGAAACACTTACCTTATTTAACGAATCAAAAGTGAAGATCGCACAATTTAACGCTGTTTATTTTTAACAGCAAAGTGGTAAAAATAAGTATATAAAAAAGCCGCTATTAAGCGGCTTTTTTTTATTCTTCTACCAATTGTTCACTGCGGTAAAAACCACCCTCATCTGCTAATAAGGAAACAAGTTCAGGTAAACACTCATCCATTGTTTGTTTTAGTGTCCATGGTGGATTAATGACTATCATGCCCGACGCTGTCATGCCTAACTCTTCAGAGTCTGCGCTAGTGGCTAATTCAAATAATTGAATATTACGAATACCTGAATTTATTAAGCCTGCTTCCATAATGTCAATGCGCTCTCGAGAAACCACAGGGTACCAAATCATGATGGTACCGCTATTAAATTTCTCATAGGCTTTTTTAACCGTTTTAACAACTTGCTCGTAATCCGATTTAATCTCATAAGGCGGATCTATCAATACACAACCGCGTTTTGCTTGTGGAGGTAATAGGCCTAGTAAACCTTGAAAACCATTTTCTTTTCGCACAAAGGTTTGTTTACGACGATTGCTTAACTCTGCCATATTGTTTTTAAGGCTTTCGCTGTCTTTAGGATGAAGCTCAAACAACCAGCGCTTATCATGCTCACGCAATAAGCTATCAGCAACCATTGGCGATCCAGGGTAAACTTCAAGTTCACCTTGATTAAACTGTTTTACCTTGGCGACGTAATTGGCAATTGCGTTATGATCACCTTGGTATTGCCACAACTTTGCTATGCCATCCAAATACTCTTGTGTTTTTTGTGCCTCAGCCGTTGCTAAGCGGTAAATCCCCACTCCTGAGTGCGTATCGATGTATTCGAGAGGTTTGTCTTTTTTTGTTAAATAAGAAAGCGTTTCAATTAACACTAAATGTTTAATAACATCTGCAGGATTTCCCGCATGAAACGAGTGGCGATAGCTCAGCATAAACAGCCCTAAATGTATTTTTAAGCCATTATACCCCTTTTCTTAACTGAGTATGGGTAGATTTTGTTCGGTTGAATCGAAATTAGCAAAATAACCTGAACTTAGCCTTGGTATTGTCATCAAAAACCCATATTTATGTCATATCTATTCTTTTTTTAAAGGCGTGCTATTATGAGCGACAATTTATACTCTACGCTACATACGCTAGTTGATCAGTTAATTTCCCAAAACCAAAGTCTCAAGCAAGAAAAAATTAACCTTGAGCAAGCATTAGCAAAAACCAAAGATGAGCTTGAAACTACTCAGCTTGAACTCATGGAGTTAGAAGAATCTGCGAATTCCCAACATGCATCGTTAAATGAACTCGTATCTAAGCTTAACCAAGCGGCAAGCTAATTTATGACTCAAGGTGATAATCGCGGACTCGCAATTACCCTACTCGGCAAGCAACATATGGTTGCTTGTCCAAAAGGCAAAGAAGATGATTTGCTGGCTGCTGCACAAAGATTAAATACTGAATTAAATGAGTTTAAACTGCGTGCACACACTAAAAGTGACGATAAAGTGTTACTGATGGTGGCATTAAACCTCTGCCATCAGTTGCTTAGCACTGAATCAACGCATTCAGAGCAATTAAATGGACTGGTGAATAAGTTGTTACTCGCAATTAAATAGCAGTTCATTTTTATTTACTGCACATCTCATTACACGTTTACTTATTTTTAATTTAAATACCGCTTAAAAAGAGTAAACGTGTTTTCACTTCTCAATTCACGGGTTGTCTTCGTTTTCATAAAAGTTGAACCCATAACTATTTTAATTTGTTCAACTTATATCTCAGATTTTGCTGGAAATTATTATCCTATTACGATATTAATGTGACACTTTCAATTTGCTGAAACTTGCTTGGCTATGCAAACATCACAACTATTTGGCATAAAACTACTGGTGATAAGTTTTGTTTTTTTTGTCATTTTAATTGTCGATGCAGTGGTAATTTGCCAACTTTTAAACACCAATAATTCAGTAACGGTATTACAAGTTCAGTTGTGGGGAAGCTGTTTGGTAGCAGGTGGTATTGTTGGCGGTATTTCCCTTTTGCAGCTAAAAAAAATCAGCGTAATACGTGTTTCAAGTTACCTAATTATGGCCTTGATTTTTATAGCCTTACCTTTTGTATTCGCAACAAGCCCTTATTCTTTAACAAGTTTTTTTAATTTCTTTTAAATCCTAAAGTTATAAACTTTTTTCAAATCTGTCATTTGTGATACTTTTTTCTTGTCTACACTTAGTTTAATCAGGGTTTAAATTAGCATGATAAAAGGCTCGTTTTTATGTCGCAGCAATGGCATTTAAAAGTAATCGTTTTTGTACTTTCGGTACTCTTTTTGAATACCCATGTTACTGCTGCCACCGCTAAAACAAACCTTTGGCTTACTATTGCAAATAACCAACAGCTACCCTACCAAAAGCACCCATTAATAGATGAAAAGTTGAAGTGGTATTTACAACAATCGTTTTACGCTAATTCAATTTCTCTCAGGGCAAAACCTTACTTACCTTATATTGTTGCTGAACTTAAAAAACGCAACATGCCGTTAGAGCTTGCATTGTTACCGATTGTTGAAAGTGAATTTAAAATGACTTCTTCACAACGTGGTGCCGCGGGGATTTGGCAGTTAATGCCGATAATCGCAGAATACTACAATGTGCCTATTAACGAACACTATGATGGGCGTTTTGATTTAATGCTCTCTACTCAAGCAGCGTTAAGCTATCTGCAAGATTTATATTTAGCATTTAATAAAGACTGGTTATTAGCAATTGCCGCATACAACAGCGGTGAAGGTAAAGTTAAACAAGCGATGTTGCATAACAAACGCAACAAAAGACCAACCGATTTTTGGCATTTAACCTTGCCGCAAGAAACCCGTGAATACGTACCAAAATTATTGGCGCTTGATAAACTGGTTAAAACCAAACCTCGATTTTTTAACGCGATAGAGCACAAACCAACAACACGAATGATTGATATAGAGCAGCCGTTTTCAATGCTAGTGATTGCTGAGTTATTAAAAATCCCAAATACAGAGTTACTTAAACTTAATAGTGCCTATATTGCCGATAAAAGTGCACCAACAGGGCCTTTCCATTTGTTGTTACCAAACGAATTAGCCACCACACTTGAGCAAATCCTCCTATTTAGCCGAGTTGGGCTGGAAAAAGGGTATCGTGTTAAAAAAGGAGATTCATTGTATCGCTTAGCTAAATTAACCAATACCTCAATTGCCAAACTTAAATCTCTCAATCGCTTAACGTCTGATAAGCTGTTACTAGGGCAGGAACTTATTCTGCCAGCAAGCAGTAAGACTATGCCTAACCTAGTGCGTGAATATGCAATAAGCCGCTACATTAAGCGAGTAAAGCCTGAAGTAGAAACCCTTGAGGTTAATTACGTTGTAAAACCAAGTGATTCACTTTGGCATGTTGCTACCCTCTTTGATGTTACTGTAAAACAACTGCGTGAATGGAATGCGCTTAACCACACCACCATTATTAAACCGGGCCAAACACTTAATATTAAAATTACCCAATCAAAGAAACCCTCATCACAACACCAGCTTATTACAGACATTGCTTTGCAAATTCCGTATTTTTCACTCACCAATACCGCGCCATTAAACAATTGATTTTCGCGTCTTAAATCGATTTCATATATACTGCGGAAAATTGTTAAAGTTAGGATTGTTATGCAAATCGCAAAAGATACTGTTGTAGAATTTCACTACACCGTTTTTGAAGGTGAAAACCAATTAGAATCAAGCAAAGATGGCGCACCATTAGCGTACCTTCACGGCCATGAAGGCATGTTACCAGGCTTAGAAAAAGCACTTGATGATAAGTCTGCAGACGATAAATTTAGCGTTGAGCTTGAAGCGAAAGATGCATACGGCCCGCGTCATGATAATGCGGTGCAACGCATTCCACTTAAGCACCTACAAGGCGCTAAAGTATGGAAACCAGGTATGACTGCATTAGTTCATACAGATCAAGGTCAACGTCAAGTAACGATTATCAAAGTGGGTCGATTCAATGCTGATTGTGATTTAAACCACCCATTTGCTGGTAAAGACCTAAAGTTCGATATTGAAGTTGTATCAGTACGTGCAGCTACAAGCGAAGAGTTATCGCATGGCCATGTGCATGGTGCAGGCGGCTGCGGTCACTAATCAATGAGTAAAGTTGCAATCGTAACAGGTGGAAGTAAAGGCATTGGCGAAGCGACTGTGGCGCGGCTAATAGCTGATGAGTATATCGTTTATAACTTGGATATTACTCCATCAGAAACAGGTCAACATATTCTTTGTGATGTAAGCGATGTTGATGCTGTTGCCAATGCGGTAACCACAATCGGTCAAAAACACGGGCAAATTGACGCGTTAGTTTCAAATGCGGGACGTCATCTTTCAGCTACTATTGAAGACACCTCAGAGCAGATGTTTGATGATCTCTTTGCACTTAACGTAAAAGGTGCTTATAGCCTGATTAAACATGCATTACCGTTTATGAAAACGCATGGTGGTGCAATTGTGCTGGTTGCTTCTGATCAAGCGCTTATTGGCAAAAAGAATTCCTTTGCTTATAACTTAACAAAGGCATCTCTTGCCTCAATGGCGCGCACAACAGCGCTTGATTATGCAAAGCACAACATCCGTGCTAACGCTATCTGCCCAGGTACGATTGAAACACCTCTTTATCATAATGCAATAGACAGCTATTGCGAAAAAAGCGGTGCCAATAAAGCTGAAATTCATGCTGAAGAAGCGGCTTTACAGCCATTAAATCGATTAGGTCAAGCGACTGAAGTTGCTGACTACATCGGTTTTTTAGTGAGTGATAAAGCTAGTTTTATTTCAGGCAGCCTACAGGTCATTGACGGTGGTTACACAGCACAGTAACGCTATTTTCGACCCTCACCTTCATCTTTTTTATTTAGATGAAGGTGATTATTTTTGGCTCAAAAATGCCCTTCCCCCATGGCCTCAACTTGCCATGTTGCAAAAAAACTTTTCAGTCAAAGACCTTATCTTAAATAGTGATTATACACTCTCTAATTTTGTGCATATTGAGGCTGGATTTAATAACCAACAGCCAGAAAAGGAAATCGCGTTTCTTGAAAACGCTATTGGTAAGTTACACAAAGCCATTGGGTATGCTCAAATAGATCTCGCGCCAAGTGTATTTGAAGAACAAATAAAAACCTTACAAAAGTTCAGCTCGTTTGTGGGAATTAGGGATATCACGGAAGGTAACGATGCAATGCGTTTACACGCAGATAGCGTTAATCACAATTTTGCCTTACTGGCGAAAAATAAACTTATTTTTGAAGCGCAATTTGAAATCAGTGAATTGCCTCACACAACGCGTTTATGTGAGCTTGCTAAAGCACACCCTAATTTAAACATCGTGCTTAATCACGCAGGCCTTGTCACACCAAAAAATTATGAAAATTGGGTAACAGCGATTGTATTGCTGGCAAAAATTCCGAATATTTACATTAAATATTCAGGTTTTGAAATGCAGCAAATGACGCTTTCAAACACGTTTCGTAAGCAAATTTTTAAAGATATAACAGAGAATTTCACGTTTGAGCGCGTTATGTTTGCCAGTAATTTCCCAATTTGCTTAATGACATCAAGCTATTTATCACTGTGGCAACATTATAAACAGCTCTGTGCTAACGATGCGATATGGCAAAAACTAAGTTTTGACAATGCATCACAGCTTTATAAATTTTAAAGATGCTTAACCAATAAGTTTGAGCGCTTTTTCTACCTGATGCCAAGCATAATCATGTAACTTCCAATGCCCCGGTGACCAACCATCTAAAAACCGTGCAAAATCAGCCCATGCTAAGGGATAAAGCGCTAACCAAGAATCAATAACATAATTTGCAGTGGCCACAGAAAAACCGTCACATGCTTCAAGGAACGCTTGTTTATAGTATTGCAGCAAGTCTTCTTCATATTTAAAACACTGCTCACTGGTAAACGCACTGCTTAGCAATAACATCACATCGATAATGCCAATCCCACCACCAACATACTGAAAGTCGTAACCAACAATACTGTTACCTGCTTGCATAAAATTAGCAATTTTTGCATCACCATGAATAAGCGTTTGGTACTTACATGAATGCAGCATTGTATCTAGCTCGAAAGCCGATTCCTTTAAAGCAATGTGTGACATTGCGTTAAATTCTTTTGGTCGCGTTGCCAAATGCCAGTAACTTCCTTGAGGCCATAAGCCCTCAGGGCATTTACCAAGATTTTGCGCATGAAAGTTCGCGAGCCAAACTAAGATTTGTTTTACAGAGAAAAGGTCTTGCTCTGCAATTTCATGAAAACCTTCTTGCGCTAAATCACTTAATAACAAGTACTGTGTGTTTTCATCTTCAATAAATCCTAGGTAGCGAGGTGTTTTAACATTCAAATGCATCGCATATTGCCGATAAAACGCTTGCTCTACACGGTACGATTTAAGTTTACGCTTCGATGCAAAGTCACTGCTCCACCCTTTGGGGTGGTTAATTTGATTAGGCATAGAAATGGATTTTACAACAATGCTTTTTTGCTCAGGGCCAAATGACATGCGCTGTAAACTGCCAAAACCACTCCAAACTGTTTTGAAGGATTCAACGTTACAAATATGACGCTCACCTAGAACATCACAAATTTTCTTTTGTATTTGCTTGCTTAGCATATCTAACCCTGTAAAACCAACTGGGCTAGCTTAACATAATTAGATTTAGTGCAAAAAAAAGAGCAGCACTAGCTGCTCTTAACATCAACGAATAACAATTAGAAATTCTGTTTAGTCGCTTTATAATTCAAAGTTACACCGTAATAGAAAAAGGTTCCTTTTAAGCCTATATGCCACTCACCAGCTTCAGGTTTTTCTATCATACAACTTTCATTACTACCCCATAAATAAGGACGGCAATCATAATTTCGTTTCGTTGGTTTCTTATCATGTCTTAGGTATAAATCTGCTTCTCCATAACCTTCAATAGATACCTCTAAAGTATCAAAACCTTCTGGAAGCTCGATCATTTGTCTATTCCACCAGAACCAACCAGATAAGTTTTCAATTTTACCTTCGATGATTGTAGGCTCAGGGCGAGTATCAAAGTCAATTACAATAGGGTCATGATCTGATGCACGGTATGGCGTATCCGCATATAAACTAGCTAGGTGCTTTTCAGACTTATATTCCATGTTGTAATCAAGCGATACTGGTTCATCGGCGTTAATATGCCAATCTTGAATGCCCACAACTTTATCGTACATACTGCTTGATGCAAAAGCGTGATCTAAGCTACCAATACGACCTTGATAAACATACGAATAATCACGTGTATGGCCAAAGCGTTGTTTCTTAATGTTAACAAAACCATTATTCACAAATGCGTAGATTGGATCTTCTTCACCATAGGCATTCATATCGCCCAGAATAACCATATCCTCATCAGCAACCGTTGTTGGATTTGTTGCAAGCCATTCGTTTAACTTATTTACTGCATTAACACGTGTTTGGTTCCAACAACCTTGGCCGTCTTTCTGATCTGCATCTAAGCCTTCTGCTTTAGTACAGCTACCTTTTGAACGTAAGTGAGTAATCACAACAGAAAAGGTTTCTTTAGTTAGTTTGTCAGTAAACGTTTGCATTACTGGTGGGCGGTTACCATAGTCAAACGGTTCAGCTTCAGTAAATGCAGCAGTGCCCACTTCTTCAACTTTGTTGCTACGATAGATGATTGCAGACATAATTGCGTCACCACCGACCTGCTCTGTGCCTAAATTAACAAACGCATAAGTATCATTTGCTTGCGCTGCATTTAGAGATGTAACTAAATCCGCAATCGCACTTAAGTCAGAAAAACCATCATTTTCCATTTCAAGCAAACCAATCACGTCAGCATTTAACTCTAAAATTGCATTTACCGTTTTTGCTTTTTGACGCTCAAATTCTTCAGCTGTATCTGCACCACGTGCAGTTGGGAAACCACCACCTTGGCCGTCACCATTAAAGTAATTAAGCACGTTAAAGCTTGCGATACGTACATAGCTGTTTTCAACACTCTCTGGCGCTTCTGTGCGCAGGTTTTCTTGAATAAAGTTTGGCGTTACAGTTGGGTGAATACGGAATTGACTGTAACCATAACCCATCACACCAGTAAGACCTGTCACTTTATCACCAAGACGAAGGGTATTGTACGCGTCAAGTTCAGGCGTAGGATAAGGGATCACTTCAGGGTTTTGTGCACTTGAGCCGTCATCTAATGTGATAGATTTAAGCTGATTTTCAGCTTCTAAAGCATTTGCTGCCTCGCCAGGAAGGGCAACTTGTGTGCTTTGGAATAAACGCTCGGTGCCAAGCTTTAGTTCACCATAACGTGAAAGACCATAAGTATCATTTACTACTAATTCATTTGATACACTTACCAGCATGCCTTCATAAGCTTCTAGGCCATTATCAGCAGGCAGTGACACTTCAACAGGTGCAAAGCTTTCTATGCCACATACTTTTAAATCGCTAACGAAATTAAGCTGCGTTTGGCCGTACTTTTCTTCTACCTTAGCGCGTAGTTTAACAACATCGCCTTCAGCCACTGGTTGTTTGTTGTAATAAACGAAAATACCTTCTGAAGTCATTACATCACTGTCTTGATCAAATGACTCTTCTTGTAAGAAGAAACCTTTTAGCTGATCATCGCCTTGTAATGAGGATGTAACGACGGCTTGTACTTCAACTGTTTCACCGTTCAGTAAACTTGCATCACCACTGCCCTGAATTGCGCTAATGAGTATTGCATCACCACCACACTCAACAGGATCTGGCTCTTCGGTTTGCTGGTTATGACTACCTACATTTGAAAAATCATCTTTTGGCAACGCCATCCACTCAACTTCACCGTCAAACTCAGCAAAAGCATCTACACGACCAGACTTTACAGACTCTAAACGCACTAAAGAACGATCTTGCGTACGTACATCGCCACTAACCCATGCAGAACCTGGATCAACACCGATTTGACCTAAGCTATCGATTACAACGTCGCTATTAGTTAACGTAACTGCGTCGTCACCATTAAACCAACTGCCATCAGTATCAAGTTGCGCTTTCGCTTTTAACTCTTCAAGCGCACGCGAATGCGCTACAACGTATGTCGTATTAGGTGCAAGTTCACCTGATAAAGTAATAGTACGACCTACTTCAGTTTTACCATTGAAGTAGAAGTTAAGTGCATAGGTTGATAAATCGACTGCTGTATCACCTGCATTAAAGATTTCAACTGCTTTATTGTAGCTGCCGCCTTCAACGTATTCTGAAATAATAACGTTTGCATTTGCACTTGCTGTTGCAAGCGTAATCGCACTCGCCAAAAGTGTTTTTTTCAACATTTTCTTGTTCCCGATTTTGTTTTTACCCGACTAAGGAACGTCGTATGCTAGGCATATAAAGTGACAAATCAATTACAAATTAGTCTTTATTTACAGTGATTTACGATTTATTTAACATTTTTGAAACATTTCAAAATAGAAGGACGAATGTCCGGTGTTTTTGCTATTTTTAGGAATAAGAAGGCTAAATTAATTAAATTATGGAATTAGCAGGGTGATTTTTTTATTCCTTTAGGACATATGACCTTGTTGCCAAAGAGTTCGAAAAACAAAAATCGATAACATAAAGCCACATGCTATTAATGAAGAGCAAATATCAAATCATCCAAATTTCACACGCGTATTTAACGAAGCCTTCTAATAAGTAATAAAAACGAGCAAACATAAACAATGTAAGCGCACAAATTGATAGCTGTTTAAGTGGATAAAAATAGTGTAGAGGTAGGAATAAACTGAAACACATCCATGAATTTACCCGCTTCGCGGCGCCTTCGCGATTCAAATTATTCCCGATAATTTGTCGAAACCAAATAGAGGGTCTCACCCAGCCTAAAAACTGCGGGCATAAAAAAACGCCTGAGCATAACTCAAGCGTTTTCTTTAAATCTAGAATGGCGGAGAGGGAGGGATAAACTTAAATACATCCTTGTATTTACCCGCTTAGCGGCGCCTTCGCGGTTCAAATTATTCCCGATAATTTGTCGAAACCAAATAGAGGGTCTCACCCAGCCTAAAAACTGCGGGCATAAAAAAACGCCTGAGCATAACTCAAGCGTTTTCTTTAAATCTAGAATGGCGGAGAGGGAGGGATTCGAACCCTCGATAGGGGTTAACCTATACACGAGTTCCAGTCGTGCGCCTTCGGCCACTCAGCCACCTCTCCGCAAAACATTGCGCTTCGCAATGTGGGGCGTATCTTATGCAATGCATTGATTGTTAGCAAGTACTTTTTAGAACACTGAATGTGAGCGACTAAAATTACAACAAATTAAGTATTGTTTGTAGTTGCCAACTTTAACGATGCCGAAAAGTCTAACATGCGATTAAGCGAACGTAGTGCGCCTTCACGCAGTTCCATATCTACAAATACTTCTTTGCCACTTGCATCTAGTAACGCTTCTTCAATCGCTTTAAGGCCATTCATTGCCATCCACGGGCAATGTGCACAGCTGCGACAAGTTGCGCCTTCACCTTGAGTAGGAGCTTCAAAGAACTCTTTTTCAGGGCACAATTGCTGCATTTTATAAAAAATACCGCGATCGGTTGCCACGATGAACTTTTGGTTGTCCATCTCTTGCGCTGCTTTAATAAGCTGGCTCGTTGAACCTACTGCATCAGCAAGATCAACAATTTCTGCTGGTGACTCTGGGTGTACAAGTACTGCCGCGTCAGGGTGCAGAGCTTTCATGTCTTTAAGTGCTTTGGTTTTGAACTCATCGTGAACAATACATGCGCCATTCCACATGATCATGTCAGCACCAGTTTGCTTTTGAATGTAAGAACCTAAATGCTTATCTGGGCCCCAAATAATTTTATCGCCCTGCTCATCGAGGTGTTCAACTATTTCAAGTGCACAGCTTGAGGTAACAATCCAGTCTGCACGTGCTTTTACTGCTGTTGATGTATTAGCGTAAACCACTACTTTACGATCAGGGTGCTGATCACAAAACGCTGAGAATTCATCAATTGGGCAACCCACATCAAGTGAACACGTTGCTTCTAGGGTTGGCATCACAACTGTTTTTTCAGGTGTTAAAATTTTGGCTGTTTCACCCATAAAACGTACACCAGCAACAACAATCGTTTTTGCTGAATGTTTACTACCAAAACGCGCCATCTCTAACGAGTCAGCAACACAACCACCGGTTTCTTCTGCCAGTGCTTGGATTTCCGGATCGGTATAGTAGTGTGCAACTAATACCGCATCCTTTTCTTTTAAAAGCGATTTGATACGTTCTTTATAAGCCAGTTTTTCATCATCTGATAATGGTGCTGGCTTTGGAGGAAAGATGTAATCCTCTGGCATAATTTGTTCAGCTAAGCTCATTTCTCTCGACCGTGAAATGCTATGGGAAATTGCCGCGCATTATACTGAAAATGGTAGGTGAATAACAGTTTCGTATTTGATTTTTAAAATTGAATTTGCTGAAGATGATTTGAAATTTTAGGAAATGGTGGGTCATGATGGACTTGAACCATCGACCAATGGATTAAAAGTCCACTGCTCTACCAACTGAGCTAATGACCCGCTCTGAGTGTAAGTGCCATTAATACGTCCTGTAGGGATATTCCGGCTCGTCGTCCTGACTCGCGTTTAACTAACTGCGAAACTTCGTTTCGGTTTAGTATCACCCAACTGAGCTAATGACCCGCTCATAGATGCGTACGCTTAAAATAGAAAGATCTGTGAATGGTGGGTCATGATGGACTTGAACCATCGACCAATGGATTAAAAGTCCACTGCTCTACCAACTGAGCTAATGACCCGCTCATAGATGCATTACGCATAAAATAGAAAGTTCTTTGAATGGTGGGTCATGATGGACTTGAACCATCGACCAATGGATTAAAAGTCCACTGCTCTACCAACTGAGCTAATGACCCGCTCAAAGAGAAGGCTTAGAAATGGTGGGTCATGATGGACTTGAACCATCGACCAATGGATTAAAAGTCCACTGCTCTACCAACTGAGCTAATGACCCGCTCTAAGCAAGTGCATTTCGAATGGTGGGTCATGATGGACTTGAACCATCGACCAATGGATTAAAAGTCCACTGCTCTACCAACTGAGCTAATGACCCGCTCAATTCCCAAAGGGAAATACTCGAAGTGCAAAATCTGAATGGTGGGTCATGATGGACTTGAACCATCGACCAATGGATTAAAAGTCCACTGCTCTACCAACTGAGCTAATGACCCAATCAGATTTTTTGCGCAGCGTTTTTGTCTTTCGTAACAAGCGGCTGCGGGCGCTTATAATACTTATTTAAAAAATGAGTGCAACCTAAAATTACAGTTTTTTTAAGTTTTATGACTCAGTTGGCTAATTTTATACCAACATCTTAAGATTAGCCTAATAAGTGATTATGTTTTCACTTTTCATTTACAAAAAATGAATCTGGCGAGTCTTAATTAAGACTCGCTAGTTTTTCAACCGCTAATTTTGCTGGGGTTGAATCTGGGTATTGTGCAACCAAATCATTTAAGATTTTTTTCGCACGTGCTGTCTCGCCTTCTTTAATGTAGGTCGTTGCCAGCTTTAACATTGCATCTGAGCGCTTATTTGAATCTGGAAAGCCATTTACTAAGCTCTCAAAGTGCGAAAGTGCGCCTTTACTATCATTTTTAATCGTCAGCAATTGCCCTAACCAATAATGCGCATTTGGTACATATACTGATTCTGGGTAATTTTCTAAGAACGATTTAAATTCTGGGATAGCCGCATCATAGCGCTTATCTTGCATAATTAATTGCACAGCACGGTCATAAGCATCATTTTCATTTAAATTGCTGCTCATTGTACCAGCGGTGCTATTTGTTAGGGTGTCAGTAACAGGCGTTGTCGCTGTGAGACTGCTTGAAACTCGCGTTTCAATTTCTTGGTATAACTCACGTTGACGCTGTAATACTTTTTCTAACTGGTAGCCCTGCTCTTCAGTAATGCCACGTAACTGGCTAACTTCTTCTTGCAGAGATTCTAATTGCTGTTGCAGCTGTAAAAACTGCACATTTCTGTTTGCAACCATGCGTTCCAAAGTTTGTAAGCGAGTTTCAAATGCCGTGGACGACATACTTGAGCTTGCACCTACCTCAGAAACAGGAGCGGGAGCAGCCAATAACTGACTGCTCCCGCTAAGTAACATGGTTGCCAAAATAACTTTCGGCTTAATCATATTAACTTCTATATTAGTATACTAAAACTGCGCGACGGTTTTTCGCGAAAGCATCTTCAGTACGAGTCTTAACCATTGGCTTTTCCTCGCCGTAGCTAACTACTGAGATTTGGCTTTCAGCAACACCTAGGCTTTGTAGGTATTTAGCAACTGCTTGACCACGACGCTCACCTAGTGCGATGTTGTACTCTGGTGTACCGCGCTCATCAGCGTGGCCTTCAACAAGTACTTTTACACTTGGGTTCTTAACTAAAAAATCAGCGTGTGCTTGAAGTAACTCAACATAATCACTACGTACTGTTGATTTGTCAAAGTCGAAGTATACGATTTGCTCTTGGCGAAGTGCTTCGTATTTTTCAGCAAGAATTTCTTCTGGTGTTTTTTCTTTAACAACAGTTTCAACTTGTACTGTTTCTTCTTGACCTTGGTTGCTTTGGTTCGCAGATGTATCTTCTTCTACAGTTGAAGAAGAGCTACAAGCAGCTAACGTCATTACAGGCACTGCAATGAGTAGGCTCTTTAGTAGTTTGTTAAGTTGCATTGAGTTGATTCCTTTTTTAAAAGTCTAACCTGTAATCTTTACAAAAATGGCGACCACGCAGGTGCCTTAACTTCACCTTCCGCGACAGGAAGGCGAGCTTTAAACCGTCCATCCATTGATACCAATGCAAGGACCTGTTTATTATTATGTAACGTACTATAGATAATCATTGAGCCATTAGGCGCAATGCTTGGCGATTCGTCTAAACGAGTGCGTGTTAACACGCTAAAGTCACCTGATTTTAAATCTTTTTTAGCAATATGGTATCGACCTAATGTGCGATTTACCATAACTAAGTTGTTACCATCAGGTGTGATTGAACCCGCTAAATTCATATCACCATCAAAAGTAAGTCTTCTTTTCTTACCAGTTGCTAAATTTACGCTATAAATCTGAGCATTACCAGCCCTTTCCGACGTAAATACAATTTCTTTACCATTTGGATGCCAGCTTGGTTCAGTGTCGATACTTCTATGTCTGGTAATACGACGAGATTTCTTTGTTTTCAAGTCTAAAACGTATACCTCAGTGGCACCATTTTTGTCTTTTGACAGCACCATTGCTAGCTGAGTGCCATCTGGTGAAAACTTAGGTGCGCCATTAATGCCTTTGTATGCAGTTAAACGTTCACGCTTGCCTGTATAAATGTCTTGAATATAGATTTGGCTTTGACGATTCTCAAACGTCACATACGCTAATTTAGTACCATCAGGTGACCATGTTGGTGACATAAGTGGTTCTTTAGAACGTAATAATGTTTGCTCGTTATAACCATCATAATCAGCAATGACTAATTGGTAAGGACGGTCTTCATTTTCACGCACGATTACATACGCAATCTTAGTTAAGAACGCACCACGTTCACCTGTTAGCGCTTCATATACCACATCACTTATGCGGTGGCCATAACGACGAAAGCTATCGCTACCAATCACCGTTTGGCGCGCATCTAAAATATGATCTTCCGAATTAACTAAACGCCCTTTACTTAATATTTTGGTATCGCCGCCCGTGATTTGACCGCGAATAACATCGATTAGTTGATAACTCACTAAGTAGCGCGCCCCCATCTGCTCAGTAATGGTGCCCACTAAAATGGCTTCAACACCTTCAGACACCCATGCGCTGTAATCAACTTCTGTATCATTACTTGGGCGCTGCGGCATATTAATTGGCGCGACCGGATTAAAACGGCCACTGCGACGTAAATCCGCAGCAATTACATCAGTAATTTCATTTGGTGCTTCACCTGTACCGTTATATTTAAATGGCACGATCCCAATTGGGCGCGCTGAATCCACACCTTCGGTAATTACAATTTCAAGAGCGGCATTCGCTGCAGTACTAACCAAAAGTACGGCGGCAAAAGCCCATTTTTGCAATGCGCTAATCATGTTATCCCTTAAATATCTGGTTGAATGGTTAAATTAATATTTTTCAGCTGCTCAAACACAGCTTTATCTTTGGATACAGGTAATGTATCTGCACGGCGAACCGCACGAATTGTTGCTTCACATACTTGCTTATCGCCGCTTAGGGCTTCCACTTGGGTAACTAAGCCATTAAATGCAAGACGTAAATTCAAACGACACTCTTTACCCTTCATATTGTCGTCTAATAATAAGTTTTGCTGGATCTTTGCGGTAATTAGCGCAGTGTATTTTTCCACCTCAGAAAGTACTTGTGCTTGTTTTGCGCGACTGCGTGCTGCAGCTTCAGCAGCCAATTGCTCTTGCATCATTTTTTCAGCGAGTGCTTTTTGACGTGCCGCTTCTGCATCGGCTTTGCGTTTTGCTTCCGCTTTTTTCAGTTTCTCTTCTTCAGCTTTACGTTTTTTCGCTAATTCTTCAGCTTTCTTTTTCGCATCAGCGGCTTTCTTCTGCTCAGCTTGTTGCTTTTTCTTAGCTTCACGTGCAGCTGCTTCTGCCTTTTTCTTTTCTTTCTCTTTGCGAATACGCTCTTTTTCTAATTTAGCGATACGTCTAGATTCTTCTTCACGTTTCTTTTTCGCATTGGCAGCACGGCGTTCTAAATCACGAATACGTTTAGCTTCGGCTGCTTTTTTGTCCGCTTCTTTCTTTTTAAGCTCATTGATACGCTTTTCAACTGCTTTAGTATCAACGGATACCGCCTTAACAGCTTTTTGCTCTGGTTTATTTGGTGCATTGAGTGTTACTTCCATCACCTGTGGCTTTGACGGTTTTAGTAACCCACCAATAACAAAAGCCACAATAATTGCAAGGTGCAGCAATGCAGATTTGATAAGAGCCGATTTAAGGTCGTTCTTCATAATTACTGCTCAAATGACTCCGTCATTAATCCAACCGACGGTACGCCCGCTCTTTTAAGAAAGTCCATTAGCAGCAGTACTTCTTGGTAAGTTACCTTACCGTCTCCTTTTAACATCACCGGCGTTTTAGGGTCTTTATCTAACGCAAGTTTTACTTGAGCGGCAATATCAACCGCTTCCATCGGTGCTTCAGGATCAATACCAATGCTTGCATAATAATTCCCATCGGCATCAATCGATACCACGATTGGAGGAGTTTCTGTCGCTTCGACAAGTTCAGACTCTTCCATTTTAGGTAAATCGACATTTACGCCATGGGTAATTACCGCGGCAGTTGCCATGAAAATAATAAGCAATACCAACATGACATCAATGTATGGAACAACGTTGATTTCGGCGACGGGGCGACGTTTCTTACGTTGATACATTATTTAGCATCCACATTTGCCACAGCTTGACGATGAAGAATATTAGAGAATTCTTCCATAAAATTACCGTAAGATGATTCTACTTTTTCAACTGTGTGAGAAAAACGGTTAAATGCAATAACTGCAGGAATAGCTGCAAATAAGCCCATAGCGGTTGCAATAAGTGCTTCAGCAATACCAGGCGCTACCATTTGTAGGGTAGCTTGCTTTACTGAGCCAAGTGCAATAAAGGCAGTCATAATACCCCATACCGTACCGAATAAGCCGATATATGGACTGATTGAGCCAACTGTCGCTAAAAACGACAAACTTGATTCTAATTTTTCTATTTCTCTAGAGAGCGTTACTCGCATCGCTCGGTGTGTGCCCTCTAAGATTGAACCTGGCGACGCATGATTATTTTTGGCAAGTCGCGCGTACTCTTTAAAACCTGCTGTAAACATAGCTTCAAGACCATCAACCTCATTACGTGCAGATAGCTCTGCGTAAAGCTTACTTAAATCAACACCCGACCAAAATTTATCTTCAAATTTTTTAGCATTTGCTTTTGCAGCAGTGAGCGCCTTACGGCGTTGAATGATCATAGCCCATGAAAAAATAGACATTAATACTAATGTCAGCATCACCAGTTGCACCACAAAACTAGCTTTAAGTATTAAGTCAAAAATTGAGATTTCGGTGGCCACTGCTCACTCCTGAAATTGTTGATAGTCAAGGGTTAGTTCGCTTGATGCTTTGAAAGTTCCCTCACAGCATTAGATTTAGTTTAACCATACTAATACATGCATACAATGGCTATGCCATAAGATTTGCATTAACTGAACAAAAAAAACGCAAAGATTCAGTTTCCCCTACTAAATGATGACTTTTTACTAAATAAAACTTAAACAAATCCAGCGTTTACTCAATTTCAGTGCATAAATAGGCAAAACTTACAAAAATAGGTGTCACTAAAACAATAAAACTTATAGAGCAATTATCAGGCAATTTAATTTTTTTTGTTTAAATACAAAACCATATAAGTTTACAAAAAATTAACTGGTGATTATCCGCACAACATTAACTTTTTTGACATTAGTTTTTTTAATCTGAAAAAATAATTTTTCTAGTTTGATGAAAATTTCATTCATGCGTAATATACATCCTGTAAACACGAGGACACGCACCCAATTGGTGCCAACCCTAGTTTCATATACACAGTGATTACTGATTTGTCATTGTGTAGCATTGTTAAAATGCGTTCCCTGGATTACTTCCTTCAACTTGTTGTTTGCCCGCTCCCTAGCGGGCTTTTTTTTGCCTAAAATTTACCGAAACTTGTTTCAATTTATTAATCTTTTGATCATTCTCGCGAGTTAAATGACCCATAAACTGCGTTTGAAAATTCTTCAGTAGAACAACTACATGTCGAATTATAAGCCTTGTTGCTGAACCATTTCTCTGTCGCAATAAATGTTCCGCTAGTTAATGTAATTGGTATAAAACAACAAAAAAGGCCGCTAAGCGGCCTTTTGTAGATAAATCGTGTTACGCATCTTTTATTGGAAAACCAAAGTGTTTGTAGGCAAACTCTTGGGCTATTCGACCGCGCGGGGTGCGTTGAATAAAACCTTGCTGTATCAAATAAGGCTCTATCACGTCTTCGATGGTTTCGCGCTCTTCACCGATTGCAGCTGCAATGTTATCAAGACCAACAGGGCCGCCCATAAATTTCTCGATAAGACAGAGTAAATATTTTCTGTCCATATAATCAAAGCCACTTTTATCAACATCAACCATGTCAAGTGCGCTGCCAGCAACTTCGGCTGTTACCACACCATCCGCTTTAACTTCGGCATAATCGCGTACACGGCGTAATAATCGATTGGCAATACGAGGAGTGCCTCGCGCACGGCGAGCAACTTCAATTGCCCCTTCTTCTTCCATTTCAAGGGATAAGAAATCTGCTGAGCGCATTACAATATTTGACAAGTCTTCAACTGAGTAAAACTCTAATCGCTGCACAATACCAAATCGATCTCTAAGCGGTGATGTAAGTGAACCTGCTCGGGTTGTGGCTCCCACTAAAGTAAACGGCGGTAAATCTAACTTAATTGAACGCGCAGCTGGCCCTTCACCAATCATAATATCGAGTTGGTAATCTTCCATGGCAGGATAGAGAATTTCCTCAACATGTGGGCTTAAGCGATGTATTTCATCAATAAATAACACATCGTTTTCTTCTAAATTGGTCAGCATTGCTGCCAAATCACCAGCTTTTTCAAGCACTGGGCCCGATGTGGTTTTTATATTTACATCAAGCTCGTTTGCAACAATATTGGCAAGTGTGGTTTTTCCTAAACCCGGCGGACCAAAAATCAATAAATGATCAAGCGCTTCTTCACGTGAACGCGCTGCCTCAATAAAGATTTCCATTTGCTCTTTTACATGAGGTTGACCACGATAATCTGACAGTAGTTTTGGACGAATTGCTCTATCAATTACGTCTTCATTCCCTTTTTTTTCGGGTTCGATTAGTCTATCCGCTTCAATCATTTTACATCATCGCCTTAAGCGCTTCTTTTATAAGAACTTCACTGGTAAGCCCTTGACCTTTGATCGCTTTTACTGCTTTTTCTGCTTGGTTTGCCTTGTAGCCAAGCGCCATTAGTGCAGCAATAGCATCATCTTGCGCATTTCCTTTAATGGTAGGATCTTCCTGCATTTCTAAAATGGCACCATCAGTATACGGTGTAAACAGATCCATGCCCCAGTCTTTTAGCCGATCTTTCATTTCAAGTACTAAGCGCTCAGCAGTCTTTTTACCAACACCAGGCAATTTAACTAAGCTTGTTGCATCTTCGTTATGAACACATGCAACAAATTGCTCTGCAGACATACCCGATAAAATAGCAAGGCCCAGTTTTGGACCAACACCATTTGCTTTTAGTAATTCACGGAACAACGCGCGCTCAGTTTTATTATTAAAGCCAAACAATAATTGTGCATCTTCCCTTACTACAAAATGGGTGTAAACAACTGCTTCTTCACCTTCTTTCGGTAACTTATAAAAGCAGGTCATTGGCATATTCACTTCATAGCCCACACCACTTACTTCTAATAGAATTTCTGGGGGCTGTTTTTCAATTAAGATACCGCGTAATCGCCCTATCATCGTCTTAATCGTCCTCTTACTGTTTTACTTGCTTGGCCTGAGAGCTTTATTAAATGTTGCTGTGAATGACCATGGCATATTGCAATTGCTAATGCATCCGCGGCATCGGCTTGCGGCGTTCCTGGCAATTTTAAAAAACTTTTAACCATGTGTTGCACTTGAGACTTATCCGCGCCACCTGTGCCTACCACAGCTTGTTTAACTTGCCTTGCGGAATATTCGAATACATCTAACGATTGTAAAGAAGCTGCAACTATTGCAGCACCACGTGCCTGACCAAGCTTAAGCGCTGAATCGGGGTTTCTGGCCATAAACACTTGTTCAATCGCAAAACTATCAGGTTGATATTGCTCAATCAGTTGCGTTACACCTTGGAAAATAATTTTTAGGCGTTCAGCCATGGGCTTTTCGCCCATTTTAATACAGCCGCTGCCCAAGTATTCAAACTTCATGCCTTGCTGTTTAATTAAACCGTATCCGGTAAAGCGAGAGCCTGGATCGATACCAAGTATGATTGCCAAAAAGCACCTTCAGCGATTATTTTTATAATTGCTTTATAATGACCAATAACTGTATGGATTACCAGTGTTAATTCGATTATTTAAACTGCTTGCTCATTAAATAACACATCAGAGCTAGCTGCTGTAGGCTTTTCGCCATAGCCATTCAATCGGTCCTACAATAAATAACCTAAAGTAAATAAATGCGAAGGCCAGCTGTACAAACGAAAATACAACACACAAATACAGATAATCCATACGCGTTGCCTGATTTATAAAATCAACGTCGATGTATCTAAAAAATAAAGCAAATACGATAGATTGAAGAATATACAGTGAAAATGCCATGCGTCCTGCGGGAGCAAAAACAACATTGAAAAGCTGAACTTTAGCTACCAGTTTAATAATGATGTGGGCATATAAAAGCGCGCAAAATAAAGCAGATAAAGTCGCTAGTGCCATATTAAGCTCAACAAGTTCTGGAGATGTTACTCTTATAACAGCATCAATAATTGAAAGTATTAGTGTGATAGCAAATGTAAGCGTTAACTGTGTTTTTGTTAATCCTTCACGAAAGAAGTTATCCCGATATAAATAAACACCAAACAGCACAATGCCTGCAGTTACCCAGACAAAACAGACCAAACTGAAAACAAACATAATAGTTGTAAAAACAGCTTGTTGGATAAGCTGTGTACCATAACCAAGTTGCCATTCATTAACTATCTCGTAATACTGCTCGCTGCCTCGGTAAATTGGATCAGTTGGGATCAAGGAGAACACAAACAAAACCGCAAAACCAATCACAAAATAGGCTTTTGCTTTTCTCAATATAACATCTTGGTTATTACCTAATTCTCGATAAACTAAAAAACCTGCAAGAGCATAATTAACTAGAATGTCACCTGAAAATATCAATACGCTGTGAAGCACACCAAAAATTAATAACCATTTGAGGCGACTATGGAGTAGCGGTAACGCATTATCGCGCCCATGTTTGTCATACAAAATTGTCAGCCCCACACCAAATAATAAACAAAACAAAGTGCGAAATCGCCCATCGATAAAGACGGCGTTAATAACATCAATCGCCAAATCACTTATTGGCTGAGTTGGTAAAGGGCTATAACCAACTTCAAATAAAGCGTGGTAATAAATATTCATAAACAAAATGCCAATAACAGCAACACCACGCAAACTATCTAATACAGTAACTCGAGACATAATTCAGATTAAAAAAGCAATTTCAACTCATGTTGTGCCACTGTTCTCCTGCTGTAAAGGCAAGAATGATAAACGGCGTAATAAAGTGATTAGTTTTAATAACAACCTGTTTAACAAGCCATTTTACTTACTTCTTATTTACCTTCGATTTTTTGTATCAATTTTTATTACATTTTTATGGCAATAATTAAAAACCGATCCTAGCCTTATTGATGATTAAGAAATCAACCAAAAGACTGAGTTAATTTCTATTTGTGAATAAGGAGTGTTCATGTCTATTAAACGTTCGTTTATTTCCCTATCCATACTGATTATTTTTGCAATGGCCATTATGGCCAGCTTAATTTGGTATTCAACGAATCAAATGGCTGAACTTGGTAATGAATTAGCACTGAGTAAAGAGCTAAGTAACAATATGTTGATGTTAAGACGCCATGAAAAGGATTTTTTGCTAAGAAAGGATGAAAAATATGTTGATAAGTTTAACCAGCGTATTTCATTAATTAAGCAAAATATTAATGCACTGCATCAAGCGTTAGACACGATCCCTTCGTTAAAAAATCAACTTGCCAACACACATGAATTAATTGAGCAATATGAAACTCAGTTCTTAACTTTAGTGTCTTTAGATAAACGTATTGGCTTGACTAAAGATCAAGGTTTGCGTTTAGCATTTAATCAAGCTGAGGTAAGGCTTAAAGAAGAAGTATTAAATACAGGTGATACCGCAGCTATCAGTTCAATGGTGAGACTAGTATTACTTGAAAATGATTTTCAATCATCACTTGATATTGCTGTAAAAAATCAAGCACAAGAAAAGCTTAGTACAGTAAAAACCTATTTAACTAGCCATACAACGGCTTCGAGTGTCACTTTAACTAATTTTGAAAATGCTGCAGCTAACCTTGCTGATGCCTTAAAGCAACGCGGTCTTTCTGAAGATGATGGTTTACGTGGTGCGCTTCGGGGCAGTATTCACCAAGTTGAATCAACATTAAATGAGTTAACCACAGGTATAAATGGTGAAATTTCCAATACGTTAACGGTCAGTAAAAAACAAGGTGCCATAGTCTCTGGCGCCATTACCGTTGTAATTTCGCTAATTTTACTCTGGCAAACCTATCGTATTATTCATCGCCTACACAGTGCAAATGAAAAAATGGCGGATATTAGCCATGGTAATGGCGATTTAACACAACATATAGAACTAGAAGGTAAAGATGAACTGTCAGATTTTACCGACAGTATCAACGAATTTATCGACACAACTGCAGATATCGTGCGTGAAATTAAACATAAAGGTGAAGCAGTTGAGAAAGGCGCTCATCACTCTGCTGAATTAAGTTTACGGTCGCAATCTGCAATTGAAGACCAAAAAAATAATACCATTGCCGTTAAACAGGCTGTTTCTGAGCTTGTTAAAGCAGTCGAACTCATAGCACAAAGTAGCGTTGAAGTGGAAGCAAGTGTAGAACAAGCTGAGCAAAATATGCGTGAAGGTACCGCTGTAATGAGTCAAACGCATCAAAATATGGCATTACTAAAATCACAAGTTGAATCAACCAGCGGCATTATGAATGAATTAACTTTATCAAGTCGGGATATTGAAGGTGTAACAAGTGTCATTAGTGAGATCACAGAACAAACTAACCTACTTGCCCTTAACGCAGCGATTGAAGCAGCACGAGCAGGTGAAACCGGCAGAGGCTTTGCTGTGGTAGCTGATGAAGTGAGAACATTAGCGAAACGCACACAGCAATCCACTGTTGAAATTGGCAAAATGATAAAAACCTTACAAGACCTCGTTTTGCGCTCAGAACAAGCTATGGAAAAAAGCTTAAATCTAACAAGTGAGATGAATTCATCGCTTGATACAGCAAGACTAAGCATGGATCGTAATAAACAATCGCTTGATGCAATACGCGACAGAGTAATTCAAATCGCAGGCGCCACTCAAGAACAAATGTATACAGTGAAAGAAGTTGAAAGTGCTACTGAAAATATTTCAGTATCTGCCGAGCAGCTGTTTATCGATTCCTGTGAAAACAGTGAAAACTGTCACGCACTTGAAATAGATGCACAAAATATGAAGCATGATGTCGCGCGTTTTACAGTTTAATTTTTCCCTTTGCAAGCAAACAAAAAAGGCGTACTTAACAGTACGCCTTTTTTTAAAAACATATCAATTAAGCGTCTTTTGGCTCAACCGTTACTGCAACACCTAATTCAGCAAGTGCCTCTGGGTTAGCAACACTTGGTGCATTTGTTAATAAACAAGATGCTTGAGTTGTTTTAGGGAATGCAATTACATCACGGATATTTTCAGTACCACAAAGCAGCATTACTAAACGGTCAAGACCAAATGCTAAACCTGCATGTGGTGGTGTACCGTACTTAAGCGCATCAAGTAAGAAGCCAAACTTATCTTCTTGCTCTTTAGCTTCGATACCTAAGATGCGGAATGCCGCTTGTTGCATTTCATTATTATGAATACGTACAGAACCACCGCCTACTTCGTAGCCGTTAAGAACCATATCGTACGCATCTGAAATAGCTGCTGCTGGATTCGCTTCTAACTCTGCAGCTGAAATATCTTTTGGTGCAGTGAATGGGTGGTGAACTGCGTGCAGTGTACCTTCGTCGTCTTCTTCAAACATTGGGAAATCGACAACCCAAAGTGGCGCCCACTTATTTAAGTCTGTGATTTCTAGGTCTAAACCGATTTTCAGACGAAGTGCACCCATCGCTTCGTTTACAACGTTACGCTTATCAGCACCAAATAGAATGATGTCGCCTGATTGCGCATTAGTACGCTCAAGTAATTGGCTAATCACGTCTTCAGTTAGGAATTTAGCAATTGGTGATTGCACACCTTCAACGCCCGCCTCACGGTCGTTAACTTTCATCCACGCTAAGCCTTTCGCACCATAAATGCCAATGAACTTAGTGTAATCATCAAGTTGCTTACGCGATAATTCAGCACCGCCTGGTACAGTTAGTACAGCTACGCGGCCTTTTTCATCATTAGCTGGACCTGAGAATACTTTAAACTCCACGTCTTTAACTAAATCAGCAACGTCAACTAATTCCATTGGGTTACGTAAGTCAGGCTTATCAGAACCAAAACGACGCATCGCATCTGCATAAGACATCGTTGGGAAAGTACCTAAATCAACGTTTAATAGCTCTTGCCACATATCGTGAATTAGCTTTTCTGTCATTGCACGCACTTCATCTGAGCTCATGAATGACGTTTCTAAATCGATTTGAGTGAATTCAGGTTGACGATCAGCACGTAAATCTTCATCTCGGAAACACTTAACGATCTGATAATAACGGTCAAAACCCGACATCATTAACAACTGTTTGAACAGCTGAGGTGACTGAGGTAATGCGTAAAAACTACCATTGTGAACACGGCTTGGCACTAAGTAATCGCGAGCACCTTCAGGTGTTGCTTTAGTTAGTACTGGTGTTTCAATATCTAAGAAACCATTGTCGTCTAAGAAACGACGTACAAACGATGACGCTTTAGCACGTAGCTTAATGCGCTCGCTCATTTCCACACGGCGAAGATCTAAATAGCGATACTTCAAACGCATTTCTTCTGAGTTCTGCTGGTTAAAATCAAGAGGTAATGGCTCAGAACGGTTGATGATCTCTAACCCTTTACCTAAAATTTCCACTTCACCCGTTGCCATATCTTTGTTGATTTGGCTTTCTGGGCGAGCACGTACAATACCAGTTACCTTTACGCAGAATTCATTACGTAATTGGTTTGCAGTGTCCATTAAGCCTTCAACTTCAGGATCAAATACCACTTGCACAACACCTTCACGGTCGCGTAAGTCGATAAAGATTAAGCCACCTAGGTCACGGCGTTTATTGATCCAACCACACAGCTCGACCGTTTGTTCTACGTTTGATTTATTTACTTGTCCGCAATATATAGAGCGCATATCTATCCTGTCCGTAAAAGACTTATCAAATATTCGAGCGCTAAAATGCCCTCGAAATAGTCATCACTAAAAAAATAAACGCCAATTATACTTAAGCGCTTTAAAAATGCGAGTGTAGAGAGTAAATTCCGTGTTTGATATGCTATAAAAATTCACTCACGATAAAGAAATGAAATGCTGTACTTAGGTTGCCCACAATGGTCCAGTAATCACTGGAAAGGACGTGTTTTTACAACACACTGTAAAAACAGTGACATGCTCACACAATACAGCCAAATTTTTAATACTGTTGAAGGCAATACCAGCTTTTATGCGGACCCGAGCCCTGCAGCAATCAATAACTGGTATCACAGCACCGGCGATGATTTTCGTTTTACCTTTAAAATCCCTAAACGCATCTCGCATCAAATGGCGTTGGAGGGAGTAAACAGTGAAATAAAAGCATGGCTTAATTTATTTGAACCGCTATTGCCAAAAATAGGTTCAATTATGTTACAACTTCCTAAATCTTGCTCACCAGAATTTGTACCACGTATTGCTTCATTTTTTGAACAATGGCCAAAATCAATCCCGCTTTCCATTGAAGTGCGGCATTTAGGTTTTTTCCAAAAAGACGATAACGAAAAGCATTTTAACCAACTGCTAATGCGCCACAATGTTGACCGCATTATTATGGATACCCGTGCACTCTTTTCTGAGCCTGCAAATACCGATGCCATAATAGACGCACAACAAAAAAAGCCGCGGGTGCCCGTAAACGTGATTGCCACAGGGCAACGACCAATTATCCGATTTGTTGGCTGTTCTAACTTAGCTGATAATTCGGCGTTTTATGCTCCTTGGATTAAAAAAATTACCGATTGGCAACGTGAAGGTAAAACACCGTATTTATTCTTTCATACCGCAGATAATCATGATTCAGCACATCTAGCACGACAATTTTGTTTAGAAAGCAAATTTAATCATGCAGTTACTTTACCTTTTCCAGCTGAAAAGGAAGCAAAACAAGCCGACCTATTTTGAGTCACTCAATGGGTATATCAAAATAGCTATTCTTATAAGGCTCATCTTTTAAAGTGAAATGCCACCACTCTTCTTTGAGTGGTTTAAATCCATGCAGAGCCATTACTTTTGCAAGCAACATCCTATTTGCTTTTACCTGCGAAGATAAATGTGGATTTTGCCCTGCCGACAATGGTGAAAAATAATCCCAAGGCGTGCCCATATCTAATGGTTCGAGACTGTCTTTTTCAACCAAGGTAATATCAACGGTGCTTGCTCGAGAGTGCCCTGATTTTGCCGCAATATAGCCTTTACTAAAAAGCTCATTTTTTGCCTCTTTAGGGTAATAAAATGCCTTCATCTTGGTGTCGTTAATATCGTTAGCCCACGACACAAAGTGGTCAACTGCTCGCTGTGGACGATAGCAATCAAATACTTTGATGGTTAAACCAAACGTTAAAAAATCAGATTGTGCAGCAACTAATGCGCTAGCAGCTTTTTCACTGAGTAAACATTTAGCGCTTTGATAGCCATTAATTATTGTACCAACAAAATTATTGTCAGTGAAATAACGCATTTCCGTTACAATACCACTTTTATACTCTGAAATATCAACCAGCTTAGGCTTCGCATCAACTGAAAAGCAGTAACTAAGTAATAAAATAATAGCGAGAGAATATGGCTTCATCGACACGTCCTGTTGATTTTATGAACTACTTTAGCGCGTACCCAGAACAAATAAAAGCGCAAGTTGAAGCATTAATAAACTCTGGCAAATTGGCTCGTTATTTTGAAAAGAAATACCCTATTGCCCATCAATTTAAATCTGAAAAAGCCTTATATGATTTTGCCACTGGCTTGAAGCAGCACTATTTAAAAAATGCGCCAAAATTAAACTCAGTAAAATATGAAAAACAAAAAGACCTTGTGCTCAATGCCCTAGGAACGCATACCTTTAAACGCCATGCACACGGCAAAAAACTAAAAGCTCAGCACCACATTGCAATTGCGAATCAACTAAAATACGCACCAGAAGAAATTTTAAAAACATTAGTAGTGCATGAGCTTGCGCATTTTAAAGAAAAAGACCACAACAAAAGCTTTTATAATTTATGTTGTCATATGCAGCCGGACTATTTTCAAGGCGAGCTCGACCTTCGGCTATTTATGGTGTTATGTGATCGAGGTGAAAACTTTTACGAAACATTGTAAAAGCAAGCATGCTATTGAATGTATAACAAGGTATGAATAAAAAAGGCCTCAAGTTGAGGCCTTAAAAGAAATAGGTAGGTTTTATAGTCCAAGCTCGGCCATAAAATCATCATCAATATCATCATTTGCTGATGACGTTACATCGGGCTTTTTCGCCGGTTTTGCCTTTTCACTGGCAATAATATCGTCAGGGTCAACCGCTTCTGAAATATCAAAGTCATGTAACTTGATAAATTCTGTTTTATCCATTGCTAGTTCTAGATAGAAAATATGTTGATTTTCTGTAGTGAAGGTAACGCGTCTTGCTTGTGGTCTATCCATGGTGGTATCAACTGATATCTGTACTTGCTTGTTGATTGCCATCATTTTAGGTTGGTTTTGCGTGATTGATGTGTGTAACTGCTCGCGTACTTTATTAGTAAAATCACCTACCACTTGGTTCATTAATTCACCAAGCACATTAGACACATCATCTGACAAATGACTTTTCGCAATTTCGCTTTCGGGCATACCCATATTACGCATGTAGTCGCCATAAATTTCCATCGCAGCTTGTGCGGTAAAGTTCTTAACCACAAGGCCCGTAAAGCCACCATCAAACAGTACAAAACAACCGATATCGGGGCGCATGCAAGTACGGGTAATTTTCTGCACCATGGCAGAATACGTAATTTGGTTATTGGTTGCCGCCGAAAGCACTTCGGTTACTGATTTACATAAAGTCGCTAAAATATCTTCGGTGCTAATTGTATTATTTTTTCTCATTCTCACTATGCCTCAAACTGCAACTATATTGAGTATAGTCAGCAAACTACACCTAATTAACAAAAGAGAAAACTAAATTTTACTAAAAACATCAAAATTTTAATTAATGATTGTGTGAAGGCACTGACTAATGACGAGAAAAAACGTAAAATATGCCGATTAAAAGCTTGAGAGATCACGTAAGTGAGTAAAGACACTATTTACGCCAACCAACAAGCCGTTAAGGATTTCACCTTTGATGAGCGTGTGGTTGAAGTATTTCCAGATATGATCCAGCGCTCTGTACCTGGCTATGCAACCATTGTAAGCACAATGGGTAAGCTTGCGGGCCAATATGCGCAAAACAACTCTAATTTATATGATTTAGGCAGCTCGCTTGGCGCGGTAACGTTGAGCATGCGCCGAAATATCGACAAACAAAATTGCCAAATTATCGCGGTTGATAATTCAGCAGCAATGGTTGAGCGCTGCAAACTTCACCTTGAGGGCTTTCGCTCGGATGTACCTGTAACTGTTGAGTTGGCCGACATCAACGACATTGAAATTAGCAATGCATCGGTTGTAGCACTTAACTTTACATTGCAGTTTATTCCTCAGCCGCAGCGCTTTGCGTTATTAGAAAAAATTTACCAAGGATTAAATCCGGGTGGGGTGTTACTACTCAGTGAAAAAATTAAGGGTGAAAATACCTTAGTAGACGATTTACTGATTGATCTTCACCATGACTTTAAGCGTGCCAACGGTTATTCAGAACTTGAGATTAGCCAAAAACGCAGCGCTATTGAAAACGTTATGCGCCCAGAAACACTGACTGCTCATTTTGAACGCTTATCTAACATTGGCTTTCAACATACCCAAGTGTGGTATCAGTGTTTTAACTTCTGCTCAATGATTGCAATTAAATAATAGGGTTAAAAATGAATAACTGGTTTACTGATTTTTACGCAGCAATTGCAAAATCGCCTTTGAGCCACTGGTTAGAAACATTACCAGCACAACTTAGCCACTGGCAACGCGAAGCGCAACATGGCGATTGGCCTAAATGGGAAAAAGTACTTAAGAATTTACCTGAGTCAAATACCAAGCACATTTACATTCAAGATAAAGTTGAGTTTGGTGACGCGTCGGAGTTAAGTGAAGGGCATACAAAACAGCTTGAGCATTTGCTAAAGCGCATGATGCCTTGGCGTAAAGGCCCGTTTACCATTCATGGTTTGCATATTGATACTGAGTGGCGCAGCGATTGGAAATGGGATCGTCTATTACCACATATTTCAGATCTTTCTAAACGCACTGTGCTCGATATTGGTTGTGGCTCGGGTTATCACTTATGGCGCATGCGCGGCGCAGGCGCTGAGTTTGTTGTGGGTATTGACCCATCCGATTTATTCTTAAGCCAATTCCAAGCGATTAAACACTTTAACCCAGATCCTAATGTGCATCTTTTACCGTTAGGCGTAGAGCAATTACCTGAGCTAAAAGCGTTTGATACGGTATTTTCGATGGGTGTGTTATATCACCGTCGCTCACCGATTGATTTCTTATCACAACTAAAAGCACAGTTACGCCCTGGTGGTGAGTTAGTGCTTGAAACTTTAGTGGTTGAAGGTGATGTCAATACCGTATTAATGCCAACTGACCGCTACGCAAAAATGCGTAATGTTTGGTATATCCCAAGTACCGCAGCATTAACTTTGTGGTTAGAGCGCGTTGGTTTTAAAAATGTGCGTGTAGTAGATAACGACCAAACCTCACTCGCAGAACAACGTAAAACGGATTGGATGACAACAGAATCACTAGCCGATTTTCTTGATCCAAACGATGTAAATAAAACTATCGAGGGCTACCCTGCTCCGCTTCGTGCCATCTTAATTGCCGAAGCCTAATCGTGCTCACACTCTAAGTTACTCTCAAGCAAGCGATTATTTGTTTGCTTGAGAGCCACACCCGACACTTCTTTAAACTTCTTGGACAAATGTCCTCATCCAGTTGCAATAAATGTGGTAGCAACGCTTGAAATCAGGTAAAATGCGCGCAATTTTTTATGCAACCCACATGCAACCGTTAAGGAATTTCCGTGAGCGAACAGAAACAATCTTTAAGCTATAAAGATGCAGGCGTAGATATCGACGCTGGTAACGCATTAGTTGAACGTATCAAAGGCGTAGTTAAGAAAACTCGTCGTCCAGAAGTAATGGGCGGCATTGGTGGTTTTGGCGCACTTTGTGAACTACCAACTGGCTACAAAGAACCAGTACTTGTTGCAGGTACCGACGGTGTTGGTACTAAATTACGTTTAGCAATTGACCTTAAAAAGCACGATACCGTTGGTATCGACTTAGTTGCTATGTGTGTGAACGATTTAATCGTTCAAGGTGCTGAGCCACTATTTTTCTTAGATTACTACGCAACTGGTAAACTAGACGTTGATGTTGCTGCTGACGTAGTAACGGGCATTGGTAAAGGTTGTGAGCTTTCTGGCTGTGCACTTATCGGTGGTGAAACTGCTGAAATGCCTGGCATGTACGAAGGCGACGACTACGATATGGCAGGTTTCTGTACCGGTGTTGTTGAGAAATCAAAAATCATCGACGGCACTAAAGTAGCTGCAGGCGACCAACTAATTGCGCTTGCATCAAGTGGCCCTCACTCAAACGGTTATTCATTAATTCGTAAAGTACTTGAAGTATCTGGTGCTGATACAAATGCTGAGTTTGAAGGTAAAACATTAGGCGAGCACCTAATGGAGCCTACACGCATTTACGTTAAATCAATTTTAGAACTGCTAAAAGATGTTGATGTACATGCGCTATCACATATCACAGGCGGTGGTTTCTGGGAAAACATTCCACGCGTATTACCTGAATCTGCAAAAGCAGTGGTTAAAGGTGATAGCTGGCAGTGGCCTGCTGTTTTCAACTGGTTACAAGAAAACGGCAATATTGAAACTCACGAAATGTACCGTACATTCAACTGTGGTGTAGGTATGATTTTAGTAGTACCTGCAGACAAGCTTGAGCAAAGCTTAGAAATCTTAAAAGCGCAAGGCGAAGATGCATGGCACATTGGTGAAATCCAAGCTGCTAGCGCTGGCGAAGAGCAAGTAGAAATTATCTAATGACTAGTAAAATCGTCGTTTTAATTTCTGGTAGCGGCTCGAACCTTCAAGCCATTATTGATTCGGTAAAAGCTGGTCAAATTAATGGTGAGATCTGTGCGGTTATTTCTAACCGCCCAGATGCTTATGGCCTTACTCGTGCTGAAAATGCTGGGATTAATACACTGGTATTAGATCATAAGGCATTTGCTAGCCGTGAAGACTATGACGCTGCGTTAATGGAAAAAATTGACGCTTTTAGTCCAGATCTAGTTGTATTAGCTGGTTTTATGCGTATTCTAACTCCTGGCTTAGTGCAAAATTATTTAGGACGAATGTTGAACATTCATCCATCTTTGTTGCCTAAGTATCAGGGTCTGAATACCCACCAAAGAGCATTGGATGCAAAAGACAAAGAGCATGGAGTAAGCGTACACTTCGTTACTGAAGAATTAGACGGCGGTCCTGTTGTTTTGCAGGCCAAAGTTGCTATTGAGTCAGACGATACAGCGCAAACGTTAGCCGAACGTGTTCACCAACAAGAGCACATTATTTATCCTTTGGTGGTTCAGTGGTTCTGTGAAAAACGACTAACAATGGAAACAGATAATGCAGTTCTTGATGGCCAAGTTCTTCCAAAGCAAGGCGCTACAATCTAAATTTCTTATGGGTGCGGTTCTTACCAGCGCCCTTTTCTCGCCATTTCTCTCGGCATCAACACATCAACTTCAATCTTACCAAGCTGAATACGATATTTTGCGCCAAGGCGAACGCCATGGTAGTGCATTTCGTCGCTTAACTGTTACTAATGATAGCTGCGAACTCAGTTATAAAAGTGATATCAAGTGGATGATTTTTAATGATAAGCGCTCTGAACAAGCAACTTTTGATTGTGCCAATGGTGAAATCAAACCGCTGCAATATGTAATGGAGCGAGAAGGCACAGGCCCTGACCGTAAATATACATTAAACTTTGATCACCAAACTAAGCAAGTAACCTCGAATGCTTCAAAATATCCGCTTGATATTAATTGGGAAAATGGCCTTCAAGACTTAATTAGTTATCAAGCACAAATGCGTTTAGATTTGTTAGCGGGCAAAAAAGAGTTTGATTACCCTATCGTTGATAAAAAAGGTAAAGCTCGCCATTACCGCTTTGAAATATTAGGCACTGAAACCATCACGCTACCCTTTGGCAACGTTGAAACCATTAAAGCCAGACGTGTTTACAATAATGATAAACGCCAAGCGCTCGCATGGTTTGCACCAAGTATGGATTACTTACTGGTACGCATGTGGAAAGGTGAAAAAGGCGTTGAGCAATTTGACGTACAATTGAAAAGTTACGAAGTTAAAAAGTAATTTTGAATCTATTCCAAACAAAAAAGCAGCGACAATTCGCTGCTTTTTGTCTATGAAAGATAGTGTTTTTAAACTGCTACACCAAGCTTAAATAAAACAAATTCGCCAGCTTCCATTTTATGCCATGATTCATTATCTGTAAGTGGACGCGTGGCAATCACAGTAACAATATCATTCGGTGTGGTTTCTTTTTTGAAATCAACAATTAAGTCTGCATCAATTAAGCGTGCTTCACCAAAAGGTGCTTTACGGGTGATCCAATGTAAATTGTTTGAACACACCGCAAGTACATAGATGCCATCACTTAACAACATGTTAAATACACCTTTTGCTTGTAACTGTTTCGCAAGCTTTGCTGCATAGCGAAATACCACTTTCATATCGCTCGGCTTTTTAGGGTATTTTTTGCGGATCTCATCCAAAATCCAACAAAACGCAAGTTCACTGTCGGTATTACCAACAGGTTTATAAAAGTCGGGTTTTAAGTCTTGGTAGTTAGAAAGTTGCCCATTGTGCGCATACGTGATTTCCCTACCCCATAACTCACGCGTAAAAGGATGGGTATTTTCAAGACACACACGGCCGCGATTACCTTGCCGTATATGACTGATGACAGAACAACTCTTAATTGGGTAAGCTTTAACAAGTTTAGCAATCTCAGACGTGCAGCTTGGCTCTGAGTCTTTAAAGGTACGACAGCCTTTACCTTCGTAAAAAGTAATGCCCCAACCATCTTTATGCGGTCCTGTATTACCACCGCGCTCTAATAATCCAGAAAAGCTAAAACAAATATCTGTTGGCACATTCGCTGACATGCCGAGCAACTCACACATTGCATCTACTACCCATATAAACTTAATGAGATTATTCTAACTTATCAGTCAATTACCGCAAGACAGGAAAACACTGAAAGCGACTTTAATTTAGCTATACTTATTAGAATGTAATTAAGGTAATTACACTGTTTGAGAGCACATTTGTACGCTCAAAAAAGCAATAATTTGTCTTGAATCTCTGGTACTGAAAAGCTAATCTTAAAGAGAATCTGGTCAGACCTCTTACAAGGATAATATCTATGACTGCTTTATTTGTACTCGGTTTGCTTGGTTGCTTAGCTGTTGCTAGCTACCACAGAGCAAACTGGCATACTCATTTAACCGTTACCGCTGCGGTATTGTTGATTGGCTCATTTATGGGTGCTTTCTCAATGATCAGTTGGTTAATTTTCTTAGCGATTGCTATTCCATTGTCGGTGACGAGCATTCGCCGTCAGTACATTGTTGAGCCTATTTTCAAAGCATTTAAAAAAGTGACGCCAAGCATGAGCGACACAGAAAAATCAGCGATTGATGCAGGTACTACATGGTGGGAAGCAGATCTGTTCTGTGGTAACCCTAACTGGAAAAAAATGCACCAGTACCCTGTGCCACGTTTATCAGCTGAAGAGCAGGCATTTCTTGACGGCCCAGTCGAAGAAGTGTGTGCAATGTTAGATGATTGGGAAGCAACCCATGAACTAACAGACTTACCGCAAGATGTTTGGCAATATCTAAAAGACAATAAATTCTTTGCCATGATCATCAAAAAGCAATACGGTGGTCTAGAATTTTCAGCCTACGCACAATCATGCGTGCTACAAAAGCTAACATCGAAATCAACACTACTTTCATCAATTGTAGGTGTACCTAACTCGTTAGGCCCAGGTGAGCTTCTGCAACACTACGGTACTCAAGAACAAAAAGACCACTACTTACCTGGCCTTGCCAAAGGTGATGAAATCCCATGTTTTGCGCTTACTTCACCAGAAGCCGGTTCAGATGCGAGCTCAATCCCTGATTTTGGTATTGTTTGTAAAGGCGAATGGAACGGTGAAGAAGTGTTAGGTATGCGCCTAACATGGAACAAGCGTTATATTACACTCGCGCCAGTTGCAACCGTGCTTGGTCTTGCATTTAAACTACGTGACCCAGATGGTTTACTAGGTGATAAAGAAGATTTAGGTATTACTTGTGCCCTTATTCCAACAAACACCCCAGGCGTTAAAATTGGTCGCCGTCACTTCCCGCTAAACGTGCCGTTCCAAAATGGTCCTACGCAAGGTGAAGAAGTATTTGTACCTATCGATTACATCATTGGTGGTGCGAAAATGGCTGGTCAAGGCTGGCGTATGCTGGTTGAATGTTTATCGGTTGGTCGTGCTATTACATTACCATCAAACTCTGCAGGTGGTATTAAAGCACTTGCGCTTGCCAGTGGTGCATATAGCCGTATTCGTCGTCAGTTCCGCTTACCTATCGGTAAAATGGAAGGTATTGAAGAGCCACTAGCAAAACTTGGTGGCTATGCTTACAGCTCAGATGCTGCAGTTTCAATGTCTACAGGTGCTGTTGATTTAGGTGAAAAACCGTCGGTAATTTCAGCTATTTTAAAGTATCACCTAACAGAGCAAATGCGTGATTCAACTAAACACGCTATGGATATTCATGGCGGTAAAGGCATTTGTTTAGGCCCAAATAACTACCTTGGCCGTGGTTATCAAGGTGCGCCAATTGCGATTACAGTAGAAGGTGCAAACATTCTAACACGTAATATGATTATTTATGGTCAAGGTGCCATTCGTTGTCATCCGTTTGTGTTATCAGAGCTTGAAGCATGTAACATTGAAGACAAAGAAGCAGCACTTGCACAGTTTGATAAATCTCTGATGGGCCACATTGGCTTTACCATTTCGAACTTTGCACGCACTGTATGGCTTGCACTAACAGGTGCACGTTTTACTAAAACGCCTTATGATGATGAAACAGCGCTATTTTATCGCACCGCAACGCGTTACAGTGCATCGCTTGCGTTAATGTCTGATATTTGTATGGCCGTTTTTGGTGGCTCACTAAAGCGTAAAGAGCGTATCTCAGCACGTTTAGGTGACTTGTTAAGCTATCTATACTTAGTATCTGCAACGCTTAAGCGTTACAACGATGAAGGTCGTCGTAAAGAAGACTTCGCCCTTGTTCAGTGGAGCTGTCAAGATCACTTATATCTTTGCCAACGTGCACTAGCTGATCTTATCAACAACATGCCGTTTGCACCGCTTCGTGGTTTCTTAAAGCTCGTGTTATTCCCGTGGGGTCGCCCAATTCGCAAACCAACAGACGAATTAGAGCAAAAAGTAGCACGTTTACTGCAAACACCAAGCGAAACGCGCGATCGTTTAGCACATAATATTTATGTTACTAACGAGCCATTAAACCTAATTGGCCGCCAAGAGCAAACGCTAAAAGACATTCTTGCTGTTGAACCTATCTTCGACAAAGTATGTCGTGCTAAAGGCGATAAGCTGCCATTCTTTGCACTTGATAAAGTGGCAGAGATGGGACTTGAGCTAGGTGCAATTACAAGTGATGAAGCCGAGCAATTAAAAGCTGCAGAAGTAGGTCGCTTACAAGTTATCAATGTAGATGATTTTGACCCTGCAGACTTATTGGCAGGTAAAGCTGCTCACTCTGTTAAGAAGGTAAAAGCTGCATAAGCTACTTCTTAACCTATTGATTGTGTTATAAACTAAGCCAGCATTTGCTGGCTTTTTTATGCCCAGCTGAAAATAAGAATGAAAGGAATCAGAGTGAAAAAAATTGTATTCATAATAGCTTCTGTTTTAGCTTTATGTATTTTTTACATTTTATTTGGTGCTAACCTAGCGCGACCCGAACCTTCAATACAGATAGTGTCGAAAAGTAAAACAAACACTGAAAATATATTGCTTCAAAATAATGTTCAGAATGCTTCGCAACTCCCAAACAAAGAATTAATAAGTTCCCACACTGAAGCTAAAACAGAATCTCATACAAAAGATCATAAGATAGCCACATGTGACAAAGAGCCTAACTTTGATATCTATAGTTATTTTGCAACAAAGCACAAGTCAGAGGTTAATATCTTCGATGAAAATTATTTCAGCAAGTTTCTTAAAGATAATGCTGTCACATTAGAAAGTAAAACCACTGAAGCGCTCTATTCTTTAGCTATGAATTCAGATTTAATCAGCTCGTTACTTTCCCTCTTTCAAGATTTTCCCGATAACAAACTGATTGCTTATCACGTGTTAGTTGCGTGCAAAAAACAAAAATGTGATGAAAAACTTATTACGAACGCACTTTATACTGACAGACATAATGGTGCGAGCTGGCTTGCATACGCGAATCTAATTCACAATGAAACTTCACCTGAAGACACAATTAATGCACTCATAAATGCAGCTAATGCACCAACTTACACAGAATATTGGTCAGAAAGCTATACCCTAGTTGAAGAGACCCTTAATCAATTAGGAATTAATACTGATTACTCTCCTATGCTAGCTATATCTATATCTTCAGCATTCCCCCTTCCTAGTTTTCAAGTGATTAATAAAATTTGTCAGGATGCACAGTCAAACAACATTAAATTAATTGATGCGTGTATTAATCTAGGTAAACAATTAGAGCAAAGCCAAAGTACACTTATTTCTGCTGCAATTGGCATCGGTTTGCAAAGAAATATCTATGAAAAATTAGGTGATGAAAATGCACTTAGTTTTTTAAAAGAAAAATCGCAAGAGTTTAATTTGCAGCTTCTGCGAGGAGCCAAAGCTTCACAACTAGTGTTACGAAATAAACAACAAGCTCTTGCCTATTTTGAACATTTAAAAAATAGCAGTGAAGTCGAAGCAAATACCTATATTATCGACCAAGCAATAGCGCTTAGTAATCAACCACACTTAGATCCTTGCGAAATTAACTGGTGATTGAATTTAGCTTCCACTTCAAAATGTTTACTTGTGTGACGAAAGTTCTTAATACACCCAATAGTTAATCGTTACCATTAAGCCATTAATGACAAACCAACCAAGGGCATAATGGGTTGGTTTATACTTAGCAACCGCAATTGTTAACACACCAGCGACGGCAAAAATAATTAAACTTTGCATACTTACTACAATTAATTGCAAACTCATTAAACCAATCACTGCCAAGCTCATAGGCACAACATATTGACCATAAACTAACGTATTCGCATTGCGTAAACTGTTTAACCACAATTTATACTGCAACACGCATTCGTTCTGATTAAGTTGCTGACTTGAAGCAATATAAACAATAAACGGCGATATAAAACAATGAACAAAAAATCCCAAATCTGGCCGTTGTAAATTTAGTACATTTGCACATACCCATAAGGCAAGTAATATTAATACACGCCACCAAATTTCAGCGAAAGCATGGCAATGATAACTGACCCAAAAGCCAAAATTAAATCCCACCAACCGTTTGAAAAAAAGGCTATTTGGCCAAAATGCAACGCCAACTAACAGTGCAATATAACTGCTTAGTAACGTCTGTAAGCTCAAATCAAATAGCACTGGCAGTAGAATTACCGAGATTATATAGAGCTTTATTCGTGCAGGTTTGAAGGTGGCAACAAAGCCACTGCCGAGCACACAAATACTAAACACTACAAAATGAAGAGCTTGTTGCCATTTGCTCAAATCTAACGACAGCAACAAAGGCACACTCAGTAAAAATACTAAATTACCTGCTAAAGCCAAAACGTAATCACATAGTACGCGCATTGCTTTACTGGCGAATGAGCGTTGAAAAAGGCGGTGTTTTATATCAAGCGCACCTTTACTCAATGCAACACTGAGCTCACTTTGCATAACGATTAATGCAACCGATAATAAAATACTTAACGAAGGGTCCTGCGTCATAACTTTGCCAAGCGCAAGGTAAATTAACAGAATAAGCGCAGGAAAAGCGGTATACATAAACAGCGCTAAAATAACGCCTAATTGCTTTAATTGACCTAATTGTTCAGCAATATAATGATGATAAGCCGATATGCGGTATTCGAAAAATGAAAACTTACGCACTTATCAACGCCTGTATTTCAAATCCAGATTGTAGAAATGGTTCTGGCTCATGGCTGGTTAAAATGACTTGGCCTTTAAACTCATCAATACATGCAAGCAGCACAGGCACACTTTTATGCTCAAGTGCCGCAGTGGGCTCATCCAATAACAACACTGAGGCTTTGCGCATAAACGCATTTATCAGTTGAAGCTTTTTAAGATTTCCACTCGAAAGATTAATCACTTTAGTATGTAAAAAGTCATTAAAGGCAAATCGCTTTACTAGGTTTTCAAGATTGTCACAATCTTGATGCATAAGAGTTAGATCTAATACTTGTTTAGCTGTTAGAAACTCTGGAAAGATAATTTTATCACTCGCTAAAGCGACATTCGTTTGTAAAAACCGAGCATTGGCGCTTTGGTCTTGCAGTAAAATCTCACCTTGTTGAAATGATTCCAACCCTGCAAGCATGGCTAATAGCGTTGATTTACCAAGACCATTTGGTCCGGTGATTAAGACACGTTGAGAAGTTAATTGGCAGGTATAATCTGAAAACACAACTTTATCAAAATAAAGTTTGGTTAAACTGCGGATTTGAAACAAACGACCTTCCCTTCCATCTTGAATGCGTTTTGATGAGTAATTTTGCTTATTTATACACCCATAGTCAAAGACTTATGATTGGCTATACTATAAACTACAAAAAATATCGCAGTCATCAGAGGCAATAAACCAATGAAAAACCATGGCTTTACACTTATTGAGTTGATCATTGTGATTGTTATTCTAGGGTTACTCGCCGTTGTCGCGGCTCCTCGATTCTTAAATCTACAGCAAGCGTCACGTATTAGTGTACTAGAGGCAACAGCTGCTGCCATGAAAACAACAGCAGAGCAGATAAAAGCCAAAGCATTGGTACAAAACGTTAAAAATGGCAACGTTGAACTGGATGAGCTTGGTATTAATGTGCTGGTGTATAACGGCTACGTTGAAGGTTATTGGAATGGCGCATGGCGTTATATTTTAAATATTGGTAAAGAAATCCCCTTTACGTCAGCAACTGCAGTTTGCACTTTAAATGATCTATGTGGCGTTGGCAGGCAACGCACTGCGCCCGGTTTCCCACTAACCACAAATGGTTCTGCAGGACTTATTTTAATTTGGCCAAATGGATTGCGTCTCTCAGATCAATGCTACGCTTATTATTACAATCAAGAAGATGGCACAACCCCAAATACAGGTGTTGTTACCGCTGGGTGTTAAAAGCCAACAATTGTTGACTGATATTGAGAGTTTTAGTTTTGCGTATTATCAAAACACTGCTTCAAGCTAAACAGCATGCCCTTTTTCAAACCATCAACATATAAACTTGATCGTAGAGTGCCTTCAGCAGTTTCGCCCCGCATAATGCCACCAGCAGTAAATTTGAAAAGCACTTTATTACCTCTCACCTTTTGACATAACTCACGCTCTTTGACTTGGTAACCGACCGCGAATCCTACAGGCCACATTGCAACCAACATCCCAACAACAGTAAGCATCAATATCACAACTTTTTTCATTACTCTCTTTCCCAAAAAAATTTGCCATAGCCTAAACCTGGGAAACTGAATATCGGATTAATTAATCACAAAAACTAGTGCGCTACGAGTTAGTGAGTTATTTAATTTACATCACACACGGTTTTGATCAGAAGGCTAAAAAATAAAAGCGATAATAAGCGTGAAAAAAGGACTAACAGAGTGAGATTACAAATGATATTGATGTTGAAATAAAGTTTTAGATTGCTGATTTAGTAAAAAATGAGACTGAAAGCTAAAAGCTTATCGTTAACAATTGAATAAGGGGATAAATAAAATGGCGGAGTGGACGGGACTCGAACCCGCGACCCCCGGCGTGACAGGCCGGTATTCTAACCAACTGAACTACCACTCCGCATCGGGGAGAAATTTGCTAATGGCGGAGTGGACGGGACTCGAACCCGCGACCCCCGGCGTGACAGGCCGGTATTCTAACCAACTGAACTACCACTCCGCTGAGCAAATTTTTAAATGACATAAGATGGCGGAGTGGACGGGACTCGAACCCGCGACCCCCGGCGTGACAGGCCGGTATTCTAACCAACTGAACTACCACTCCGCAGCGAATATCATTTTAAATTGTTTTATTCCTAATGGCGGAGTGGACGGGACTCGAACCCGCGACCCCCGGCGTGACAGGCCGGTATTCTAACCAACTGAACTACCACTCCGCGAAGGAATAATGGCTACTCTTTAAATTAATGGCGGAGTGGACGGGACTCGAACCCGCGACCCCCGGCGTGACAGGCCGGTATTCTAACCAACTGAACTACCACTCCTAAAGAGTAACATTTGAAATAATTGGCGGAGTGGACGGGACTCGAACCCGCGACCCCCGGCGTGACAGGCCGGTATTCTAACCAACTGAACTACCACTCCGCATCATTTCAAACCTGCTAGAACTCACTTCTGACTTGACTCTCAGTGCTCCTTGACAGCGGCGTGAATAATACGAATCACCCCTATAAGAGTCAATAGTTTTTTTGTTTTTTTCTCGCTTTTTTACTCATCTGGCAGCGAAAGGTTCAAAATTTCATCTGAACTGTCTGATTTCTGCTCAGAACTCGCTACTTTTTGTTCTTTCTCGTCTTTTTTGTTTTTCTTAAACTTTAACGCCAAACCACCTAATAACGGTTTTTTCTGGATAAAGACACGGATAACAATAAAGCCAATGAGCATAATTAGTACATTACCTACCACAGCCCAAAGAATAATTTGTTCAACATCTAACTCAGGTTCAGGCGGTAACTCAGGCTCAAGGTTCATTTCCGGTACAATTGGTTTATCTTGCTCCGGCACTTTCTCAATTGGTTTGTCTATTTCAAATTCTTGCTTATCAACTTTAGCGACAAATTCGCGTCCATTTATATTGCTACCAAATAAGGTAAGTTCGACCTCATAAACACCCCAGTCATAATTAACGAGTTTTAATTCTCGTACCGCTTTGTCTTGTGCTTCTAAATTAAATACCTGCGTTTCACCATTTGGGTAAAAAATCGTGCCTTGGTAAATAAGCGAGTCAGCCTGCACTTTTTCAGTATTAACATTAATTGCTAAGTGATGGTGCTCTTCCCCTTCCGAAGCTTTCGTAAATTCAAAGCTAATAGGAGATTGTTCTACTATGATTGGGTCTTTAACTAAGCTACGTCTTAAAATTGGTGTGCGAACTTCATATTCCGGTTGCCACTCACCTGAAGCAAAGTTAAGTTCAAACTCACCAGTAAATACGCCATCACCGGGTCTTTCATCATAGCCTTTGCCATCATCCATTAATTCGGCAATAGGAACAGGCTTTGCGCCAAAGTTAAAGTACTCTTTATTATTGGTACTTACAAAATCCACATTTAGTGTTACTAAATCGCGAAACAACCCCTCTTCTATTGGCTTGCCGCCATTAGTTAATCGGCCTGTTACTTTAATCGTTTCGCCTTTAAATAATAGTGGTGGTAGCGCATCAACATGCAATTCAATGTCACTTAAAATCATTAATTTGCTTTCAGGCAGAATTTTGCCAATGGCTTGCCAGGGTCCTGGCATTGGGTTTTTCATTTTGACAATATCGTAGGTTTCATCATCAAACCATTCAATACTGGTATCGCGCAGAGATTCAGTGGCATAAATTTTACTGCCATCTGGCCGCACAAGAATTACTGCAGGAGTGCCTTTTTCACGAAAAAAGAGTAACGTTATTTCATCAACTTGATAATCGATACGAAAACGGTTGTCGAAAATTTTAAGTTCATTTTGATTGCTGTTTCGTTGAATAACCTCTAATTCGGTCTGGTTAGCAAAACAATGCGATATCAAAAATAAACTAAAACACCCTAACAACCATTTTTTCATTATGCTTCCTCAGTGAGCCAAAGGCAGTGGCCGCCCTTTTCATTAACTAAATTCAAGCGTTCAATATGCGCCGCTTGTTCTTCGTTATCGGCAAAAACCACATTTAGTCGAGGCCTATCCGGTGAAAGCCTGCGAATACCTTTGGTATTATCGCCACTTTGCCCTTCTTGATTAGCCAAATTTAAACTTACTTGGCCACCTGTCATGCCTAAATAGACATCAGCTAAGATCTCGGAATCGAGTAAAGCGCCGTGTAATGTTCGTTTGGAGTTATCAATATCATAGCGACGACAAAGTGCATCGAGGTTATTCTTTTGCCCAGGGTGCAAATCACGCGCCATCGCAAGTGTATCGAGCACTTGGCAAACATCATGGGTTTTCGGGTAGTTTTGTCTTAGCAGTGCAAATTCATGATCCATAAAGCCGACGTCGAACGCTGCGTTATGAATAACGAGTTCAGCACCTTTAATGTATTCTAAAAACTCAGCTGCAACATCACGGAACTTAGGTTTACCAGCAAGAAAGTCAGAGGTAATACCGTGAACAAAAATTGCTTCATCTTCAATATCGCGTTCAGGATCGATATACACGTGAAAGTTATTACCGGTTAGTCGGCGGTTCACTAATTCAACACAACCGATTTCAATAATGCGGTGCCCTTGTTTAGGATCGATACCTGTTGTTTCAGTATCCAGTACTATTTGCCTGTGAGCCATATCGTCAAATCATAAATTTTGTTATGTTAATAACTTCATTCTACATAAATAAAAGGCAAACTGTGCAAAAAAACGTAGAGATTTTTACCGATGGTTCGTGTCTTGGTAACCCAGGTCCTGGCGGTTATGGCACTTTACTTCGTTATAAAGGTCATGAAAAAGAGCTCAGCCAAGGGTATAAACTCACCACCAATAACCGAATGGAACTGCTTGCCGCAATTGTTGGCTTAGAATCTTTAAAAGAGCCTTGCCAAGTGATCCTTACTACCGATAGCCAATATGTTAAACAAGGTATTGAGTCGTGGCTCGCGAATTGGAAAAAACGTGGTTGGAAAACGGCTAGCAAGCAAGATGTAAAAAATAAAGATTTGTGGCAACGCCTTGATGTTGCCAATGCTAAACACCAGGTCGAATGGCGTTGGGTTAAAGGTCATGCCGGACATACAGAAAACGAACGCGTGGATGATTTAGCACGAGAAGCAGCAGAAAGTAGTCACTTACTAGAAGATAGCGGATTCGAAGCGCAAAGCTAGACCTCTTTATTACTCTATGATATATCTTATGCCATATTTGATATATCAAGTTTGCACACGTATGAACGTAACTATTGAAAGCTTCTTTCACAAACAATCGTCAACTATCAGTTATGTGGTATTCGATAATCGCAGCTTAAAAGCCATGGTTATCGATGCTGCACTTGATTTCGACTTGTCTTCTGGTGATATCGGTTATCAATTTGCCGACTCACTTATTCACTATATTGATAGTCACCATCTCGATGTAGATTGGATATTAGAAACCCACGCCCATGCAGATCATCTTTCAGCGGCACAATATTTAAAACAAAAACTGGGTGCCAAAGTCGCAACAGGAAAATACATCACGCAGGTTCAACAGCACTTTACTGAAGTATTTAACCTCACTACACCAACCGATGGCAGCCAATTTTGTCACCTGTTCGAAGATGGTGAAGTATTTTACCTAGGTGAAGAAGCAGTAACTGTGATGTTTACACCGGGGCATACACCAGACAGCGTCACTTATATTGTGGACCGCAATGCATTTGTTGGAGACACCTTATTTATGCCTGATAGCGGCACTGCCCGCTGCGACTTCCCAGGTGGTGACGCAAGTCAGTTATATCATTCTATTCAACGTATTTTTGAACTTGGCAACGACACACATTTATATATGTGTCACGACTACCAACCAAACGGCCGAGAAGTAAGTGTGGTTACAAGTGTAGAAGCACAAAAACAATATAATGTGCATTTGAAAAATGGTGTAAGCCAACACGATTATGTAAAAACAAGAGAATCACGTGATGCAGGGCTGGCTGTACCAAAATTAATTCACCCTTCTATTCAAGTAAATATCAATGCAGGGCATTTCCCTGAAGCCGAAGCCAATGGCACACGTTATTTAAAGATCCCGCTTAATTTTATTTAGATTCTCGTTTTGAACCATAAGAAGCGCTTCTCGGGGTGCTTCTTAGCCCTACACCCCTTACCGCTGGGTTAAACTGAGGCCTAGCATGCCATTTTGGCTTTATTGGCGTTAATGGTGCAACACGTTTTCTTGCCACAATCACATACACACTGCCTATTGGTTTTAAATAATGCTGACAAAATGATTGCCAAGCAGCAAAACGAGATAGCCTCTTACCGCGAGCAAGCGATGAGTAAATCGCCCGCTCTTCAAACACCACTTCAAAACCTAATAAATGCAGCCAATCCTTTACCCGTGCTGGGGTAAAAAAGCGCCCACTCCAAGGCAGTTTTTGTTTGGCAAAGGGTAATATCCTAGCAAGTCCGCAAAAGCTCAGCGGATTAAAACCACTTAAAACTAAATAGCCACCCGGCATAAGCACTCGGTGTACTTCGCGAAGACAATGATGTGGGTCTGTCACATACTCAAGACCATGACTTAAAATACAACCATCAACGGTCTGCTCCGAAAAAGGCAGTTCGTCGATATGCGCTCTTACACCCGCTTTACTCGAATTTGCGACATTAACTTGGTGTTTGATAACACAAGCTGAGGTATCAAGCTCTGCGCTAAGTTCGCCAATTTTTAATAAATGGTAACCAAAAATACGATTAAGCCACGGTGTGAAGATTTGCTCTATTTCTTCTTTCAAATATTCACCATGGGGAAAGTCATACCATGAATGTGGCTGAATTGGATTTTGTAAACTTAGCGCTGGTTTCAAGTATTTGCCTCGTTATAATGAAGTACATAGCACATAGTAAACATAACAGAGCACGTTAACATGGTACAAGTAATTCCCATTCCCGCATTTAATGACAACTACATTTGGGCCTTAATAAATAACAAGAATGTTTACGTGGTTGACCCAGGTGATGCTGCACCTGTTTTGACATATTGCCAAGAGCACCAATTATGTCTACAAGGTATTCTAATTACACACCATCATTGGGATCATACCAATGGCGTTGAGCAACTAGTTGCCCAGTTTCCTAAGCTGACGGTTTATGGACCAAACAACAGTCCATTTAAAGGCATAACTCATAAACTGGATGATAAACAAGTAATAAGCTTAGATGAGTTAGGCATCTCATTAAATGTTATGACGGTGCCAGGTCATACCCTTGACCATATCGCTTATTACAATGAAGAAATGCTATTTTGTGGCGACACTCTATTTAATGGAGGTTGCGGTCGTTTATTTGAAGGAACCCCTGCGCAAATGCTGACATCGCTTTTGCGCATCAAAGCGCTACCGAATACAACAAAGGTATATTGCACCCATGAATATACACGCGCCAACTTAAACTTTGCTGTTTTTATCGAACCAAACAATCAAGATTTAGTTAGTTACCGCGATGAACTGTCCAAACATAACAACATTTCATTACCCACAACAATTGCGGAACAAAAAGCAATAAACCCGTTTTTGCGCTCACACATTGATGACGTAAAAAACAGCATTATGACAAAAACAACAATAAACAATACCGATGACGTGAGTATTTTTGCGGCATTAAGGGAACTAAAAGATAATTATTAAATCTATTTATTAATTAATGATAAAAACAAATGAAATTGGCAATTTTTAGCCAAGATCGGTATTATTCTGCGTTCCGTTTTAACTCGGTAATTTGTATTAATGACTTATAAGCAATTAATTGCCCTAAGCGCCAGTGTGTGGCTTGTGGGTTGTCAAACGACAAATCAATCTCAATCAGAAAATACAATAGAGCCAAACTACAAAGTTGCAAGCTCTCAAGATGTATATGATGCATTAACCGTACTCGCACTTGCTGAAGAAGAGCAAGAAGTCATTGAACAAATCCCTGAATTTGATGATGTGTGGGAGCGAATTCGCTACCAACTTTCTATTCCTGTGCCACAAAATCGCGCGGTTGTAGCTGAGCGCAATTATTACGCGAAGCACCAGAAGTATATTGATCGTATTGCCAAACGAGGCGAGCCTTACCTTTACTATATCGTTGAGGAAGTTGAAAAGCGTCAAATTCCTATTGAAATTGCCCTTTTACCTATCGTTGAAAGTGCTTTCGACCCATTTGGTTATTCACATCGCAGCGCATCAGGCATTTGGCAATTTATGCCAGCAACCGGTGAGCGTTTTGGTTTAAAGCAAAACTGGTGGTATGACGGTCGTCGTGACATCACAGAATCAACACGTGCTGCGCTTGAATATTTAACTTACCTGCACAAAACGTTAGACAGTGATTGGTTAAATGCTATCGCTGCATATAATTCAGGTGAAGGACGCGTATTACGCGCCATTCAGAAAAACCGAAAAAAGCAATTGCCAACAGATTTCTGGTCGCTTGATTTACCACAAGAAACCACACAATATGTACCAAAACTTTTGGCTCTTTCAGACCTACTCGCTCGCTCTGAAGAATTTAAAATCACCTGGAATAAAATTGCTAACAAACCTGCCGTTGAATTGGTTAATACTGGCGGGCAGATTGACTTAGCCAAAGCCGCTGAAATGGCTGATATTCCAGTTACTGAACTATATAAATTAAACCCTGCGTTTAATCGCTGGGCTACCGACCCAACGGGACCTCATAAATTATTAGTACCTGTTGATAAAGCCTATGCTTTTAAAGCTAAGCTTGCCAAAATGGATGCTAAAGATCGCATTCGTTGGCAGCAGTACACAGTTAAATCTGGTGATAGCCTGTCAAAAATCGCAAAACAGTTTGATACCAGTAGCGATAGCATCAAAACAATTAATAAATTGCCGAATAACACCATTCGTATTGGCCAACAATTATTTGTGCCACTGAGTAATGGTGAAATAGATAACAATTTATTAAGCGGCCCAATGCGAGTTGCAGCAAACAATACTGCAAATCGTAAAACTACCCATACTGTGGTAAGCGGTGACAGCCTTTGGAAAATAAGCCGCAAGTATAAAGTCAGCACCAAAGACTTGATGAAATGGAATAAGCTTAGTAAAAATGCGACTTTAAGCCTTGGCCAAAAATTAACTGTTTTTCAACCTACCAGTTCGACCATCGCGGGTAATGTAACTGAGCGCACAATTACTTATAAAGTGCGAAAAGGTGATTCGCTTGCGCGTATTGCTGGCCAGTATAAAGTTTCAGTATCGGACATAATGAAATGGAATGGTATTGCTAAAAACCAATACATTCAGCCTGGGCAAAGACTTAAACTGAAAGTTGATGTAAAAACGGGTTAATTCCTATTCAAAATATAAAAAAGGCGCTATTAAGCTGTCTCTTATACACAAATCCCTGCTAAGAAATTAGCGGGGATTTTTTTGAACTAAACCTTTGTTCCGCGATCAGATCTTCAAACCTATTTTGGAGATAGCGATGCTAAACAATCATCAACAGTGGGCTGAACAGCAGTTTGGAAAAAGTAACCTCGGTGACCCTCGAAGAACAGCTCGTCTAGTAAAGTTAGCCTCATCTATTGCCAAGGAACCAGGAAAGCCACTCGTGAATATCGCCCAATCTCCCGCCGACATGGAAGGTGCTTACCGGTTTATCCGTAATGACCATGTTGATGCCAACGCAATAGCCGAGTCTGGATTTCAAGTCACCGCAGAGCAAGCATACTCACACAATTTACTGCTTGCACTCGAAGACACTACTACGCTGATTTATAAGCATCCTTCCATTCATCATAAATTGGGCCATGTTGGGCAAGGTAAAAAGCAACGAGGTATGTTGGCGCACAGTGTCTTACTTTTTGCACCACAAGATAATCAGGTTGTCGGCCTCATTGAACAATCACGCTGGAGTCGAGATATCAGTACCATAGGGAAAAGGGAACGACATGCCCAAATCCCGTATGAAGAAAAAGAGGGTTATAAATGGGAGTCAGCATCACGCGCGATGGCACAGCGGCTACAGACAAAAATGTCAGATGTTATATCGGTTTGCGATAGAGAAGCAGACATATACGAATACCTACAATATAAACTCACTGAA